>NZ_CP098361.1:495000-1095000 GCF_030388245.1 Paracoccus sp. TOH
CATAGTGATCCGGTGGTCCCGAGTGGAAGGGCCATCGCTCAACGGATAAAAGGTACGCTGGGGATAACAGGCTGATGATGCCCAAGAGTCCATATCGACGGCATCGTTTGGCACCTCGATGTCGGCTCATCTCATCCTGGGGCTGGAGCAGGTCCCAAGGGTACGGCTGTTCGCCGTTTAAAGAGGTACGTGAGCTGGGTTTAGAACGTCGTGAGACAGTTCGGTCCCTATCTGCCGTGGGTGTAGGATACTTGAGAGGAGTTGCCCCTAGTACGAGAGGACCGGGGTGAACGTTCCACTGGTGGACCAGTTGTCGTGCCAACGGCAGTGCTGGGTAGCTATGAACGGACAGGATAAACGCTGAAGGCATCTAAGCGTGAAGCCCCCCTCAAAACAAGGTATCCCTTGAGAGCCGTGGAAGACCACCACGTCGATAGGCCGGAGATGTAAGCGCAGCAATGCGTTCAGTTGACCGGTACTAATGGCTCGATTGGCTTGATTTGATCCGGAAGAAGACAGACCTGTCTCGCTTCCAAAAGCATCCTTGGACAACACTTCCCAAACGGGAAACGCCGATCGCTTCTTTTCCGGTCTGGTGGCCAAAGCACGAGCAAAACACCCGATCCCATCCCGAACTCGGCCGTTAAGTGCCGTCGCGCCAATGGTACTGCGTCAAAAGACGTGGGAGAGTAGGTCACCGCCAGACCTGAAAAGAAGCGATACATCCCTCAAAACGATCAACGACAGAACATGCCCTGCCGCGGGGTAGAGCAGCCCGGTAGCTCGTCAGGCTCATAACCTGAAGGCCGCAGGTTCAAATCCTGCCCCCGCAACCAGAAATCCTGCACTTTGCACAACCTCCTGTTCGCAGGAGGTTTTTTGCTGTCCGGACAACTGGTCCGCATTCAGACTCAGCGCCAGAATCCCTGCCAGATCGCCGTGAAGCGTCAGCTCGAGGCTCATCCGCTTGCCCTTGGTCGGCACCGGCGTCGCCACGATCTTCTCGATCAGGTCCCGGATCGCCTCGCGCGCCTCGCCCTCCCTTTCAGGTTCGGAAAGGGCGGCGATCAGCGCCCGGATGCGTTCCTGCCAGGTGTCGGCCATCTTCGGGTGGATCCGCAGGGTCGCGTTCGCGGCAGGGGCGGTGGCGAGGTCTTTCTCGATCTGCTTCTGGCGGGTCTCCAGCTGCTCCATCTTCGCCTTGATCCGCTCGGGCGGCAGGCCGGAGAGGAGCGCGTTCACCAGCGCATCCTGTTCCTTGATGAGTTTTGTCAGTTCCTTCTCCTTGACCGCCCGGTCGTCGACATGGCTGGCGGCCAGGCGGTTGCGCTCGGCGATATATTCCTCGGCGAAGACCTTCACCAGTTCCGGGTCCATCAGCTGCTGGGAGAGGATCGCCAGGATCCGGCCCTCCAGCTCCTGGCGGGTGATGCCGGTGCGGTTGGTGCAGACCGAGGTGCCCTTGTTGCGCGAGTTCGAGCAGCCGAAGCGGTCCTTGCCGATGGTCGAGAAACCACCGCCACAGCAGCCGCATTTGACCAGCCCGGTGAGCAGGAAGCGCGGCTTGCGCCGTTCCCAGGCTTCCTTGTCGGTCTGTTCGATCTTGCGGCCCTCCTGGCGGGTCTTGACCCGGTCCCAGAGGGCCTGGTCGATGATCCTCAGTTCCGGCACCTCGGTGACGATCCATTCGGATTGCGGGTTCGGGCGGGCCTGGCGCTTGCCGGTGGCGGGGTCCTTCACGAAAGACTGCCGGTTCCAGACCAAACGCCCGATATAGATCTCGTTGTTGAGCACGCCGGTGCCGCGTTTGGGATTGCCGTGAATGGTGGATTTGTCCCACTTGCCTGCGCGGGGACCGGGGATACCTTCGCGATTCAACTGGTCGGCGATGCGGTTCGGCGACATCCCATCGGCATAGGCATGGAAGATGCGGCGCACGGTGGCGGCTTCGTCTTCATGGATCTGTCGGTCGCCGCGCCTGATCTCGCCGTCCTCGCCCATATGGCGCAGCACCGTATAGCCGAAGGCATTGCCGCCGCCGGACTTTCCGGCCTCGACGCGGCCGCGCAGGCCCCGGCGGGTCTTGGCCGCCAGGTCCTTCAGGAACAGCGCGTTCATCGTGCCCTTGAGGCCGATATGCATCTCGTCGATGCGGCCCTCGGCCAGGGTCTCGATGGCCACGCCGGCGAAAGTGAGGTTCTGGTAGAGCGCCGCGATATCGGCCTGGTTGCGGCTGAGCCGGTCGAGCGCCTCCGAGATCACGATGTCGAAGCGCCGCTCGCGGGCATCCTGCTGCAGGCGCTGGATGCCGGGGCGCATCAGCGAGGCGCCGGAGGTGGCGGCGTCCTCGTAGCTGCCCACGATCTGCCAGCCGGCGCGGGTGGCGCGCTCGCGGCAGAGCCGGAACTGGTCCTCGATCGACGAGGCCGATTGCAGGTCGGAGGAATAGCGGGCGTAGATGACGGCGCGCAGGGTCATGGGTGGGGCTCCGATGGGGCAGGCCGCAGCTTGGCGGTGATGGAACGATGGGGGAAGCGTGGATGCAAACGCCGCTATGGTGCAAGGGGCAGGGCGGATGCGGTGTCGGCACCCTGCAGCCGGATCGCACGGGCGGCGCTCGCTCAGCCCTGTTGCTCGGCGGCATGATCGGCGCGGGCGGCGTCGCGGGCCATGGCGCGGACCAGGGCCAACAGCTGCTCTTTCTGCAGGGGCGGCAGTACAGGCGACGCGGCGAGCGCGGGAGCGGTCGCTCCCGTCCTGCCCTTGCGCCTTGCGCCCTGTTGCCCTGCCTGTGCCAAAAGCAAATCTCTCCCGTGCCGCGCAGAGCCAGGCTCCCGCGGGTCATCTCACCCATCAATCCGGTATCCATCCGGGTCATGAGATTATTATAGGACATGGAGAGAAACTCCGAAGACGTTTATGGCCGCATGAATGCCGGAATATGTGGATAACCAGGTCAGCGCATTGAAAATAATTGAAAAACAGAATGTCAAAAGCGCCTAAAGGGAAAAGACTGAAGGATAAAATATAACCGTCGCAGGTCTAGTTAAATTAAAAATATCCGGAGAGCAGAAAATCGACCCTGCAAGGAAGAAAAGAGAGAAAACCCTTGTCGCATATGAAGCAGGTGGAAAAAGAAAAAAGTAGAAACCTGCAAGAGAGGAAAGCAGACGCGCGGCATCGGCGCCGCGCCTGGGAAAAGACAAAACACCCTGGCCCGGACCAACCTACCACGCGGGTTATCCAGGTTCAGGGGCGGCGGGATAGAGGCCGGACAGGTGCCGGTGCAGGTCCTCTCCGCTCAGATGCCGGTGCTGTTGCAGATCGCGGGCGATGGCGTCCAGCCGGTCCCGCTGTGCGCCAAGTATCCGGGTGGCCCGCGCTTCGGCATGCTGCAGCCGTGCCCGGACCCGCTGTTGCAGCGCGGGGGCGAGGCGGCCGATGGCGGTCTTGCCGGTCCAGAGCGGGCCGTCGGATCCGAGACCATAGCTGGTCTCGATAGCGACGGCGATGCGGGTGGCGAGCGCGAGATCAGACTCTTCGCCGCCGCCGGCGCCGGCCGAGACATGGCCCAGCATCAGGCGCTCGGCGCAGCGCCCCGCCAGCGTGTGGGCGATCTCGGCCTCGTAATCCGCGAGCAGCATCTGGTGATGCGGCAGGTTGCGGGCGATCTCGCCGCCGCGCGGGGTCAGCGTGATGCGGGTGATCTGGCCCAGGTCGAGCGCGGCGCAGACGACCGTATGGCCGGCCTCGTGCAGGGCGATGCGCCAGTCGAGCGCATCCTGCGGCGGCGGCAGGGCAAGGGCGTCACGGACGTCGTCGAGCTGCAATGTCCGACGTTCCGATCGGCAGATCGACCGCGCCATGCGGACGGCGGCGTCGATCTGTGCCGGGGTGCAGCCCGAGGCCGTCCGGGCCAGTGCGGCGACGGCCTCGGGATCGAAGCCGGCGCCGAGTTTGTCGCGCAGGATTTGCGCCAGCGCTGCGGGGCCTGGCGCCCCGATCTCGATATGAAGATCGAAACGACCGGCGCGCAGGATCGCCGGATCGATGCGTCCGGGATGGTTGCAGGTGCCGACGACAATGACGCCTTCCTTGCGGCTGATCATGTCCATCTGTTCGAGGAACGCGTTGATGACCTGGGTGCGATAGCTGCGGGCGTGGCTGTCGCTGCCGTCGCGCGCGCCGGCGGCATCGATCTCGTCGATGGTCAGGATCGCGGGGGCTTGTGCAAACGCCTGGGCGAAGCATCGGCGCATTGCGTCGAGCATATTGCCGAGATGGCCAGCGGCTTGCCATTGCGCAAAACTGCCGCTGACATGCGTGATGCCGGCGCTGGCAGCCATGGCCTGTGCCAGCCAGGTCTTGCCAGTGCCGGGCGGGCCGTAGAGCAAGAGCGAGCGGGGCAGGTCCGACCATGCGATCTTGCCCGCCTGCCAATCCTTGAGATCGGCGACGATGCGGCGCGCGGCGGGCAGGGCCGGGTTGTCGTCAGCGATCCGGTCGAGATGCGGACCGGATGTGAGCGGCTTGGGCGCCGGTTGCGCCAGCCGTGCGACGGCCTCCTCGACACCCGGGGCCGCGAATGCGAGGCGCAGCGCCAGCGGGGTCAGCCCGGCGATGGCCGCGTCATCGGGCAGCCGATTCGCCAGCGATGCGTCGGCCATGACGCCGGCATCCGGATGCCATGCGTCCAGCGCCGCGCGCAGGATCTCGCGCGACAGCGGCGCCAGCAGGATCGGCTCGGGCAGGGCGGGGCGTAGCTCTTCGGGCAGGATCACTTCATCCGGCACCGGCAAGACCAGCGGCAGGCCGGTTTCCATCGCCTCGGCGATGCGCTCGGCATATGTGGCGATGCTGATGGCATCGATCTTGTCCATGTGGACATCGGGCCGGAGCACGACGGCCGCCGGCGGCGTAAAGCTCACGATATCGCTGCGGTAGAGATACTCCCAGCCCTCCGGCAGCATGAGCTTGCCGATGGTCCGGGCGACATGCAGCAGGTCCGGGATGGCGAAGCCGCGCAACAGCATCAGCCGGTGATCGGTCAGTTGCGCCTCGAAGGCCGGGGCGGATCCGAAGGTGCGCGCCAGGCGCATGAGCAGCAGAAGCTGCGCGGCCGGCAGCGGCCGGCGGGCGACGGCGACGGACGCGGTGCCGGGGGCATCGTCATCCTCCTTGCCGCGCGTCTTGCTATCCGGCGGCCAGTCGGGATGCACGACCCGGGCCGCCTGCTGTGCCGGGAGGGTCGAGGCGAAGGCGGTCTCATCGACCAGGACCGCATTCTGGCGGGACAGCAGATCCCGGGCATAGCGGATCCAGGAAGGACAGTCCTGTGAGGGCAGGGGGAGGCTTTGAAGCATGGGGAGGTTCCTTGCAGGAAAAGGGGGATCTGTTCCGGACGAGGCAGGCCTGCTTCGGTCTGGGCATGGCTGGTCGTTGCCCGGGCTGGGCTCCGCCTTGCGCGCGCTCGATGGCGGCTCGGGCGCGTGACTGGTCCACGTCTGCGGTCAGGGGCGGCGGGCGTTGGATGCGGGGCGCTGGTAATCGCGCGCAGGACGGGTTGGGGCGAAGCCCCGGCCCGGACTATGAGGCCGGCGTTCTGGCGATCCGTTCCAGTTCGGTCCGGATCACCGGCTCCAGGGCGGCGTCGTAGATCTCGCTGACGAGATTGAGATGGCGGGCGATCGCCTCCCGCGGCAGCACCGCCTCGGGGTAGCGGCGCCGAAGCTTCCGGTGCAGGCGTTTCTCCATCTTGAGCGCGTCATGGCCGGTCGCCATCGGGATGCTGACGACCAGAGCGCAGCCCAGTTCGGCAGTCATGCCGAGTTGGTGCCGCATGCGCGACTGCGGATTGCGGCTGTAGCCCAGCTTGACCACCGGCCCGTGGCCCGGCAGGTGCAAGCGCAGCAGGTAGAGCCAGCTCGGCGCCGCCGACCAGCATTCGCCGCAGCAGCCGCAGGAAAATCTGCCGGTCTGCAGATTCCCGCGCGCGATGCGCTGCTGGTGGCCGCAGCCGTGCTGATACAGCCGGTAGTTGGCGTCGCCTTCCGGATCGGACCCGATCAGCACCCAGCCGCAACTTTCCGCCTCGGCGGCTTCGCGCGCGGCATGGCAGGTCTCGCAGCGCAGCCCGTTCCGCCCGGCGCCGATCTGGCGCATGCGGTCGGGCTGGCGCCGGACCTCGTGGCCGCAAGGCGCGCGATACCAGGCATACATCATGTCCTCGGGATCGCGGCGCAGGTATTCCAGCCCGGCCTGTTCGGCAGCAGCGCGCCATTGTGCCTCGAGGCAATGCGGACATTGCGGCTGACAGGCGCGCAGCGCGGAGATCTTGTGCTTGCTGGGCCGGCCGCAGGTGCCGCAGGCCAGCGCGAGGTGGTAGCGATCCTGCACCCGGGCGATGATGGTCATGCCTTTCTGGTGCGCGAGGTCATGCCAGGCCTCGGGGATCGGCAGGTCGATGGCGGGCATGTCCGGTTGCGACGGGTCCAGCCTGGTGTTTTTGCGATGGGCTTTATGCATGGGGTATCCTCCCGAGTGTGGGGTTCTGGGAATGGAAAGGGAGAGGGCGTCCTGACGCGGCGCAGCCGCAGCCGCATGGCGCGCGCCAGGGCGCGCCATGATCAGGCGACAGGCTCAGGATGGGGTGGAGATCCGCGCCGGCTCAGCAGCCGAGGCCGGGCCAGTCGTTGAAGCCGTCCGGATCCCCTGCGCTGGGGATCATCTCCAGGCTGCCGATCTCGGCCAGCCGCGCCTCCGCGCTGCGCAGCATCTCGCGCAGGCGCCAGGCGACGGCATTATCGCCCCGCAAGGTCAGAGCCTCGCCGCAGCCGGCCAGATCCGCCACTGCGGCGTCATATTCCGCCGGATGCTCGCAGCCCAAGGCGAAGTGCAGGATCCGCGCGGCCCGGATCAGCACCCGGTCGGCGGCGCGCAGGGCCGGGCTGTCGGAGAGATCGCTGGCCTCGGCCGCAGCCCGCTGCCAGAGCAGTTCCGACTCGCGCAGCCAGTGCGAAAAGGCCGGGTCGCGCGACCAGCCGTGCTGGATGTCGCGCTCCGCTTCGATGGCATGCGCCAGCGTGCCCAGAAGCTCGGAAAAGCGGCGTGAAACACTGGTGTGGGTGAAAGCGCAGGTGGCTTTCTGCGCCCCGAAGGGCGTGGTAGGACTGGCGTCAGCCATGGTCGGTCTCCTTATCCGAGATCGTTGTGGTCAGGGCCAGGGAAGAGTTGCCGCTCTTGCCCTGGCTCGCCCATTCTGTTACCTTGTTGGCATAAAGTCAAGTAAGTACGGAACGGATTCTGCATGACAGAGAAGAAAATGGGCCGGCCCGAAGTCGATACCATGCCCGTCACCATCCGCATGGAGCGCGACATGGTCCGCCAGATCGACGATTATCGCAGGACCCTCGACGACCTCCCGACACGGCCCGAGGTGATCAGAAGGGTCATGGCCGAGTTTTTGGCGCGTGAACTGCAGAAAAAGACTGACTGAGGACTTTTGGGGCATTTCCTAACGGATCGAGGATCACGGCTGTTATGGGGTGTTGCTGAGTGCTGAAAACGGCCTTGGTTACGATCAAGTCTGCCGTGTAATCAGGCTGACCCTGTTCGGTTTTGCTGTTCCTTTTATGGTGTATCCGCTCTGGTAGAACTTATCCGGTGTTACCCGATACGCCGTTAGGCACTCATAGAAATGATGTCCGGCAGGCTTGCGAGGCAACGATGACCGCGCGCTGTACTTGGCCGTTCAGACTTCATGCCTGGTGGTCGTGGCGGTCGTGCCGGGGGTCAGCCAATTGATCGCCCATGACGATAGTAAGCTGATCAGCCCGCAATAGCCTTTGCTATCCGCTTGTCTCGTGCATAATCGGGCGAATCCGATCCGAGCGTGCTGACGCTCGGTGTGGTGTCATGCCGACTGAAGCATGTGGCAATGTCCAGGAGGTCGGGGCCTTTCTGACGACGCAGTAAGCGAGGTCTTGGAGATGTTCGACCTCCTCTGTTCTGATCAGCTTTTGGGACCTGTCCGTCCTTTGTCAGGGGTATTGCCTGTTGAGAGAGAAATCCTGGAATTCCCATGTGCTCGGATCTGTGACATTGGCTTCTCCATATGTTCCGGAATTTCCGCCAATGATGTCCGACGTTCCATCTGTTCATGACGTTCTGGTGGCCAGCGGAAGATGCAGTCTGCGGGGCAGGGCAGCCGAAATCCCATCAGCAAGTAGCAGGACCTCTTGGAAGGAAATCCATATTATCAGACCAATTGGCATCTGGTCGAAAAATCGCTAATAGCTGGACTCTGTGTCATGGAGGCAGCAGATCCCGAACTTCATACAGCACAAAGCACACAGATAAAAATTAACGGCACCGTCTTCAAGCAAGTGTCAGTGGGAAAGCTGCTTTGTAACTATTGGTCTATGCCTGGAGCCTCTTCCGGACATCATCGCGATGGCAAATAGTCGGGATTGGTGTTCACAGGAAAACCGCTCGCCTGTGGCATTGCCGTGATGTTGATGGAGAACCGGCGGATCGGGTTCATCTTCTGGACTGATTACCGTGTCCGCACCATGGCAAGGTGAGGAGCTGGGGCAGAACCTTGGATAAGCTCCGAGAAACGGACGTTGCCGGTGCGGTCATCCCTATTCAAGGACCAGGGAGCCTGACTTATTTTTCAAAAATCTCGAGAAAGACTTGAACTGCATCAAAGGACGGATTATAAAGTAAGCGTCGCACCAAGAAATTGGCAGGCCAAGGCAGTCTTCCCCGCCGGGTAGGCGGCTGAAAAAAGATAGACGCCTTGATTTTTCCGCCGGGTAGGTGGTCCGAA
Organism: Paracoccus sp. TOH; assembly: GCF_030388245.1. Taxonomy (NCBI): domain Bacteria; kingdom Pseudomonadati; phylum Pseudomonadota; class Alphaproteobacteria; order Rhodobacterales; family Paracoccaceae; genus Paracoccus; species Paracoccus sp. TOH. Next base: position 503,831 of record NZ_CP098361.1, read on the forward strand.
TGGGGTGGGGCTTTGGCCTCGCCCCATTCTTTTTCTGAATCTATTCGTCTATAATGTGTCGGCCATGCACTGCGTCGGGCGCTTTGGCTTCGTGTAGTGATCTCATTGTGTTTTTGGCTATGGATCGCAGGGGTTCGTGGCCTGGTTGCTGATTTCCACCTGAATAGCCCCGAGTTTCTTAGACGCCTTCACGTCTCATCACCTCCCGCCGTTCGAACTCGGCGGGCGACAGCATCCCGTTCCTCGCATGCTTGCGCTTCGGGTTGTAGAACATCTCGATATAATCGAACACGTCCTGCCTTGCGTCTTCGCGGGTCCTGTAGGTTCTGCGCCTGATCCGCTCGCGCTTGAGCAGGTTGAAGAAGCTCTCGGCGACTGCGTTGTCGTGGCAGTTGCCGCGGCGGCTCATGGAATGCTCCAGATTGTGGGCGCGCAGAAACGCAGCCCAATCCATGCTGGTGAACTGACTTCCCTGATCCGAGTGGATCAGCACCTTGGTCTTCGGTTTTCGCCGCCAGACCGCCATGAGCAGGGCCTGAAGGACGACATCTGTCGTCTGCCTGCTTTGCATCGACCAACCGACCACGCGCCGGGAATAGAGGTCAATGATCACCGCGAGGTAAGCGAAGCCCTCCTGCGTCCGGATGTAGGTGATATCGGTCACCCAGACCTTATCCGGGGCCTCGACATCGAACTGCCGGTCGAGGGTGTTGTCGACCACGACCGACGGCTTGCCACCATAACTTCCGGGGCGGCGCTTGTAGCCGATCTGTGCCTTGATCCCCGCAAGCTGCGTCAATGTCAATCGGGCGACCCGGTTCGGACAGATGCTTTCACCCTGTTCCACCAGATCATCATGCAGCTTGCGGTAACCGTAGACCTTGCCGCTCTCAACCCAGGCCTCCTGCAGCAACTCGGTCTGGCGCCTGTCTTCCTGGGCTCGCGCGCTCACCGGCGCCTGCAGCCAGGCATAGAACCCGCTCGGCTGGATGCGCAGGCACCGGCACATCGCACGGATGGAAAACTGACCCCGATGCTCGGCCACGAACGCGTATCTCACTTTGCATCCCTGGCGAAATACGCGGTGGCTTTTTTAGGATGTCACGTTCCTCCGACACCCGGACCAGCTCTCGCTTCAGTCGTCGGATCTCGGCATCCTTTGCCGTCTCACCCGACACCGCCTTCGCGAACTTGCGCTTCCAGGCATAGAGCGAGTGCGTGCTCACCCCGAGCCGCTCAGAGACCTCCTTGGCCGGGTAGCCCCGCTCCGTGATCTGCGCCACCGCATCGCGCTTGAAATCGTCAGTGAAATTACCTGTGCCCATCATGGCCTCCTTGCCTCAAAGTTAGCGAAGAAGGCGTCCACGAAACATGGGGCTATTCAGGTCCAGCAATAGACCAGTTGCCACGGGCCATTGTCGCGCGCGATCTCGGTCATCGCGTTGTAGGACTGGTAGGCGTCGCATTGCAGGAAGCGGCCGTGGTATCCGGCGAGGAAGTTCAGCGGATGCGCCTTGCCCCGGCCGGGGGCATAGTGGAACAGCACGATGGGTGGGCCAGCCCCGCCATGACCACGCTCGTCAGTGACGACGGCCCAGAAGAAGCCGCTCTTGGTGCGTTTCAGGCCCGGTTCCAGCACCGGCGCGCGGGTTTCATCCACGAAGATGCGGTCTGCGCCACGCAGATGGGCACGCATATGGTTGATGACGGGCATCAGGTGGAAACAGGCGCGCCCGACCCAGTTGCCGAGTGTGCCGCGGTCCAGATCGATCCCTTGCCGCTTGAAGATCTCGGCCTGCCGATAAAACGGCAGGTGGTTACCGAACTTCGAGACGATAATCCAAGCGATGAAGAGTTCCGTGGGCAGCCCGCCGGGCACGACATGCTCGGGGGCATGGGCCTGCGCGACAGCTTGCGAGTAACGGCGGCAGGCGTATTTCGGGCGCCGCGTGACCAGCACCCGGAACTGGGCGGGGATCACGTCGAGCCGTTCGGACACGTCTTCCCCGATCCTGGACATCTCGCCGCAACCGCAGGGACAGAGCGTGCTGGCAGGCTCGATCACGCGCTCAACCCGAGGCAGATGGGACGGCAGATGCCCGCGGTTGCGCTTGGGCTTGCGGGGTGTTTCCCCGCGCGCCCGCTGCATCGCCGCTTCGGCCTTTTCTTGTGCTGCCTCAAGCACACCTTGAGCAAACTCGGCATCTTCCAGGGGCAGGTTGAACTGGTCGGGCGAAAGCTTTTCGGAGCGCTTGCCGAATTTCTCGCGCTGCGCCGCGTGCAGGATATCCTGCAGCCGCCGATTGGCCTCTTGCGTCTCGGCCAGCGTCGCCTCCACCTCGGCGAGGCGGGCCTTCAGCAAGGCGTTTTCGCGCGCAAGATCAGCTGTTTCCATGGCGGGAAGTGAAACACAGGATGCCCTTTCCGGCCAGCAAAAACAGGCGTTTCGACGCAGCCTGCCAGTCACCCCGCCGCCAGCGGGCGCCGCGTCCGTTCGGGGCGGACCATCCGCCAATCCACGCCCTCAAACAGCGCTGCAAACTGCGCGCCGGACATGCGCATGACCCCGTCGCGCAACTGTGGCCAGACGAATTTGCCGCCTTCCAGCCGCTTGTGAACTAGCACCATGCCGGTCTGATCCCAGAGCAGCAGTTTGATCCTGTCCGACATCGAGGAGAAAGACAAACCGAAGCGCCGCCCCATCCCCGACCATGTCCCCCGGATGGAGGTTGAGCTCAGCCCCGGCACCGATGCCTGTGCCGATTGCGGTGGCCGCCTGCGTCGGATCGGCGAGGACGTCACGGAAGAGCTGGAGTATGTTCCTGGGCGCTTCATCGTGAACCGGATTGTCCGCCCCCGGCTGACATGCGCCTGCTGTGAACGCTTCGTCCAGGCCCCGCTGCCCTCTCGCCCCATCGAACGCGGGCGCCCTGGGCCGGGCTTACTGGCCCATGTGCTGGTCAGCAAGTATGCTGATCACCTGCCACTTTACCGCCAGAGCCAGATCTTCGACCGCGAGGGACTCGACCTCGACAGATCGACCCTTGCCGACTGGGTTGGCAAGACCACCGCCCTGCTGGAACCTCTGGCCGACGCCATTGGCCGCCATGTCCTGTCGGCCGACGCGATATTTGCCGATGACACGCCGGTCAGCATGTTGGCGCCCGGCTCCGGCAAGACCCAGACTGCCCGGCTCTGGACCTATGCTCGCGACGAACGGCCCTGGGGCGGCGAAGCACCGCCCGCAGCCTGGTATCGCTTCTCGGGCGACCGAAAGGGGCAGCACCCGTAGGACCATCTCGCCCGCTTCCGCGGCTGGATGCATGCCGACGGCTATGCCGGGCTCAACGATCTCTACCGTTCCGGCGCCATTCGCGAGGTCGCCTGCATGGCCCATGTCAGGCGCAAGTTTGTCGACATCCACCGGTCGCAGGGCTCGCCCATCGCCGAAGAGGCCATCGGACGGATCGCCCGGCTCTATGCCGTCGAGCAGGTGGCACGAGGCTCCCCTCCCGACCGCCGCGCCGAACTGCGAAGGTCCCACGCTGCCCCGGTCTTCGACGACCTCGAGGTCTGGCTGGCCATGCAACTCACTACGATCTCGGGCAAATCCCCGCTCGCGGCGGCCATCCGCTATGCCCTGACCCGCATGGAACGCCTGCGCCCCTACCTCGACCATGGCATCCTGGAGTTGGACAACAACGTTGCCGAACGCGGCATGCGCGCTATCGCGAGTGGTGAGTCATTATGCCCCTCTTTTTCAAGTGTCTGGAAATATTGGAAGTTGGTTCTGGTCGGCCGCGTGACGCGGGCGTCCTTTCTGTCTAAGTGCCTCGACGACGCATTCGCTCTCGAGTTCTTCGGCCCGGATTTGCCAAGGCGCGCCCGGAACGACCTGCTCGGCAGGCAAAATCCCGTCCTGGATCATCCGCCGCACGACATGGCTGGTCACCCCGAGTTTTGCCGCGGCCTCGCGCATGGTGAGCCAAGCGCCGTCCTTCTCGGCCGAGCGAAAGGCGTGGATACCGCGCACCCTGCGGATGGAGGCCACCCGGTGCGCCGTCCAAGTCTTGTCCTGGCCGGTGCGCACGCCCATCCGGTTCAAGGTGGCCGCGATATCGGTGTCGGAAAAGCGCGTTGCCATCCGCTCCATCACGGCCAGAGCCTGCTCGGGCGTCTGGCAACCATGCTCCCCCGTCCTTGGCTTACGCACCCGCAATTGCGAATGCTGACCGCCTTGCCAGTGGATCGTCAGCACGACCTCCCGTGTCACGTCGTCAATATCGGCGATGATGTCCGAGATCAGCGCCCGGATCAGTTGCTGGCGGCTTCGGGTCGTGACACCCGGCGCCAACCAGGCTGCGGAAAGGTCCGCCGCCAAGCTCTCGAAGTTGGGCATCGGCGCGGTCGGGTCCAAGGTATCCGTTGCGGCAAGGCGCGCCCGGCAAGCCTCGACACGCCGCAACGCAGCTTCCCAATGCTTCTCGAGCTGGGCTGCGATAAGCCGGTTCTCCGGGTCGCAGGCGGCATAGCGCCGTTCTGCCAGCGAAGCATCGTATTCTGACTGCTGCAGATCGAGTTCGGCCACGCGCCGACGCTCGGCCTCTCCTTCCCTGTGCATCCGCTCCGCCTCCAGTGCGGCCTCGATCGCCATCGGCTCGACCACACGCAGTATCTCCGATGCGATCGCGGCGTCCACACGGGAACCGCCGAAGCTGAGACAACGTGGCAGGCCGAGCATGAGATTGGGCCGGTCGCAGCGATAGGTCGGGCGCCCCGGCGGGGCGCCGGCATAGGCGACCGCCAGGCCGCGGCCACAGCGCCCGCAGGTCAGCATGCCGGCAAGAAGGGCACGACCGCCCCGCCCGGACTTCTGTCCTCCCGTACGTCCATAGGCGTTGGCTGCGAGCAGCATCTGGTTCCGCTCGTATTCCGCCCAATCAATATAGGCGGCATGATGATCATGGATAAGCACGTCCCACGCTTCCGGTGGTTTGCCATGGCCGTAGGACTTGCGCGCGCGCCCGTCGACCAATTCGATCCGCTTCTCGCTCTTTCCATAAACATAGGTTCCTGCGTAGAAGGGGTTCTTCAGCAGGCCGATGACATTGCGGTAGCGGATTGCTGTCCAGTCGAAGGATGTCAGGCGCTTCCCGTCCGAAGGCCGCGGAAAGAACACCCCCTCCGCCGCCAGCGACAGATGCGTCTGCCGCGCGCTGCCGAGTTGGCGGAACCGTTCGAAGACCAACCGGATCACTTGCTGGAGCCGGAAGTCGGGATCGAGGCCGAGCCCGATATCGCGATGCCAGATATAGCCGATCGGCACGCTGATCCGAAGTTCGCCGCGGCGGGCCTTCGCCCGGGCGGCGTCAATCATGCGTGCTCGGATCACCCCGAGTTCAAACTCGCTGATGCTGCCCTTCATGCCGAGCAGCAGGCGGTCGTTCGGCAGGCAGGGATCGTAGATGCCATCGAGGTCGATGACACGCGCCTCGACAAGCCCGCACAGTTCGAGCAGGTGGTGCCAGTCCCTGCCATTGCGTGCCAGCCGCGAAGCGTCAAAGCAGAGCACGGCGCCGACTTCCCCGGCGCACAAGGCGGCGACGAGCTTCTCGAAGCCGGGCCGGGCCACCATGCCGCTGGCGGAGCGGCCAAGATCGTCGTCGATCACATCCACGGTCCGGAAACCACGACGACGCGCGACCTCGACCAGCTCATATTGCCGTCGCCGGCTCTCGGTGTTGAGTTCGACTTGGGCTTGGGTTGATTGACGCACATAGACCACCGCCTTGCGCTGCAGGATGGCCGGCGGAAGGAGATCACCGTCCATCATCGCTTCCCTCCGGTTCGCTTTCTCCCGCCGCTTCGGCCAGGAGGATGGCCAGGCACGTCACCACCTGCTGGCGCTCCTGGAGACTCATCCCGCGCAACCGCTTCGAGTCGAACTGCATCTGTAGTTGCCTGGGGCATGAAGGCTTGATGGGCAGGTCTTGCATCGGTCTGTTCCTTTCCGGCGATGAGATCACCGGAAGAGCTTCGCCGAAGACCGCGCCGACTCAGAAGGTCATCGAGATCTGACAGGGCCGCGAGCGACACGCGCGGTGTGCCAAGGTCCATGCCGGTGCAAGCCGCCGGATCGAGCATCCACGCGGTCACGACCATGAACACTCCAGGCAGCACCTCGATATGGACGAACTGGCCGGACTTGCGTCGGTCGACACGCTCCACCCGAAACTGTCGGCCGAAAAGCGCGTGCCAGCGATAATGCACCTCAACAAATTGCCCGACATGGGCAGAATGAACGGGTGATGGCTCTCGGGCGGAAGAATTACCTCTTCGTCGGATCCGAGGCAGGTGGAAAGGTCGCCGCCATCGCCTACACCCTGATCGAAACCGCCAAGTTCAATGCCGTCGATCCCCACGCTTGGCTCGCCGACACCATCGCCCGTATCCCCGACTACAGGATTACCAAGGTCGACGACCTGCTGCCGTGGCGCTGGACGGATAGCAGTCAGGCCGGACGCTTACAGTTATCGGGGGTCACAGCAGCCATAGCCAGCAAGGAAGTCGCCGCGCCCAATCTTGTACCTGATCATCGTCAAGTCGTCGCGCCCGCGGTCGTTGTCCTGGCGGGTCCTTGCGATCAACGTGCGCCTTGCGAGGCCCTTGTGGAGAGTGGGACGCGACCGGCTCCTGGCCGTTCACGATCCTGTGAGCGGCATTTCGCGGCGGCAGGGCGTCGCGACCGGGTTGACCGCCTGGTCTCACTTATCTTTGCACCGACTACGGCAGCCGAACAAAAAGCCCATTATTGAAACAGCTACTTTAGCTTACAAGCATTGCGTTTTTTTGAATGTGCCGAATCACGAGCTTGCGGGCTTGGCGGCCAGAAGCCAGCATACGGGCTGCCACGACGGGCTGTTTCTGGTCTCGGAGTTGAGGGAACAGAGAGAAGATCTCTTCCTGTGCGGCAGGCCCCATAACTTTTAGTGCCTCTTGTCCGTGACGGAGCGACTCGGTTCCAGCACCGTTCGAGATCACGATCTCATGCGCATCCAACAAAATGTGGAAATATTCGACCTCGTTTATGTCATCTGCAATATCGATGCCGTCTACCTGAAGAAGCTGCTTCGCGGGCGCCAGCAACTCTTGCGTACCAAACAAACGCAAAGCGTATCGCGAGCGCAAGAGGATCCGATGCTGAGGGGAAACCAGCAGGTCGGTGGTAGGCGTCTTCTGGCTCAACGCCCCGGCCCGAATACGAACGGGGCGTAGGTTGGGGCTACGCGCCAGTTCAGTGGAGGAAAACTTGCACGAGCCAACCCAGCGCACTTGCTGCAAGCCATTGTCAAGAGTGCGAATGCGATCGCCAATGTTCAAATTCTCAATAGAGACCAGGCCTCTCTCGGTTTCCAACTTCGTTCCAGCTACGAAACTGGGTACCAGAGCCCCATATGGCTCTTGGGATGCCAGATAATTATCAGCTGTTTCGCTGCAGTCTTCACTTGATTGAACAACCAGTGGAGTATTAGCCGGTGGAATCTCACTGATGCAGCTCAACCCCGCAACCTGCCCACCTGTTTTGATGGCGATGCCGTCATTCAATTTTGACACTCCTTTTGCATCGATGGCGCAACGTCAACCTACATTCGGATTCCATGATCGTCCCGGTAGGTCTGTAGTAAAAGAAAAGCGGCGGAACAATGCCCAAGTATTGTCGTTCGCAGCTCGACCGAGAATCCGGGTTACCAAAATTAGATCGCATGAATCGCCGGGTATGGGTACTGGTACACTCGCTTGAGCAACACCCCAAGCACCCGGCGCAAGATTGATCACAGATCCTACGAACTTTCCCCAATTCGTGAATGTAACTGCACCGTTCGGGGCAACTCCGATAGAAAACCCTATCCCAGGACCATCCGTACGCGCTGCTTGCACGGCCGCCGCCACATGTACGACTCCTGATAAAGGTACGCCACGGCAGACAGCGCAGACAGCTTTCAGCCTTGGAGGGTGGATGAGATAGGCGTCCTCACGCTCCCAATAATCAGCGGCGACATACCCTGATAAATCACTGATATCTCCAAGAATTTCTGGCCTTGGCAAGTCTCGGGGACGCAGCCGAGGGCGAGATTCGAAACCGATCTCGCCCAAGTCCGGCTGCACAGATTCGGCGGCCTCTCTACGATCATTGAATTTCGTATTCACGAACACTCTCTCACCTGTTCTTGGTGTAGTCGCTTATAGTCGCTAAATGATAGAATAGTATCCTCAAGAATACAACGTCCGGGAGCATAAAGGTGCGCCACTCAGGGAACTCGCTAAAATCGCTAGATTAAATCGCGTATTCGGCTCGTGCGCCACTTCCAGCCTCTGAGTGTGCGGATGCCGCGTGCGTCGCATATGCGGTCGGGTGACGCCGGACGGAAACCGTTCGGCGAAAATCCGGGCCGGACAGCCGGGCGCGCGGCAGCGAAAGCGACGAACCTGCAAGACGATTTCCACGGCTCGCCCATGCGCAGGAACATCGGCCGGGCGACGTCGATACCGACTGTGGACATGCTCCGAAATGCTCCCGCAGTGTGGACAGGCGGCCGCGGCCGCCGAAGAGCGGGCATGGATAGCCATCGAGCTCGATCTGATCGGCCGTAAGCCCTGCCGGCAGAAAATCTCGGCGTGAAAACCATGACGCCATCGCGGTAACCTCCCTGGAAGAAGGCCAAAATGTAGCGAGGTTGAAGCTCAACTGCACCAAATCTGCGTCAGACCCCAATATTGGGTCTGACTCAAAGTTGGTGCATTTTCCGGTTTACGCCGGGGCGAGGAGCCGTGCCCTGAGCAGATCGATGTTGGCGCGGCCATACATCTGGCGTTTGAGGGTCTTCAGCCGATTGATCTGCCCCTCTGTCTGCCCGTTCGACCAAGGTTCGCGCAGGGCGGCGGCAACGGCGGCGCAGTCGCTGCGGAGGCCACGGGCAAAGGAAGGCCGCGTATGACCGAGGAGTTGAACGAGCTGGGCCTGCGGGTCGGACAGCGCCGGGTAGGCCGTCTGATGCGCCAGAATGGCATTCGCATCATCCGCAGCCGGAAGTTCAGGCGCACCACCGACAGCGATCACGCCTTCAACATCGCGCCGAACCTCTTGCAACAGGACTTTTCGGCGAGTGCCCCGAACCAGAAGTGGGCGGGCGACATCACCTACATCTGGACGCGTGAGGGCTGGGTTTATCTGGCCGTCATCATCGACCTGTTCTCAAGGCGCGTGATTGGCTGGGCGATCAGCAACCGGATGAAACAGGATCTGGCGATCAGAGCGCTGAACATGGCTGTTGCCCTGCGCCGCCCGCCACCAGGCTGTATTCACCACACGGATCGCGGCGCGCAATACTGCGCCCATGACTACCAGAAACTTCTGCGCAAAAACGGGTTCAAGGTATCAATGAGCGGCAAGGGAAATTGCTATGATAACTCGGCCGTCGAGAGCTTCTTCAAGTCCCTGAAGGCCGAACTGGTCTGGAGACGCGAATGGCACACCCGACGCGATGTCGAGATCGCCCTCTTCGAATACATCAACGGCTTCTACAACCCGCGCCGCAAACACTCAGCCCTCGGCTGGAAATCACCCGTGGCCTTCGAGCAGAGGGCCGCTTAACATGAGCACCTGACCGGAACGAAACCGGGACAGGTCCATGGCCGCCATCCTGGCGCATCGCGAGGTGGCGCCGCTGCTCTCGGACGAGCATTTCTCGGTCGATGGCACCCTGGTAAAGGCTTGGGCGTCCATGAAGAGCTTCCAGCCGAAGGAAAGAGCGACGTCCGACGGGGACGACAATCCTGGCGATCCGCCAGATACCAGTGTGCTGCCCGCATCCTCCTCTAACCAGTCCACCGCCGAGCCCGACCCGATGATCCGCCCCACACGCCGCAACCGCAACGCCGAAGTCGACTTCCGTGGCGAACAACGGTCAAACGCGACCCATGCTTCGAGAACTGATCCGGAGGCCCGGCTGCCCTTCGGCGAATGGCCGGCCGTGTTCAACGATCCGAAGATGACGACGGCGCTACTCGATCGCCTCACCGGCCATGTCTCGCGTTGGGGTGGTGGCGGTCGCACATGGGCGACTATCGCGACGCTCTTGCAGACCTGCAAGATGAACAACGTTGACCCCGTCGCGTGGCTAACCCAGACCTTGGAGCGCATCGCCAACAAGTGGCCGAGCGCAGAGATCGACGCTCTCATGCCCTGGAATTACAAAGCCTGAACGGCCTCAGCTGCCCGCTTACGGAAAGCCGCACAAGTCATCATCATCGCCGTCGCCAGCACGCTCGCCACCTGCGCGAACGCTTTCTGAAAAAGGCGTAGAAATATGCCACCATGATCGCCCGATAGTTGTGCTATGGGACAAGAGTGTGCGAGATAGCACATGAGGCGGAAGCGGAAGCGCGCACTAGCTACGGGATCAGATCTACGCGTTGAAGCCTAGCAGTGTAGTAAAGGCCACGCCGTCGTGTTGGCCTTGACCTATGTGGCGTGAGTTTCTATCGCTCTTTTGACAGGATATTGGTGGGCTAAAGCACAACGATGGAACGACGGAATCTGAAAGACTGCACGGAGCTGTGGTGCACACTAGATTGGCAACATGCCGACGAATGTGATATCGTCCTTCACAATGCGGGCGTCACAGTGCTTCCAATTGTGATAAGCTACGAGGCTAGCACCATCACAGTCTTCATGGAAGATCAGCAATCCGTGATCATCCCGCTGCCTCGCTTGGGGAAGCAAACTCACTTCGCTATCCGCTTTGACGGTCCCTGCGGTGTCCAACACACTCGTGCGATCACCCTGGAGATCGACAGCGAGCCCTTGGCCTCCCTCTTGCTCACTGGAGCCTTTGAACCGACGGTTTTAACCGAGGTAACCTTCGGAGAACCTGTTGTCCCCACCTCTTTTGGTCTCTGGATCGAGCAGGAAGCAATCGGAAACTTCTCTCTGCTACTTGATCGACATCTTGCAATGTCTGGTGTTTTGACCGCTCGGCATCGCCCTGCGCTTTCTCTGAATATTTCCGGTTGTCCTGATCGTATCCCGGTAGCCGCAGCGTCTATAGACAATAGTACAAAAAGGGAGCAGAAAGATAATGCCCAATGGCAGATCGATGCCCCTCTTCCGGGCTGGATCTGGCGCACAGCACACCCTGGCGCTGAGATAGTTGAAATGACAGTCATGGATAATGACAGGCCACTAGGGAATATTTCGATAGGCCGGAACGACGTTGTGACAATTATCGACGAGATGGCCTGTCAGGTTGTTCCTGGCACAGCTTCTATCAGTGAACTATGCGCGCTAGAGCACGTCGTCTACGGCGAGCTAATCAATCGCATCACACCTGAAGCCAAAAGTTTTGTAAAGCAGATTGCACAGACCTACGGTGTCGAAAGCTTTCTAGCTATTTCCTCAACCGAAACCAGCGCAGTGTCAAAATCCTCTCTCTTCCCGGTCGAGGGTGAGATGATGACCCGGGCGATAGCTGAGGGAGCTGCCTTAGTACTCTCACCTTCATCTGACAGAATTGCCGCACTTCAAGGAACCATGCGAGATTTTGGTTTTCTAGGCAATCCTGAACGGATACGTGATTTTGTGTTGCAACTAACGGAACGTTACATTCTTTCCGGCAGTTTTGATAACCTTGCAAGATTAGCGCAACTTCACGGCGGTATTAAGATACCTGAAAATGCCGACAACTGGGCAATTTCTGTTTCATTACCTTACCTAATCCGACAAGGTAACTTAGAACAGGCTAGCGAGGCGATTTGGTCAATCGACCCAGACAGGGGCTGGATCGTAACCCCCGCAATTGCCCACGCTGTTTCTGAAGCAATGATGCTGCAAATCAGCAAGCCGTCGAGCGTAGAAGCATTGAGTAGGCTCACCTACGGCTATATGAACCTGCTTAGAAAGATGAAAGTAAATTATTGGGGACGTGCGCAGTGCTCTGCATTGCTTGAATGCTCGAGCAACCTCGTACAGCAGGCAGTAAGAAAATCTCTGTCATTTCGAAACGACATCGAGAGCTTCGCCTTGGAGGTACACGGTCTCAGCGAAGAGTTTTGGGACAGAGTGGCCCGCCACAGTGAACATAGTCTGCGGGTAGCCACGGCTGCACGGTACTTCGAACATCTTCGGGAAGCACAGAACAACCTGGCCCTAGCCGACAAAACCCAGGTGATCGACGCACTACGACATTTTATGGAATATGCTCCCGCCGATACATTGAGATTCGCGCGCGAGCTCTTGCCACAAGAGCTCTTGGCTGATTGTCTGAGCGGAGCAATCTCCGGCTTACGCCCGAAGGTCGGCGCAGATTTGGATGAATTCATTCGCGTGGCCGCTCACCCAGCATTCGCCGGAAAGGCCATACCGTTTCGCAATGAATTGCGTCAAGCACTTTTTAGCGCAATTGAGTGCCAATCACTCGCGCCAGATTTAACTAGACGCGCAGCACGTGAGCTTTTTTTCTTAGCCGAAACCCATAACAAGAACTATTCCTCTCACGACACGCTGCTGCGTGAAATTACCTCTTTATCTGCATGTGGCGAGGGCGCTAAAGCTGCCGAGTTCACGGTTTTGCTTACCGCATTACTCGCTTCATGGGGAAGATCAGAAGATGCGGCTCGGATCGTATCTCATGCCCAAAAGCTTGTTGAGGCCGTCAACACGCAATCGGAGAGTGGTGTAACTCCGGGAATAAAAGCAGCACTGCAGAACCTTGAATGCGCAGGCGAAACCGGTCTTAGTTATGCTGCATTTATATCTCAGCAGCTACCGGATAGTATATCAAGAAATCAAACTAAAAAAACGAGTGCGCCAGCCGATCTTGTATTCGGCACAATCGTCACGATCATCTCATGCCGAAAATATCTAAACGAAAGAAAACTTCTAATCGAGGAAACATATGCCAGCCGCCTGGAGGAACTAGGCATTCCATATCTATTTGTAGTTGGCGGTGATAGCACCAGATTAGAGGGCGATATTCTACAACTTGATTGCTCCGACGATTATGAGGGTTTACCAGAAAAAATTCTTTCTGCCGTGGAATGGGTTCAGCAGAACACTGATCACGCGTTCATGTTCAAGATCGACGATGACTGCTTTTTAAATGTAGACGAGTTCTTTTTCGGTCATTCCTGGAGATCTGCGGATTACTACGGTCGCTGCATAAATAGGCCAGTCGGAAGTATGGATCGGATGTGGCATATGCCCAAATCATCCACAATCCGCGCTAAGCTTGAGTTGGATAAGTCTCCGGAACCTTCGGTTTATGCTGATGGTGGATCGGGGTACTCCTTGAGTCGCCGTGCTATGGAGGTGATCCTCGATGAATTGCAGACTAGCCGGGGCGCCCTTCTGAAAAATAGCTGTTACATGGAGGATAAGCTTGTTGGAGATCTTCTGGCAGCAGCCGGAATTACCCTTTCCTCCGCGGACTATCATGTTTCTGTGTTTCGTAAGCTACCGCTAACCTCGACTCCTGTCAGCATGTACGCTAATTCCTTTCTACCTAGCCGAGTTTGGCCAGCAAAATTGGCTCATTTAGATCACCCAAAGCTATTCAAGACGGCCCAAGAGCAAGCTAGCACTGAAACACTTTGGCCGTCCAAAATTTGGCCCAGCTATTCCCATGCTCATGTCGGCGGAAACTCGAATGCCCTAGATCTAATTACGGCCCCTGAGAAAGCTTGGGCAATACTCGAGCAGCCTCTATCCGTTGTGGCCTGCATGCGCAATGAAATGACCATATTGCCGCAATTCTTGAACCATTATCGCCGACTTGGGGTCGCATCCTTTTTAATTTCCGACAACTGCTCTACTGATGGTTCTGCATCCTATCTGGCTGAGCAACCGGATGTTGTCCTATTTTCCTGCGACACTGCATATCGAGAATCAAACTTTGGTGTCGCGTGGCAGCAAGCTCTCTTGTCTTCGTTCCGTTGTGGTCGGTGGTCCATCGTCGCAGATGCGGACGAGTTTTTAGTTCCACCAGGAGCTGATGGACGGCCTATCGCAGACTTTCTTGCAGAGGTCGACGCCGAAGGTGCAAACGCTGTTTTAGGACTGCTGCTTGACATGTATCCAGCGGGTGACCTATCCGCTTGTGATCTATCTACAGGAAGCCCGTTCAAGCTCGCGTCCTATACTGACCAAGTTCCGCTTCAACCTGTTTGGTTTCATGGTCCGTATTCCAACTCACCGGCTTGGATAAGTTCAGTTCGTCATCGCCTAGCCCCAAACTCTAGCCCAAGTGATTTTACCGCACAAAAGGTATGCATCCTGAAGTATGCTCCTTGGATGCAATTGTCTGCCGGCTTGCATTATGTAGGCGATTGCCAAATTTCCGAAACTCCAGCCGTTCTGTGTCATTTCAAATATCATGCTGAGTTTCATGCTAAAGTAATCGAAGAGGTTCAGCGCAAACAGCACTTTGCAGGCGCCTCCGAATATATAAAATACCTTGATGCGATTAATGCCAATAGCACTATATATGATCCAAGCATCTCCGTACCCTGGCGTGAAGCACCGATGGTTCGAGAAGCTCTAACTGGACAACTTCACATTTCATGGCCCAACACCCGCACGAGGACAAAGAGGAAAGAGCTACCTCCGGAATAAGAGGATCTTGAAATGGCAGCGCCGAGATCTGCCCCCTTTTTTGTAGCAACAATCCTCCAGCACACAGTAAGACTTCCGCGAAGTATTGGCTTCCTGAACGGTTGGTGGTAAGGGAATCGAGATGCTAGCAATGAGTCCTTAAGACTTTCGTCAGAGACACCTTGGACCAAATGACATTAGAGCATGCCATGACCCACATGAACGTAATTCTTACTTCCTCACGCTTCGGAGGACGCTATCTCCTCAAAACGCTTAGCCAGTGCCGCCCAGATTTCATTATTCTACAGGAGGTAATGCGCAAGGAGACGGATTCTCATCGCACGCTCAGCGATATGACTGGGCTGTCGGTCGATAGACTGAAAGCAATGGCCTCGTCCGAACCCGAGATGCTATGGACGATGATCGCAGACTCGGCGAAGGCGAGCGGGAGGAATATCGCAATGCTTGTCTACTATTATCATCAGCCTCGCATATCTGCGCTCTGGGACCGAATTCATCAAGGAGCCCGCATCGTTCATTTGGTGCGCCGAAATCTCTTCGAAGCTTTCCTATCCCGCCAAGCCGCTCTTCAGAGCAATATTTGGCGACCGAATGAAGATCATGATAGCCGCACCGAAAGACCCATTGTATTAAATGAGAAGGATCTACATTCCTATATCAGCGAGCGGACGAGGGATATCGCATGGGCGCGCCGAAGATTCACTGCGGGAGATTATCACGAGATATTCTTTGAAGACATTACCCGTACTGCGGGTGTCTGCCTTGATGCAGTCAATCGGTTATTTCCCGCAAATGGGGAGATCATACCTCCTGTTTGTTTGACGCCACCATCTCGGAGGACTCGTTCTAACGCCGATCGCGTTGCCAACTATGCC
Organism: Paracoccus sp. TOH; assembly: GCF_030388245.1. Lineage (NCBI taxonomy): Bacteria > Pseudomonadati > Pseudomonadota > Alphaproteobacteria > Rhodobacterales > Paracoccaceae > Paracoccus > Paracoccus sp. TOH. Next base: position 519,374 of record NZ_CP098361.1, read on the forward strand.
TTTGTTGCGAAATTTGATCGCGAGTACTCGTCATGAAGGGACGGCCTGGCAGGAATCTGTACGAACTGATGAAGTTCGCCTGACCCCGCATAAGAGTAAGCGTTTCCTGGCCCCCACCTTCCCGCCTTTGTCCTGATCGGCGCATTGGATGTTTGTGATGATCAGGACGGAGTTTCTCCATGGAGGCTGCATTGGAGGTTCTTCCGGCTGGTGGCCGAAGCCGCCGGAACCGGAAGTGGCCAAATGAGATGAAGGCACGGGTTGTGGCGGCAACGCTGCTGCCACCGCCGTCCGAGCCAGCGAAGAGGCTGTTCTTGCGGTTGAGGGCCATCACCCGTTCATTCTGCCCATGTCGGGCAATTTGTTGAGGTGCATTATCGCTGGCACGCGCTTTTCGGCCGACAGTTTCGGGTGGAGCGTGTCGACCGACGCAAGTCCGGCCAGTTCGTCCATATCGAGGTGCTGCCTGGAGTGTTCATGGTCGTGACCGCGTGGATGCTCGATCCGGCGGCTTGCACCGGCATGGACCTTGGCACACCGCGCGTGTCGCTCGCGGCCCTGTCAGATCTCGATGACCTTCTGAGTCGGCGCGGTCTTCGGCGAAGCTCTTCCGGTGATCTCATCGCCGGAAAGGAACAGACCGATGCAAGACCTGCCCATCAAGCCTTCATGCCCCAGGCAACTACAGATGCAGTTCGACTCGAAGCGGTTGCGCGGGATGAGTCTCCAGGAGCGCCAGCAGGTGGTGACGTGCCTGGCCATCCTCCTGGCCGAAGCGGCGGGAGAAAGCGAACCGGAGGGAAGCGATGATGGACGGTGATCTCCTTCCGCCGGCCATCCTGCAGCGCAAGGCGGTGGTCTATGTGCGTCAATCAACCCAAGCCCAAGTCGAACTCAACACCGAGAGCCGGCGACGGCAATATGAGCTGGTCGAGGTCGCGCGTCGTCGTGGTTTCCGGACCGTGGATGTGATCGACGACGATCTTGGCCGCTCCGCCAGCGGCATGGTGGCCCGGCCCGGCTTCGAGAAGCTCGTCGCCGCCTTGTGCGCCGGGGAAGTCGGCGCCGTGCTCTGCTTTGACGCTTCGCGGCTGGCACGCAATGGCAGGGACTGGCACCACCTGCTCGAACTGTGCGGGCTTGTCGAGGCGCGTGTCATCGACCTCGATGGCATCTACGATCCCTGCCTGCCGAACGACCGCCTGCTGCTCGGCATGAAGGGCAGCATCAGCGAGTTTGAACTCGGGGTGATCCGAGCACGCATGATTGACGCCGCCCGGGCGAAGGCCCGCCGCGGCGAACTTCGGATCAGCGTGCCGATCGGCTATATCTGGCATCGCGATATCGGGCTCGGCCTCGATCCCGACTTCCGGCTCCAGCAAGTGATCCGGTTGGTCTTCGAACGGTTCCGCCAACTCGGCAGCGCGCGGCAGACGCATCTGTCGCTGGCGGCGGAGGGGGTGTTCTTTCCGCGGCCTTCGGACGGGAAGCGCCTGACATCCTTCGACTGGACAGCAATCCGCTACCGCAATGTCATCGGCCTGCTGAAGAACCCCTTCTACGCAGGAACCTATGTTTATGGAAAGAGCGAGAAGCGGATCGAATTGGTCGACGGGCGCGCGCGCAAGTCCTACGGCCATGGCAAACCACCGGAAGCGTGGGACGTGCTTATCCATGATCATCATGCCGCCTATATTGATTGGGCGGAATACGAGCGGAACCAGATGCTGCTCGCAGCCAACGCCTATGGACGTACGGGAGGACAGAAGTCCGGGCGGGGCGGTCGTGCCCTTCTTGCCGGCATGCTGACCTGCGGGCGCTGTGGCCGCGGCCTGGCGGTCGCCTATGCCGGCGCCCCGCCGGGGCGCCCGACCTATCGCTGCGACCGGCCCAATCTCATGCTCGGCCTGCCACGTTGTCTCAGCTTCGGCGGTTCCCGTGTGGACGCCGCGATCGCATCGGAGATACTGCGTGTGGTCGAGCCGATGGCGATCGAGGCCGCACTGGAGGCGGAGCGGATGCACAGGGAAGGAGAGGCCGAGCGTCGGCGCGTGGCCGAACTCGATCTGCAGCAGTCAGAATACGATGCTTCGCTGGCAGAACGGCGCTATGCCGCCTGCGACCCGGAGAACCGGCTTATCGCAGCCCAGCTCGAGAAGCATTGGGAAGCTGCGTTGCGGCGTGTCGAGGCTTGCCGGGCGCGCCTTGCCGCAACGGATACCTTGGACCCGACCGCGCCGATGCCCAACTTCGAGAGCTTGGCGGCGGACCTTTCCGCAGCCTGGTTGGCGCCGGGTGTCACGACCCGAAGCCGCCAGCAACTGATCCGGGCGCTGATCTCGGACATCATCGCCGATATTGACGACGTGACACGGGAGGTCGTGCTGACGATCCACTGGCAAGGCGGTCAGCATTCGCAATTGCGGGTGCGTAAGCCAAGGACGGGGGAGCATGGTTGCCAGACGCCCGAGCAGGCTCTGGCCGTGATGGAGCGGATGGCAACGCGCTTTTCCGACACCGATATCGCGGCCACCTTGAACCGGATGGGCGTGCGCACCGGCCAGGACAAGACTTGGACGGCGCACCGGGTGGCCTCCATCCGCAGGGTGCGCGGTATCCACGCCTTTCGCTCGGCCGAGAAGGACGGCGCTTGGCTCACCATGCGCGAGGCCGCGGCAAAACTCGGGGTGACCAGCCATGTCGTGCGGCGGATGATCCAGGACGGGATTTTGCCTGCCGAGCAGGTCGTTCCGGGCGCGCCTTGGCAAATCCGGGCCGAAGAACTCGAGAGCGAATGCGTCGTCGAGGCACTTAGACAGAAAGGACGCCCGCGTCACGCGGCCGACCAGAACCAACTTCCAATATTTCCAGACACTTGAAAAAGAGGGGCATAATGACTCACCACTCGTCTGGGGCCTGATAGCCCGCTCGACGATGGCGGAGTCGAGTTCAATCAGGCCGTCGGTCAGGAAGCGCTCGAAGATGTCGCGCCGGGCGATGGCATAGCGGATGGCCTCGGCCAGCTTCGATTTGCCCGAGATGCGGGGCAGTGTCTGCTGCCAGAGGGCGAACAACTCGGCGACGATGGGCGCGGAGATGGCCTGCCGCGCGGCGGCGCGGGCCTCGGGGCTCTGGCCGCGCACCTGGGCCTCGAGCTTCCACAGATCGGCCATGCGCTCGACCGTGGTGGTGGCGACCTGGCTGTCCCCCGCGGTGTGGAGCTCAAAGAACCGCCGCCGGCTATGGGCCCAACATCCAGCGAGGCGCGGGCCATCATTGCCCCCATCCTTGCGGACAAGCTGGTTGTAGGCGGCATAGCCGTCCACCTGGAGGATGCCGCCGTAGCCGCCGAGATGTCGGCGCACACATTCTCCGGATCGGCTGTCCTCGAAGCGATAGGCCACCATGGGTGGCCCGCTGCCGCCGAAGGTGCTGTCGTCGCGGGCATAGGCCCAGAGCCAGGCCTTTTTCACCGCGCCGGTGCCGGGCGCGAGGGTCGGCAGGCTGGTTTCATCGGCGAAGACGCGCGGGCCCTTCAGGATTTCGCCCAGCACATGCGCAGCGAGGATCTCCAGCTCGAAGCCGACCCGGCCCATCCATTGCGCCATCAGACGCCGGTCGATCTCCACCCGGTCGCGGGCATAGATCCCTTCCTGCCGGAACAGCGGCAGGCCATCGGCATATTTGGAGACCGCGATCTGGGCCAGCAATGCCTCGGTCGGCAGGCCGCTTTCGATGATGTGGGCCGGGGCGAGCGCCTGGACGACGCCATCCGCGTCCTTGAACGCATATTTCGGGCGGCGGGTGACGATGACACGGAACCTGGCCGGAATGACATCCAGCCGCTCCGAGATGTCTTCGCCGATCAGCACTTTCTTTCGGCCCGCGTGTTCCGGCAGGTTCTCGGGTTCGATCACCACCTCGACCCGCTCGAGATGGGGCGCAAAGCCCTTGCGCGGCCGCGGAGCCTGCTTCTCGCCCGAGGTCCGGCCTTGACCTGTCTGCGACCTCAGCGCCGAGATGCCGGTTTCGATCTCCTCGAAGACGAAGGTCTGCTGCGCCTCTTCGTCAGCACCAGCCCCAGCAGTGCCAAGCTTCTCGGAGCGCCGCCCGAACCGGGCCCGGTCATAGGCCTTCAGGATCTGCATCAGCCGCTTGATCCGCGCGTCGGCATCGAGGCTGCGGGCCTTCAGGGCCGCATTCTCGTCCTCCAGCACGGCCGTCTTCTCCGCCATGGCGCGGACCATGGCCTTGAGCAGGTCCATGTCATCGGGCAGGGAAAGATCGTCGGTGCGCATGCCGCTGAGGATAAACCAGAAAATGCACCAACTTTGAGTCAGACCCAAAATTGCATGCCGAAACACAAACAATCTGACCTATGGCTCCATCATCAGCGTCTACACCGGGCCGGACGAGGCCATCACGGCCCTGACCGACGACGGCATCGACGAGCTAACGGACATGCTCAGAGACGCACGCCTCACAGCGGAAACCTGGCACCAGTTCCTCGACGACTTCGTCATCGATCCTGAACTCGTGCAACGCTTCAAGGCTCAACCGCCGCGGTAACAATCGGCCGGTTACAGGCGACGGGGGGGCAGGTCAGGTCGCATCGATGATTCTTGCGGCCAACTCTTTTCCGGGGCGCGGGGCCCTCTCAGATCTGATTGAATGGGTAGCCGAGGCGTGGCTTGGCGCGATAGCGCGCCGGTTTGTGCGTGTCGTCGGCGACGTCCCCCATTAGCTCGTTGAACAGGTCGTGTACCCACATCGGTCGTTCGCCGGGGATCAGGACGAATTCGGCCATTCGGCCATGAAATCTAGCCGGTTTTACGAGCTTTTCGACCACGTGATAGGCGGCCCGGTTGGTGTAATCGTCGAACAGGAGGGTTGTGGGCTTGGTGATCCTTAAGAAGGATGCGACGAAGCAGCTGGCGCGGAACCGGCCGTCGATCAGGATCAGATCCGGGACACGAAAGAAGGATTCCGTCCAAACCCGCGTAGGGTAACGATAAAAACTGGACCAATGTTCGGAGCTCTGGGGGCGACCCCACGAGCCAGTAGGACCGATGTCTACATGGTAAACGACGGTTGGAGAAGGTAGGTTCGCGGCGTTGATCTGGGCTTGTAGGACGGTGGCCCAATCCAGTGAACTTTCGACCGACATGACGAATTTTCCGGGCAGCGAAGCCGCAAGATAGGTGGATCCGCCGGAACCGTATTCCAAGATCACTTGTGCCTCTCGGTAGTACCTTCTGATGATGGCAGCCTCTTCAGCGGGGAAGGTCAGAACGGGAGCGGTCCGCGTAGCTGACAACTGCAAGTCTTCTGTTGACATCTTTCTTTCTTATTCAGTTTCGGCAGGGATGGCAGCGCAACCAGAGTGGGCTCGCCGCCAAGAATGGCAAGAAAGTGGGACGCAAGTACTTGCCCGTAACCCGACTATTCATGCAGGGCCTGCCAGGAACAAGAGTGGATCAGCCGGCGGCAAGGATTTTCCGCGAGACTGGTCAGTTGGCTCAGCCGGTTTCGGCAATGCTGGCGAAGCCGGTGTCCCGGTAGGCCCGGTATTCCTCAGCCTCGTTCCAGTATTGGCCTCGCGCCACTTCGGTCTTGGCCTTGGCAGCGAAGCCGGCGTGGTATTTGAAATGTGCGAAGATCAAATCCTCCGCCGCGTGATTGACCTCGGTGGCATAATGCAGGCTGGTCGAGAAACGCATCCACGGCAGGTAGCGGATCAAGGCCGTCTTCTGGGCTACGAAGGAATCTGTGCGCGCGCTAGGCATCAGGCGGTGACGCAAAGCACTGGTCAGGGTCTCGCTGTTCGAGAACGGCCCGCGCCAGATCGAGTTGCGCAAGAACGGCTCGTTGTCGAACAGCGGAGCGGCCTCGAAAGGGGAATGGCGGCTGAAATCGGCCAGCGCGAAATTGCCCTTGGGATACATGTCACGCATCAGAACTCGCTGGGCGTCGACGTCTTTCGGCAGGCCCGCTACATGTTCTCCCAAAGTTGACCCCGGGGGTAGTATCAGGAATTCGTCGGCATCCGCGACCAGCGACCAGCATCCCCCGCGCAACTGGCTCATCAGCGCTAGTTTCCAGTCGGTCCCTTGGTTGGTAGTCCTGAACTGGCCGGAGGCGCTGAATAGGCCTACGTCGGTCTGCGCCGCCAGATAATCCAGCGAGCCGTCATCCGATAAGTTGTCTGCGATCAAAAAGCCACCGACACCGAGGCGTCGGTAATGATCGAGGAAATGCGGCAGGATGATCCTTTCGTTGCGAACCACCGCGATCACCACGACCTCTGCACCAGTTGCTTGGGCCAGCCGCTCGGGGGGGGAGATTAGACACAGGGCACCATTGTCGTAGCCTGTACCGGGCTGCCGGTTTGAGGGCCAGAGGCGGGCCGGTGATGGATGGTGTGCGCTCCGCGCCGCTTCGACCGCCGCGCCGGGAACAACGCCGTCGAAATGCACGACCTTGCAATGGCGCAGCCGGTCGTTGGCCATCACTCCCTCGGCCCATTGCGGCACCGCTATCCCGTTGCGGTGGGACTTGCGGAGGATCAGGCTGTAATAATTGGCGCTTTCAGGAACGAAACCCGCCTTGGTTAGGAGCGTGCCTATCATCCGGTCCTCCGAGAAGGCGCCGGCGATCAGCCGGCGTCCCTCGATCTGTTGGGTCGCCGCCATGATGGAGGACATGGCTGCCCGGCTCAGCGCATAGCCCGTCGAGCCGTCGGTATAAACGCCTTCCAGCGGCAGGGTCTCGAAGCTCAGCCGTGCGGCCTCGTCCGTGGCGCGCCCTTGGTGCCAGCCGCGCTCCGCTAGGCCACCGGATTTGTCCAAGCGCCGGCCGTACCAGTCGGCCAGACGCCAGAGCGCATCACCAAACCACGCAACGGGATCGACATGGCAATCGTCGTCGATCTTCAGAACATGTGCGAAGCCAGTATACGTCATAACCCAGTCGAGCATGGCGACGATCTTCTGCGGCAGGCCTTCGTAGGTATCTGGGGCGGCGACCTGCAGTATATCCCCTTCCAGTTGGGTCTCCGTGCCGCCGACTACGATGAGATACGGGATTTGCATCTGGTTGAGATCGGCCAGCCAACCCCGCCTCAGGGCGTCGGCCCGAGTGTCGAGATTGGCATGACATGAGACCACCAAGACCAACGTATCGATCAGGGCTGGTCCAAGCGGCACCGTAGCGGGACGGCGCAAGGGGGAATCCCCGGGAGGGGAAGGGGGCAGGATATCGGTTACGGGTGCCAGTTCGGGTCTCGTCGCGGCACAGGCGCGTAGCCGCGCCAAGGCGCTGCGAGGGAAGGGCGCGCGGGCCATCAGTAAGCGCTCGGACCCGCTTAGTTCGCGGAGCAGCGCGGTGATGCCTGGGACTAGCGCTAAGAGGGCGGCCCGGGCCTCAGGGGCGGGGTTAGGTGCCAAATCGGCTAGCAGGGCCGCACCGATACCGATGCCAGCATAACGTGCCTCAGGACTGGCCAGTTGCTCAAGCAAGGCCAGAAGCTGTGTCACGGCGTCCCCAGGCTTTGGAGGGAGTGCGGACAGAGCATCCGGCGCCCAAGGGGCTGAAATGGAGCGGGCAAGCGCCATGGCGTGGCGTTGGAGATCAGCTCGGGGGTCGGCCGGGACATCCCAACTCGCCTCACGCAGGGCCCGCCTGAGGAAGGCGTCGGGCAGCGGCTGCCCGGGCTTGGGGGCGAGATCAGCGCGTAGAAGTGTGGCGGTGCCGTTCGGTGCCTCTGTCAGGGTGCGGCTGACTGCGGCGCCGCCAGCTATTTGGGGGCCTAAGAACTCGACTTGCAGGCGTTCGATATCGGCAACCCCCAGGTTGCGCAGCCGCCGCAGGCCAGTTTCCGCCAGGACTGCCGAAGCGTAGTTTTTTCGCCCGGAACTGGCCCCTGCCTGCAGAAGACGAAAGGCTTGCAGCCCCGCGACCAGTTCTGCGGGGAGGTCGCGCCCGGTCTTGGCCTGCGCGGCAATACCATCCCAGAACGTCGGCGAGGTTCCGAAGGCCCGCAGCGACCGCCAGACTACGAAGTTGCTTAGCTCGCTGTCGAGCAGGCCGAGATCGCGCGCCAGCAGGGACAGGGTGCTGCGGATCATCTCGGCGCAGGAAAGCGGCGCTCGGGCTTCCGCGGCGCGCAGGAGGGCGTGAATCAGCGTGGTACGCAAGCTGGTGGCGAGCCGATGGCCCGCGGAGGGGGCGGCATAGCGCAGAACCCAGGCCAGGACCGGGGTCGACACCCAGTTGCAGGGGGTCTCAGCGATCTCCCTTGCAATCAGATGTGCGCTCGGCTCATCGCCAGAAAGGAGGTGGAAAGCGAGGGCCTGCGCTCGATTCCAGGGCTCGGCTGCCGCCGGCAACTCGAACCCCTGTGCCCGCAGTAGGGGTTCGAGCTGCGACAGGCTGTCGGCTCGGCAAAACTCGACACTGGCGGAGAGGACCAGCGCCCGCCTGTCGTCCGAAGTGGTCGCCAGTGTCAGGGCCTGAGTGAAGGCAGATCCGAGCTGTGCGGACAGTTCTACTGCTCCTTGGGGTTGGCGGAGTGCCGCTCCGAAGGCGGCGATGGCGGCCTGCCCCGGGGGCGGGGCGACCGGCCTGACGGGATCGGGGACCAACTGCCGCAGACCGGTTAGCGCTGCCGCCTGTCGCAACCACTCGGTCAATTCCTCTCCGGCCGCCGAGGGGGCGAGGGCGCCATAGTGAACATGCTCAAGGGCGCCAACCAAGATGGCCGCTTCCCAGTTCTCGGCGGGCTGCTCGGCCAATTGCGCCAGCCTCTCGCGGATTGCCTCGCGGGGAATCGTAACGCCGCCGCCCGGCCAGTGGAGTTCAGCCGACTTGCCGGGCGGAGTGTTGCGCCAGATCCAGCCCGGCACTGGAACCTCGATATGCCCACAGCGGGCAGGATCGCACAGAGTCTTAAGTGAAATTTCGCCGCACCGGACCTCTGTCGCTTCGTCTGCGGAGATTTCCAGGCTAAGAAAGCCAGCGGGAGTGAGCATGCTCATTGACGTCATGGGGATCGCCGGTTGCGTTGTCTGTTCAGGCCAATAACCTGTTTGTTGCCATATGAATCGACTCTTCCCGGAAAGTCTATCAGACAAACTTCATGATGAACCCCTGCTCGACGAGACGTACATGACCTATGAACCTTCGCTTCTCGATCTGCTCCGACACGCACAGCCGCCTTTCGACGCGGCCTGGTATGCCGGCCGTTACCAAGAGGCGTCGCAGGGCGTAATCGATCCCGAAACCCATTTCTTAACTGTGGGCCAAAGGCTGGGCCGGGGGGGCTGTGCGATCCAGCCCGAGCTCGATCCCGACTCGGGTTTGGCTCAGGCATTGGCCCGACGGCAGGTAGAGGCCCGGGATCCGGATCGCATCGTCCTATCCTATTGCATCCCCGTCATGAACCGTCTCGCCGATCTGCAACTGACCTTGGCCGAGAACTTGTCCGCCAATCTCCCTTACCGCGGCCGCATTGAGTTCTTGGTGATTGCATTCGAGGATCAGCCCGAGATCTTGCCTTGGCTGCGGCAGAGCTTCGCCTCTCAAATGGCGGACGGATACCTGCGGACAATCGCGCTTCCCTCCCTGCCGGTATGGCATTTCGGACGGGCGAAGAACAGGTTTCGACCCTACCTGGCGGGGCGGCTCTACTCCTCGCTCGACGCCGACAATTTCGTGACTGGCGACGAGACCGAATTGCTCCTCGACCTGTTCGATCACGAAGGCGCGACATTCATGGTCCATCACTTTTCCGGCACTTGGGGGGATGGCAGCTCGGGCCGGCTGACGATGCCTCGCTGGGCCTATCGTCAGGTCGGCTACGATGAGGATCTCCTGCCTCGGCAATTCGACGAGGTGGATGCCATTCTGTCCACGCTCGTGCGTTTTCCCGGTCTTACGCTGTGCCATTACAACACCGAAGATACGGTGCTTGACACCGACAACATCCGTGCCTTCCTGCGCGGCGTGGGTTTGAAGCCTCACATGCGCCGGCTGCCGACGCCTGACCGGCGCCCGGCGGCGAACCCCCGGCCTGCCACCTATGTAACCGATGATCCGAAGATCGCGGCCATGCAATCGATCAACGAGGGACTATGCTTCCTTAAGCACCTAGTCGACTACGGAGAGCGCGAACGCTGGCTGCAGCGCTTGGAGCAAGATGTCGACCGTCTCGTAAAAGAGACGGGTCCGGACAGTGCTTTGAATCTGATATTCGCCCCCAAGCTCCTGGACTTACTGGACACCGTAATCTGCGCCCACCACCATGCGGCAGGCGCAAGCAGTCGAGGATCGGATCTGCCAAGGTAGACGCGGCGAAGAAGGATAAACGCAGGCGCCATCCGATCCCGGACCACATTCCTCGGATGGAGATGGAACTGACCCTTCTGTATCTGGGTTTTGCTAGACTTGCCCCGTCACCAGCCCAGGCCAGGGTCAGTGACGGGGTGGTGCGCGACGTCTGACCCTTGTGGCATGACCACGCTTCTTAGCCTGTCGGCGCCGCCTCTCTTCATCGTCTCGAACAGTTGATTGCGGCCTTGATGCTGACCGAACTTCTCGAACAGCACCATGGCCAGCAGATTGGGTGTGTTTCGGCATGCAATCTTGGGTCTGACGCAGATTTGGTGCAGTTGAGCTTCAACCTCGCTACATTTTGGCTTTCTTTCAGGGAGTTTACCGATGGCGTCATGGTTTTCGCGCCGAGATTTTCTGCCGGCAGGGCTTACGGCCGATCAGATCGAGCTCGATGGCAATACGATCCGTATCCATGCCCGCTCTTCGGAGGCCGCGGCCGGCTGTCCACGCTACGGGAGCATTTCGGGCCATGTCCACAGTCGGTATCGACGTCGCCCGGCTGATGTTCCCGCGCATGGGCGAGCCGTGGAAATCGTCTTGCAGGTTCGTCGCTTTCGCTGCCGCGCGCCCGGCTGTCCGGCCCGGATCTTCGCCGAACGGTTCCCGTCCGGCGTCACCCGACCGCATATGCGACGCACCTCGCGCTTGCAGGATCTTGTGCGTCACCTCGGTCTTGCCCTCGGCGGACGACCTGCTCAGGCGCTCGCCCGGCGCCTTCTGGTGCCGGCAAGCAAAGACACGTTCTTGCGTGGGGCGCGGAACCTGATGGGCCCCGCTCCGAACCCACGCGTGTGATCGGCATTGATGACTGGGCATGGCGCAACCATCCTCCCTGAGGCGGCGCCAAAGCTCGGTGCCATTCCGGCAGCCGCCGTTCCATTCCCGCTCCAGCCGTGGCAGCCAGGGTGTCAGACTGCTTTCGCGGATGCGGAAGACATCTTCGCGCTCGCCACGCAGGATCTGGCGAACGAGCTTGCGGCTGAGACCGGTCGAGCGGACGATACGCTTGATGGGCAGGCCCTCATCGGCCATCGTCCTCACCATCCGATTGGTTTGCTGGCGACGCCGAAAGCCTTCGTATTGCAGCCTTTCCGCTGCCGTCAGCAGCGCGGGATCGAGCGTCTTCGCGCCGATCGCCTTGCGGATGACAGGCATGCTGCGCTGCACGGCCGCCAGGAATGCGGCACTCGCGTTCTCAAGCAGATGCCAACGATCGGCGACCTGAACCGCCTGTGGCAAGGCACGGGTGGTCACCATCGCCAACGCGCTGTGCAAGAACCGTCAAAAATGGACCGCCGCGACAGCCTAACAGATACAGTTGCTAAGAATGCTCTGTGTGAGAACCGTCAGAAATGAAACGGCACGAATGGTCTGGCAGATACAATTTCTAGCAAACTCCTTGTTGCGCGGCACAGCCAGAAGTGTCAGAGACGTGGGCGAGCTCGCCCGATCTTTGTACTAAAAAAGGCCCTTCTAATCCCCATGAGCCGAGTGAAAATCAAACGTGGCAAGCACCACGACGACCACAGGCTGGTGGTGCGCTTCCGGGAACTGGTTGTCCTTCAAGCGCTCATCCTGGAACAGCAGTCGGAAATCGAGGCATTGCGGGCGCAGAACCGTCGGGCGGCGCTAGCCTCGCCCCCGCCCCCGAGCGCGTCGGATGGCTCGGCTGAAGGCGAACTAGCTGTGGCCCGTGACCGGATAGCCGAATTGGAGCGGGTACAGTCAGATTTGGTGAGCGCGGTCAACGAAAAGGAGCGTCAGCGTTTCGCCCTGGCGCTCGAGCTGCAAAGCGCTCTGATCCGGGTGGAAGAGGTCGAAAACGCCCTGATCAGCGTCGATCCGGCCGATCTCCCCGGCGAGGTCCCCTCGGAAGATACCCGGCTGCGAGAAACCCTGCGCCTGCAGGAGAAATTGCTGCAGGAACGCGAAGAGGCCATTGTTGAATTGCAGGATGCCCTCGTCCAAGCTCAGGAAGAGCGGATACAAGCTGGGACTGCTCTGCTACCCACGCCTTCTGAGGATATCACCCGGCTGGGAGAACTCCTTCGGATCCAGGGCATCCAGTTGCGCGAGTATGAGGACAACATTGCTGAACTGACCACCGCGATGCGGGACCGCCCCGCGACCGCTCCGTTGCAGAGCCTCGATCCGCTCGTGCGTGCTCTCATGTTGGAGTATCATGCGACGATAACCGCCGCCTTAGCGGAGCGGGATCATGCCATCTTGACCATGACCGCCGATTCTAGCGCTGGAATGCAGCGCGCTACAGAGTAGAGCAGCATGAGTAAACCTGACAAGATTACGCCCGAGAGCGCGGTACCTCTGTTCCCCGCCTTGGGAACTCCGGAAAGCTTTGTCTTCATTTTCGCTGTAGGTTTTGCCGGGGATCTGTTCGTCCAGCGACTGCTGAACGCGCAGCCCGGAGTCTGTATCCGTGGCGAGAATGGCGACGTGTTGGGCAAGATCATGCAGGCTTGGCTCGATGCAGAGGCGCGAGCTCACCAGCAGATGCATGTATCGGGGGCGGATGTTGCGGAGCTTTTGCGCGGGCTCGATGTCTTCGGCCGGCAGTTAGCGGCGGCCTTTGCCGAGGCTGTGCTGGCGCCGCCAGCGGGGGTTCGGTTTTCGGGGTTCCGGGAGGTTCGCTATGTTCTGCCCGAGGTACCGATTGCCGATCAGTTGCGGTTCCTCTATGCTTTTTTTCCGGGCGCGCGCTTCGTGTTCTGTCTTCGCGATGCGTCGGCCATTGCGCAGACCGGCTGGTGGCGGGATCGCCCCGATGACGATCTCGTGGAGCGCCTAGCAGAGGCTCAGGCGGCTCTTCGCAACGGGGCCACAGAATGGCCGTCCCGGAGTTGCGTCGTGCAGCTTGAAGAGGTGGTGAGAGCCCCCGAGAGTCTAGAATCCCTCTTCCGGCTTTTGGACCTACCGTTCGACCGGGAGTGCGTCGAAGCGTTGGTGAACCAGATCGATCTGGACAATCCGGAGGAACAATGGTGATAAATACTTTGGTACCTCCTTCTGCCTCGTGGCGCTATCAAGGCCGTGAGGATGTCACAACAGCCCTACTCTTTATGCATGCGGGCAGCAACACCGATGCGATCGCAGCCGAGCTGACGGCGCGGGATGTCGAAGTGATCCAAGGCGTTGAGCGCGCACTTCTGGCGCTTTGTGCGGCCAATGCAACACTGCGCGATTTCGAGCCGTTGAACAACGAACGACGGAATCAGGGTACCGGCACGAATCCGGGCCTGCCTTGGTTCGGGGCAGCACTCACGGATCCCAACCGCTTTTCCCGCGATCTTGCCGGGATTGTGCGGGCGCATTTCATCAGTCCTGCGACCGCACGCCGCCGCCGGGCGCTCTTCGTGACTGAACCGTTCTGGGAACGTCAGAATTTGCACGAATTCGCCCGTTTCATGACCTTTGATTCCCCCAGAACCTTGTTGGTGCCGGTCCTTGAGCCGCGTGCTGATGCGGTCATGTGCTTCGCCAAGGGGACGGGCTGGAGCCCAGACGCATGCCGCCAATCTATTGAGATCCTCGAGGATAAGATGCTCTACTTGCTCGATGCGTTCCCCGAACAGACCCTTGTCTGGGATCGCGGCATTGATCCCGAAGGGCTCGGTGCGGTATTTCCTGCCCAGTTCGAGGTGCTGTGATGGAACCCCTCCGCGCCATCGATATTATCGAGAACACCGTCGGTTTCGATGCTGAATGGTATGCTGCAACCTATCCGGATGCCGGACTGCTCGGTATGCCACCGCATCGTCACTACGCGTATTTTGGGCGTCTGCTCGGCCGCGGCATCCAGGCGGATTTCGGCGATCCGATGGAGGATGCGGCGCTGGCGGCGGCGCTGTTGCGTAAGCCGCGGATTTCGTATTGTACGCCGATCATGAACCGCCCCGATGATATCCGCGGCACCCTTGCGGCCAATCTCGAGGCAAATAGGCCACTAGCCGATCAGGTCGAATTCATTGTGGTCTTCCTCGACGAAGACCGCGAAACGCAGGGTTGGGTCCGCGAGAACTTCCCCGAGGATTTAGCCAGCGGCTATCTGCGCATGGTCGTTGAGACACCGCTGGATAGCTGGCATTTCGGCCGGGCTAAGAACAGCCACCGCTTTCCGGCACGAGGCGAGATCTATTCTTCGCTCGATGGCGACAATTTCGTCACTCTTGAGGAGACCCGACTGCTGCTCGATATTCACGAGGTACATCCCAAGGGTTTTGTTTTCCATCACTTTACCGGCACTTGGGGAGACGGATCAAGTGGTCGCATCTCGATGCCGATCCATTTCTATCGCGAGATCGGCTACGATGAGTCCTTCCTGCCCCGGCAATACGACGAGATGGATGTGCTGCTGACGGTGATGAACGCCTATCCGATGGTCCCCCTCGTGCGAATCAAGGCCGAGAACCATGGCTTCGCCTCTAAACGTTCGCGCGAGTTCTTTAAGGAAGCGGGGATCGACAACCCGGTAATCGAAGTTGCGGCGGTAGCCAACCGACTGCCCTTGAATCCGAAGACCGACGGCTATGTTGAGGAAGACGCGTCGATGCAGGCTATGACCACCTTCAATCAAGGTGTGTGCTTCATGAAGAATGCCCGCACCACCGCGGCACGCGATAAGTACCTACAGCTAGCGGTGCATGGTCGTCATCAAGTTGTGGATACGGTGCCGCGTGAGAAGATCCTCGGCACTCTATTTCGTGCAACTGGTTACCCGGCGCCCGGTAGCTTGGATATTGGCGCCGACGATGTCTGCATCTTCGCCTGCATGAAGAATGACGAGAATTTCCTCCGGCCTTTTTACGAGCACCATAAGGCGTTGGGAGTGAAGTATTTCTTCATCGTCGACGATGGCTCAAAAAGGCCGATTTCCGAATTATTGCCCTACGATGACGTGCATGTTTATCAGCCCAAAGTCGGCCGCTTCCTGACGGCTAAGGGCATGTGGATAGAGGGCATGATGAAGGGTTATCTCGACGAAGGGCAATGGGCGTTGACGCTCGATGCCGACGAATTCGTCGATCTCCCCCAAGGGTTCTCGAGCTTTCAGGAACTGGTGCACAGCTTGCGGATGCGCGGACAGGAGACTATGGCCGGGCTTCTCGTTGATATGGTGCCCAAACCAGGAACGTCTGTTGACCTCTTGATTGAAGCCGAGACGCGCTTTCTCGAGGTATTCAATCACCACGTCTGGATTGAAGAGCCAGCCTCTCCGGGTTACACGCAGCATCGGCCCGTCCAATGGGCTTTCGGGCCTTATTCCGAGCTCTCCTGGCGACTTGACGCCCGTTTCCATGCTTTTGGGACATTCGATAGTTTGAGGAAGATCCCGCTGGCACAATTCAGGAAGGGGAGGCATGTTAATCAAGGCTTTCATACCCTACATTACAATGACGGAACCTCGCAGCCTGGAAGCGAGATATGGGATGTTGATGCCGTCCTTGCAATCCGTCATTTCAAACTCATCAAACTCTTCTCGGCGGAATCGCGCAAGAGAATGGCGGCTATGGTCGCCCAATCCAACGCCTCTGAATATCACACGAGGACCACAGAGAACATTGCTAAGATCTTTGGTGACGATAGCGAGCTGGCGACACAGAAAATTATGGAACTACCTTGCCTGCCTGCCTCGATAGGTGTTCTGCAAGGGATGGATCCGAGGATGTACAAGAAGTAATCGCTCGATGATTGGATATTTGTGCTTCCAATCGTTATCAATGTGCAGAGTAATTTCGATATATGAGCCCCTCCTCGTTTTCTTTATGCCCCCCTGAATGTGCACAAAACGGATAGAGTTAGGATGACAACAATTCTACACTTTGGGTTCCCAAAAACAGGAACTACGTACCTGCAGCAGATCTTTAACAAGAGCGCCGGGCCCCTAGCAGCTGCCGGCTTGACCTATCCAGCGCCAGGCTCCGACTTCAAGCCGCGAGCTCTTAAGCACCTAACAGCAAAGAGTCTGAAACCGGTAGCAGCTGGAGAGTTGGAAATGCTGCGCAATATCATTGATGACGCAAAATCGAAAAATCCTGATGTGAACATTCTGCTCTCCATAGAGGAAATAGCTGCCAGTGTCATGTCAACTATTACTCTCGACACGATTGCCGCACTGCGGGATTTCATCCACCGGTGGGGAAAGGATGTCCGACTTTTGGTGTATGTAAGAAAGCCGGAAGATTACTATCTGTCGATGACGCAGGAAAAGCTCAAGCGGAGTGGGGGTGTTATTCCGCCTCACGAATTTCGCACAAACTTTTCTGAAATTATTCAGATCTATGAAGATGTCTTTGGAACGAACGCCACCGTTCGTCCCTTTGAATCTGGCCAATGGCGTAATGGTGATTTGCTGGCGGACTTTCTCGATCAGATTAAGGACATCGCCGATGTGGATCCTAAGATATTGTACACGGATGTACTGCACAGCAACGAAACGCTCAGCGGGGAAACAATGTTCGCTCTCGATCTAATGCGACGGTTCCCCGACAACATGGCCCAGAGCTCAGCCTATACTTTCATGCAATCCGAGAGGCTGTGGCGAAAATTTCGTGACATTGCCGAGAAAGCCGGCTACACTCGCAAACCTCGCCTGTTTGAGAGCGTAGCGGCGACGGTGGCGGCCGTCAACCAAGACGATTCGCGCGCACTATTCGAGCGGCATGGTATCGAGTTCTATAAATGCTCGAAGTTCAGCCCCGGAGAGCCTCTACCGGAAAGTGAACGGTTGTCCGATGTTGAAAGTCTGGTCCCCGTAAACAGAGATCAGGCATTGCGTATCATCAGCGTTCTTTGCGCCGGTGATAATGCTTTCAGGGCAAAGAAGACATAGGATGTTGTATCGTTCCTCGGGAAGGGAAAAATGACCGCAACAACCATTTTTGAAGACAATCATGTTTCTGTCTATTTTTCCCCAGCGGCGGAAGGAAAGCGCAGTGACGTGGCTGTGCTTTCTTATAGCCCGATGAATCACGACTTCGCGGCAAGGGGAATTCCTGCGCTAGCCGCCCTGAGGAGCCATGGTTTCGATGTCTTCGGCATTATCGCGCGGCAGAACAATTGGTATCCTAAAACCTCTCTTACGCAAGCAGCCGAGGCTCTAGGGAATTTTCTGCAAGGCTACTCTCGTAAAGTGGGTTACGGTAGCAGCATGGGCGGATATGCTGCAATCAAGTACAGCGCTCTCATGGGTTGCGATTGCGTTCTGTCTCTCGCACCGCAGGTCTCAATCGATCCGAGCGACGTCCCATGGGATGGGCGGTTCGCGAAGTATTTCTCTCCTAATCTCCACCAGGACATGAATATATCTTCAGACGATGTGGCAGGAACGATATACGTCGTCGCAGATCCGATGCTCGCCGTCGATCTGCGCCATTTTTGTGAGGTCGAGACGCTCCAATCCGGTCAAGCCTTTCTGGTGCCTGCTTATTTTTGCGATCATTACGTCGTTAATCCTATTGCCTCTCGGACAATTCTCGCAGCCATGTTTTCGGCTGTTCTAGATAGCGATATAGAAAAGGTCCGGGGCGTCTATAGGAAGGCGCGTAAGGAATCGTCTTATTATCGCGGCGCACTTATGCATGCTCTAGCTCTGCGACGTATGAAGCAGGGTCATTTAGATGCGGCCTTGGCTGCGTGTGAGGTCGCTGTTGAAAGCATGCCGATGTTCGCAGAATTTCTCTTGACGAAAAGCAAGATACACATGGTTCGCAAGGAGCGAGAAGCTGCAATTACGGCAGCGCGCCAAGCTGTCGATCTTGATCCGATGCGCGAATGGTACCGCCGTGTCTTGAGCGAGGCTGAGGCTAGCTGAGCTGCTACTGGTCCAAAGGGGCATGCGTGGCGATCTTCCGTACCATGAATATCGAGCTTAGCGTATAGTTTCTCTGTTTTCGGTGGTAGTCGCTCTGCGACAGGACTATTTTAACGGCTTAAGTGGTGGACAATCTGGGATATGATGTTGCAAGCTCAGGGCGGCAATGTTAATTTCTCCTCAAATTCAGACTAATCACGCGCTGCACTATGCAAAGAATGAACTTTGTGCGTGGCAAATCTTGCTGATGGAGGCCCCTCTTCATGGATTTCTTTCTGTTTAGCCAAGATAGCCTTCCTCAAGAATTCTACTTTGATGGATATTGCTTCCTAGGTTCGGACTATATCTCAGGAAGAGAAGGGGTCATTGAGTATGAGCGAGAAAATTGCAGGCTAATAGAATTCGATGAAGATGGATGCTATTTTTTGGGGCGTCCTACGGATGGTGGATTCAAATTTGGCGCTGATTTCCAAGGAAATGCTCGAATCTTTTTGTACCGGAGTGAGAAAAGATGGGCACTTTCCAATTCTTTTGCGCGATTGCTGGATCACATAAGGGCGAACGACCTCCCCTTTAGTGTCTGCTCTCATCAGCTCGACAGTTGGAGGATTCGCGCGCCATTTGGGCAGCAACCAAATTCGTTTAAAACAGCAATAAATGAAATCGTACTAGTACCTTCATGGTGTGAAGTCATTGTTGGCGGTGATGGCGCAAAGCTCAATCCTCGCAAAGACCGAAATAACGGCGCTATATACCAAGAAGCAATTTCAAATTTTGTACGGGTTTGGGCTAACAGGATTGCGTCACTTGTAGATAGAAGTGATATTTCTGTGACCGTCGATGTTTCGGGCGGCGTAGATTCTCGCGCAAATTTGGCGCTTTTGCTTGCAATGCGCAGCAAGGGCTTTGGAAACAATGTTCACTTCAACTCGTCGAAGACGGGGGGTGTGAAAGGAGATTTCGAAGTCGCATCCAAACTTGCCGAAAAGTATCATTTTTCTCTTAATCAGCCGAGACTGCAGACGGATCTGTATCTATCAACCGACACTGCCTTGCGGTATACGGAAGACTTCCTTCTTGGTTCCTACGCTTCGCTCAGACCGTTTAGAACAAAGCCAAATCCTTTTAACGTGAAGATTGGAGGAGGGGCAGGAGAAATCTTCCGCCCATTCTTTGCTGACAGATATTCTTCGGATTTTCTCGATTCGCTTAAGCTTGCTTTCTCGTCTGACACCGCTTTCCAAAATTGGAAGGCGGATGTGCTAGAAACCCTTGAGATTCTACGTGCACGCGATATGCAGCAGACAGATCCACTGGTTCTTCATTATCGAGAGTTCCGCAGTAGATTCCATACAGGAGGTGCTACGAATATGATTACCGCTGCGATGCCATTTCAAAGCCGCGCTGCGTATCAGATTGCATGGTCAGCTTCTAATAATAAAATCCAAGATGGTCAAATAGGTTACGATCTCATTGGTTCGGTGTTCCCTGAACTGCTGAATGACGATTACGACAATCCGAGCAAGAAGCCTACAGAAAACAACATCCGGAACTTGGTTGCTCCCGTCGATTTTGATGTCATACCAGGAAAGGTATACGTTAGTATTGATGCTGGAAATGTACCGAGTCAAGAGAGCGTTGCGCAGTTTTTGAAGCAGTATTATAAGAAATTTTGCACTGATTTGAGTAGCTGGCCAATCGTGGAGAAGCTTACGGCTGATGAAATAGTTCGTTCTTCTTTGACTTCAGGGCGGTTCCCCCGGCCTCCCGAAGGTGCGTCTCTGCACCGGATGATGCTTGCGGCAAAAATAGAGACACTTTACGCTTCAAGAAGGTCAAACAGTGTGGGGTTTATGTGGGATGTCCTTGTATAAGATGTTCTACTGTTTTCGAAAAATCTAGTGATGTAATCGCTCGACCCAGAAGGAATCAATCTGTCAGGCTGGTTTCTTGAGAGCGGCCATGTCGGAGATTGCCGAAGGCGATATGATCTGGCGAAAAATGTGGCAGTGCGTATTTCCCTAACCGGGGGTTCTATGAACCGACCCACGAGGTGCGGCTCATACCAGACGCCCTTATCGCTAGGTCAACCTGCACCACCGTATCTGTATGGTCGGGTTGCCGGCTGGGCTTGCCAGTCGGCTTCGTCACCCAGGACATCGCGGTATCAGACGAGATTGTTAGTGCTCCGTGCTACCCTAGAGTTTGATTGTAATCAGGTCATTTCCCTGGAGGGAAGGTTCGCGGTGGCGGACCGCTGATTTGGCCTGACTGCCCCTCTGGTCTCTAACGGCCAGTGCCATTACACGATTGTGCAACAGAGCCGTTGTCGTTTCTTAATGAGTGAACTCGGATCGCAATAGCTCGAAGCGTTAGTAATCCGGGGAACAAGACAGTAAATTACACAGACGGGCCCATGCTGGGCCGTCGATATGTTAGAAAGATATCCATGCCTAAAATTGCCGTCGCCGGATTGGGTTATGTCGGCCTTTCCAACGCCATCCTACTGGCCCAGCACAACGAAGTGGTGGCGATCGATCTTTCGACGCCGCGGGTTGAGATGGTCAACAATGGCTGCTCGCCGATTGTCGATGCCGATTGCGAGGACTACCTAGCAAACCGCGCCTTGAACCTGCGCGCCACGCTCGATCCGGGGGAGGCCTACAAAGACGCCGAGTTTGTCATCGTCGCCACACCGACTAACTACGATACGGTTACCAACCGTTTTGACACCTCGAGTGTTGAAGCCGTCATCACACAGGTCTCCACCGTCGCCCCCAAGGCAGTGATAGTTATCAAGTCGACTATCCCCGTGGGTTTTACAGCAGCGATCAAGCAGAAAAGCGGTTGCCCTAACATCATCTTCAGCCCCGAGTTTCTGCGCGAGGGCAAAGCACTCTACGACAACCTTCACCCTTCGCGTATAATCGTGGGCGAGCGTAGCGAGCGGGCCGAGCGGTTCGCTGCGCTGCTCAAACAGGGCGCGATCCGACAGGATATGCCGTTGCTTTTCACCAACCCGACCGAGGCCGAGGCGATCAAGCTGTTCGCCAATACCTACCTCGCCTTACGCGTGGCCTATTTCAACGAGCTTGACAGCTACGCGCTGGTGCACGGCCTCGATACTCGACAAATTGTCGAAGGTATCGGCCACGATCCGCGCATCGGCGCACATTACAATAACCCTTCTTTTGGCTATGGCGGTTACTGCTTGCCCAAGGATACGCGCCAGCTTTTGGCCAATTATCAAGCGGTGCCGCAAAGCCTGATCCAAGCTATCGTCGCCGCAAATAGCACGCGTAAGGATTTCATCGCTGAGCAGGTTCTTGCCCGTAAGCCTGACGTGGTCGGCGTCTACCGGCTAGTGATGAAGGAGGGATCCGATAACTTCCGCGAGAGCGCGGTGCAGGGGATCATGAAGCGGATCAAGGCAAAGGGGATAGAGGTGATCGTCTACGAACCAGCTTTGACCGAAGATTATTATTTCAATTCGCGAGTGATCCGGGATCTGGCTGCGTTCAAGGAGGAAGCCGATCTAATCCTGTCGAACCGACTGTCGACCGAGCTCGACGATGTCGTAGGGAAGGTCTTCACAAGGGACCTATTCGGGAAAGATTGAGGCTCTGATGATACGCTTTAGCGTGCGAGGTCCTAATCGTGTGTAACGACTTCAGTCGCTCTAGTTGGCGGTTTATACTAATCCAAACATCCCTGATCATGGTCTGCGTGAGGAATGGGATAGACCAAAAACACGCTATTTAACGCCCGGCCTGCCCCTTCGGTAAGCCCGCATGTCTTTTTCACCGGCCCGGACCTGACGGATCAGCCTGTATTCTGATCGCGGGGCGGCGGGTGCCGTCCGTTTGCGATGGAGAAAGACATGCGGAACGCCCATGGAACGATCTACGTCGGAATTGATGTTTCCAAGGACAAGCTTGCGGTCGCGATCGCGGGTGGAGAGCGCGGGGACGATGTGCTGAGCTTGGGCACGTTCGAGAACACCCCCGCCAGCGTCGACAAGCTGCTGAGAAATCTTGCCGGGCGGGGTGACATCTCGGCCTGCTACGAGGCTGGTCCGACGGGCTACGGCCTTTACCGGCAGATGCGCGCAGCCGGTTGCGATTGCTGCGTGGTTGCGCCGTCCTTGATCCCGGTCAGAACCGGGGAGCGGGTCAAAACCGATCGACTTGATGTGAATAGCCCCATGTTTCGTGAACGCCTTCTTCGCTAACTTTGAGGCAAGGAGGCCATGATGGGCACAGGTAATTTCACTGACGATTTCAAGCGCGATGCGGTGGCGCAGATCACGGAGCGGGGCTACCCGGCCAAGGAGGTCTCTGAGCGGCTCGGGGTGAGCACGCACTCGCTCTATGCCTGGAAGCGCAAGTTCGCGAAGGCGGTGTCGGGTGAGACGGCAGAGGATGCCGAGATCCGACGACTGAAGCGAGAGCTGGTCCGGGTGTCGGAGGAACGTGACATCCTAAAAAAAGCCACCGCGTATTTCGCCAGGGATGCAAAGTGAGATACGCGTTCGTGGCCGAGCATCGGGGTCAGTTTTCCATCCGTGCGATGTGCCGGTGCCTGCGCATCCAGCCGAGCGGGTTCTATGCCTGGCTGCAGGCGCCGGTGAGCGCGCGAGCCCAGGAAGACAGGCGCCAGACCGAGTTGCTGCAGGAGGCCTGGGTTGAGAGCGGCAAGGTCTCCTGCTGACCTCTCCGGCCTTGCGCCTGACCCATGAACCGGTGGCGGACTGCGCCCGTTATGACCTGCTGCGGAGGGCCAGCTGATGGATCGTGCTGACATCATGGCCGCAATGGGCGAGTTGAAGCTCTACGGGATGCGCGCCGCTTATGACGAACTCATGGCGGTCGCTGTGCGCCGCCAGCACGAACCCCGCCAGATCGTTGGAGATCTTCTGGCCGCCGAGATCAACGAGAAGAAAGCGCGGTCGGTCAAATACCAGATCACAACCGCCAAGCTGCCCTATGCCCGGGAGATCGAGGAGTTCACCTTCGATGACACCCCGATCAACGAGACCCTGGTGCGCGATCTGGCCAGTGGAGAGTTCCTCAGCCAACAGCGCAACGTCGTGCTGGTTGGCGGCACGGGGACCGGCAAGACCCATATCTCCGTGGCGATCGCGCGTGCGGTTATCCGCAATGGTGCCCGGGGCAGGTTCTTCAATGTCGTCGACCTGGTGAACAGGCTGGAGGCCGAGGCCCGTGCTGGACGGGCGGGCCGGCTTGCGGAACATCTGATGCGGCTCGACTTCGTCATCCTCGATGAACTCGGATACCTCCCATTCGCGCAGTCCGGCGGCCAGTTTCTGTTCCATCTGATCAGCAAGCTCTACGAGCAGACTTCCGTCATCGTCACCACCAACCTCGCATTCGGCGAGTGGCCGACCGTCTTCGGGGACGCGAAGATGACCACCGCGCTGCTCGATCGCCTCACCCACCACTGCGATATTGTCGAGACCGGCAACGACAGCTGGCGCATCAAAACCCGAGCCTGAACCCCTCCGAAACGCAGGCCCGCGTCGGCTGCGCCAGCTGGAAAGCTACGCCGCCACGGGCCTGCTCAACCGCGCGCCAAAGGGGTCACTTTTGGGCGCCGATCGGGGGGCCCGTTTGGATGCCGATTGACAAAAAGACATCAGAGCGGTCTCTGCGTCCCACTGAGGGCTTAGCTTGACGGGCTGAAGTTCCAGGGCAGCAGGTCGTTGATCTTTGCCTGTGGGTGGCTGGCGGCCACCGCTTCCAAGGTTGCCTTGAGGTAGGCGAAGGGTTCGACACTGTTGATCTTTGCGGTGGCGATCAGAGATGCGATGCGCGCCCACGATCGCCCTCCCACGTCATGGCCGGCGAAGAGCGCATTCTTGCGGGTCAGGGCCATCACCCGTTCATTCTGCCCATGTCGGGCAATTTGTTGAGGTGCATTATCGCTGGCACGCGCTTTTCGGCCGACAGTTTCGGGTGGAGCGTGTCGACCGACGCAAGTCCGGCCAGTTCGTCCATATCGAGGTGCTGCCTGGAGTGTTCATGGTCGTGACCGCGTGGATGCTCGATCCGGCGGCTTGCACCGGCATGGACCTTGGCACACCGCGCGTGTCGCTCGCGGCCCTGTCAGATCTCGATGACCTTCTGAGTCGGCGCGGTCTTCGGCGAAGCTCTTCCGGTGATCTCATCGCCGGAAAGGAACAGACCGATGCAAGACCTGCCCATCAAGCCTTCATGCCCCAGGCAACTACAGATGCAGTTCGACTCGAAGCGGTTGCGCGGGATGAGTCTCCAGGAGCGCCAGCAGGTGGTGACGTGCCTGGCCATCCTCCTGGCCGAAGCGGCGGGAGAAAGCGAACCGGAGGGAAGCGATGATGGACGGTGATCTCCTTCCGCCGGCCATCCTGCAGCGCAAGGCGGTGGTCTATGTGCGTCAATCAACCCAAGCCCAAGTCGAACTCAACACCGAGAGCCGGCGACGGCAATATGAGCTGGTCGAGGTCGCGCGTCGTCGTGGTTTCCGGACCGTGGATGTGATCGACGACGATCTTGGCCGCTCCGCCAGCGGCATGGTGGCCCGGCCCGGCTTCGAGAAGCTCGTCGCCGCCTTGTGCGCCGGGGAAGTCGGCGCCGTGCTCTGCTTTGACGCTTCGCGGCTGGCACGCAATGGCAGGGACTGGCACCACCTGCTCGAACTGTGCGGGCTTGTCGAGGCGCGTGTCATCGACCTCGATGGCATCTACGATCCCTGCCTGCCGAACGACCGCCTGCTGCTCGGCATGAAGGGCAGCATCAGCGAGTTTGAACTCGGGGTGATCCGAGCACGCATGATTGACGCCGCCCGGGCGAAGGCCCGCCGCGGCGAACTTCGGATCAGCGTGCCGATCGGCTATATCTGGCATCGCGATATCGGGCTCGGCCTCGATCCCGACTTCCGGCTCCAGCAAGTGATCCGGTTGGTCTTCGAACGGTTCCGCCAACTCGGCAGCGCGCGGCAGACGCATCTGTCGCTGGCGGCGGAGGGGGTGTTCTTTCCGCGGCCTTCGGACGGGAAGCGCCTGACATCCTTCGACTGGACAGCAATCCGCTACCGCAATGTCATCGGCCTGCTGAAGAACCCCTTCTACGCAGGAACCTATGTTTATGGAAAGAGCGAGAAGCGGATCGAATTGGTCGACGGGCGCGCGCGCAAGTCCTACGGCCATGGCAAACCACCGGAAGCGTGGGACGTGCTTATCCATGATCATCATGCCGCCTATATTGATTGGGCGGAATACGAGCGGAACCAGATGCTGCTCGCAGCCAACGCCTATGGACGTACGGGAGGACAGAAGTCCGGGCGGGGCGGTCGTGCCCTTCTTGCCGGCATGCTGACCTGCGGGC
Organism: Paracoccus sp. TOH; assembly: GCF_030388245.1. NCBI lineage: Bacteria > Pseudomonadati > Pseudomonadota > Alphaproteobacteria > Rhodobacterales > Paracoccaceae > Paracoccus > Paracoccus sp. TOH. The sequence goes on from NZ_CP098361.1 coordinate 544,976, forward strand.
GCTGTGGCCGCGGCCTGGCGGTCGCCTATGCCGGCGCCCCGCCGGGGCGCCCGACCTATCGCTGCGACCGGCCCAATCTCATGCTCGGCCTGCCACGTTGTCTCAGCTTCGGCGGTTCCCGTGTGGACGCCGCGATCGCATCGGAGATACTGCGTGTGGTCGAGCCGATGGCGATCGAGGCCGCACTGGAGGCGGAGCGGATGCACAGGGAAGGAGAGGCCGAGCGTCGGCGCGTGGCCGAACTCGATCTGCAGCAGTCAGAATACGATGCTTCGCTGGCAGAACGGCGCTATGCCGCCTGCGACCCGGAGAACCGGCTTATCGCAGCCCAGCTCGAGAAGCATTGGGAAGCTGCGTTGCGGCGTGTCGAGGCTTGCCGGGCGCGCCTTGCCGCAACGGATACCTTGGACCCGACCGCGCCGATGCCCAACTTCGAGAGCTTGGCGGCGGACCTTTCCGCAGCCTGGTTGGCGCCGGGTGTCACGACCCGAAGCCGCCAGCAACTGATCCGGGCGCTGATCTCGGACATCATCGCCGATATTGACGACGTGACACGGGAGGTCGTGCTGACGATCCACTGGCAAGGCGGTCAGCATTCGCAATTGCGGGTGCGTAAGCCAAGGACGGGGGAGCATGGTTGCCAGACGCCCGAGCAGGCTCTGGCCGTGATGGAGCGGATGGCAACGCGCTTTTCCGACACCGATATCGCGGCCACCTTGAACCGGATGGGCGTGCGCACCGGCCAGGACAAGACTTGGACGGCGCACCGGGTGGCCTCCATCCGCAGGGTGCGCGGTATCCACGCCTTTCGCTCGGCCGAGAAGGACGGCGCTTGGCTCACCATGCGCGAGGCCGCGGCAAAACTCGGGGTGACCAGCCATGTCGTGCGGCGGATGATCCAGGACGGGATTTTGCCTGCCGAGCAGGTCGTTCCGGGCGCGCCTTGGCAAATCCGGGCCGAAGAACTCGAGAGCGAATGCGTCGTCGAGGCACTTAGACAGAAAGGACGCCCGCGTCACGCGGCCGACCAGAACCAACTTCCAATATTTCCAGACACTTGAAAAAGAGGGGCATAATGACTCACCACTCGCGATCGGGCGGATCAGGTTTTCCACACTGTTGGAGTCGATCTCGACACGGCCGTCGTGCAGGAAAGTCTGCAGTCCGTCCCAGTGGCGGTGGATGTAGGCCAGCTTTTCGCCGGAGCGTCTGCCATGCACGGCCTGGTTCGTAAGCCTGCGGTGAAGGCCGCCTGCTCTGATTGAGCAAATGGTCGTAAGGCATTGCCTTATGGTATGCGCTTCAGTTGTTTCACCAATCGAGATCTTCGCTGCTGATGAGGTCGGCCCCATCAGCCGGTGGACAGGACCTCGCAGCACAGCGTCAGCCAAGGAATGTGGAGTTCAGCCGCCGCTTACCCCCTTCGCAGGCATGGAGGCGTTCAGTTAGTCACCAGAGGGCGATGTATGCCTGCCTCAACGGCTTCTTGCAAAAAGATTTGCATAAGATGTAATGCTAGAGGCGGCGCAGGCTAAGGTGCCGTAACCGCCGGACAGATATCAGCGCTCGACTAAGTGCCCGCCGCTTGATAGCTCTCTATACTTTCTGGGACGGCCATAGATGAGTCTAATATTTTGACAATGATAGCTCGTCAAGCGACCCAATGGCCTGAAAAGCTGACGCATAACGCTGCGCCACCTCAGCGTCAATTGTGTCTCGTATCTCTATATCTGATAAGTACTCGATGAAACTGTGAGCGTTGGCTATAATTTCCTCGCACATTGCATGATTACTTTCACAGTGTTCTATGGCTGCTTCAACCTCTTTCTGGCTTTCTCCGACCGGAATATAGTGAACACCTGCTTGAAGCCCGAAGTCTAGCGCTGTTTCCCACCTTCTGGCAGGGATCATTACAAGGCAATTAGACGCAAGAGACCAATAAAGACTGGTCGGATAATCGTTTCCTTCCAAAGCGAGAAGATATCTACTTTCACATTGCTTCTGGCGAGGTGTCGGGGGCCTATACCATTTTTTTATAGAGGGAGAGGGGTCCATTCCTGGGCGTATAACAAAACCCACATCCGCTATAGGGCTAGTGGCAAGGTTTTCGACTATGCGGATACGCAAAAAGGAACGCAGAACTGCTAACGCGGTTTGCTCAGCCATTGATCCAGGCGAAGTTTTCGTAAAGCTCTCCATTTCTCCAGATAACCAGCGAATATTATTTCCCTCGATCTCCGTTCCGTTTGGCGCGCCTCTCCAAAATATTAGCGGCTGCTTTTCCTTGAAGGGGACCGGATCGAAACCAACGCGGGGCTGATTCTCCGACCTAGGACCCATAAAGCTTCGTTCAAGTGGCATTAAAAATACATTACGCTGCTCCCCCACCTTCCTCGCAAACTGCCACACAGGCACTTGATCCCATATTGGGTCGAGTGTCTCGTACTCCCATCCCTGACCATCGTTTGTGTTAAATGCAAAAATGCCGTGGATGCCATTTGAGGAAAGATAATTCGCCCATCGTACGGCCCTAATGGCCCGCTTGTGGCTGGCTTTAAATCGAAGTCCGTCGTGATTCGTTATTTTGTCATAGCTGTTCAGTTTCAGGAAGCGGTTTCTTCGCGTAGAGAAAGCCCCCATCGTTGGTATTGAGAACTGCTCGGGAAAGCTTTTTTCTGACAGATATAACTTTGCTTTGTTTCGAGGTATAGTAGCGCGAAAGTTTATGCTTCCTTCTATATATTCTGAAACGCTTATAATGTTTCCCATCTATGGACCTATTTCTTATGCTGGCGTCGTGCGGCGGGGGCATAGTACCGTCACGGATGTCTATTATCAACACTTCAATGATCGAGGATCGTATTTTTATTCTCAGTGCTGTTTGGGGGGGGGTGATTGTTGGGCGCGCGCATACTTTCTCTTTCTCGTGTAATGCGCCAAGAAGAGCAAGATTTCTGTTTAAGACTCTTGGCCATCGTGGCTCGCGCTATTATATCGGATAAGGAAGGCAATGCCCACCACGCTGTAATGCTTTGTATAAATGGCTTGCAACAACTCGAATGCCGTTGACAAAGTTTGTTGCGATGAGCGTCCCCACTTGACCTTGCGGTCCTCGAAAGGTAGGAGATCGTGACGAAGTCTAGGTAGGGGGGGGGGACGTGTCAAGAAGCATGGCGCCGGCCTTGTTATGTCTACATCTGGGCGTTCACAAAACCGCGACTACCTATATCCAGTCAGTTTTGGAGCGATCTGATTGGAGGGAGGGCTACTTCTATATTGGACCTTGGGTCTCCCGTGAGAGCATTATTTCTCGCGATCCTGGGTTGGCAGACATCGTTCCAGATGTTATTCGCCGTGATGATATAGTTGTGCTTTCTGATGAAAATTTACTCGGAAATGCAGCTGCGGGTTTGGCATTCTACCCCCGCCCTGAGCGGCATCTTGCCTGGGCGAGGCAGTTGAAAGTGAGCATTTGTTTATGCGTGCGAGATTATGCGGATTTCTTGTCATCGGCATGGGTGGAAAGTTTGCGACATGGTGCCTTTAGGCCGCAAGCTAGGAAGGTTCGCAATGGAGGCTATGTTGGACTTCTTGAGCGGCTCGAGAGGTTGCTTCCTAATGCCGATTTTTTTGTCTGGAATTACGCAAGTTTTAGAGATAGGCGTGATGAGATATTGGATAGAATATCATCCCATGGTCTTGCGAAGTTGGCAGTTGATGGTGTTGGAGATCAACGGCCGTCGCCTTCTTGTGGGGTTGTAACAACCTATTTGCAGTTGCGCAATTTGGTTGAGGGTCCGAAGCAAGCCGAACTGATGAAGAAGTTAATTTCCAATCAGAATATTAGAGGTAATGAGGGGAAGTTTAATGGCTATTCTGAGGAGGACCGCAGGGTTTTGTCGCAGCAGTTTGCGACTGATCTTGAAATCATAAAGTCTCGATATCGGATTTTGCGATGAGTAGGGGCGATCAGCACGTCTTGACTACCGATCATCGGCAACGTAGCTTTAGAAAAGCACTCGATAATGGTGCTCATCGGTGATTGCGTCTTCTTTATGAGCGATTATTCGGAAATTCGGAGGCGGTAATGGGCTTGGAGAGGACTGACGGGGGGAACGGCGTCATGTTTCGGCCTAATTCCTTTATTTTTATAGTGACTTACGGCCGATCCGGGTCGACATTACTGCAAAGTGTTTTGAATAGCATCGATGGGTATTGCATAAGAGGAGAGAATGGCGGAGTTCTTTCGCATATCTCACGTGCATATCATGACCTGCAAGATTCTTCTCCAATTTGGGGACTAAAGGCGTCCTCTAAGGCTTCTCCTGGCGATCACCCATGGTTTGGGGGTGAGCGTATAGATGCTACCGCCTTTGGGAAATCAATGTGCAAAGCTTTTGTGGATAATATTCTCTCTCTTCCAAGCGGCACGCGAGTTGGAGGCTTTAAAGAGATCCGTTATCACACTTTGGGAGAGTATTTGGATAGGCACTTGGAGTTCATATCGCATTTTTTTCCTAACTCCCGATTTATCTTTAATCGTAGAAACTTGGAGAGTGTCGCCAGATCTGGTTGGTGGAAGGAACAAGATACAAAAGAGGTTATTCGGAAGCTCGGCGCTGCAGACCTGCGATTTGAGAGATATGTTTCGGCGCATAGAGGGTCGTCTATGCTAATGGAGTACGACGATTATAAGGATGATCCAGCTGCGTTAAAGCCGCTCTACAACTTTATAGGGGAAAAATTTGAATACCAAACAGTTTCGGACGTGCTGAAGAAAAAGCTTACGCATCTTCAGTCCCCGCATTGAAGAGGTTGTAGCCGTTTAGGATGTTTTATCGTGCGGTTTGATGCTGTGATCCTTTCTGTGAAATGAGCGGAATCCATATGGGAAGCTTCATCAGGGGGCACCACCGCGCACTCCGTCCGAGTAGCTATACAGCGATTGGAACCTTCGACTGCGTCGCTGAGCCAGGACCGGGCATATCAACCCCATAGCCGCCTCGAAATGGCACAAGCGGGTCGCTACGGTGGATCTGAAGACCGATCCCGAGAAGCTTCGTTCGACGTTGCGAAGTGAAACGAAAAATTAGCGACTCTGGCGTTCAGACTCTACATGTTGGTGAGCGTTCTCTGGGCAGCACGGTCTGCTTAGCTTGACGGCCTGAAGTTCCTGGGCAGCAGGACGTCGATGCGGCTTTGCGGGTGGCCGGTGGCGATGGCTGCGAGGGTTGCCTTGAGGTAGGCGAAGGGCCGTCGATGTATCTGGCGACCGCGTTCTCGGCCTGCTGGCGGGATTGCCATGCGACCGGCCAGATCAGCTCTGACTTGATGGTCTTGAAGAACGTTTCCACCATCGAGTGTAATCGCGACGCCGATCCCCTCCTGCCATTTTTGAGCTGATGCCTTCATTTTCCACGCACATGTGCGGCGGAGGTTTTGGATTTGGAGAGGGACGGCAAAATGGGCGTCCAATTGGACGGCTCTATGGGCGTCGGGGTCTCGCGGCTTGAGGTGATCGAGGGGCCAAGCGGTCGTCGGCGGCGGACGAAGGCAGAGCGGGCGCGGATCGCGGCGGAGAGCATGATGCCCGGGGTGACGGTCGCAGATACTGCGCGCAAGCACGGTACGACCCGCTGGCAGATTTACGATTGGCGCAAGCAGATATGCAAAGGCAATTTGATGGTGCCCGAGAGCGTGGCGGCCTTGCCGTTCTTCGCGGAACTGGTGGTTGATGACAGCGCGACCGAGGTTTCGGCGGCTGTCCCCGGGTCCGATCTCGAAATCGTGGTGGGCGACATCGTCATCCGCGCGGGTCCTGGTGTCGACGAGGGCCAACTGACCCGGGCAATCCGCGCGGCACGGGCAGCGGCGTCGTGATGTTCGGCCAGGGCGGCCCGGTGAAGGTTTTCGTGGCGACCCGGCCTGTCGACTTTCGCAAGGGGATCGACGGATTGGCACTGGCGGTGCAGGAGATGTTCGGGATGGATCCGTTCTGTGGAGCCGCATTCGTCTTCCGGGCGAAACGCGCGGACAGGATCAAACTGCTGCTCTGGGATCAGACCGGCATGGTGCTAGTTCACAAGCGGCTGGAAGGCGGCAAATTCGTCTGGCCACAGTTGCGCGACGGGGTCATGCGCATGTCCGGCGCGCAGTTTGCAGCGCTGTTTGAGGGCGTGGATTGGCGGATGGTCCGCCCCGAACGGACGCGGCGCCCGCTGGCGGCGGGGTGACTGGCAGGCTGCGTCGAAACGCCTGTTTTTGCTGGCCGGAAAGGGCATCCTGTGTTTCACTTCCCGCCATGGAAACAGCTGATCTTGCGCGCGAAAACGCCTTGCTGAAGGCCCGCCTCGCCGAGGTGGAGGCGACGCTGGCCGAGACGCAAGAGGCCAATCGGCGGCTGCAGGATATCCTGCACGCGGCGCAGCGCGAGAAATTCGGCAAGCGCTCCGAAAAGCTTTCGCCCGACCAGTTCAACCTGCCCCTGGAAGATGCCGAGTTTGCTCAAGGTGTGCTTGAGGCAGCACAAGAAAAGGCCGAAGCGGCGATGCAGCGGGCGCGCGGGGAAACACCCCGCAAGCCCAAGCGCAACCGCGGGCATCTGCCGTCCCATCTGCCTCGGGTTGAGCGCGTGATCGAGCCTGCCAGCACGCTCTGTCCCTGCGGTTGCGGCGAGATGTCCAGGATCGGGGAAGACGTGTCCGAACGGCTCGACGTGATCCCCGCCCAGTTCCGGGTGCTGGTCACGCGGCGCCCGAAATACGCCTGCCGCCGTTACTCGCAAGCTGTCGCGCAGGCCCATGCCCCCGAGCATGTCGTGCCCGGCGGGCTGCCCACGGAACTCTTCATCGCTTGGATTATCGTCTCGAAGTTCGGTAACCACCTGCCGTTTTATCGGCAGGCCGAGATCTTCAAGCGGCAAGGGATCGATCTGGACCGCGGCACACTCGGCAACTGGGTCGGGCGCGCCTGTTTCCACCTGATGCCCGTCATCAACCATATGCGTGCCCATCTGCGTGGCGCAGACCGCATCTTCGTGGATGAAACCCGCGCGCCGGTGCTGGAACCGGGCCTGAAACGCACCAAGAGCGGCTTCTTCTGGGCCGTCGTCACTGACGAGCGTGGTCATGGCGGGGCTGGCCCACCCATCGTGCTGTTCCACTATGCCCCCGGCCGGGGCAAGGCGCATCCGCTGAACTTCCTCGCCGGATACCACGGCCGCTTCCTGCAATGCGACGCCTACCAGTCCTACAACGCGATGACCGAGATCGCGCGCGACAATGGCCCGTGGCAACTGGTCTATTGCTGGACCTGAATAGCCCCATGTTTCGTGGACGCCTTCACGTCTCATCACCTCCCGCCGTTCGAACTCGGCGGGCGACAGCATCCCGTTCCTCGCATGCTTGCGCTTCGGGTTGTAGAACATCTCGATATAATCGAACACGTCCTGCCTTGCGTCTTCGCGGGTCCTGTAGGTTCTGCGCCTGATCCGCTCGCGCTTGAGCAGGTTGAAGAAGCTCTCGGCGACTGCGTTGTCGTGGCAGTTGCCGCGGCGGCTCATGGAATGCTCCAGATTGTGGGCGCGCAGAAACGCAGCCCAATCCATGCTGGTGAACTGACTTCCCTGATCCGAGTGGATCAGCACCTTGGTCTTCGGTTTTCGCCGCCAGACCGCCATGAGCAGGGCCTGAAGGACGACATCTGTCGTCTGCCTGCTTTGCATCGACCAACCGACCACGCGCCGGGAATAGAGGTCAATGATCACCGCGAGGTAAGCGAAGCCCTCCTGCGTCCGGATGTAGGTGATATCGGTCACCCAGACCTTATCCGGGGCCTCGACATCGAACTGCCGGTCGAGGGTGTTGTCGACCACGACCGACGGCTTGCCACCATAACTTCCGGGGCGGCGCTTGTAGCCGATCTGTGCCTTGATCCCCGCAAGCTGCGTCAATGTCAATCGGGCGACCCGGTTCGGACAGATGCTTTCACCCTGTTCCACCAGATCATCATGCAGCTTGCGGTAACCGTAGACCTTGCCGCTCTCAACCCAGGCCTCCTGCAGCAACTCGGTCTGGCGCCTGTCTTCCTGGGCTCGCGCGCTCACCGGCGCCTGCAGCCAGGCATAGAACCCGCTCGGCTGGATGCGCAGGCACCGGCACATCGCACGGATGGAAAACTGACCCCGATGCTCGGCCACGAACGCGTATCTCACTTTGCATCCCTGGCGAAATACGCGGTGGCTTTTTTTAGGATGTCACGTTCCTCCGACACCCGGACCAGCTCTCGCTTCAGTCGTCGGATCTCGGCATCCTTTGCCGTCTCACCCGACACCGCCTTCGCGAACTTGCGCTTCCAGGCATAGAGCGAGTGCGTGCTCACCCCGAGCCGCTCAGAGACCTCCTTGGCCGGGTAGCCCCGCTCCGTGATCTGCGCCACCGCATCGCGCTTGAAATCGTCAGTGAAATTACCTGTGCCCATCATGGCCTCCTTGCCTCAAAGTTAGCGAAGAAGGCGTCCACGAAACATGGGGCTATTCACAGGTCGAGCGGATGAACCGCACGATCAAGGAGGGTGAAGCGGACCAGAAAACGATCCGGGGGATCGATTTCCCGCCGAACGTCAAGCGCTTCCATTACACAATCACGATCAGCTGCGAACACACCTCGACGACTTCATCGCCGCCTATAACTTCGCTCTCCGGCTCAAGACGCTCAATGGCCTTACACCCTACGAATACATCTGCAAGATCTGGACTTCAGAGTCCGACAGCTTCATCGTCAATCCGATCCACCAGATGCCGGGACTGAACACCTAAGCAATTTACAAATCCTTCATCATGGATTTTATTCGCTTGACGTAATCCTGCTTCGCAAATGGCGTATTTCTGCCGGCTATGGATGATAGCCGTGCATAAACTGTGTCTCCCTCCATAGCACGTAATACCAATTCTTTCACGAACAACGCGGCAGGGCGATCTATTTCAAGAACCTTTTCGACACGACCCATAAGGTTCTTCATGGAGTCGCCGCCCTTCACCCAAAAAGTGAAGACACCATCGTAGATATTTTCTGCCTTACCAATCCTCCTTTGGGGGGGCCAAGGCCGTGGAGGATAATAAAATTTTCGTTCAGTTTCGGAAAATTTTATCGTATTTGCAAACAGCGTTCCAGTTAGGCCTAAAAGTCTATCCAGTTCATTATCTGCTATATCGGCAACCGTATCGCAAACCGAAGTTAACCACCGAGAGTTCATATTTCTGGATACAATGTCCGGGCATTCATTCAATATACGAAAAAAAAGCTTCTTCGCATCTTCATTGCCTGCGTCTCTACGCAGCACAACAATGGCAGATGCCATGAGATGTGCTATTCGTGACCGTCCGCCGAATTCGGGTTCTAGCATATGAAAGTGGTCTAACAGGCTGCGCTCGCGGCCCAACCAGTTTTTTTGACTGACGCCAGGAACCGTAGTTGTATAAAATACCTCAAGGTCAATGTCTGGCGAAGGCAACTCATTTGCGCCCGCTGGTTTATCAGGAGAGGAGTTTTCTACATTAAAATACCGAGGCCATGCAGCTGCTAGTCTTTCCATCTCCGTTTCGAGACGTAGCCTTTCCCGCCTGGACAGGTGCAAAAGCTTCTTGCTAGACTGTTGCGGATCATAGCCTAGTATATCGAAATCGTCTGCATAGATTTTTCGAAGGCGATAATAGTCATTTGCAGTAATATCGTTGAAGGTTAAGCGATGCTGGCTTTGCCTGCTATGCCTTACTTTCGGCAATGCAGTCGATATGCCTATATCGGCGCACAGCTTTTTAAAATCATTTTCTAGATTTTCATAACGAAGTATGTGATCTGCGTCACTCAAGCAATTGAACGGATGTGTTTGAGGCCAAAGATGGTGCTTGAGATTTGCCTGATCACTGCGAATTGATCTGTCGTATGGTATGCTGCCATCTTCGAGGATGTCGAGGGCTTGCGATATGTTTAGCTTTGGCATTCGGGGTAAGCTGTAATAATCGCTTCCCGGAGTGTTCTCGGCACCCACCCTAAACATGTTGACACCCGACAAGAATCGACCTAACGGCTCGCGAATTACGGCAAATGACGGGAACTGACGCCAATCCTTAGGGATTGATCCGCCCGCTGGCCCAGTGCAGTTCTTTCCCATTACGCTCCGTATTGAAGAGCCAGCGTTCTTGGGTAAGTGGATAAATACTACATTCAGATCAGGAAATAGAAAATTCATCTCTGATCCTTTTTATCCCAATAGTCGCCTCTGAGGCCCATGCCAAGCTCTCCATATCCCGATGGAACATATAATCCATGTAGGCAGAGACAATGTCCGTAGACTCTCGGACGACCTCTGGGCTTTGAATTCGCTGACTAATGGCTATTTTCTTGACACTCTGCTTTTTGCTTCCTGGAAGGGAAGTCCCACAAATCCCCTCCAAAAACTCCACCGAATCTTCTATGCTTTTTTCAATAGGCCAGACAACAAGTTTCATACTTGGGTTTTTCTCCTGAATTTCGTCGATAAAGGGAATCCAAGAGATATCTTGCGCGGCGCTCGATATCGAGTCTGCTACCGGCTGAAAGTCATGCTGGGGCACTATCGCCAAGTGGAGAGTGACATCCTCGGCCTCGAAGAGCCTCGCAACACTGCTTAAGAAGGGCTCATTGCTGGCGTATAGCCCCTTATCGGAAAAAATTTCTTTCTTTCCACAGACTATTCCATGAGCCGATAAAACGACTCTTTCTAATGACTGGTCAATATTCAGTTCAGAAATATGGCGGATCGCTGATTGTGGCTTTCCTTGTAAAAGCGGCCGAATTTCTGACCTGAATAATATCGGATCGAGGACGCCAACTTTCGCATTAGACATTTCATTCGCCAATGCGCTAAAGGCGTCCGAAATTAGCGTTTGATAAATCTCGTGCGCTCCGATGTGGAAATGATAAGATCGCTTCGCCATCTTTGCTCGTTTTCGTGTGTTCTGTATGTTAGCAAGCATGACCTTGCCGAGGGACACACTTACCCTTCGCAGTGCCGTGGCACAACCTGTAAGGGCGCAGTATGTTTGCTTACCCCACCTCTTCCGTGGGGCTTCACTGCATCTTGATCACTCAAGCTTCCCTAGAATCGCGACAAATGCACTCAGTAACCCCGGCATGTCGGCCTTGTCGGCGACAGCGGCAATTGCCCAAGCAATGTCGCTGGCATCCTGCAACAGCTCCCTACGACCCAGGGCGTAGTCACTAGGCCGGATCTCTCGATGGCTCAGATTGTGGCAGGTAGCCGACAAACCGTAAAGTAAGGTAGTAGAATTGACGTTTTTTGATATTGGCGCAATGGCACAGACAATCTTTTTAACCTCTGCAGCTCCACGCGCACGGCCACTGCCAAGATCGCTTAAGTAATTGAAATTACTATCTACTACCTTCATGTTGCGGCACCCATAAACAAGCTTAACCTCATGTCTATCAATGGCATACAATCTTGGATTGTCAACACTGTAGCTGAGCTGTCATAGATAAACTAGTGTTAATGATGCGTTACATCATCCAGGTGCACGAGTCACGTTCCGCGTTCCTGTTAGCGATCAATTGGCCCCAAGCGGGTTCAGCCATCGGCCAGCCGGTGTCAGGGTTCGACTTGGGGCGGAAGCCAGCGCGACGCGGGTCTCTTCTGATCTGGCTGGATGAACCAAAGCCGTCGCTGCACCAGCGGAGGTTCGAGCGCATGACAATGACCTTGCCGTCATGGATATACTGCGGCCGCTCAGAATACTTGCGCGCCAGGAGCAGGTTACTGGTCCAGATGCACCACGCGCTGCCGGCTCAGGTCGTCGGGATAGACCGAACCGCTGAACACGCCCTCGGGCTTTTGCGGCAAGCCGACGGCATAGCCGCGATGCAGGCCCAGCCGGTCAAAGGCCGCGACCGCATCGTCCAGCGTGATCGGAGTGCCGTGCCCGACGCTTTCGGGGATATGAGCCTGCTCCCGCCTTCTCGAAGACCAGCGTCGTCTCGACGGTCTCGCCCTCGGCAAACGGTTCCGCGACCTGCAGGAACATCAGGAGATAGCTGCCGGGCTTCAGCTCGACCGAGCCGCCCGCCGGGACCGGCAGGCCATCGGGCAGTTCGCGCATCTTCATCACGTCGCCGTTCATGGTCATCTCGTGGATCTGCATCGCGCCCGCCCGCCGCGAACGGGCCGCGACCAAGCGGTCGTCCTGGCTGCCCTTGTTGGCGATGGTGACATAGCCGCCTGCCACCGGGGCACTGGACGCGGTGCTCCTCGAAGGTCTGCGCGGCATCGGCCTGTGGTCGAGCATGGTGCAGACGCTTGCCATGGCGCTGCATGAACTGGCAACGAACGCCGCCCGCTGGCTGAGGCGGTGGCCGAGGCCACTGACGGCTGGTGCGCCGACGTGGTCTTTGAATGCTCGGGCGTCGCGCCGGCGATCCTGTCGATGCACCAGCTTGCCCGGCCCGGCGGCGCCATCGTGCTGGTCGGCATGCCGGTCGATCCGGTGCCGGTCGATATCGTCGGGCTGCAAGCCAAGGAACTGCGGGTCGAGAGCGTGTTCCGCTATGCCAATGTCTACGACCGCGCCATCGCACTGATCGCCTCGGGCACGGTGGACCTGAAGCCGCTGATCTCGGCCTCGATCCCCATCGAGGACAGCATCGCCGGCTTCGCGCCGCCCTGGCCCGCAAGACCGACGTGAAGCTGCAGATCGTCATGCGCGAATAGCTGCCGGCCGGTCTGGGGCGCGGCTTGGGCCTTTCCATGCCCGCCGCGTTTCCGCTCGGCGGATCGGCGCTGTCCTTGGCCGAAGCGATTGACAGGTTCCGGCGCGGCGGGCGTAGTGGAGTCTCATTCTTCTGGGGGTGCGACATGGCTCGGATAGAAGGAACCAACAATTCGGAAGCCCTGGTAGGGACATTCCTGTCCGACGACATTTCCGGCCTTGGCGGCAACGATACGCTGCACGGGGGCTTCGGCGACGACTGGCTTTACGGCGATGCCGGCAATGACGTGCTGTTCGGCGGCTATCAGGACGACCGGCTTTATGGCGGGGCCGGCGCCGACACGCTTTGGGGAGATACCGGGGACGACCATTTCGTCGGCGGCGCGGGCGGCGATCTGATGCGCGGCGGCGCGGGCAACGACATCTTCGACCAGACCAACCTGATCGACGCCCCCGGCGACCGTATCTTCGGCGGTGATGGCATCGACCTGTTGCGGCTGGATTTCGGCGCCGTCGCCGGCCCGGTTCGCTTCACCCTCCAGGATCCCACGGTCACCGTGACGCTGCGGTTCGGCTCGGCCCCCGCCTTTACCTTCCGCGAGATCGAGGCCTTCGATATCGCGGGCAGCGACTATGCCGACCGGCTGGCCGGGTGGATTCATGACGACACGCTGGGCGGCGGCCTGGGCAACGATACGCTGCTGGGCGGCCTGGGATCGGATGCGCTGTCCGGCGAGGAAGGCAACGACCAGATCCGCGGCGGCGGCGATGCCGATCGCCTCTATGGCGACGCCGGAAACGACTCCCTTTGGGGCGATGCCGGCGATGATGCGCTGCGGGGCGGCAGCGGCAACGACTGGATGGATGGCAGCGGTGGCAACGACGATCTGGAAGGCGGATCAGGCAGCGACCGCCTGATCGGCGGCGACGGCAATGACGAGTTGCGAAGCGATAGCTATCATTCGGATACCGGCCGCGAGCGCGATATCCTGATCGGCAATCTCGGCAATGACAGCCTGTCGATCGGGATCAATGACCATGCCGATGGCGGCTTGGGCTTCGACCGCATTCATGTCGATTTCACGCAGGTCACGGCGCAGATCGTCTGGTCCTTCTCTGCGGCTGCGAAGCAATTCGCCAACGGCACCCGCGTCGCGAATACCGAGATCCTGGATTACGAGGGCGGCAGCGCCCGCGATGTCATCACCGGCTGGAACCTTGCCGACCGCATCGAGGGCAATGGCGGCCATGACGTGCTGGCCGGCGCCGGCGGCAACGACACGCTGGATGGCGGGCGCGGCAACGACATGCTGCGCGGCGGCGTCGGCAATGACGTGCTTTATCACGAATCCGGCAATGACACCCTGTTGGGCGAGGCGGGGAACGACCAGTTCTTCATCGGCTTCGACGAGGACGTGAACCTGCCCTATCGGGCGGTGATCGACGGCGGACTGGGTTGGGACAAGGTCGTCTTCACCAGTTCCGAACTGGGCGCGGTGGTCGATCTTGAGAACCAGGCGCGCAATACCGGGCTGGCCTATGGCAAGACCCTGCGCAATGTCGAGGTGCTGGAGGGCACCTATATGGACGATCATTTCATGGGAGGCGCGGGCAACAACACCTTCATCGGGGGGCAGGGTGGCGACATCCTGAACGGTCGGGCCGGCAACGACACGCTGACAGGCGGCGCGGGTGCGGACATCCTGACGGGCGGCGTGGGCCGCGATGTGTTCGACTTCACGGACTTCTCCGGCCATGAATGGGAGGGAGACCTGATCACCGATTTTCGGCGCGGCCAGGACGTGATCCGCCTGGATCGTTCGGATTTCGGCGCCGGGCTGCGCTTGGTGAATGCCACGGATCCGGTGGTCGCTGGCCTGGCCCCGGCGCTGGTCTTCGAGACGGACGCTCGGCGGCTCTGGTATGATGCCGACGGCAGCGGAGGCGGCTCGAGCCCGATCCTGCTTGCGACGCTGAACGGCGTGGGCCAGTTGGCCATGTCGGATTTCGTTTTCGTCTAGAGTCCATGGCGACACGCTGATGATCGACAGCACTTTCATGAAGGCGCTGATCAGCCCCAGCTGAGTGGACGATACTTTCCGGGGCAAGTGGGGCGATATCCCAATGTACTGTGTGGTCGATTGGTGTTGTAGTATCCTCAGCAGCGCGGTTGATGCGCTCGGCCATCGCTTAGCGCATGCTCGGCGAACCCAAGGTGCAGTCGCGGCCAAGCAGCTGCTGGCGCTGGATGGTGTCGAGAGGGCCTGTACATGCCGTCCGTCGATTATTTCCACATCATGTTTGAGGGGCACGAGGTGGACCCGTTCAACGAGGGTGGATCAGCGCGCGGCCATATGGATCAGCAGGACGGCGACCCCGGGCCAGAAGAAGCAGGCCAGGAGATGGATCGCCGCACCAAGCCCGGTATGCGCCATGTCGAGCGCCTGGATGCCGATGGCACGAGGCAGGTTCTCGTCTATGCCGTCACTTACGGAGGGGCCGACTGGATCAAGCGGAGTCGATCCCGGGGATAGTGCTGATGCCCGCCATACGGCGGATCCGGTCGCCGGGGGTGTTTCGGGTGCGATCTCGGGGGGTAGTATTTCCCACCCGTAATGCTCATGCGGCCAGGGATCCTGCCGGCTGCCAGCCACCTTGATGCAAAGGCAAGTATTTCTGGAATCGCGCCCCCGCAACCAACGATCCCGGCGATAGCAGGTTGTCCAAAGCCTCGGCCTCCGCAAGGAAGTCGGGATTTTTCTTGCCCGCCGCAAAGCGCAGGATCGCGCCGAGGTCGCCGCGCAGCACAATCGCCAACTCGCCATTATCCGGCATGAGCGTGATCTGATCGACCAGCGAGCGGAAGGTTTCAGCCGCGCGGGCGCGGCCGTCTACGTCTTGCAGATTCTCATAGAGCTGCCCGATCCGCTGCGCATAGAGTGCCGCCATGTTCGGATGCAGCAGCGGAGGGGGCTCATCGGCATTGGCCAGCTTCTCAGCCAGTTCAGCCTTCCGGGCTTCCAGCTTCTCGGCCTTGTCCTTCAGCTTTGCTGGAGGGAAGCCTTCGAGGATAGCGTCCACGATTTTGTCGAGTTCCCGGTCTGTGCGTTCCAGTTCCCGTTTCCAACCCTCCAGATCGGCGCCGCGCTCGATGCGCAGCCGATTCACCTCCCTGGTGAACTCGGTACAGAACTCCTTGAACAGCGCGGGATCCATCAGGTGCTTGCGTAGCCCGTTGAGGATCGAGGCTTCCAGCGCGTCGCGCCGGATGTTGAGCCGGTTGTTGCAGGTGCCCTTGTTGCGCGCCGTCGCGCAGCCGAGCAGATCCTTCGAGATCATCGTATAGCCGCCACCGCAGCAGCCGCATTTGACGAGGCCGGCGAAGAGGTGCTTCGGGCGACGCCGGTCATTCAGGGGGTTTGGGCTGGTTTCGACCACATCGTAGGCAAGGCGGCTCTGCCTCGCCTTGACCGCATCCCAGATGTTTTGGTCTATGAGCCGCAGATCGGGCACCTCATGGACGACCCAATCGCTTTCCGGGTTCAGGCGGGATACGCGCCGACCAGTATCGGGATCCTTGATATAACGCAGGCGGTTCCAGACAAGCTTGCCGATGTAAAGCTCGTTGTTCAGGATGCCGCTGCCGCGCTTCGGGTTGCCGTGGATCGTCGATGGCCCCCATTCACTGCCCTGCGGCCCTGCCACGCCTTCGTGGTTCAGCGACATGGCGATCGTGCGCGACGACTTTCCGTCAAGATAATCGGCGAAGATGCGTCGCACGATCCCGGCCTCGGTCTCGTTGATGGTCCTATCGCCCCGGATGGCTTCCCCACGATCATCGAACTTCTTCACCACGTCATAACCGTAGCAGAGACCGCCGCCGGATTTGCCATCCTCGACGCGGCCGCGCAGCCCACGACGGGTCTTGTCGGCCAGATCCTTCAGGAACAGCGCGTTCATCGTGCCCTTCAACCCGACATGCAGATGGGTGATCTCGCCCTCGGACAGGGTGAACATCTTCACATCGGCATAGGTCATGCGCTTGAAGATGCCGGCGATATCCTCCTGGTCGCGCGATAGCCGGTCCATGGCCTCGGCCATGATCATGTCGAAACGGCCGCGCAGGGAATCGGAGATCAGGGCCTGGACGCCCGGTCGCAGGATCATGCTGGCGCCGGAGATGGCGTGATCGGTGTATTCCTCGACGACGGTCCAGCCTTCCTTTTCGGCGCGCAGGCGGCATATACGCAGCTGATCGGCGATCGAGGCGTCGCGCTGGTTGTCGGAGGAGTAGCGGGCGTAGAGCGCGACCTTCATGCGGACACCTCAGTCGGGGAGGCGGTCGCCCGCCAATCGGGCCGTTTCCTGTTGAATGAGGTCGCGCGCTGCCTGTCGGGCGAGTTGCCGGACGAGATCGGCGAGACGGGGGTCGGGTTTACGGGTGCCAGCAACGCGCGCAACAGCTTCATCCGTGGTATCCGTGACCAGTCGAAGCTTCGATGCTGTGGTTTGTCGTTGCCGTGCCATTCCTGCGCCAATCCCTGACGGTCCTGCACAAAGACTACGCGGCATTTCCAATGCGTTACAGGGAAGCGCCCGGCGGTGTTTGGCGAGGAATGGAGGGCTGGGTCGGGCATTGGCGAATTCCTGAGCAGCATGGCGTCGCAAAAATACTGGCGCGACGACGTGCGAATTTGCGGCTCGTCAAGAGATTTGAACATCTGCTCGCACAGCGTGACGTTCCAGCCATGTCCTTAGGTCAGTCTAACGCAGAGGCGCCGCGCATGGCAATGCGGGAAAATGGGCCGCGCCGATGGTGGCCGCTGGTCTCGACGGTGCCCCCCTCAGCCCACTCCGTTCCTCACAGGTCCGGCAGGCCGAGGCTGAGTTGCCGGGCAGCATCATCGTCCTTGTCCGCTTCCAGCGAGGAGAGCGTCACGCCGAGAAGCCGCACACCTTTTTCGACCGGGAACAGCGGTTCCAGTAGCGCGTTCGCAATCGCCGAGAGTTCCCCGGCTCCGCGCATGCCGCGCTCGACCGTTCGGCTGCGCGTGATTTGCTGGAAGTCGGCGTATTTGACCTTGATCGTAACCGTACGTCCGGTCAGCGCCTTGGCTTCGCAGCTCCGCCAGACCTTGGACGCCAGTGCGTCGATCTCTCGTCTTGCGGGTTCCACGTCGAAAATATCCTCGGAGAAGGTGTCCTCCGTGCCGATCGACTTCCGTTCCCGATGCGGTTCCACCGGGCGATGGTCGATCCCGCGCGAAATGCGGTAGTACCAGTCGCCCGACTTCCCGAAATGCGCGTGCAGGAACTCAGGTGATTTGTCGCGCAGGTCAGCTCCGGTCAGGATGCCCAGCCGCTCCATCTTCGCCGCCGTAGCGGGTCCGACGCCGTGAAACTTCTTCACCGGCAGCGCGGCCACGAACTCGGGCCCCCGCGACGGGGTAATGACTGCCTGCCCGTTGGGCTTGTTCAGATCGCTCGCCATCTTGGCGAGGAACTTGCAATAGCTGATCCCGGCCGAAGCATTGAGCCCGGTGACCTCCTTGATCCGGCGACGAATGATCTCCGCCGCCTCCGTCGCGATGGCGATGCCGTGCTTGTTCTCGGTCACGTCGAGATAGGCCTCGTCAAGCGAAAGGGGCTCGATCAGATCGGTATGCTCGGCAAAGACCTCCCGGATCTGTGCCGACACCGCCCGATAGACCTCGAAGCGCGGTTTCACGAAGATCATTTCGGGACAGCGGCGCTTCGCCGTGACCGAGGGCATGGCCGACCGGACGCCGTAGACTCGGGCCTCATAGCTGGCGGCGGCCACCACGCCGCGCGCGGCGGATCCGCCGACCGCGACCGGCTTGCCCCGCAATTCGGGATTGTCGCGCTGCTCGACTGAGGCATAGAACGCATCCATATCGACATGGATGATCTTGCGGATCTTTCCGCGCGGCTCGCCTGCCTCCCTGATCTGCTCTCCCGATCCCGACATGCTTCGTCGTCAACCTGTCGGAGCTGCCGGTTTTTCGATGACTTCAAGCAGGTCGGCGGGCAAAGGTCGTTGCAGGGCCTTCGCCTCGCGCCAGTCGGCCGTCAGCCAGACCTCCACCTCGTCGGATCTGGTCAGGATCACAGGCATGGCTTTTGGATGGATCGGCTTCACCACCTCGTTGGCACCGGTGGTGAGGAAGGCGAAGAGCTCATGTTTGCCCGGTCTGGGCGTACGGTTCGAGCCGCGCGTCCCCTCCCATCGGGTCCAGATCCCGGCGAAGAAGAACAGCGGTTGCGTTTGGCGGAGCGCAAACCAGTAGAGCGGCTTGCGCTTTGTTACCGGATCAGGCGCCTGCCCGTATTCCGAGAAGGCCGTCGCCGGGACCACGCAACGGTGCTCAACCCCGAGCCACTGCTGCCAGTGCCGTATCCAGGTCTTGCGAACATTGGTCACGCCGGTGTCGGGCGCGTCCGGGGTCTTCAGATGCTCGACCGGCGTTGGCATTCCCCATGTAAGGCGAGCAAGCTCCAACCCGCCATCGGTTTTGCGCACGACCGGCGCGGGCCGGTCGGGATAGACGTCGAGGATCGGTTCCAGATTGCCGATACTGTCGTGGGTGAGCGCCACGAAATCCCGGATCGCCTGCTGGTTGGTGGTCAGATTGTAGAGATTGCACAAACCCGCTTCTCCGATTTTGCGGCCATCATACGCCAGAAGTTCCGGCAAGGCTTCCGATCACATCTTACGAGACTCAGATTGACTCCCGCCGCGCACTAGAACAAACAAAGAACATAACGACAGGATTTGCCCTTGAGAAGACCCGGAGCCTGCCTTCCAGATGCACGAGCGCGCCATCAGTCCAGCCATTGCGGCCCTTCGTGCGCGAATCGCGCAGCTTGAAGGTGATGGCGCTCGCGCGCGGGAAGTGCTGCCCTTCGGCGTTCCGTCTCTGGACCGCAAACTGCCCGGCGGTGGATTGGCTCTTGGCTGTCTGCATGAGGTTGCGGGCGGCGGCAACGGCGCGGTGGATGGTGCGGCGGCGGCCTGTTTCGTGGCCGGGATCGCCGCGCGGACCCACGGCAAGGTGCTGTGGTGCGTCGCGCAGCAGGATCTGTTCGCGCCGGGCCTGGAACAGGCCGGCCTGCCGCCCGATCGCGTCATCCATGTCGAGGCCGGCGATGACAAGTCGGTCCTGGCCTGTATGGAGGAAGGCCTGCGGCACGGTGGGCTGGGCGCGGTGGTTGCCGATATTGCCCGGTTGCCGATGACTGCCTCGCGGCGGTTGCATCTGGCCGCCAAGGAAAGCGGCACCATCGGCATTGCCCTGCGCCGCTGGCGGCGCCAGGCCGAGGCCAGAGATTTCGGCCAGCCGACGGCGGCGATGACCCGCTGGCGGATCTCGGTGCTGCCGTCCCGGCTCTTGCCCGTGCCCGGCGTCGGTCGCGCGCGCTGGCTGATCGAACTGATCCGGGCGCGGGCGGGAGAATCCCTCGATATCGAACTGGAGGCGTGCGATGGCTCGGGTCATCTCGGTCTTCCTGCCGACATGGCCGACAGACCGGCTGCGGCGGAAGGCCGGCGACACAGCGCCGCCGGTTGAGGCGCCGCTCGTCATCGCAGGACGTGATCGTAACCGCCGTATCGTGACGGCGGCCGACGCGACTGCACAGGCGCTCGGCCTGCGGGTCGGCATGCCCGTCACCAAGGCGCAGGCGCTGGTGCCGGGACTGGTGATTGAACCCGCCGACCCAAAAGCCGATGCCGAAAGCTTGGAGCGCCTCGCGCTATGGGTGTTGCAACGGATCGCGCCGATTGTGGCGGTCGATCCGCCGGACGGGATCGTGATCGACTCTACCGGCGCGGATCATCTGCATGGCGGCGAGGCGGCGATGCTCGATGCGCTGATCGGGCGGCTCACCTTGTCGGGAGTGTCTGCACGGGCCGCCATTGCCGACACCTGGGGCGCGGCCCATGCGCTGGCGCGCTATGGGTCCAATCCGGTGCTGATCGCCATGCCGGGGGCCAGCATCGACATGCTCGCGCCGCTGCCGCTGGAGGCACTACGGCTGTCGCCCGCGATCCCGGCTGGCCTGCGCGATCTGGGGTTTTCCCGGATCGGCGATCTGATCGGCCAGCCCCGCGCGCCCCTGACGCTGCGCTTCGGGCCGGAACTGTCCCGTCGGCTGGATCAGGCCCTGGGCAACAGCGCCGAACCCATCGAGCCGCTGCGCCCCGAGGACATGATCGAGGCGCGGCGCAGCTTTGCCGAACCCATCGCCGCCGCTGAGACCATCGCCCGCTATATTGGAAAGCTGGTCGCAACGCTCTGCGAGGCGCTGGAGGTCCGCGGCCTCGGCGCGCGCCGCCTCGACCTGCTCTGCCACCGGATAGACAGCCGTGTCGAGACCGTCCGCATCGGCCTCGCGCGGCCGGTGCGCGACCCTCAGCGCCTGACCCGGCTGCTCTGCGACAAGATCGAGACCATCGACCCCGGCCTCGGCATCGAGATCATGACGCTGACGGCCACGCTGGCGGAACCCATGACCGAGCGCCAGGCCGTGAGCCACCTGATCGAGGTGCCCGAGCCTGACCTGTCAGGCCTGATCGACACGCTCGCCAACCGGGTCGGCGCCCGCGCGATTTATCGCTTCGCGCCGGTGGCCAGCGATGTGCCCGAGCGATCTGTCTGCCGCATTCCGGCCCTGGCGGAAGAGACCGGCGCGGGCTGGCCCGATCACTGGCCGCGCCCCTCGCGGCTGTTGCCCCGTCCCGAGCCGATCGAGACCATGGCGCTGCTGCCCGACCATCCGCCGAACTGGATCTCGTGGCGCGGCGTGCGGCGGCGGGTGCGCCGGGCCGATGGCCCCGAGCGGGTCTTCGGGGAATGGTGGAAACGCGATGCCGAACTGGTCGCGGTGCGGGATTATTTCCGCATCGAGGATGATGCCGGCGAGCGTTTCTGGATCTTTCGCTCCGGCGACGGTGAGGATGTCGCCACCGGATCGCATCGCTGGTTCCTGCACGGGGTTTTCGGATGAATGCGCCCCGATATGCTGAGTTGCAGGTCACCACGCAGTTTTCCTTTCTGCGCGGGGCCTCTTCGGCCGAAGAACTGTTCGCGACCGCCGCGACGATGGGGATCGAGGCGCTGGCGGTGGTGGATCGCAATTCTCTGGCGGGCATCGTTCGCGCCCATGAGGCGGCGAAGGCAACCGGCATCCGGCTGATCGTTGGCTGCCGCCTCGATCTCGCCTGCGGCATGTCGGTGCTGGTCTATCCGACCGACCGAGCGGCCTATGCCCGGCTCTGCCGGCTGCTGACGCTTGGCAAGGGCCGGGCCGGCAAGGGCAAGTGCCACCTGGAATGGGCCGATCTCACCGCCTATGGCGAAGGGCTGATCGCGGTGCTGGTGCCGGATGATGCCGATGAATACTGCGGGTTCCGATTGCGCCGTTTGCGCGATGCCTTCGGCGACCGGGCCTATCTGGCGCTGACCCTGCGCCGCAGGCCCAACGACCAGATGCGGCTCTGGGAGCTTTCGCAACTGGCGCAGCGGATCGGCGTGCCGACCGTCGTGACCAATGACGTGCTGTTCCACGAGCCTGGCCGGAGGATGCTGCAGGATGTGGTCACTGCGATCCGCCACAACACCACCATCGACCAGCTGGGCTTTCGCCGTGAGCGTCATGCCGACCGCTATCTCAAGCCGCCCGCCGAGATGCGCCGGCTCTTCGCCCGCTGGCCCGAGGCGCTGGCCCGCACCATCGAGATCGCCGACCGTTGCCGCTTCAGCCTGGATGAGCTGCGTTATCAATATCCGGAGGAACGCGACGATCCCGCACTGACCCCGCAGGAAACACTGGTGCGGATGACCTGGCAGGGCGCGGCCAACCGCTACCCCGAGGGCGTGCCGGATGAGGTGACGGCGGCGTTGCGCCATGAGCTGACCCTGATCGGCAAGCTCGATTACGCGCCCTATTTCCTGACCGTGAACAGTATCGTCCGCTTTGCCCGGTCGCGCGGCATTCTCTGTCAGGGGCGGGGATCGGCGGCGAACAGCGCCGTCTGCTATGTTCTCGGCATCACCGCCATCGACCCCGGCCGCAACGATCTGCTGTTCGAGCGCTTCGTCTCCGAGGAACGCCGCGAACCGCCGGATATCGACGTCGATTTCGAGCACGAACGCCGTGAGGAAGTCATCCAATGGGTCTATGAGAACTATGGCCGTGACCGGGCCGCGCTGACCGCCACCGTGACCCGCTATCGCTCCAAGGGCGCGCTGCGCGATGTCGGCAAGGCCATGGGGCTGCCCGAGGATCTGATCCAGACACTCTCCGGCCAGCTCTGGGGCTGGTCCGAGACCGGTGTCAACGATCAGCAGCTTCGTGAGTTGAACCTCAACCCGGAGGATCGGCGTTTGCGCCTGACCCTTGATCTGGCCGCCCAGCTTCGCGGGGCGCCGCGGCATTTGTCGCAACATCCCGGCGGCTTTGTCCTGACCCATGACCGGCTGGACGAGTTGGTGCCGATCGAACCCGCCGCCATGGCGGATCGCCAGATCATCGAATGGGACAAGGACGACATCGACGCCTTACGCTTCATGAAGGTGGATGTGCTGGCGCTGGGGATGCTGACCTGCATGCGCAAGGGGCTGGATCTGATCGTGGAACACAAGGGCATCGCCCTTGATCTGGCGACGATCCCGGCCGAAGATCCGCGCACCTATGCGATGATCCGCAAGGCGGACACGCTGGGAACCTTCCAGATCGAAAGCCGGGCGCAGATGTCCATGCTGCCGCGCCTGAAGCCGCGCACCTATTACGATCTGGTGGTGCAGGTCGCCATCGTCCGGCCTGGCCCGATCCAGGGCGATATGGTCCATCCCTATCTGCGCCGCCGCGAGGGGTTGGAAGAGGTCGATTATCCGACACCCGAACTGGAGAAGGTGCTGGGCAAGACCCTCGGCGTGCCGCTGTTTCAGGAACAGGCGATGCGCGTCGCCATTGAATGCGCGGGCTTCACCCCCGGTGAGGCGGACCTTTTGCGCAAAAGCATGGCGACCTTCAAGCACACCGGCGGCGTCTCGAAATTCCGCGACAAGCTGATTACAGGCATGGTTGCCAAGGGCTATGAACAGGACTTTGCCGAACGCACCTTCCGGCAGTTGGAGGGCTTCGGCTCCTACGGCTTTCCCGAAAGCCATGCGGCAAGTTTCGCGCTGATCGCCTATGCCTCGGCCTGGCTGAAATGCTGGCATCCCGATGCCTTCTGCGCCGCGCTACTGAACAGCCAGCCGATGGGCTTCTATGCCCCGGCCCAGATCGTGCGCGATGCGCGCGACCATGGCGTCGAGTTGCGCCCGATCTGCGCCAATGCCTCGCGCTGGGATTGCACGCTGGAGCCGACCGGCAACGAGGCGCGCTTTGCGGTTCGGCTTGGCCTGCGCATGGTCAAGGGGCTTGCCAATGCCCATGCGGCGGCGATTGTCGCCGCCCGTGCTGATCAGCCATTTGCCTCGGTCGAGGATCTCTGGCGGCGGGCCGGGGTTCCCGTCGCCGCATTGGTCCACATTGCCGAGGCCGACGGTTTCCGCCCGCCCTTCGGCCTTGCGCGCCGCGAAGCGCTTTGGGCGATCAAGGGGCTGCGCGACGAGGAACTGCCGCTGTTTGCGGCAGCCTCGGCACGCGAGGGCCAGACGGTTTCAGAGATATCGGAGCCGTCCATCGCCCTGCGGCCGATGGCGGCTGGCCGCGAGGTGGTCGCGGATTACAGCCATACCGGCCTTTCTCTGCGTCGCCATCCGATCTCCTTCCTGCGCGAGGATCTGCGCAAGCGCCGCATGGTTTCCTGCGCCGAGGCGATGGGCGCGCGCGACCGCCGCTGGCTGGAGACGGCGGGGATCGTGCTGGTGCGCCAACGCCCCGGCTCGGCCAAGGGCGTCATGTTCATCACGATCGAGGACGAGACCGGCATCACCAATGTCGTGGTCTGGCAGAAGGTCTTCGCGCAGTATTGGCGTGTGATCCTCTCATCGAGCATGATTGCCGTCAGGGGTCGCGTTCAGCGCGAGGGAGAGGTCGTGCATCTCGTTGTCCATCGGATCGTCGATCTGTCGCGAGATCTGGCGAGCGTTGGGCAACGCGACGTGGCGACGGTCGGGCAGCAGGGGCCGGAGGCCGACAGCATCAGGGTGAAGGCGCGGGATTTCCGGTGAAGGGGCAGGTTCCGGAGACCGGGCGGGGAAAAGCCTTCCCCCTGGTCGGCACTGCGTTGCCGACGCACCCCCATCAGCGGGGAGACCCCGCAACGCCCCCTGAGAGTTCGAGTGCGGGCGGGTTTTCCGTGACGGGTTAAGGACTGGAGGAGTGGCCTCCGGCGCCCGTCGCGGAGATCATCCCGATGGCCAGACAGGACCGCGCCCGTGAAGGCGGCGCCCGCAGCAATCTTTACGACGACATCACCGGCAAGATCATCGCCGAGCTGGAGGAAGGACGGCTTCCCTGGGTCCAGCCTTGGGGGACTGCGGCGAAAGCGCCGCTTGCCATGCCGCGAAACGCCGCGACCTCGCGGCAGTATTCCGGGATCAATGTGCTGATCCTCTGGGGCGCCGTGGTCCAGCACGGCTATCCGACCCAGCATTGGCTCACCTATCGCCAGGCGGCAGCCCTCGGCGGCAACGTCCGTAAGGGCGAGCACGGCACGACGGTCGTCTATGCCGACCGCTTCACCCCGGACGACGAGAAGCGCCGAGCCCGCGAGACCGGTGAAGAACCGGGACGCGTCCCGTTCCTGAAGCGCTTCACCGTTTTCAACACCGCGCAATGCGAGGGCCTGCCAGAAGATATTGCCGTGGAGGCGCCACCACCGCCGCCCGGTATGATCGAGCCGAAGGTCGAGGCACTGATCCGCGCGACCGGGATCGATTTCCGCATCGGCGGAGATCGCGCCTTCTATGTGCCGGCACTCGATTATGTGCAGGTGCCGCCGCCGGCCGCCTATTTCGAGCCGATTAACTGGCACCGGACGGCGCTGCACGAGATGGGGCACGCCACCGGCCATGCCTCGCGCCTGGGGCGGGATTTCTCGGGCAGTTTCGGCACGAAGAAATACGCCTTCGAGGAGCTGGTCGCCGAGATGAACGCGGCATTCTGCTGCGCCTCGCTTGGTATCGTGCCGACCGTGCGCCATGCCGACTATATCGGCTCCTGGCTGGAGGTGCTGCGCGAGGACAACCGCGCCATCGTCCGCGCAGCTTCTCAGGCCAGCAAGGCGGCCGACTGGCTGCTGTCGCATCTGCCCGACGAAGATGCCGGGGAGCCGGTTCCGGCTGCAATCGAAGGGAGGGTCGCGGCATGATCCTTTTGACCGGAACACAGCGCGACCGGCTTCTGGCCAATGGTCGCCAACGTGATGTGGATCACATCCCCGTCGTGAAATTCTTCAACCCCTTCGGCGCGGGCGTCTGGCTCGCCACTGAGCTGGATCAGGGCGGCGACATCATGTTCGGCCTGGCCGATATCGGCTACCCCGAACTTGGCTCGTGGAGCCTGGAAGAGCTGCGCAGGGTCCGATTGCCCTTCGGCATGGGGATCGAGCGGGATCTGCTCTTCACCGGGGATTTCCCGATCTCGGTCTGGGCGGAGGCTGCGCGGGAAGCCGGCAGCATCCGTGCGGCGGAGCGAGCCCTCTACCGCGCCGGTGCGGCATTCACCTGCACATCCACAGATACGGAAAGCCAGGATTCCTGATTTCCGGCTGTCGGCTTTGTGGCCTGGCGTCGCGCTCTTCAGAGGAAGAGGGCGGCGCTTCGCTTCGTGACGGGTTGGAGGTCGAGAGAGAGGCTCCCGGCCGCCCGTCGCGGAGAAACCACCATGGCCAAAGCTGCCAGGAAGAAGCCCGTCGCCCCGATGATCGTCTTTTCGCGGGCGCGCGACATTCCGTTCAACCGCATCAGGCTGTCGGACAGCAATGTCCGCGAGACCGATGTCGAGGCGGGTCTGGACGAACTTACCCATGACATCGACCGGCGCGAGGATCTCGTGCAGGGTCTCAATGTCCGCGCCATCCTCGACGAGGACGGCAATGAGACCGGCGAGTTCGAAACCCCGGCCGGCGGCCGCCGCTACAGGTCCATCGCGCGCCTTGTCGAGGCCGGTCGCTTCCCGGCCGAAGGGCTCGTGCCCTGCATCGTCAAGAAGGCCGACGCCAAGACCTCGGCCGTGGACGACTCGCTGGCCGAGAACCTGCTGCGCCTCGCCCTGCATCCGCTCGACCAGTTCAAGGCGTTCAAGCGGATGTTCGACATGGGCATGTCGAAGGAGGAGATCGCCGACGCATGGCGGACCACCCCGCGCTACATCATGCAGCGTCTTCGCCTCGCCACCGTCGCGCCGACGCTGCACGACGCCTATGCGCGCAACGAGATGACGCTGGCGATGCTGGAAGCCTTCACCGTCAACCCCGACCACGAGCGCCAGCAGCAGGTCTGGGAGCGCATCAGCACGTCGTGGCAGAAGGAACCCTGGCAGATCCGCAACATGCTGACCGAGACCACGGTTCCGGCCGCCGACAAGCGCGCCCGCTTCATTGGCGTTGACGCTTACGATGCGGCGGGTGGCCCGGTGCTGCGCGACCTCTTCTCCGAGGAGAACGGCGGCTGGTTGCAGGACGTCACGCTTCTCGACCGGCTGGTCGACGAGAAGCTGCGCACCGTCGCCGACGAGATCGCCGGTCAGGGCTGGAAGTGGATCGACGCGGCGGTCGAACTTCCCTACGGCCACACCAACGGCCTGCGCAGGCTGGTCGGTGTGACCCAGGAGCTGACCGACGAGGAACGCGCCACCCGCGAGGCGCTGCGCGACGAGTATGACGAACTCGAAGCGCAGTATGCAGAAGCCCAAGACCTGCCCGATGAGGTCGATCAACGGCTCGGGGAGATTGAGGCCGAGCTGGACGCCTTCGAGAACCGGCCGATCAGCTTCGCGCCGGAAGACATCGCCCGTGCCGGTGTCTTCGTCAGCATCGGCCGCGAGGGCGAGTTGATCGTCAGCCCCGGTTATGTCCGCCCCGAGGACGAACAACCTGAGACCGTCGATGGTGAGGATGCCACCGAGGGTGCGGACCCGTCCGGTCCCGATGCCGTGCAGCGTGCGGTCATCACCGTCGGCGGCGAGCCGGTTCCGGACGCCGATGAAGAGGAGGACGATGCCGTCAAGCCACTGCCCGAGCGGCTGGTGACGGACCTGACCGCCTGGCGGACGCTGGCGCTGCGCAATGCGCTTGCCGAGAATCCGCGCGTCGCCATGACGGCGCTGCTGCACAAGCTGGTTCTCGATACTTTCGAGCGCACCGCCACCTCGGGAACCAGCCTCTATGCCGCCGTGCGTCACATCTATCTTCCCACGGATGCGACCGGGCTCGCTGACAGCGCCGCCGCGAAGATGATCGACGAGCGTGCGGACGCCTGGCGGGGCGACATTCCAACTGGCGATGACGACCGCCTCTGGGACTGGATCGACGGTCTCGACGATGCCAGCCGCCTGGCGCTGCTTGCGCATTGCGTCAGTTTCGGCGTCAACGCGCTCTACGAGCGGCCCAACCCCTATTCGGGGAATGGCATCTCGCAGCACGGTCTCGACCGCCGCATGGCCGAGGCCGAACGGCTGGCGCAGGCCACCGGCCTCGACCTCGTCGAAGCGGGCTGGAGGCCAACGGTCGAGAACTATCTGGGCCGCGTGACCAAGACCCGCATCATCGAGGCGGTGCGCGAGGGTGCCGGCGATCGCGCGGCCGATCTCATCGCGCATCTCAAGAAGGGCGACATGGCGAAGGAGGCCGAACGGCTCCTGGCCGATACCGGCTGGCTGCCGGAGCCGCTGCGCCCCGCCATCGAGGCGCAGGCCGTGGATGGCGCGACCGATCAGGACGAGGACAGCGTGGCGCTGCCCGACTTCCTCGCCGGTGGCCATGAGGACACGGCCGAGGCCGCCGACGATCCGGAGGCCCTCGTCGCCGCCGAGTGACGCGAATCAGCGGGGCGGCCTCCGTCGCCCCGCATTCCATCCCTTCCATCTCAAGGCCCGGCATCTCGCCGGGCCGCTTTCGTTTCAGGAGCAAGATCATGTCCGCTTCCCTCATCTTCGACATCGTGCCGCTCGGCTCGCTCGTGGCCTACAGCGACGGCCAGCCGAAGCCGCCCGCACGTTTCACCAAGAAGCTCGCCGCGTGGAAATCCCGCAACGGGGCCGGTCGTCTCGTGCGCAAGGAACCGGGCCGCGAGCGCCCGACCTACACGACCACGCCGTCCTTCACCCTGCATGAAGGCGATTTCGGCGAAGGCGGCATCATTCTTATCACCGTCATGCGCAGCTACGGCATCGACAGCGATCTGAGCTTCCGGGTGATCGAACGCCCGAAGATCGGTCAAGTCCGCGTTGTGCAGGATGTCGGAGAGAACGTCGAATTGCTGCACCTCGCGGAGAACCACGAGGCGGCCGAACTCTGGCTAGCCAGGAACGGCTACACCCGCGCGCGCCTCGAGGAGATCACCGCCGACGAGGCAGGCGCCGACGCCGTCGAGGGTCGAGCTGCCGCGTGACGTTCGCCGATCCCGTTCATCCGGCCCGCTTGTCCCGTGACGGCGGGCCTTCTTCGTTTCAGGAGAACACAATGGCCA
This sequence comes from Paracoccus sp. TOH, assembly GCF_030388245.1. NCBI lineage: Bacteria > Pseudomonadati > Pseudomonadota > Alphaproteobacteria > Rhodobacterales > Paracoccaceae > Paracoccus > Paracoccus sp. TOH. The sequence continues at coordinate 574,397 of NZ_CP098361.1, forward strand.
TTCCCGATCCCGTTCGAACGAACTTCGACACTCTGCTTCGTGCTGCCGATGACGGCAATCTCGCCCTTATGGAATGCCTCGACGCCGCGACCCGTGAGACACGCTATGTCCTGTGCGCGGTCGGCCGCGACGGGGGTGATTACGTCTTCACGCCGTTCGGCCATCTCGCAAGCGGCAACCCCTATGACGCCTATCTGCCGCCGGATCCCGACGATCCTGCCGGCTTTGTCGAGAAGGCCGAAGATGGGGGCGCATCATGATGACGGTCGATGAAATCTTCGCCGATGACCGCCGCAATCCGCCATCGGAGCGCTCGCTTCCCTGGGAGGAAACCCGCAACGGCGTCACCGTCATCGTGGAACCGAAACCGCATTGGGCCGAGGACATGCGCGCCTTCCGGCTCGATGCCCGCGAATACTGCCGCTATGCCGACTGGACGGCCCATGGCGCCCGGACGCGCTTTTTCGGTCATATCGACACCTCCGGCGACGATGTGATGATGAAGGCCCGCGCCATGATCGCCCGCGAAATCGCCGATGGGTTCTGGGACTGACCGGCCCTGAAAGCCGAACCTTGCACACAGGGCCATCGGGTATCGCTGCACAAGCAGCGATGGATCCAGTTCGAGCTTCACCATTGCGCCAACTCCTTGGTGTTGTGGGGGCAACGGGTTCCGTCCCCGGCCTGAAACACACCCTGAATATCCGCCGGCAACGAGGCTGGCGCAGCAAAGCATCTGCGACGGGTTTCCGGCACCGGCTCGACGCAAAGCACCATCCCCCGCTTCCATTCGCTAACCTTGGTCCGACCGTCTCTTTGCATTCAACCCCGGTGGGGTCGGCTTACGCGCGCGTGCCGCCCTCGGGGATTCGGAAAGAATCCGAACGCCCGAGGGTGATTGCAGATCCGGTCAGACACTTCGGGCGCCTGTCGCGCGGGGGATGGTCCCCCGCCTCCAAAGACAGGAGCCGGAACCCATGTCCTACGCAGATGCCACCGCTTTCGCCGCCAGCCTCGCCACCACGCTGATGGTCGTGATCGTCGTGTTCCAGGCCGGGGACGGCACCCACGGCGCCATGCCCGCCGACGAGTTCGACGGCGACGAAGAGATGGTGAAGCTCGAACTCGATCCCTTCGGCTGAGGCGCGAAAGCGCCTCCGCCCGACGGCCCGGCCCGCGTCAGGCGCAGCCGGGCCTTGTGCCATGCGCAGGCTGCGCATCGCCAGCGGCGGTGCCGAGGCCTCGCCTCGGCTGTGGAAAGGGAGAGTTGGGCCGGGATCGGGGCGAGCCTGGCGGAAGGAGAGGAGAGCGCCGCCGGGCCATATCATCCCGCTCTCCTGGAGGATCATCCAATGACCGATACCGACAAACCAGCCACGCCGGAATTCGACATGGCCGCCAGCGTCGCGCGCTTCTTCGCCGAGCGCGATGAGCGCAACCGTCGCGCTGAAGCGGTCCGTCCCGACAACAAGACGGCGCTGTTCGATGCGCTGGCCGCCGCAGGCATCACTCTCGTGACCGTCACCTTCGACGGTTCTGGCGACAGCGGCCAGATCGAGGACATCACCGCGCAATCGGACGACCGGACCGTGGACCTGCCGCAGGGCGAGATCACCATTGCCACGGTGGCATGGGGAACCGACAAGGTGACCGCAATCTCAATGGGCGTTGAGGCGGCCATCGAACAGCTCGCCTATGACTTCCTCTCGGAAACCCATGGCGGCTGGGAGAACAATGATGGCGCCTATGGCGAGTTCAGCTTCGATGTGGCGGCGCGCACCATCACGCTCGACTACAACGAGCGCTACACCGCCACCGAATTCTACAGTCACGAGTTCTGAGGGGGCGGAAATGGCACATCCCTATCATCATGCGCTCTCGTCGGTGAAGAAATGGGGCGGCACGGTCGAGGATTACTTGCCCATCCATAGCTGGTTCGATGCCAGCAAGGAGATCCTGGCCGATTTTCGTCATCGCGCGCTTCGCCACCATGCCGAGGGCATCTTCATGGCCGAGACCATTTTCGGGGCGACGATCACCCTGTCCACCGGCAGGGTGATCCCGGCCCGATGGGTCGGGGAGCAGCATGTCCGCGAGGATCTGGGCCGTATCCCGTCCTTCGCCGATTGGGCGCGGGCAATCCACCCGGCGCCTTGGATGGGGCGGACGCAGCGGATCGAGGCGGAGGTCGATCCGCATTGCGTCAATGGCCGACTTCAGGAAGAAGTCTGAGCAGTCGCGTCAGCCTCCCCCTTATGAAAGCCTCTTGCCATGCTCAGCCATATCGTCATCTCCGTCCTGCTCTGCACGGCTTCCTGCGAACCGGCGGAAATCCGCGTCTGGGACGGTGACTCGATCCGGCTGGGTATGGGACAGCAGTCCGAAGCTGTTCGGATATTCAACATCGACGCTCCCGAAATGGAGGGCCGCTGCATCCATGAAACCGACCTTGCCCGGCAAGCGAAGATCAGACTGGCGGAAATCCTGCAAGGTCGGCGGGTCGAAATCCTGCGTCAGGGGACCGACCGCTATGGCCGGACCCTGGCGGCGATACGCGTCGAAGGCCGCGATGTCGGCGATATTCTCGTCGATGAAGGGCTGGCGAGAACCTGGGCCGGGCGGCGTGAGCCCTGGTGCTGATCGCCGGATCGTCCCGCCGAGGTGCGGGACGATCCACCGTCGGGACGGGAGAGTAAGAGTGCGGGCCGGTTGGCCGTGACGGATTGTGAGGCGGGAGAGGGGCTTCCGCCGTCCGTCGCGGAGCATTCCCCATGAGCCTTTCCCACCACACCACTTTCGCCTCGATCGGCGAAATTGTCGCGCGACAGATCCTGCCCCGGCTGCGTCATGCCCAGAAGCTGCCGCTGCGCATCTCCTGCATCGGTATCGCCAGCGATGACGAAAGCGATGACGTCGGCGGCTTCGACCGCACGCTCGTCATCGGCCAGTGCCAATCCCCCGAAGAGGCGCTGATCATCGCCAGCCAGCGCGTTGCGCGCGGTGATTTCCGCGTTGGACAGGGCGATGCGCTGCGCTTTCGCCCCCGCGTCATGGTCATTCAGGACAACGAACTGGGCCTTGTCCTTGCCGGTGAGGTCCGGGCCGGGATCGTGCTCTGGCAGCATCCGGTCGCCTCCGACGCCGAGGCTCGCCGCACCGTCACGGAGGCCAGCCGTCTGCGGGGCATGGCCTTCACGGCATCCGGGCGCGGCGATGCGGTATCGGCTCGTGATCTCCGCCACCGCGCCAGCCTGCTCGAGGCGCGGCTGGTCGATCCCTTCTGGCGCGAGACGACTGCCGATCTGCTGCGGCTGCCACAAGCTGCCTGACCTGTCGCCCCTTTCCATCCACTAGGCCCGGCCCCGCGCCGGGCCTTCTCGTTTCAGGAGCCTGACATGGCCGACTACTTCACCCATTTCTCCTGCCTGCTCGACGTGGGCAGCCCCGAGAACGCCGCCCGCGCGCTTGATCTCTACAACGCGCTGGCGCACGAAAACGCCGCCGAAGATCCGCCCTCGGACGGCTTCATGCTTTCGATCCAGCCCGAACATGGCGGCACCCAGCTCTGGATGCGCGATGACGGCACCGGCGATCCCGAGCATGTCATCCAGTTCGTCAAACGCTGTGCCGCCGCGTTCGGCCTGACCGGGCTATGGGGGATGCAATACGCCAATACCAGCTCACGTCCGAGAATCGACGGGTTCGGGGGCGGCGCGCATGTCCTCGACCTCGCCACCGGCGAGACGGTGGACTGGATCTACACCGACGGTTGGCTTTCCACCGTTCTGGACGGGGGCGACCCCAATGCCTGACGTCATCGAAACCACGGTCTATCGGCTCGACGAGCTTTCCGAAGCCGCGAAAGGCAAGGCCCGCGCCTGGTATCGCGAGGGCGGCTTCGACTACGATTGGTACGATGCCGTCTATGAGGATTTCCGGCGGATCGCGGACATCCTCGGCATCCGCATCAAGACCCGCACCGTCCGCCTCATGGGCGGCGGCGTGCGACAAGAGCCTTGCATCTGGTTTACGGGCTTCTGGTCGCAGGGCGATGGCGCCGCGTTCGAAGGCCACTATTCCTATCGCAAAGGCACGGCGGCGGAAATCCGTGCCTATGTGCCGAAGGATGCGGAGCTGCACCGCATCGCGGATGCCCTACATCAGGCGCAACGCCGCAACTTCTACCAGTTGACGGCCGAGACGACCCATCGGGGGCGATACTATCACGAATACTGCATGGCGATCTCGGTCACCCGCGACAGCCCGACAGGGCAGGGCATGACCGCCGATGCCGAGGAGACCGTCATCGAGGCATTGCGCGATCTCGCGCGTTGGCTCTATCGCCAGCTTGAGCGCGACTACGATGACCTGACTTCGGATGAGGCGGTCGATGAGGCCATCGGTGCCAACGAATACAGCTTCACAGTTGATGGGAATCGCTTCGGCTAAAGCCCGGCTTTCCGGGGTTACAGTACCGACCGCAGGTCCGTCCGTGAGAAATCATCGCCGACAAAGAGCAACGGACAGCCGCGCTCGCTCGCGACCTCATAGGCGAAGCAATCGCCGTAGTTGAGACCGGCGGGATGAACGCCCTTGCCCCAGCGGGCATAGGCTTCGGAGATCCTGCGTGCCGAAGCCTCCGTGACGGAGACGACCTCGAACCCAAGGCCCTCGATCAGGGCGGCAATCTCTTCCCCAACATTGCGGCGCCCTGCGACGATCAGCGTCTCGGCCACGGTTCCGGCCGAGATCAGCAATCCGTCCGCCGCCTCGATCGCCGCCATGCAGGTCTCGGCCTGCGGCTCGTCCAGCACGATCGCCATCAGCGCCGAGGTGTCGACGACGATCACGCCGGCATCCCGTCATCACCATAGAGGAAGTCCTGACTGCGCGCGGCATCGGCGCCGGGCAGTGCCTTGCCCCGCGCCGTGGCCCGGACCCGCTCCATCAGCGCACGCCGGCCTTTCGGGGTCGCTGCGACAGCAACCCGCACGAGGCGGGCGACCTCATGGCCCCGCCGGGTCAGGATCACCTCGTCGCCGGCCTCGGCGCGTTTCACCAGTTCGGTGAGCTGCCCTTTCGCCTCGGTGACAGAAACCCTCATCGCAAATCGCTCCAGATGTTCTCCGCTATCCTGCCAAGATGGTCCATAGAATGGTCCATTTCAAGCCCCCAGAGCGAGAGGAGGGCCGGGAGAGGGTGCCTCCGGACGGGTTGAGAGAGGGTCGTCCGGCTGCCGTCCCTTTCCCTCCAGGAGACCGATCATGGCTTTGCCCGAACTTGCTTCTCAATCCGCAACCCGTGTCCCCGACGCGCGCCGCATGGAGTTCCTGCCGCGCCTTTTCGGCCGGCGCCTGCTCATCATCGGCGAGCATGCCGTCTTCCGATTCATGGAGATCCTCAGCCCCGCCAATTACGGCGGCGGGCTCTGGGATTTCTACGAACGCGCCGGCCAGCCGCTCTATCTCGCGCCGACATCAAAGCCCCGTTACCTCCTGTTCTGCGAAGGCAACGGTTTCGAGGGCGAGGTCTCATGCGATGCGGCTGGGATCATCGCCACGCTCTTCGCCTTCTCGCATCTTTCCTTCCGCTACGATGACGACGAACTCGCCGAGGGCTATGGCCGTCTCTACGAACATGCCGCCAATCACCCGGAGGCGGCGGCGATCTTCCAGGCCATCGACTGAAACCCACAAGCGCCCAGCCTGACGGTCGGGCGCTTGTTTCATGCCTGCTTTCGCCACGGCTTCAGAGCGAGAGATGGGCCGGAAGGGGTTTGAGCCGGTGCGGTCGAGAGAGAGCGCTGCCCGGCTTGATCCTGACTTGCTCTCCCGAGGAATCCCCGATGAACATGATTTCCGCATCCGCGGCGGCATCCGCCACCGCGCCGCTTCCGCGCGAACACGACGCCGAGACCGCAGCCCGCATATTCACCGCTGCCGGCCTACTGCTGCCGCATCTGGAGCGCGGTCAGCGCGTCGATGCCGCCACGCTGCGCGGCGCGATGGAAGCGGGTTTCGGCGCTTCCGATGCCACCGGCGCCTGGACCTGGAAGCTGGCCTATGATGCCTGCGAGGCTGCGACCGTCCTCTTCCTGCGCAAATACGGCAATGTGCTTTTCCGTAAAGCCGCCTCGAAGTCGGCGATCCTGCCGCAGCTCGGCAAGATCTCCGGGCTTCTGCCGACGCATACGCGCCGCTCGGAAGAAGCGCAGACCTTCCAGCAGTTCTCCACCCCGATCCCGCTCGGTTTCGCGGCGGTCACGGCGGCGGCGATCACGCCTGCCGACCGTGTGCTGGAGCCCTCGGCCGGCACCGGGCTCCTCGCCATCCTGGCCGAGATCGCCGGCGGCACGCTTCTCGTAAATGAACTGGCCGAGATGCGCGCCGGCCTGCTTTCCTCTCTCTTTCCGGCCCTTTCCGTTACCCGCTTCGACGCGGCCCAGATCGATGACCATCTCGATCCCTGCCTTGTCCCGACCGTCGTGCTGATGAATCCACCGTTCTCGGTCATGGCCAATGTCGAGGGGCGCATGCGTGACGCCGCCTTTCGCCATGTCGCTTCGGCGCTGGCGCGTCTTGCGCCCGGCGGACGGCTCGTGACCATCACCGGCGCGAGCTTCGCCCCCGATAATCCGGCGTGGACCGCCTCCTGGACCCGGCTGCAGGAACGCGGTCGCGTCACCTTTTCCGCCGCCATCGACGGCTCGGTCTATGCCAAGCAAGGCACCACTGTCCCGACCCGGCTCACGGTCATCGACAAGCTGCCGGCCGAAGATGCGGCGGTGTTTCCGGCAGCGCCTGGTGTCGCGCCGGACGTGGCCACGCTGATCGCCTGGCTAGCCGACCTGCTTCCCACGCGGCTGCCGGTCGATCCCGGCCTGACGGTGCCGGTCGCACGACCCACCGCGCCCCGCACCGTGCGCGGCTACGTCAACCGCGCCGCGCGATCCGCGCCCGCCGCGCCCCTTGCGGAACCGGAGGCCGTGCCGGTCGCCTACGAGACCGTGGATTGGGAACCGGCCGAGGGCGGCGGCCTCTCCGACGCGATCTACGAGGAATACGGGCTTCAGACCATCCGCATCGACGGGGCGCAGGCGCATCCTACCCAGCTCGTGCAGTCGGCCTCGATGGCGAGCATCGCGCCGCCGAAGCCCAGCTATCGGCCGACGCTTCCCAACGACATTCTCGGCAAGCTGTCCGAGGCGCAGCTGGAGACCGTGATTTATGCGGGCGAGGCCCATGGGGGCTTCCTCGCCGGGGGCTGGACGATCGATGACACGCTCGACAATCTCGCCGCCGCGCCGGAGGATGCCGAGGGAGCAATCCGTTTCCGTCAGGGCTTCATGATCGGCGACGTCACCGGCGTCGGCAAGGGTCGGGAATCCGCCGCCATCATCCTCGACAACTGGATGCAGGGGCGGCGTAAGGCGATCTGGATCTCGAAATCCGACAAGCTGTTGGAGGACGCGCAACGTGACTGGTCGGCGCTCGGCATGGAGCGGCTGCTGGTCACGCCGCTGTCGCGATTCCCGCAAGGCAAGCCCATCACGCTGAACGAAGGCATCCTGTTTCTAACCTATGCCACGCTGCGCTCCGACGACCGGGGGACAAGGGTTTCCAGGGTCAAACAGATCGTCGAATGGTTGGGCACAGACTTCGATGGGGTGGTGATTTTCGACGAGGCGCATGCCATGGCCAATGCAGCAGGAGGCAGGGGAGAACGCGGCGATGTCGCCGCCTCGCAGCAGGGCCGTGCCGGGCTGCGCATCCAGCATGCGCTTCCCGATGCCCGAGTCGTCTATGTCTCGGCCACCGGCGCCACCACCGTCCACAATCTCGCCTATGCGCAGCGGCTCGGTCTCTGGGGCGGCGAGGATTTCCCCTTCTCGACCAGGGCGGAGTTCGTCGAGGCGATCGAGGCCGGCGGCGTCGCGGCGATGGAGGTGCTGGCCCGCGACCTGCGGGCGCTTGGCCTCTACACCGCCCGCTCGCTGTCCTTCAAAGGTGTGGAATACGAGTTGCTCGACCACGAACTGACCCCTGAACAGGTCCGCATCTACGACAGCTATGCCGATGCCTTCGCCATCATCCATAACAATCTCGATGCGGCGATGCAGGCCGCCAACATCACCGGCGGCGAGGGCGGGTCCGGCACGCTGAACCGGCAGGCCAAGTCCGCCGCCCGCTCGGCCTTTGAGAGCGCCAAGCAGAGGTTCTTCGGGCACCTGTTGACGTCGATGAAAACCCCGACGCTGATCCGGTCCATCACGGCCGATCTGGAAGCGGGACATTCTTCCGTCATCCAGATCGTCTCGACCGGCGAGGCGCTGATGGAACGGCGGCTGGCAGAGATCCCCACCGAGGAATGGGGCGATCTGAAAATGGACCTGTCGCCGCGCGAATATGTCCTAGATTACCTTGCCCATTCCTTCCCGGTCCAACTCTACGAGCCGTTCACCGACAGCGAGGGCAATCTGTCCTCGCGCCCGGTCTATCGTGATGGCCAGCCGGTCGAGAGCCGCGAGGCCGCGGCCCGGCGCGACGAGATGATCGCAAGCCTCGCCAGCCTGCCGCCGGTTCCCGGCGCGCTCGACCAGATCATCCAGTATTTCGGGACCGACACGGTGGCCGAGGTCACGGGTCGTTCGCGCCGTATCGTCCGCAAACGCAGCGTCACCATCGACCGGCTCGTCGTGGAAAGCCGCGCCGGTTCGGCCAACCTGGCCGAGACGCAAGCCTTCATGGACGATCAGAAGCGCGTGCTGGTCTTTTCCGATGCGGGCGGCACGGGCCGGTCGTATCACGCCGAACTGTCGGCGAAGAATACCCGGCTGCGTGTCCACTATCTCCTCGAAGCCGGGTGGAAGGCGGACGCCGCCATCCAGGGCCTCGGCCGCACGCATCGCACCAACCAGGCACAGCCGCCACTGTTCCGACCGATCTCGACCAATGTGAAGGCCGAGAAGCGCTTCCTCTCGACCATCGCCCGCCGTCTTGACACGCTGGGCGCGATTACGCGCGGCCAGCGCCAGACCGGTGGTCAGGGCCTGTTCCGCCCGGAAGATAACCTGGAATCGCATTACGCCCGTGACGCGCTGCGCCAGCTTTATCTCCTGCTGGTGCGCGGCAAGGTCGACGGCTGCTCACTGGAGCGGTTCGAGGCTGCCACCGGGTTGAAGCTGATGGATGCGAACGGCATCAAGGACGATTTGCCGGCCATCACCACCTTCCTCAACCGGCTGCTGGCGCTGACCATCGAGCTTCAGGGCATCCTCTTCACCGCCTTCGAACAACTTCTGACCGCCCGCATCGAGGGCGCCATCGCCTCCGGCACCTATGACGCCGGGCTGGAGACCCTGCGCGCCGAGAGCTTCGTAGTGACGGATCGGCAGGTGATCTACACGCACCCGCGCACCGGGGCCGAGACCAGCCTGCTGACCATCACCGAACGCAGGCGCAACCGCCCGGTGACGCTCGACGCCGCGCTGGCGGAACTCGACGATCCCCGCGCCAGGCTGCTGATCAACGAGCGCTCAGGCCGGGCAGCGGTGCAGATCCCCACCACCAGCGTGATGTTGGACGATGGCGAGATCGAGCGCAGCGTCCGGCTGATCCGGCCGATGGAAGCGCAGAACGTCCAGGTCAGGATGATGCGCGAGACCCATTGGGTCGAAGCCGACAGGGATGCCTTCGCATCGGCCTGGGAAGCCGAAGTCGCGGAGGTGCCGGAGTTCGCCGAGTCCACCTTGCACATGGTGACGGGCCTGCTGCTACCGATCTGGAAGCGGCTGCCGAACGACTCCACTCGCGTCTATCGGCTTCAGTCTGACGCCGGCGAGCGCATCATCGGCCGCAAGGTCTCCCCGGCTTGGGCGGCCAATGCGACCGAGACCGGCATCACCTCGGTCTCGCCGGACGATGCCTTCGCGGCGCTGCTGGAAAGTCGGACCATCCTCGATCTCGCTGAGGGCCTCCAGCTTCGCCGGGTCCGGGTCATGGGGGCAAACCGGATCGAGCTGTCGGGTTTCACCGACACCATGCGCCAGCGCCTCACGGCCTATGGGCTGTTCCACGAGATCATCTCCTGGAAGCTGCGCATGTTCGTGCCGGTCGATGCCAGCGGTCCGGCGATCCTCGGGAAGCTCTTCGACCGCTGGCCGGTCGAGCGCATCGGCGAGCGGGAGGCAGCCTGATGCCCAGGCACGACGCATCCGAACTGGCGATCCGCCTTGGCCGAGAGGCCGAGGCGGTCTGCCGCCACTACCTGTCGTCCGGCCACCGCGCCGGGCGATACTGGCTGGTCGGTGACGTGCAGAACACCCCAGGACGCTCCATGTTCGTGCGACTGACCGGCCCGGAATCCGGCAAGGGTGCGGCGGGCAAGTGGAGTGACATGGCGACGGGAGAGCATGGCGACCTTCTCGACGTCATCCGCGAGGCGCTCGGCCTCGCCGATTTCAAGGACGTGGCTGAGGAAGCGCGCCGCTTCCTCGCCCTCCCGCATCCCGAACCGGCAAAGACGAGAGCGCCGACCGACAGCACATCCGGCGCGGCACCCGGTTCGCCTGAAGCGTCGCGGCGGCTCTTCGCCATGGCGCAGCCGATCCACGGCACCCTTGCTGCGATCTACCTCAACCGGCGAGCGATCACCACGCTCGAAGGCACCACCGCGCTGCGCTACCATCCCCGGTGCTATTACAGGCCCAACGAGCATGCGCCCACCGAGATCAGGCCGGCGATGGTCGCCGCCGTCACCGATCTCACCGGCCACCAGACCGGCGCGCATCGCACATGGCTCGCCCCGGACGGTTCCGGCAAGGCGCCTGTCGAGACACCGCGGCGGGCGATGGGCGACCTTCTCGGTCACGCGGTCCGCTTCGGCACCGCCGATGAGGTGCTCGCCGCCGGCGAGGGCATCGAGACCGTGCTGTCGCCGCGCCAGGTCCTGCCCCGCATGCCGATGCTGGCGGCGCTTTCGGCCGCTCACCTCGCCGCCATCCTGTTCCCGCCGTCGCTGCGCAGGCTCTATGTCCTGCGCGATCGCGACCCGGCCGGGGACGGTGCAAGAGACCGACTGGCCGCCAGAGCAGCCGATCTCGGGATCGAGGCGGTCTCGCTCATGCCGCGCGAGGGCGATTTCAACGATGATCTGCGACGCCATGGCGCCGATGCCCTCGGGGCGGCCTTGAAGGATCAGCTTCATCCCGAAGACGTCCGCCGTTTCATGGAAGGGTGAGGGTGTGATCGGCCCCGGAGGCTCGGTCCGGCTCGGCCTCTGCCGGTTTCGTTCGCTTGCCATCGGCAGGTGCATCCATCGCCGGAGAGTCCCGCACCCACGGCCTGTCTCGAGAGGGCGATCGGCGCACAAGCGGGACGGGCAGGCAATGGCCGGGAGCGACTAATTTCCGCCGGCGGCTGTGCCGCCTTTGCATCGCGAAAGGCAAATTAGCCGCACCCGGCCATCAAGGCCCTCGCAGAGCGGGCGAGGGCTGCCAGCCCGTCCCGCCCGTGCGCTTCGACGCCTGCGAAGGCCGCGATGGGCGCGGTCTCCAGACGAAGGACGCAACCGATGACGTTTGATCCCGAATATGCAGGGGCCGAGCCGGTCCACACCTCCTCCCAGACCGATCACGCCCTCACCGAACTCCAGCTCTACGGCTGGCGCCCGTTCCAGGACGAACCTGATCCGCGACCGCTCCCCGAGGGCAATACCGTCGCTGTAGCCGTCACAGACATCTTCGACGCCCTTGTGGCGACGCTCAGTGACACCCGTCTCGAACCCGATCTCGAAGAACTGCTCTGGGGCGCCGTCAATCTCTTCCACCGCGCCACCAGCCGGGTCGAACGCGATCTCGACGACAACGAGCAGGCGCAGCGCCGGATGCAGCGGGAACAGGACGGCAGCGAGGTGAAATCGGTCGAACTCGAACGCCTCACGGCAGAAGGGCAGACCCTGATCGAACGGCGCGCCAGCATGGAACTCTTCCGCGACCTCGCCGCCGAGGCCTTCGAGCAGCACACGGGCAGCGCCTGGCGGCCGCGCAGCGGTTCGATGGTCAACCATCGTAACCTGACCGCCGCGATGATTGACAGCCGCGATTTCCTCGCCGCGAAGCGCCGGGCCGAGACCGAGGTGATGCTGCCCCCCGGCCCGAAGGTGGCCCTGACCGGCGGCGCCGACTTCAACGATCACCGCCTGATCTGGGCGAAGCTTGATCAGGTCCATGCCAAGCACCCCGACATGGTGTTGCTGCACGGCGGGTCGCCCAAGGGAGCCGAACTGATCGCTTCCCGTTGGGCAGATCACCGCAAGGTGCCCCAGGTCGCCTTCCGGCCCGACTGGACCAAGCACGCCAAGGCGGCGCCGTTCAAGCGAAACGATGCCATGCTGGACGTGCTGCCGGTCGGCGTCCTCGTCTTCCCCGGTACCGGGATTCAGGAGAATCTCGCCGACAAGGCCCGCAAGCTCGGCATCCCGGTCATGAAGTTCGACGGCGGGGCGTAAGTCCCGCCGCCTGGCGGCTTTAAGCCGCCGAACCTTGACAGAAAACGCCGCCGCGCCTTTGATGGAACATCCTTGCAGAACCGGCGAAGCAGCATAGTCGCAGGCGGAGCGTATCTCCCGGCAGCCTGTCGTGATCCCCAACCGTTCTCTGGAGGTTTCCATGACGCTGATCCTGCTCGCCATCTCGCTCAGCATCGCGGCCTGTGTGATCGCCTACAATCTGGCGATCTATGCCTTGCCCGTCATGGCGGCGATCACGACCGCGCAATATGCCTGGGGCGCGGGGGCCGGTGTCGTGATGTCTGGCCTCATGGCCATCGGTGCCGCTTTGCTCTCGATCGCCCTTGTGATCCTGGTTCTTGGCTTCGCGAGGAACCCGGCCCTGCGGCTCATTGCGCTCGCTCTCTTCGCCGTGCCCGCCGTCATCGCCGGCTATGCCCTTGTCTATGGCATCACCAAGAACGCCATCGACTCGGGGCTGGTTCTCAACCTGCTCGGCGGCATGGGCGGCCTTGTCATCGGCATCTCGGCCATCGTCAATCTGAACGCCCTCGGCGAGTCGGTGTTCTCGCGCTGAAACGGCGGACGCGATCAGCCACTTCTGAGGAAGACTGGCAGCTTGCGCCATCGGGCGACGGTCGTTCCATCAAAGACGGAAAGTCGGTCCGACGCAGCATGTCACCATCGCACCCGGTCTGCTTCGCCCGGCTCTGGAAATGGGACATCGGTGCGTACCCGCAGTCCCGTGCGGTCGATGCCCCGCTGCATCGGTCCACGTCGTTTCGTGGGGCCTCCGCGAACACCTTCCTTGCCCCTTCACGATGCTGTGGGACCGAGCCTTTGGCCGATGAAGCAGGACGGTGTCATAGCGGGCATGAGAACCCGATAGCCTGTTCGATCACATCGCGGATGACAGGGCCTTCCGGCGGCGGACACGACGTTGACCGGCAAAGACGGTTGAACGAGTGCCATGCCGGTGGTCTCGGTTCGCAGGGGGCCTGCCTGGCCGCTGTCGCCAGCAAGGACGATGGTTCTGCTGTGCGTCCCCGATCTGCTTTCGAAAGCACCATCCCTCCGCCTGACTGATCCCCTAAGTCCGTTCGGCTTCCACCAGCAACCCCCGCGGCTCCCAGCCGTGTTGCCGCGCAAGCGCGGCTGCCCGCCCCACCTGGGGCCTTGGGGGCAAGCTGCAGCAAGGGCGGCAGTTGCAGGAGTCTTCCGACGGCCTTGGCCGGGTCTCGTCGGAGGGACGGTCCCTCCGAGGAGCAACGGAGACCTACAATGCAGAACATCGTCATCCTCGCCGGCAACATCGGCCAGGCCCCCGAAACCCGCACCACCCAGGGCGGCACCGGCATCACCCACTTCACCCTGGCCACCTCGCGCCCCCGCTATTCGGAAGGCCGCGTCCTGCGCGACGAGAACGGCTATCGGGTCCAGGACACCGAATGGCACCGCATCACCTGCTTCAACGGCCTCGGCAAGACGGTCCAGCAGCATTGCGACAAGGGCATGAAGGTTCTGGTTCGCGGCCGCATCCACTACACGAAATGGACCGATGCCGCCGGGGTCGATCGCTACGGCTGCGAGATCATCGCCGAGACGGTCGATTTCCTGAGCCGGGCGAAGCAGACCGAGAACGACGACGGCAAGTTCATCGACGACGATGACATTCCGTTCTGATCGGGAACCCGAGGCCCGGCGGCGCAAGCCGCCGGGTTTCTCCCCTGTCTCAACGGATCGCGCCCGCCGCCTCTGGCAAGGTCCAGCGACCGAATCAGACGGGCATGGACGAGGGCGTCGCCTCTCTATCCATGATAATTGCACCTGAATTTCGGCTGGCGCTCATAGCAAGAACGACTATTATAGTCGTAGTTCTGGAGTGCGTGCATATCCCGGTGGGAGGTGATCATGTATGATCACCGCTCGCCAATCACGGGCTGCGCGCGCGTTACTGGGATGGACACAGGAGACGCTCGCCGACAAGGCCCAGGTCGCATTGACCGCACTCAAACGCCTCGAATCCCAAAGCGGGCTCGAGGTGTTCGAGTCCACCCGCGACCAGGTGCGCCGCGCTCTCGAAGCGGCCGGGATCGTTTTCCTGTCGACAGATAAGGGCGAGGGCGTGTTGCTGCAACACAATGGAGCCAACACCGACAAACGGTGAAATAGCGGCCAGCGTGATGTCAGGTTCTCGTCAAAAGGAATGGCTATCTTCCGCCGAAGATGGTTAACAAATACGTTACCCGAACGTGAGCGAATGATGGGCCGCGCGACACAGACATATCTCGACACACCACCGTCCAGCCAGACGCTGACGTCTTATGATCGCGAGCACATGAAGCTCTACATGCGCCTTCTCGATGCCGAGCGTGATGGCGCCGATTGGCGCGAAGCTGTGCAGGTTCTCTTTGGCCTCGATCCAGAGTGCGATCCCGACCGCTGCCGCTCCATCCATGATACTCATCTCGCTCGCGCGCATTGGATGACCGAACACGGCTACCGCGAACTGGTCCGCGAAAGTCAGCGCAAGACCTGACCCGTGATGCGTGCCGCGCATCACCTGTTGACCAGCGCCTGACTTCCGAAACGCAACTCATGCGGGAATCTTGAGCCTTCCCTATTCGTTTGAGTGGATTCGGGAGGCCGCGATGACCCCTGACGCATCGACCTGGCGTTCTTCGGCGCAATACGACCATCTGGATGAACTGACGGCATCCGATCTGGCCTGGGAATGGCTGCGCCGCAATGACGATTATGACGCAGATTTTGAAGCCTCGATTGCCGACCAAGGAGACCCCCAACCGCTGACCGAACGGATCCGGCAGCGCTGGGGGTTGCGATTTCCCGGTCGATCCGCTGGTCCCGCCGCCCGATGCGCCGGTCTTCTGGCTCCCAGCGGAGGACACAAGTGTGGTGGTGCTGACCGAAGTCCCTTTGGAACTTGGCGACAGCACTGACGGCGCTCCGCTGAACTGGCGCCTCGACTTCTCGGTCGAGAACGCTGGCGCAGAGTTCCACGTCCCGCTTGGCAATGGGCAGAAGCTCCAGATCTTCGACGGCGCCATTAAGGGGGACGCGATCGCGGTCGCCGTCGTCCCTCTCAGCCTCGCCGGTTTCGACCGGATCGAGGCCATTCAACGCTTCCTTTCCGCCCTGCATGGTCGCGCGATCCCGCCGGATACACGCATGACACGCCAGCAACGCGCGCGCCTCCGACGGATGCTGCGGGCCTTCGATGGCCATCGGGCTGGTGCCACGCAGCAGGAGATCGCGCGGGTTCTTCTGAACACCGGCCGGCTTGACCGGGACGAATGGCAAGCATCCTCGGCCCGTCATGCCATCAAGGCACTCCTGCGCGATGCCCGTGCAATGGTCGCCGGCGGTTATCGGAAACTCCTTCGTCATCGCCGCCCACGATAGCGCGGGTTTGCGCCGGCAACAGCCACTTCGTTGCGCCCGTCGCGGGCGCGTGGCTCTTCGGTGCCACGCTGCTATACAAGATCAACTCCAGCACCAATGCGCGTATGCGCGGGCGGCTGGTGCTGAACGGATCGACCGAAATCCGAGATCAAAGGGCGAGATTTCAGGGGCGCACGCCTCCGAGGCGACGGCGCTCTGGCTGCAGACCATGGCGCCGCTCGCGCAGGGCGACACCGTCGAGTTGCAGGGCACCTTTCGCGCGGCGGATGGGTATTTCGCGGCCGATCACACGTCGTTCTGGGGCTGCAAGGTCGGTTGAGCGGCGGAAGGGAGAAGTGATGACACCACCCGTTCCGATCAGGGCTTTGTCCGCATGCCGGACGCCGAGTTCGAGGCGATCCTGACGCGCACGGCGGAAGAAGGCGCAAAACGCGCACTGGCGGATATCGGCCTCGACGGCGAAGAGGCCGCGCCGCCGGATTAAGCGGCGATGGCCGACAATGCCCCGCAGTCAGACGGAGGGGCGGCTGCCTGGCAGGGGTGCCCTCGCGGGTGCCGGCCGATGCTCCGGGGCCGCTTGCTCGAAGTCGCAGAGGATCGGGCAGTCGGGCCGGTGGTCGCCCGCGCAGGCGTCCGCCAGCGTCGTGAGCGTGGTGACCATGTCCTCCATCTCGGCGATCCGATGCCGCAGCTCCTCGATGTGCTGAAGAGCGACGCGCTTGACATCGCCGCTCTGCCGGCTGCCGTCACGCCAGAGGTTCAGGAGCTTCTGGATCTCGGGCACCGAGAAGCCCAGATCGCGCGCGCGACGGATGAAGCGCAGCATGTGGACGTCGGTGTCCGAATAGTCGCGATAGCCCGATTGGGTCCGGTTGGCGGGAGGGATGAGGCCGGTCTGTTCGTAGTAGCGGATCATCTTGGCGGAGACTCCCGAGGCGTGGGCTGCTTGTCCGATGTTCATGGGTGGCTCCTTTGGTTGGTGGTGAAGATGAGCGGAACGGCCGCTGGCGGAAAGATGACGTCGTGCGTGACGTGCGTGATATTGGTCATGACGGTCTTCCAGGCTAGGGGAATGACCGGGACGCACTCTGGCGCCCCGGTCGGCGCGGGTGGCGATCACTCGGCAGGTGCAAGCCGGCCGGACATGGCGGGGCTGGCGGTCGCTGGGGCCGTCGGATCGGTCCCCATCGGCGGCGTGAAGCGGCGCAGGCGGAGCGCGTTGCCGAGCACGAAGACCGAGGACAGCGCCATCGCCCCGGCGGCGAAGACCGGCGACAGCAGAACCCCGTAGGCCGGGTAGAGCACGCCCGCCGCGACCGGGATCAGCGCGGTGTTGTAGGCGAAGGCCCAGAACAGGTTCTGCCGGATATTGCCGATCGTCGCGCGCGACAACGCGATGGCGTTGGGCACGCCCTTGAGGCTGCCCGACATCAGCACCACGTCGGCGGCCTCGATCGCCACATCCGTTCCGGTGCCGATGGCAAGGCCCACATCCGCCTCGGCCAGCGCCGGGGCGTCGTTGATGCCGTCACCGACATAGGCCAGCGTCCCATGACTGGTCTTGAGACGGCGCACGGCCTCGACCTTGCCTTCGGGCAGCACCTCGGCCACGACCTCGTCGATGCCTAGCCGCCGGGCGATGGCTTCGGCCGTGCGGCGGTTGTCGCCGGTGATCATCGCAACCTTCAGGCCGAGGTCGTGCAACGCCGCGATCGCGGCCGGCGTCGTCTCCTTGATCGGGTCGGCCACGGCGATGATCGCCGCCAGCTTGCCGTCGATCGCGGCGTAGAGGGGCGACTTGCCCTCGTTGCCGAGACGCTCGGCGATCTTGGCGAAACCGGCCACGTCATGGCCAAGCTCGGCCATGTAGCGGTCTGCGCCGATCTCGACGGGCTTGCCGCCGGCCACGGCCCTGACGCCGAACCCTGTCACCGACTCGAAGTTCGAGACGGCGGGCAGCGTAAGGCCTTCCCCGGCGGCCGCGTCCACGATCGCACGGGCGATCGGGTGCTCCGACTTCTCCTCGACCGCGGCGACGAGGCTCAGGACCTCGGCCCGCTCGAACCCGGCGGCCAGTTCCAGATCGGTCAGCGCGGGGGCGCCTTCCGTCAGCGTGCCGGTCTTGTCCACCGCCACGACCCTGGCATCCTTCAGCAGCTGGAGCGCTTCGCCCTTGCGGAACAGCACGCCCATCTCGGCGCCGCGCCCGGTGCCCACCATGATCGAGGTCGGCGTGGCGAGGCCCATCGCACAGGGGCAGGCGATGATCAGGACCGCGACGGCGTTCACCAGCGCGAAGGTCAGCGCCGGGTCGGGACCGAAGAAGAACCAGATGCCGAAGGTCAGCGCCGCCACCGCCATGACGGCCGGGACGAACCACATGGTGACGCGGTCCACCAGCGCCTGGATTGGCAGTTTCGAGCCCTGCGCCTCCTCGACCAGGCGGATGATCTGCGCCAGCACCGTGTCCCCGCCGACCGCAGTGGCGCGAAAGGCGAAGGCGCCTTTCTGGTTCACGGTGCCGCCGGTCACGGCAGCGCCCGCCTGCTTCTGGACGGGGATGGGCTCGCCGGTGATCATCGATTCATCCACCCAGCTCTCGCCCTCGACCACCTCGCCGTCCACGGGGACGCGCTCGCCCGGACGGACCTCGACGAGATCGCCGGGAGCCACGTTGGCCACCGCGATGTCCTCGACGCGGCCGCCCCGGCGCACGCGCGCGGTCTTGGGCTGCAGGCCAACAAGGCGGGTGATCGCCTCGGAGGTGCGGCCCTTGGCGCGCGCCTCGAGATAGCGGCCGAGCAGGATCAGCGTCACGATAACGGCTGCCGCCTCGTAATAGACGTTGACGGTGCCCGCCGGCAGCAGGCCGGGGGCGAAGGTGGCGACAAGTGAATAACCGAAAGCCGCCAGCGTGCCGACCGCGACAAGGCTGTTCATGTCAGGCGCGCCACGGAACAGGGCGGGAAGGCCCTTCTGGTAGAAGCGGATGCCGGGGATGGCGAGGACCAGCAGCGTCAGCGCGAACTGGATATACCAACTGGCCTGCATGCCGATGGTGCCCGCGACGAGGTCATGGACGGCGGGAATGAGGTGGCTGCCCATCTCGAGGACGAAGACCGGCAGGGTCAGCGCCGCCGCCAGGATCAGGTCGCGCCGCAGCGTCTCGCGCTCGGCCTCCTTGCGGGCGTTGGCCTGCGCCTCATCGGCCCCGCCGCCGTCGATCAGCCGCGCCTCGTAGCCGGTTTCGGTGATGGCCCGCAGCAACGCGCCGGCATCGGCCGGGCCCGTGACGGTCGCGCGCTCGGTGGCGAGGTTGACGGTCGCCGAAGCAACGCCGGGCACCGCCTGCAGCGCCCTTTCGACCCGGCCCACGCAAGAGGCGCAGGTCATCCCCTCGATGGCGATCTCGACCGCACCCTGGGGCTTGGGCACGTCATAGCCCGCGCTTTCCACCGCACCCACCAGCGCGGCACGCTCGACCGGCGCGCTGAGACGGATGTCGGCGCGCTCGGTGGCCAGGTTGACATTTGCCGAGGCGACGCCGGGCACGGCCCGCAGCGCCTTCTCGACCCGGCCCACGCATGAGGCACAGGTCATGCCCTCGATGGACAGGCTGATCGGGGGCAGATTGATGCTGCCGGCTCCGGGCTCGCGATCTCGCGCTGGGGCGGTCATGAAGGGGGTCTCCTTGAAGCTATTCCATCATCCGCCAAGGGAAATAAGGGTTCCCATCGCTGGAAGGTCAAGACCTGTCAGGATCGATTCTTTCCTCTTGACCTTCCAACGATGGGAAACCCTATCTCACCTTGCATGAGACGAACCACAGGAGGCACTCATGCAGTTCCACATTGAAAATATGACCTGCGGCGGCTGCGCGTGCGGCGTGACCAGGGCGATTCACACGGTTGATCCCGCAGCGAACGTCGAGGCCGATCCCCCGAAGCGCAAGGTCGTCGTCACCTCCGGGCAGCCCCGCGCCGCCTTCGAGGCCGCGCTGGCCGAGGCGGGCTTTCCCGTCGCGCCGGTGGGGACGGTCGCCTGATGAACAAGCTGTCCGTTCTGTTCATGGCGACCGCGCTTGCCGCCGCGGGCGGACTGGCCGTTGCGCAATCGCAGATCGTGGATGAAGGCGTTACGATCACGGATCGTTCGGACATGGGTCATGGCGCGCATGGTGCGGCTGCCTCCGACAGCCCGGCAGTTCAGGCCTACATGGCCGCAAACGACCGCATGCATGCCGGGATGGCCGTCGAGTTCAGTGGCGACGCCGACGTGGATTTCATGCGCAGCATGATCCCGCACCATCAGGGCGCCATCGACATGGCGCGCGTCGTGTTGGGACACGGCGAGGACCCGCAGATCCGTGCCCTCGCCGAAGACGTGATCGCGGCGCAGGAGGGCGAGATCGCCATGATGCGCGAGTGGCTGGCCGCCCGCGGTCAGTAACAGGCTCGCGCCCCCCAAGGGATAGCGAGGGCCCGCCAATGAGACGGCGGGCCCTATTGTTCTGACCGACCGCGGCTCGGTGCCTGGCCGGTAGCTGGCGCCGGAGCGAACTCCGGCGCCGATCGCTCAGCGCGCCGGGCCGCCGTAGACGATGCCGTTCGGGCGATCGCCAACCGGCACTGTCTTGACCACTTCCTGGCTCCCCACGTCGATGATCGACACGGTATCGTCGGCGATGTTGGTCACGAACACATAGACCCCGTCCGCCGATGCCGATACTCCATGGGCGCCGCGGCCGGTGGTGATGGTCTTCACCACCTGACCGATTGCGGTGTCGATCACGGATACGGTGTCGTTCGGCTCGGCCTCGGTGCCCTGATTGGCGACATAGACGAATTTCCCATCCTGCGTCGCGATGAGCTGGATCGGGTTCGGCCCGACGTCGATCCTGTTCGTCACCTCGCGGGTTGAAGTGTCGATCACGGCGACGCGGTTCTCGTCGCGCAGCGAGACATAGACCTGATCGCCCGAGGGCGTGAACCCGACCTGAACCGGCGCGGTCCCGATCGGAATGCGCGCGACCTCGGACAGCGCCTGGGTGTCGATGACGGACACGGACCCGTCCTCGACATTGGCCACGTAAAGCTGGGTCTCATCCGGGCTGAGCCGTAGGCCGTGCGGATAGTCCCCCGTCGCGATACGCCCGATGACTTCGGCCCGTGCGAGATCGACGACCGCGATCTCGTCTCCGCCGGCCAAGGAGACATAGGCGCGCCCCTGCCGGTCAGCGACCACATGGGCCGGGTGCGAGCCTACCGCGACGGTCGCCTTGGGCGCCGAGAGGTTCTGCGGATCGAGAATGACCAACAGACCCTCGGCCGCACCGTCCCCGCCGTGCCCATGCCCGTCCGACCCGTGATCCCCTTCGACGGCAGGATCGCCAACGGCCAACAGCAGCTTGCCGTCAGGCGTCAGGTCGACGTTGTGGGGCGCGATCGGGATCAAAACCGTGTCGACCGCTCCGGTGGCGAGATTGATGGCGCTGATGGAATTGCCGCCTTCATTGGCGGACCAGACAGTCCCGCCGGTCTGACCAAAGGGCGCAGGTGCCTCGCCGGCCTTCGCCTCCAGCCATGCCTGCATTTCGGCGATCTCGCCTTCCTGCACCGCGATGATCTGCTCCGCCCACTCCCTTGTCTTCGGGTCGTCGCCATACTGCAGGACGATCCGGGCCATATCGATCGCGCCCTGATGATGCGGGATCATGCCCCGGACGAAGGCGACATCCGGATCGTCGGCCATGACGCCGTCCATCATCGGTCCGTGCATTTCATTCATCGATTCGACGTAGGCCCGGGTGAAATCCGGAAGGCTTTCGTTAACCGGGGCCGCCCCGGCGTTCGGCGCGCCCATCATCCCCTGCATCATCCCACCCTGCATCATCTGGCGCATCGCGCCCATGCATTCCGGGGTCATGGCCTGGCACTGCTCGGGCATCATCCCTTGCATGCCGGGCATCTGGCCTGAAGGCGGCGTTGGCGCGGGCGCCTGCTCCGCCTGTGCGGGCGGGGTTCCCGGGTGATGGGTGTCATGTCCGGCCTGCGCGAGAGCAGCGCCTGGCAGGCCTGCCAGCAGGCTGACAGTAAGGGCGATTACGATTGCTGTTCGGTTCATTGGATTTCATCCTCTGGTTCCGGAGCACCGCCCCGGATTTGCGGGCGCGGCTCTCCATCCTGTTCGTTTGTCTTTCGGGTTTGCGCGGAGCGGCCGGAGACGTCTCTCGTCCTCGCGGCGATCCCTGCGCATCACGCAGCGATGAGACGTGGCGGCTTCAGGATGCCTTCGGGTGATCGGTCGTGCGGATCAGTGCGCACAACCGTGAAAACCTCACCGTTCACGGACGGGCCGAACGTCGGCGGCGCGACGAGAACCGCGGCGGCCAGACAGATCTGGCAGCAGTCCGCCGGACCCTGGCCACTGTCCTCGTTCAGGCAGCCTGCCGATTGATCTGCGCCATGCTCGTCCGGCAGGTGAGGGTGGGCGCAGTGGCTTGCCGTGGCGGCGACCTGCTGCTGGTGGATGGCGTGTCCGGCGGGGCCGGCATGTACCGGGACCTGCAGAACCAGGGCGCCGATGGCAAGCAGCAGGATGCAAACCGCAAACTGGCGCAATCGACCGCATCTCACCCGGAAGGCAGCTCGCACCCGCCCGGTCATGCGCCACTTTCCTTCCCGGCGGCACGCCGGGCCAGTGCGATGTCGCGTTCACGTCTCCCGCCACCCGACGCCGCGAGACCGCCCCGCTGACGGAGGCAAGCCGCCTCGGCCAGGTGCTGTTTCGGATCATTCGCAAGTCGGGCGATCATGTCGGCAGCCCCGTGTCAGATTTCCCGTGGACCGAGAAAGCGCCCGAAGCTCCGGACGGTCGGGCCGAACAGGAACGCTTCATAGGGCTCGGGATCGACGCCCGGAAAATCCATGCCGGGCGAGCCGGCCGGCATGCCGGGAACGGCCAGCCCCGTCGCGTCAGGCCGCTCGGCCAGAAGGCGGCGGATGGCTGCGGCAGGCACATGGCCCTCGACCACGTAGCCGCCCACCTCGGCGGTGTGGCAGGAGGCCAGTTCGGCCGGGACGCCGAGCCGCTGCTTGAGGCTGTCCATATCGGAGGATTCTACCACCTTCACCGGGAAGCCTGCGGCCTCGATATGCGCGACCCAGCCATCGCAGCAGCCGCAGGATGGATCCTTGCTGACGCTCACCAGCGGCAGCGCTTCGGCATGTCCCCGCCTTGGCATGGACATCAGCAGGGGCAGCGCGCCGGCAGCGGCCAGAACGGTGCGCCGGCTGATGGGGTGATCGTTTCTCATCGTCAAACCTCGTTTCATGGATTCATTATCTCGCCGTCACGGTCCGGGCGCGACGCACGAAGGGGTGAGCAGGTGCTTGCATGCTGCGGCATGGTGCCGGCAGAGGCGCGCCAGCGGGCATCACAGCTTCACCCTCCGCAGCCGAGCGGCATTGGTGATCACGCTGACCGAGGACAGCGCCATGGCGGCCGCCGCGATGATCGGCGACAGCAGGATGCCGAAGAACGGATACAGCACCCCGGCCGCGACCGGCACGCCCAGAGCGTTGTAGATGAAGGCGAAGAACAGGTTCTGGCGGATATTGCCCATGACCGCTTCCGACAGCTTGCGGGCGCGGACGATGCCGGTCAGATCGCCCTTGAGCAATGTGACGCCCGCGCTTTCCATCGCCACATCGGTGCCGGTGCCCATGGCGATGCCAACGTCCGCAGCGGCCAGCGCCGGGGCGTCGTTGACGCCGTCGCCGGCCATCGCCACCACCTCGCCCGCCGCCTTGTGCCGCTGCACGACCGCGCTCTTCTGGTCGGGCAGCACCTCCGCCTCGACCTCGTCGATGCCGAGCTGGCGCGCGACGGCCTTCGCCGTGGTCCAGTTGTCGCCGGTGAGCATCACCACGCGGATGCCCTGCTCCTTGAGCGCGGCGAGCGCCTCGGGCGTCGATGGCTTGACCGGATCGGCGATGGCAAAGATGGCCGCAACCTGCCCGTCCACCCCCATGAAGATCGCGGTTGCGCCGTCCTCGCGCAGCCGGTCGGCCTCATCGGCCAGCGGCGCGACATCGACGCCCTGCTCGGCGAGGAACTTGGCATTGCCAAGGGGAATGCGCTTGCCCTCGACCACTCCGAGCGCGCCCTTGCCGGTGGGTGAGTCGAAATCCGCGACCGGTGCGAGTTCAAGGCCGCGCTCCTCGGCCGCCCGCACGATGGCCAGCGCCAACGGATGCTCGCTGGCGCGTTCGACACTGGCGGCAAGGCGCAAGGCTTCTTCCTCGGTAAAGCCAGCAGCCGGAACGATGGCGGTGACGGCGGGCCGGCCCTCGGTCAGGGTGCCGGTCTTGTCGACGATGATGGTGTCGACCTTCTCCATATGCTCCAGCGCCTCGGCGTTCTTGATCAGCACGCCCGCCTGCGCGCCGCGCCCGACGCCGACCATGATCGACATCGGCGTCGCCAGCCCCAGCGCACAGGGGCAGGCGATGATCAGAACCGAGACCGCCGCGATGAGACCGAACGAGAAGCGCGGCTCGGGACCCCAGATCGACCAGGCGATGAAGGCGAGCACCGCGACCACGATCACCGCCGGGACGAACCAGCCGGAGACCTGATCGGCCAGCCGCTGGATCGGCGCGCGGCTCCGCTGCGCCTCGGCGACAAGCTGGACGATCTGCGACAGCATGGTGTCGCGGCCGACCTTCTTCGCCTCGATCACCAGCGCGCCGGACTGGTTCATGGTGCCGCCGATGGCGGTGGCGCCGACCTCCTTGGTCACCGGCATCGACTCGCCGGTCACCATCGATTCATCGACGGCGCTGCGACCCTCGAGCACCTCGCCATCGACCGGAACCTTCTCGCCGGGCCGCACCCGCAGGCGGTCGCCGACATGAACGGTGTCGAGCTGAACCTCCTCCTCGGTGCCGTCGTCGCGGATGATCCGGGCGGTCTTGGGGGCAAGGTCGAGCAGCGCGCGGATCGCGCCGCTGGTGCTCTCTCTCGCGCGCAACTCCAGCACCTGCCCGAGCAGCACGAGCACGGTAATGACCGCCGCCGCCTCGAAATAGACCGCGACCGAGCCGTCGGGCTGGCGGAACTGGTCAGGAAAAATGCCCGGCGCCAGCGTCGCCACGACGCTGTAGATCCAGGCCGTGCCGGTGCCCATGGCGATCAGGGTGAACATGTTGAGGCTGCGGTTGACCAGCGACTGCCAGCCGCGCTGGAAGAATGGCCAGCCCGCCCAGAGAACGACTGGCGTGGCGAGGAGCAGTTGCAGCCAGTTCGAGGCCTGCTGACCGATGGCGTGGGTCAGCCCGAAAAGATGCCCGCCCATCTCGAGGACGAACACCGGGATCGTCAGAGCAAGGCCGATCCAGAACCGGCGCGTCATGTCGATCAGTTCTACATTCGGCTCTGCCTCTAGGCTGACCAGAACCGGCTCCAGCCCCATGCCGCAGATCGGGCATGATCCGGGCCCGACCTGCCGGATCTCCGGGTGCATCGGGCAGGTGTAGATCGTCCCTTCGGGAACCGGCTCTGCCTTGGCCGCCGCGGCGGCCGGATCGAGATAGCGTTCCGGCTCGGCCAAGAACTTCGCCCGGCACCCGGCCGAGCAGAAGTAATATGGCCGACCGGCATGCTCGGCCTTGTGCTGGGTCGTGTGGGGATCGACCATCATTCCGCAGACCGGGTCCTTGACCTTGTGCGTGTCGTCCTGCGCGGCGGCTGCGTGGTCATGCGCGTGATCATGCACATGTCCGTGGGCCGAATGGGCGTGAGTCTGGTTCTGGTGATCGTGTTCCGTCTTGCTGGTCATGTTCACGCCTCCTCGGCGTTTCCTGAGCTTGCGTTTCGTCTGTTCTGCGCCTTCCAATCGCTGGAAGGTCAAGAGGTGATTGGATTCCGGAGTTCCTGCCGTCAGTGACTACCGTGGACCTTTCCGACGCTGGCCCGTCCTGACCCGGCATGTGACCGCGTGATGTCGATGTCGGCCGCGGTCTCCTCACCATCGAGACAGTATTCCTCGATCTGCAACGTCGAGAAGTAGATGTTGAACTGCTGGCGCAGAAGATTGTTCGCCTGCCGCAGCACCCGCTCGCCGTCCTGCCAGTTCCGAACGCAGATATGGCTCGAGAAGACATTGCGCCCGGATGTCAGGCTCCAGGCATGGACGTGATGCACGTCCGTCACCCCCTCCAATTGCCGGATGGCCTCGATGGCGGCTTCCAGGTCGAGGTCTTCCGGCGTGCCTTGCAGCAGGATGTGCAATGCCTCGCGCAGAATGCCCCAGGAGGCCCAGAGCAGCACCAGTCCGAAGGCCATGCCAAGCAGAGGATCGATGGCCATAAAGCCCGTGAACCGGATCACCAGCGCAGAGATGATGATCAGGAAGCTGCCGACGAAGGTCTGCAGGATGTGCCAGTAGGCGCCGCGCATGTTCAGGTTGCCCTTCTGGCGCTCGTACAGCAGCCAGAGCGCGACAAGCTCGGTGGCGATCCCGCCCGCAGCGGCAAACAGCATCGGCGTCGTGGCCAGCTCGATCGGCTCCATGAGGCGCATCGCGCCCATCCACAGCACCAAAAGCGCCATCGCGACGAGAAACAGGCCGTTGAAAAGGGCGCCGAGGATCTCGGCCCGGACATAACCGAAGGTGCGCGCGGGGCTGGATTTCCGCTCGGTCAAGCGTAGCGCGACCAGCGCGATGAGCACGCCGCCCACGGCCGAGAAGGTGTGAAAGGCATCGGAGATGACGGCGACCGAGCCCGTCCAGATGCCGATTCCCAGCTCGATGACAAAGTAAAGGCCGGTGAGCCAGCCCGAGATGACAAGCGCCTTGCGATCGCCGCCCACGGGCATGTGACCGGCATGGCCGCCGTGAGACATCGACATGAGTCCGCCTCCTTGTTGCTGAGGGAGAACGCCGGGATCCGGCGTTCTAGGTTTGGCCTATGCGCTGACCGCGAATTCGGTCATCATGCCGGTTTCGAGATGCGGCATGTGGTGGCAATGCAACATCCAGCGCGCCGCCTCACCGGCGTCGAGCGCCACATCGACCATCGACATCGGCGGCACATAGACCGTGTCGCGCAACGCGCCCGCGACCGCACGTCCGTTCAGCCTGACGACCTGGAAGACATGCCCGTGCAGATGCATCGGGTGACCCATCATCGACATGTTGTGAAAGGACAGCACTACCCGCTCACCACTGCGCGCGGCTATCGGGCGATGCTGTCCCCAGACGGCTCCGTCGATCGTCCAGACATAGGGCTGCATCGAGCCGCCCAGCATCACCATATGGCTGCGGTCCACCGGCCGATCCGGCAGCGCCTCCGCCGCGAGCAGACGCGACTCCTGCGCCAGATCGGTGTCGAAGGCGGGGGCTTCCGATTCAGCCACGGCATCGATGCGCCGGATTTCGGCACCCTGCGTGGCAAGGATCAGGCCGGTGCGCTCACGCGCGCCTTCCCGCAGCGCGAGGATCGGCCAAGCGCCGCCCTCGTTCGGCAGGTCGATCTCCAGATCGAGCCGCTGGCCCATGGCCAGGCCGAAGCGCGTGCCAGAAACCGGCTGAACCGCATGTCCGTCCACCGCAACAAGCCGCGCCTGCGCCTCGCCGGTCTCGATCCAGAACACTGTCGCCGCGGCGGCGTTGATCACACGCAGGCGGACGCGCCCGCCGCGCTCGATCTGCACCACCTCGGGGTCCGACAGCGTGCGGTCATTGGCAAGATAGGCGTCCCAGTCGTAGTCATTGAGGTCCATCGCCATGGCGTCCATGGCACCCATCCCCATCATGCCGCCCATGGCGCCGTGATCCATGCCTTCCATCGGCATGTTCCCCATGGCGCCATGATCCATACCCGCCATGCCGCCCATGCCCGCGCCGTGGCCGCCTCCATGGCCGTCTGCCGTCCCATGGCCGTCGAGGATCTCGGCCATCACTTCCTCGGGCGCCTTGAACGAGAAGTCATGCAGGAAAAGCACTACTTCCTGACGGTCGGCGCTGATATCCTCGGCGCTGCGCACGATCAGCGGTGCTGCCAGAAGGCGCATTTCGTGCAGCGGCACATGCGCGTGCATCCAGTAGGTGCCGGGCAGCGGCGCGAAGTCATAGGCGCGTGTCTCGCCGGGGGCGAGCATCGGCAAAGGCATGTCGGGCACGCCATCCTGCGCGTTGGGCGGGATCTGGCCGTGCCAGTGGATCAGCGTGTCAACATCGAGATCGTTGCGCAGATCCACCCGGAAGCGCGCGCCGGGGTTGAGTGTCAGGCCCTGTCCGGTGGGTCCGGAAAGACCCCAGACGGTGGCGGCGCGACCGTCGATGTCCAGCGTCCGGCTAGCGGCGTGCAATGATAGCGGGGCGGCGCCCTGCGCGGCCGCGATCCGGGGCAGATGCGCATAGGCCAGCACGGCTGCGCCAGCGGCAAGAAAGCCGCGTCGTGAAAGGGTATTCATGGTCGTCTCCTCGGGACAGCCTGTCCCGTTCATCAAAACCGACAGAACGCCGCGGGCTCCAGCCCGGACGCAATCAGAGGAGACGGAGCTTGGGAGGTCGTTCGTTCAGCCCAGGTGCCCGACTGGCAAGCACTGCACCGGTCGGCAGGTCATGGCTGGCAGGCGCGTAATCGCTGCCAGAGCCTTCGCTCGGCGAGGTCAGGAAGACCGAAAAACCTACGCAAAGCAACTCACAGGCTTCGGCATCGCCTGAGCCACAGTGCTGGTCGCCATCACAGGGATTTTCGCTGCCGGCCGCAACCTGCATCATCTCGCCGACATGCACCGAGTGATCCGGTTCTGCGCTCAAGCGCGCCGCGTGCGCGGACGTCGCCGTCGTCATGACGGCGATCGCGAGGACGGCAAGCATGGTGACGAGGCGCGCGAACATGCCGGAAAGATAGGCGCTGGTCACGGGAATGTCCATTGCCCCCGGCGTCGCGCCTCTGGCAGTAATTCAATTTCGGCATGTAGCCGATTGAAATTCTTCACCAGCAGTCATGCAACTCATGCGCAATGAACTCCGTAATATCTTGTGGCTCGGGTTGCTCCTCGGCGGCCTGATCCTGGCGATCCTCGTTGGGTGGCATCAGGTCCGCACGGTATCCCCCGCCGCGGCATCCGCAGAAGTCATCGAACAGGGCCGGCAGGTCTATGCGGACCAATGTGCGTCCTGCCACGGTGCGCAGCTCGAGGGGCAGCCGGACTGGAAGACGCCCCTTCCATCCGGACGTCTCCCGGCGCCACCGCACGATGCCGGCGGCCACACGTGGCACCATCCCGATGACATCCTGTTCCGCATCGTCAGGGAAGGCACGGCCGCCATCGTCGGGGGCGGCTATGAGAGCGACATGCCGGGGTTTGCCGATCTTCTCAGCGACGCCGAGATCCGGGCTGTCCTCGCCTATATCAAGAGCACCTGGCCAGAGCGCGAGCGGACCTACCAGGAGAATGTGTCGCAACCACACTGATGGCACCTTCGGGATGGAGCTGCCCGTGCGACCGGCAGTGCAATTTCCCGAGGCCCACCGGTCACAGTTGAGGCCGCCGAACAGAAGCGGCATATTTGGATCGACCTGATGGCGAAACCTTTGGGAGGGATGTTCGTGGGATTATTCATGGCTTACTTGGCATTTGAAGCGCGCTCGATCTTGGCGCCGCCTCGGGTTTTCCCTCGATGAACAATCCCGGCTCCAGTTCATCGAAGCGGGTTCATGACCGCACGGAGCGGCTCAACAAGAGCTGCTTCTGCGTTACACTGGACCTTCCATCGCTGCGCGAAGCGATGGAGCGCGAGGCCGGTGATCCGGCGTTCTTCGAGACGTTCATCCGCCCCAAGGCCCATCTGTTCTCGCACGTGCCGGTGTTCCTTTCGGCCACCGCCGTCAATGAGATGCGCGCGATCGCAGTGGCTGTGGAGACCACCGCCCAACTCGCGGCATACAAGGCCGCAGTCCTCTCTTGGGTGCCGGAAATCGCGCGGGCGGATCATGGCCCGCTCGGGGCATTGATGGGCTACGACTTCCATCTTGGCGAAGACGGCCCCCGCTTGATCGAAATCAATACCAACGCCGGCGGGGCGTTTCTCAATGCCTTTCTTGCGAGGGCGCAGCGCGCGTGTTGCACCGAAATGGATATCCCCCCGACGCTGCCATCGTTCGAGGACGCGGCGTTTCGCATGTTCCAGAACGAATGGATTCGGCAGCGGGGAACGGGCGCGCCACAACGCATCGCCATCGTCGATGACAGTCCGCCGGAACAGTATCTCTACCCCGAGTTCGTGCTCGCGGGGCAAGTTTTCGCGGCACGAGGGGTAGACGCGATCATCGCCGACGCCAGTCACCTTCGCTACGACGATGGTCGGCTCAGCGCCGATGGAAAGACAATCGACCTCGTTTACAACCGGGTCACCGATTTCGCCTTCGATCAGCCCGAGCACAAGGCATTGCAGGAAGCCTACCGGGATGGCGCGGTGGTCGTGACGCCGAATCCGCACAATCACGCGCTCCTTGCAGACAAGCGCAACCTTTCGCTTCTTTCGAATTCCGCGACGCTGGAGGCCTGGGGCGTGGAACCGAGACTTCGCGCCCTGCTTGATGCCGTTCCACGCACCGTGCTGGTCAGTCCTGACAACGCTGACGCACTTTGGAAATCCCGCAGGGACCTGTTCTTCAAGCCGACCGGCGGACATGGCGGCAAGGCGGTATATCGTGGCGACAAGCTGACGAAAGGGGTCTGGGCGGAGATCGCGGAGGGCGGATACGTTGCTCAGACGCTGGTCCGCCCCAGCGAGCGCATGATCAGGATCGACGAGATACCCCAGACGCGCAAAATGGACGTGCGTCTGTATACATATGATGGCCAGGTGCTTCTGGTGGCCGCGCGCCTCTATCAAGGTCAGACCACGAACTTCAGGACGCCAGGGGGCGGCTTCGCGCCCGTGTTCGTGATCTGAAGCGTGAGCTGGCGGGGTTTGGCTTTAATATATCAATGCATTAATTTGGGGAGCATTCAACATCAGGCGCATCCCCTCCGGCACTTGCCCTCGCGAAAGCGTTCTCCCGATCCGGTTGCGGCCGGATTTTTTCGTTGTTTTCGAGGGCTATTCGGGCGGCTGAACACTGACCCCGCTGCCATGAGGTCCGGAAGCGGTTTCTCCGGACCGATACTCTCCTGACCTGATGACTGTGCCGGTTGGTGAATTTCTTACAGCAAGCTGAAATTGTGTGCTTTTCGGCTTTTCGGGATCGCCGGCCCGAATACTTCGATGCCGGTGGCGTTCGTGAGGGGGAGAATAAATCGAGCTATCGCCCTCAGAATAGTTCCGTGCTGCTCTCGTCGCGGATACGGAGGGGGTATCTTTCGCCCCTGATGGTGGGCGATTTCGATACCCCCCAACTTCGCCCTGCACCTCGCCGGTCTTCCTTCGCCACCGTGGTCATTGCCCGCCGCTGATCCGCAGTGGCCGTTTGCAACACCACGGAGGCCCGATCATGCCACATGAACCCGTCGTCCTGCCGCCGCGTTTTCTACGGACCAAAGAGGCCGCGACCTTTCTCAGCCTCTCGGCCCGGACGCTCGAAAAACACCGCACCTACGGAACCGGGCCAGCCTATCGCAAGCTTGGCGGCCGTGTGGTCTATGCCATCGACGATCTTGAGGCCTGGACCGAGCGCGGCGCGGTGACCTCCACCTCCGATCCGCGCGGCTCCGTGCTGCCCGCCAAGCGTCATGCGTTTCCGTCCGGCCCGCAGGCTGGTCGTTACGCCCGCTGACCGCTCGCGGTTTTCTTCATGACGGTGCGACGTCGATCCCTTTCCGAGCGCGGGCAACTCGACCTGTTCAGGGCGCTCCCCGGCGATTTCGCGCCACGAGACGCGCAGGATCTCATGGCCTATCCCTTCTTCTCCCTCGCCAAGTCGAAGCGCATCGCGCCCATCGACTTCGCCGCCGGCAATGTCTCCATCCGGGTCGAGGCTGTTCCCGATCACGGCATGGCCACGATCTGGGACGCCGATATTCTGATCTGGGCGGCGAGCCAGATCGTCGAAGCCCGCGACAGCGGCCTTCGCACCTCCCGGCTGATGGCCGCCACGCCCTACGAGATTCTCACCTATGTCGGGCGCGGCACCGGCTTGCGCGACTATCAGCGCCTGAAGGCGGCGCTCGACCGGCTGCAATCGACCACGATTTCCACCTCGATCCGCCAGCCGGTCGAAGGGCGCCGGCATCGCTTCTCCTGGATCAACGAATGGCAGGAACGCACCGACCATAGCGGCAGACCCGATGGCATCGAGATGATCGTGCCGGACTGGTTCTACCAGGCCGTCCTCGACGATGCGCTCGTGCTGACCATCGACCGGACCTATTTCGACCTAACCGGCGGCCTTGACCGCTGGCTCTATCGCCTGGTGCGCAAGCACGGCGGCCGCCAGCGCGATGGCTGGCGGTTCGATTTCCGTCACCTTCACCAGAAATCCGGCAGCCTGTCGCCGTTCAAGCGCTTCGCCTTCGAGCTGCGCGACATCATCCGGCGCCAGCCTCTGCCGGGCTATTCGCTGTTTCTCGAAGCTGAGGTTGGCGGGCGGATGCTGCTGGCCTTCGAGCCGGTCGCGCCCTGTGGAAAACCTGTGGATGGCCTCGTGCTATCAGGAACCCGGACTATCGTGCTATCGGGAACCGGAGGCTCGTGCTATCAGGAACCGAAACCGGGCTTAACACCCGGAACCCATTCAGGAAATCGCGCCCTTAACTTAGAGTCTAACAAAGAGTCTAACTTTGAAGAGCGCGCGCGCGATGTGGAAAACCTCATCCGCGACACCGCCAGAAACCTCGGTAGAGCCGCGAAGGAGAGGGCCTCATGTGCCCTGACACCGCCTCGACCGGCATCTGATCGAGGCGCAACCGAGGCTCCTGAATCTGCCGATACACCCCGCCTGCCTCTCGATCTGCCGGGGGGGTGCGAATGATCATCGCGCTCCTCAACCAGAAGGGCGGCGTCGGGAAGACGACGCTGGCGCTGCATCTTGCCGGAGAATTGGCGCAGGGTGGCAAGCGCGTCACCCTGATCGACGCCGATCCGCAAGGTTCCGCCCTCGACTGGTCGCAACAACGCGCGCGTGAGGGCCTGCCCCGTGCCTTCGGCACACTCGGCCTGGCGCGCGATACGCTGCACCGTGAGGCGCCAGAGCTTGCCCGCGATGTCGATCATATCGTCATAGACGGGCCGCCGCGCGTCGCCGGCCTCATGCGCTCGGCGCTGCTCGCCGCCGATCTCGTGCTGATCCCGGTGCAGCCATCGCCGTTCGACGGCTGGGCCTCGGCCGAGATGCTCGCCCTCCTGACGGAAGCGAGCATCTATCGCCCGCAGCTCGTCGCGCGCTTCGTGCTCAACCGCTGCGGCTCGCGCACCGTCATTGCCCGCGAAACGGCCGAGACGCTGGCGGACCACGACCCCCCGCTACTCGCCAGCGCCATCGGCCAGCGCGTCGTCTTCGCCGACGCCGCGCAGACCGGGCGGCTCGCCAGTGAGATCGACGCCCGATCACCTGCGGCGCGCGAGATCGCAGCACTGGCTACCGAGGTCGAACGGCTGGGCATCGGGAGGGCGTCGGCATGACGATTCTCACCGGCGATTGCCGCGAACAGATGCCCTGGCACGCACCCTACGACATGATCCTCGCTGATCCGCCCTATGGCGGCACCTCGCTCGCCTGGGATCGGCGTGTCGAGGGCTGGGTCGGGCTGGCGCGCGCCGCGCTTACGCCGACCGGCTCGCTCTGGGTCTTCGGTTCGCTGCGCAGCTTCATGGCGACAGCGGACCGCTTCACTGATGCGGGCCTGCGGATCGCGCAGGAGGTGGTTTGGGAGAAGCAGAACGGCACCGGCTTTCATGCCGACCGCTTCAAGCGCGTGCATGAACTGGCGGTGCAGTTCTATCCCGCCGAGACGACATGGCGCGACATCTACAACGACGTCCAGACCACGCCCGACGCAACAGCCCGCACCGTCCGGCGCAAGCGGCGCCCACCCCATACCGGCAAGATCGACGCCGGCCATTACGTCAGCCATGACGGCGGGCCGCGCCTCATGCGCTCGGTCATCTACCTGCGCAACTGTCATGGCCGCGCCATCCATCCGACCGAGAAACCTGCGGCGCTCCTGGAAATTCTGATCCGCACGAGCTGCCCGGAAGGTGGCCTGGTCGGCGACTGGTTCGCCGGTTCCGGCGCGGCCGGGGAAGCCTGCCGGCTTTCCGGCCGGCGCTATATCGGCTGCGAGATCGACCCCGACATGGCCGAGCGCGCGCGGGCGCGCATCGCCACCGTGCTGCCGTTTCATGACGGAGGCCCGTCATGACGGCGCGCACCGACAAGCGCGGCTTCGCCGCCCGCCCGGCCGATCCCGAAGGCTGGATCAGGGCCGGCGATGCGCGACCAGCGCGAGATGGCGCCGTAACCGCCCATTCCGCCCGGCTGACGATTGACATCACGCCCGAGCTTCGCGGGCGGATCAAGATCGCCGCGATCAGACGCGGCATCACCGTCGCCGACATGCTGCGCGACCTGCTGGCGCGCGAGTTTCCCGACATATCGGGAGACCGCCCATGAACGGCATCGACGCCCATGACGACGATCTGACCCGCGTGGAACTGACCTGGGTGGAAGGCAGGACCGAATACTGGATCAGGTTCGGCCATGAGGCGGGAACGCAGCTCCTCGACCGCAACCGCCGTATCGTCTCTTTCGGTCCTGGCGCGGTGTTCGCGTTCGTCCGCTGGGCGGCGAACGACCACGGCACGATCATTTCGCGCCTCGACATCCTGCGCGCGGTTGCGCCGGGCGAGTCCTATCAGACGCTGCCCTTCGCCCGTCCGGGCGGCGAAATCCTGCTGAAGATCGAAGGCTGGCCGAAGGTCGAGGCCGTCCTCCGCCATGTCGACGGGATCGAGGCCATTGGCGTCGATCCCGCCCAGGTCGATCCCGATCACTGGCGGCACGTTGCCCATTGGATGAACGCGGGCGAAGCGCCGCGACCCTACACCGCCGAGCGCCATCAGGCATGGCTCCGGCGCCGGGAGATCGCCCCATGACGCGCTTTCGCTATGTCATGGCGACAACGGCTGCCACGCTCGGGATCGCCATTACCGGATTCGTTCCGACCGCGCCAAGGCTGGTCTGGAACGCATCGGCCAGCGTGCCCATCGGCTTCTACACCGTCACGCCCACTCAGCGGATCGAGGTGCCCGATCTGGTCGCCGTCATCCCACCCGAACCCATCGCTTCGTTCATGGTCAAGCGCGGCTATGTCGCCCGCGACGTGCCGCTTCTGAAGCATGTCCTCGGCTTGCCCGGACAGCGCGTATGTCGCGCTGGCCGCGCCATCTCCGTCAACGGCGTTCCGCTCGGCGAGGCGCGCGACCACGACAGCCTCGGCCGAGACCTGCCGGTCTGGCTGGGCTGCCGCGTCATCGCCGAGGGCGAGGTTTTCCTGATGAACCCGGACGTCGGCGACAGCCTCGACGGCCGCTATTTCGGCCCGCTCCCCGCCTCCGCGGTGATCGGCCACGCGATCCCGCTTTTCACCGACGAAGACGGCGATGGCCGCTTTGTCTGGCGCGCGCCGATGCGGTGACGGCGCGTCCAGTGCGGGGCGTGCGAGCGGCCCGCGTCTTCTCTACCGCATAGGAAAGGAGCCTTCCATGGCACAGATCGGCCAGTTTACCCGCACCCCGTCCGGCTATTTCGGGCAGCTTCGCACCCTCTCGCTCGACCTTGAGCTGACCTTTGTTCCGATCGATGATGTCGAGTCAGAGAACGCGCCCGCCTATCGAATTCGGCTTGGGGATGAAGACGGGCCGGAAGTCGGCGCAGGCTGGAAACATTCTGGCGAGCGCGCAGGACCGTTCGTCTCCGTCCTTCTCGACGATCCCGTCTTTCAGCAGCCGATCCGCGCCCGGCTGTTCCAGTCGGACGAAGATGGCCGCGAGTGGGGTCTGCACTGGACCCGTCCGAAGAAGCGCGACGAACAGGGGTGATCATGGTCACGTCCTGCACTCGTCCCGCTTCGGGGAGATGCGGTGTCCGCCGCCGCATCATCCTCCTTCTTTTTTCCGGCCTGTTCGTCTCCACCATCGCCCCGCTGTCCGGTCTGGCGCAAACCACCGTGCCGGATCGCACGGTCGCTGCGCATCCGCACGGCGCGCATATCGAGGAGGCTTCGCAGCGTTTCGGCATCCCGCCGTCATGGATCATCGCCGTGATGCAGGTCGAAAGCGCGGGCGATATGCGCGCCATATCCACCGCCGGGGCGATGGGGCTGATGCAGGTCATGCCCTCGACTTGGGCGGAGCTGCGCATCCGCCATGCTCTCGGCCGCGACCCCTTCGAGCCGCGCGACAACATCCTCGCGGGCACCGCCTACCTACGCGAGATGTGGGATCGCTACGGCAATGTCGCCGCGATGCTCGCGGCCTACAATGCCGGTCCCGGTCGCTACGATGAATACCGCGCGACGGCTCGTCCGCTGCCTGCCGAGACGCGCGCCTATGTCGCTGCTTTGACGCCGATCCTGCTCGGCGAGCGGCCTTCCGGCAGCGGCTCGACGGTCGCTCCGCCGCCCGACTGGCGCGAGGCGGCGCTCTTCGTCGCGCGTGAAATAGGCGCTTCCGCTGCCGATCCCGCGTCCCCCGACCGCACGCCGGACGATGCCCCTTCGCTCGTCCCGGCGGCACCGGACGCACTCACCGCCTTGCAGTCGGAGGGGCTGTTCGTCGCCCGCGATGCCGGTGGGGACCGGCCATGAGCAGCGGCACCGCAATTCGCATCCCATCGGGCGCTGGCGTGTCATGGAGGGCGCAGAGGGTGGCGGCAGGCACCACGACCGAAAGATGGCAGGATAAAAGCGCGCACGGTGCGGCTCAGGCGGGCGGTTGTTTTTGTTCATGTTTCTGGCGCGTTTCGCACCGTGCGGCGCTATCGCGCACCGTGTGCTTCGCGTCCATCTTCCTGATTTTATTCTCTGTTTTGCACCGTGCGGGGATGTGCCATGTCCGATGAGCACGAGTTCCGCATCCGTCCGGGGCGCATCCGCTCAACTCGTGCGCAGCAAACCCGGCCCTTCATCGCGCAGGCACTTGCCGCCGCGAAGAAGGCCGGAGGCGGCGTCTCGCGATCCGGTCGCGTCACATCCGGCAATCGTTCCCGCTTCGGGCGCGGCCAGCGCGCCAGCGTACAGGCCAACCGCCTCATCACCTCCCGTACACGCGGCGCCGTCGTCAAGGCACGCGTCGTTCGCCACATGGCGTCGTCGGCGCCGCTTGGTGCGCATCTTGATTACCTGCGCCGTGACGGCGTGACCCGAGACGGAGAGAAGGCAAGGCTGTTCGGGCCGGGAACGGAGGATGCCGATGGTCGCGCTTTCGCGGAGCGCTGCGGTGATGACCGGCATCATTTCCGGTTCATCGTCTCGCCTGACGACGCGCTGGATATGTCCGACCTCCGATCCTTCACCGACGATCTTGTCGGCCAGATGGAAAAGGATCTCGGCACGCGCCTCGATTGGGTGGCGGTCGATCACTGGAACACGGCGCATCCGCATGTCCATCTGATCGTGCGCGGCACCCGCGACGACGGGCAGGATCTCGTGATTTCCCGAGACTACATCAAGGAGGGGATGCGGGACCGGGCGCGCGATCTCATCACCCTGGATCTGGGGCCGCGCACCGATCTCGACATCCGCCGCAGCCTTGAGGCCCAGATCGAGGCGGAACGCTGGACACAACTCGACCGGCAGCTTGCCCGCGACGCTGGCAAATCCGGTATCGTCGATCTCGCCCCGCTCGCTGATCACCCGCAGGACGAGTTCCACACGCTGAAGGTCGGTCGGCTGCGCACCCTTGAAATCCTCGGGCTGGCCGATCAGATCGGCCAGTCGCAGTGGTTCATCAAGCCCGAGGCTGAAGCGGTCCTACGCGAGCTTGGCGAGCGTAGTGACATCATCAAGCGCATGCACCGCGCCCTGACCGAACGCGGCATCGAGCGCGGCTCCGCCAGCTATGTCCTCGCCGGTGAAAGCCTCGACGTTCCGGTTATCGGCCGTCTGGTCGAACGCGGCCTTGATGACGAGTTGAAGGGGACCGCCTATGCCGTGGTCGATGGTGCCGACGGCCGCAGCCATCATATCAGGCTCCCGCATCTGGATGCCGCTGGCGACAGCCCGCCCGGCTCGATTGTCGAGCTGCGCGCTTATGAGGATGCGCAAGGCGCGCGCCGTGTCGCGCTTGCCGTCCGCTCCGATCTCGATCTCGGCGCGCAGATCGGCGCCTCGGGTGCGACCTGGCTCGATCGGCAGGCCATCGCCCGCGAGCCCATCGCCCTATCGGACAGCGGCTTTGGTGCCGAGGTCCGTCAGGCTCTGGATGAGCGCGCGGAGCATCTGATCGGCGAGGGCTATGCCGAGCGGCAGGGCGGCCGCGTTGTCTTCGCGCGCCGACTGCTCAGCACACTGCGCAGGCGCGAACTCGACAGCCTCGCCGAGAAGCTCGCGGCAGATACCGGCATGTCCTTCGAGCGCGCCGCCAGTGGCGAATATGTCGCCGGTTCCTATCGTCAGCGCTTCGCACTCGCCTCCGGCCGCTTCGCCATGATCGAGGGTCCCGGACCTGACGGGGGTCTCGGCTTCCAGCTCGTGCCCTGGTCGCCCTCGCTGGAAAAGCAGATCGGCCGTCACGTCTCCGGCGTGGCCCGCGACGATGGCGGCATCGATTGGGATTTTGGGCGCAAGCGCAGCCTCGGCCTCTGACCTCAACTGGAAAGGATCTCTGCCCATGTCCGCCACCAAAATTCTCTGGGGACAGATCACCACCGTCTTCCTCATCATCCTTGCCACCACCTGGGGCGCGACGCAATATGTCGCCTGGAGCCTCGGCTATCAGCCGCAACTCGGCCCGCCCTGGTTCGAACTGCTCGGGACGCCGATCTATTATCCCCCGGCGATCTTCTGGTGGTGGTATTTCTATGAAGCCTATGCGCCGCCGATCTTCGCGAAGGGCGGCATCATCGCGGCCTCGGGCGGCTTCATCGCCATCGCGGTCGCCATCGGCATGTCGGTCTGGCGGGCGCGCGAGGCGAAGAACGTCGCCACCTACGGCTCGGCGCGTTGGGCCTCAAAGCCCGAGGTGAAGGCCGCCGGCCTGCTCGATCCCGATGGCGTAGTCCTCGGCCGATATGACCGCGAGTATCTGCGGCATGATGGCCCCGAGCATGTGCTGTGCTTCGCGCCGACCCGTTCGGGCAAGGGCGTCGGCCTGGTGGTGCCGACGCTGCTGACCTGGCCGGGCTCGGCAGTTGTCCACGACATCAAGGGCGAGAACTGGCAACTCACTTCGGGGTTTCGTTCACACCATGGTCGCGTGCTGCTGTTCGATCCGACCAACCCGAAATCCTCGGCCTACAATCCGCTGCTCGAAGTGCGTCGCGGCGAGTGGGAGGTGAGGGACGTGCAGAACATCGCCGACATCCTCGTCGATCCCGAAGGCAGCCTCGACAAGCGCAACCATTGGGAAAAGACCTCCCATTCGCTCCTCGTCGGCGCGATCCTTCATGTTCTTTATGCCGAGCCTGACAAGACGCTGGCAGGTGTGGCCAGATTCCTGTCCGATCCCAAGCGTCCGGTGGACTCCACCCTGCGCGCCATGATGACAACCGCGCATCTGGGTGAGGCGGGGCCGCATCCGGTCGTGGCCAGTGCGGCGCGCGAGCTGCGCAACAAGTCCGAGAACGAGCGGTCGGGCGTGTTGTCGACGGCGATGTCGTTTCTCGGCCTCTATCGCGATCCCGTCGTGGCCGAGGTCACGCGCCGCTCCGACTGGCGGATCAGCGATATTGTGGCCGGCGATCAGCCGACCACGCTCTACCTCGTCGTGCCGCCTTCCGACATCAACCGCACCAAACCCCTGATGCGATTGCTGCTCAATCAGGTTGGCCGTCGCCTCACCGAGGATCTGCAAGCGAATGCCGGAAGGCATCGGCTGCTCTTGATGCTCGACGAGTTTCCAGCGCTCGGGCGGCTGGACTTCTTCGAGACGGCGCTGGCCTTCATGGCGGGCTACGGCCTCAAGAGCTTCCTGATCGCGCAGTCGCTGAACCAGATCGAGAAAGCCTATGGGCCGAACAACTCGATTCTCGACAACTGCCATGTCCGCGTGAGCTTCGCCACCAACGATGAGCGCACCGCCAAGCGCGTGTCGGACGCCCTCGGCACCGCCACCGAGATGAAGGCGATGAAGAACTATGCCGGGCACCGGCTGTCGCCCTGGCTGGGGCATCTCATGGTCTCGCGCTCGGAAACCGCGCGCCAGTTGCTCACGCCGGGCGAGATCATGCAGCTCCCACCACATGAGGAGATCGTCATGGTGGCGGGCATCCCGCCGATCCGGGCGACGAAGGCGCGCTACTTTGAGGATGCCCGGTTTCAGGAGCGCGTTCTTTCCCCGCCTGATCTGACGCGCCCGGAAGGAACCCGTGCCGACGACTGGACCGCGTTGCCGATCCCGGCGCGACCCGGTCCTGCCGAGGATGACGAGGACCACATGAGGGATGATGAAGATCCGACCGAATCCGAACGCCGCTTGCAGCCCGAACTCAGCCGCGTGAAGCCGGTGGAGAAGAAAAAGCCCATCGAGAACGAGTTCGAGCCCGATCTTTCCGATGACGTGGAAGAAGATGTTGCCCGGAACCGACGCATGATCCGCCAGGTGCAGGGGATTGCCCGGCAGGTCGCCATGGACCCGAACGACGGCATGGAGCTGTAGCGCCATGACACGCCACAGGAAGAAATCGAAGATCACGATCTATCTTGACCCCGATGTCACCTCGGCGCTGGCGGACTTTGCGGCACGCCGGGATCGCTCGCAATCCATGATCGCCGAAGCCGCCATCGCGTCGTTCCTGTCGCCGGACGATGCCGAGCGGCGCGAAGCGGTTGTCGTCAAGCGCCTCGACCAGCTCGACCGCCGCATGGCGCGGCTTGAGCGGGACGTCGGCATCGCCGTCGAAAGCCTGGCGGTGTTCATTCGGTTCTGGGTCACGACAACGCCGGCGCTGCCTGAGCCAGCGGCGAAGGCCGCGAAGGCCAAGTCGGCGGAACGATATGAGGCGTTCATCACCGCACTCGGCCGGCGCCTCGCGCAGGGGCCGAAGCTCCGGCAGGAAATCTCGGAGGATGTGGCCGGATCAGAACAGGGTGCGGGGACACACTGATTGGTATACCATTTCGAGCCCATCAGCGACATTCAGGCAGACTGCGGTATGGCGCAGCCCCTCACGGATGCGGAAGAAGACCCGGCCCAAAGTAGACATTCCAGCGCTGTCGATCCTGCCTGGCGACATGTCCGAAAGCGGACACCGCACTCTTGCCGAACGGAAATCCACCCAATCAGTAAGACACGGCGGCGGCCTTCGGCGGATACTTGCGGTTCAAGCTGTGCAAAGCGCTGTTCGCTCGGTATCGTTGGCCAAGGGCGGGAGGGATGTTCAGCAGTGGAAATAAGTAGACTTAAAATATCAAACTTTCGCTCTATCAAAGAGGCAGACATTCAGTTTGGCGCGGTTACAGTCCTTATAGGAACCAACAACGCCGGAAAGTCGGCGATACTGGAAGCGATCCGCATCGCGCTTACCAGACGGTGGGGACAGCGCGGAACCGGATTCACTGAATATGATGTGCATCTGTGCGACGGTAGGCCAGATCCAAAAGTCGGCGATCCCGTCGTTATCGAGGTCGAGTTCCAGGAGGCTGTCGCCAACGAGTGGCCCGAGGACCTCCACGGCGAACTCGAAGACATCATCCAACTCGATCCAGTGACCGGCCGCGCGTCAATAATCATGCGCGTCAGCTGCTCATGGGAAGCGGCCGAAGAGAGTTTCGTGCCACGATGGGAATTCCTGAACGTCGAAAGGAACCCACTCGCCGGGCGCGGCGCTCGCGCCGTCAATCTCCAGGAGTTCTTCCAGTTTCTGCCCGTCTTCTACCTTGAGGCGCTCCGCGACGTCACGGACGAGTTTTCCTCAAGGAGCCAGTTCTGGGGCAAGTTGCTCCGGACGGTGCAAATCCCTGAACCTCTCGAGCAGAAATCAAAGCGGATCTTCGACCTTCTGAATCGACGCTTGCTCGACGCTGATCCGCTTCTGGCCAATCTTGCCAACGGTCTTTCCCATATCAGCCGCGTCGCCGCCACCGACGTCCCAGGCCAGGCGGACTTGCGGCTGCTGCCCCTCAATACATGGGATATCCTCTCGAAGGCGGAGGTCATCTATCAGACGGAGGGCGGCAAACCGTGGCTACCGTTGGCGCGGCACGGTCAAGGCGTGCAGAGCCTTTCCGTCATGTTCCTCTTCAAAGCCTTCGTTGAGCTGATCCTGAGCGATCTGTACCGGCCCGAAAGCACAGCTGTCCTGGCTCTTGAGGAGCCGGAGACACATCTCCATCCTCAGGCGGCCCGCAGCCTTTGGCGTCATATCACTGAGCTCCCAGGCCAGAAGATCGTAACGACACATTCGCCGTACTTCCTACAGCACGTTCCGTTCCGCGATATCCGCGTCGTCCGTGTCGAGGCCAACGGCACAACTGTAAGCGCTCTCCCCCGTCAATTCCGCGCGCCCGTCCCGCATGTTCCCCAGATTGACGCCATCATCGCAGCCTCCGCCGGCCTCATCACTTATGACCGCGGTCTCAACGAACTCGTGCTGTCCGGCGCTCTGCCCCAAAACCAGTATCGCGATCTCCTCATCGCCTACGGCGGACGCCCTGACACACAGACCATCCACGCCGCGCTGCGTAAGGCATCCGATGCATCGCAGGAGTTCGTCTCGGACGCGGAACTGGAGCAGCTGGAGACATTTGCTCGGCGGATCCGTGGCGAAATATTCTTCGCACGCCGCTGGCTTCTCGTGGAGGGCCCGTCCGATTACCATCTGGTTCATGGCATCGCCAAGGGCCTTGGCTACGACCTTGATGAACACGGCGTCGCCGTCATCGATTTCCAGAACAATGGCAGCCCCGAGATTATGCGTGAGTCATTGTCTCAGCTTTCCACTCTGGGAAGGTAGAGGCAGACGGTTTCTGGGACGGCCATCCCAGGAACTGGTGACGGGCGGGCCTCCCCGAGGAATGACCCGACGAGCGGTCGCAAAATATCTTGCCACCCGTCACATCTGTCAGGCCATCCGAACGGTAGAGGGGCCTTCGCGGCCGTGCATAATCAAGGATCACGACAAGCATATGAGCAGCAACTTCCACGAAGGCCATCGCACGAATATCATTGCGTTTGAGGTTTCTAAAGCGAGCCTAACCGTCCACAGCCTGCCCGACGACCGGCAGGTCACCATCCCAAACACCGCGCCCGCGATCAGACGCTTGCTCAAAGCAAAGACGAAAGGCAGCAACCCTTTCGTGATCTGCGAGGCATCCGGTGGATATGAGCGCCATGTTCTGAATTGCGCAGTCGAGGTGGGGCTTTCAGCCCATCGGGCGCATGGCACGCGGACACGGAATTTCGCGAAATTCTTGGGCCTCTCTGCCAAGACAGACGCGGTGGATGCGCGAATGCTCGCGCTATTCGCCGCCAAGTCGGTCGATCTGCGGCTATGGCAGCCACCCGCCCCAGAGACGGTCGAGCTGCGTGGCTTGCGGCGGCGGCGCGATGATCTGGCACAGATGATCCGCATCGAGCAAAACAGGTTGGAGCATCCGCAAATCAAGCATGTGGAACGCTCTCTGAAGCGTCATGTTCGCGCCATGAGCAACGAGATCAAGGAGCTCGATACTCAGATCGCCGCATTGGTCGCCGCAACGCCGGAGTTTCGGCAGAAGTCGGGCCTGCTGACGTCTGTGATC
Organism: Paracoccus sp. TOH; assembly: GCF_030388245.1. Taxonomy (NCBI): domain Bacteria; kingdom Pseudomonadati; phylum Pseudomonadota; class Alphaproteobacteria; order Rhodobacterales; family Paracoccaceae; genus Paracoccus; species Paracoccus sp. TOH. The sequence goes on from NZ_CP098361.1 coordinate 618,242, forward strand.
GGCGTGGGGCTAAAGACGGCAGCGGCCTGTCTGGCTTATCTTCCAGAGCTGGGGTCGCTGACCAAAGGAGAGGCTGCTTCGATTGTCGGTCTTGCGCCCCATGCTCAGGATTCAGGGACGCTGAAAGGACGCCGCCGCATTTCAGGAGGCAGGCGTGAGGTCAGGTCGAGCCTCTATATGGCGGCATTGACTGCCCTCCGCCTCGATCCGGCGATGCAAGCTTTCGCGCACCGCCTGAAAGAGCGTGGCAAGCCCGCGAAAGTGGTCATCACCGCAATCATGCGGAAGCTCGCCGTCATCCTGAACGCGGTGCTCAAGACTGGGGAGCCTGCGCGTCGAACTCATTCGGCATAGCGATTGCGGACCTTCGCTCGCCTGCGCACGAACAACCGCTGTGCGGACCGAAGCTGCCGTTCGCAGATGCAGCGAGAGCATGTACTTCGCTGGCGCGGGATTCACCAAAAGGGCGGACTGCAGACTTTCGCTGCGTTAGCATCCACCCGAACCTGACTCTGACAAGCGGACATCCATGTGGCGTGGAAATGTTCAGTTGGGAATTTCGTTCGTAGTTGCTGAAGTCCGTGGCCGTTTGGCGCGCATCGGAAAATTGAAGTCCTATTGAAGTCCTGTTGTAAGGATGCGGTTGCAGATCACCATTGACTTGCAACCGGAAACCGAATGCATGAGATTGAAATAGTTGCAACGGCGACGTGCGGCGAAGTTCAGAGCAGGGAAATTGGTATTGAGCAGTTCAATAAGTGATCGCTTTGAGTTTGATGAATCTGCAGTTGCGGTTGGTGACGAGGCTGCCTTGAGAGGTGCCCTATGGAGGGTCTACGATAAATCCAACGGGCATGCTGAACGTTTACTAAGAACGTGGCGGAAGACCGGAACAGACATCGACGACGAATTGCGGTCGCTGTGGCGATACGAAATGCGGCAGGTTCGTCGGTTGATGCGCTACAGAGATGCGAGTGAGCTAATTGTCGATGTGTTGGAAGAGTTGGAAGACGACGAAGAGTTCGCACTCGTTTTGGCAGCTCGTGGTGAACCAATCTCGGCAGGAGCAAGGCGGCGACGTTCTCGCGAGAGCCCAATCGGGAGAAAAAGGATCCTTGTTTGGCGGAACATTACCCGCTTAGTGCGCGCTTTGGGAATTCTTCATGACCAGGCAATCGTGCATGGAGATTTGTCTCAGGACTGCATTTTTTCAGAAGACGGAGATCAGCCAGATTTCAGGCTCGGCGGATTTGAATGGAGTGTCCGACTAGATGCGGGCGATCAATCTCGAGCGACAAGATCGATGCATCGTCCGGACAAAACATTCTCGTTTCGAGCTGATTGGGCCCAGCTTGGTATAATTGCGGCGGATTTGCTTGGTTTAGAGAAATCGGACTCGGCCTTTTTGAATACGTCATCCAAAGAGTTAAGAGTTTTAAGGCTATTGACGGTGCCCCGGCCCAATCAACCTTTGGACGCCAAGACCGTGGCACGGGAAATCGAAACAGTGATTTTGGATCTCCGCCGCTTGGAAAGTGGAAGGCAGGGACAGTTGATCCTGATGCCAAACCCAGCGACCTTGGGCCCTACGCTAATCGAGCATCTTGGTACTGGAATTGATCCAGACAACTTCTCAGATCATTGCAAGTGGCTTCAGGCTGATTTGCAGTCTGACGTTCGTGTTGCTCCTCGCTTTGAAGACGATCAACGCAAACAATGCGAAATTGTAACAAGTTCCTTTCGATATGTAGTGGAACCACTTCGGCATGCCGCGGATTGGCGCGTGGGCTACTTAAAGGCGCTTATTCCCAACGATGGCCGCGGTACAGGTGCGGCCGAACCCAGAGAGCTAGCCTCTCCAATCGTTGTGGTTCCGAATAGGAAAGAAGCCTCTGATTTATCGAGAAAACTGGGGCCCTCGGCCATAGAATGGGATCAATTTTCGAGGCCTCCAGACGAAGACCAACTGCCAACAGCAAATGTTCTAGACGCGCTCCTTATTATCGAAGTGATTGAAGCAGTTGCTTCAACGCTTGATGCCTTTCCAGTGGCTGTCGTTGAGGACGCGTCTGACGATCAATGCGTAGCCCTTCAGTTGCTGGATGATGATGATCACCAAGCATTGGTTGAGCAAGCGGGCTTGCGGCCGGACTCGGAGCGTCTTGAGGATCTGTTGGATAGCTCCGACGACACCCCCTGGCGTTTGTCGAATTCACCGAAGCTGGGATGGAGTGGCTCTGCAGACATCGACATCGACTTCATTCAATCTGATTACGCTCCGAATGGCGCGCGGTTACATGTTTTTGAATGCAACGAAGTCCCGGCGGGCAAACTTTTTCTTAAACCTCCACGTGACATTAGAACCGAAAGTCAAGTTCGAAGACGCTTAAGAAACATTCTTCTGCTTGAAGGGCGAACAGATGTCACAGTCGGATTTGATGACCCGTGGCTCGCTCGACGGACTCGGTTTGCGAGCGAGCTAGAAGGTGAGCCTGACAGCGCATTGGATGAACCCAAACGTCGCGCCTTGGATCTAATCTCTCAGACAGAACCTTACGTGTACGTGGTTGGCCCGCCAGGTGTAGGGAAGACATTTCTGGTATCCCGTGCGATCAAGCAGATTTTAGAAAGCAAACCGGATGCGCGCATACTCGTTACCGCTCAAGGTCATGAAGCGCTGAAGAACATTCAAGACGAGCTTAGAAAGGTAATCCCCCAGGATGCCACAATCATCAGGATTGGAAATGACGATGACCGCTTCGCGGACTTAGACGACGAATCTCAGAACGTACTGTCTAGATTATGTAAGAGCGAAGCACTCCAATCTGATAGTTTTCGAAAGTTCCGACTGTCACTTCAGGAGACGTTGAAATCCACGGAAGAGGCTGGAGACGGACGCCACCCAACAGTTTCACGTATTGGGGATCTAATTCTGCAGTCTGCGAACGTAGTGGTCGCAGGATTAAACTCTTTGACGATCAGTGATTTCGCAGAGGACGCAGAGGAGTTTGACTGGTTGATCGTCGAAGAAGCTGCCCGCGCCTTGGGGCCAGAGTTGGCGGGTGCGTTACCACTGGCCCCCAGAAAAATCTTGATTGGCGACCACAATCAACTTCCTCCACACAAAGCTGAAGAAATAGCTCGTCGCTTCGAGCCAACGGTCGCAAAGAAGCTGCTCGGTATGGCTGAAGGCAGATTAAATTTTTCGACCGATACAGACCAGATCTTACCGCTCTTACGCGCGCTTCTCGAGGACGATGAGCGTTTCCAAGCAACAATCGGTAGAGCAAATCGGCTGCTTGAACCGTTTCGAACGATGGTTGAGGAGGATGAAAAGGCTGTCGAACAAAAGGGCGCTAAACACCGACGGATTTCTGTCACCCTCACCGAACAACGTAGAATGGCCCCTGCGATAGCAGAGGTCGTATCGAATGTTTTCTATGGTGGAGATCTCAAAACGGCTACGTTAACTGAAGCCCGAGAATCACCTGTCAAAGTTTGCGGCAAGTTTCCTTCAGAACCGATAGTTGTCATCGATTTCCCAAGCCTTCAGAGCACGGCTCGAACAGAAAATTTCGAGAAACGTCTAGGCAAATCGCTTTCTAATCCAAGTGAGGCCGACGAAGTCATTCGTGCGGTTAAGTGCATCGAAGGACGCGCAATTGATGGGAACTTACCTTCGTTGGCGATACTCTCACCCTATAGAGGCCAGGTGGAATTGATCAGCCAACGTCTCCTCATTGAATATCCGACCACGGGAGGGCCGGAAGGTTTTCGACCGGTTCGAGAGGATTTAGGGTTTGTAGGGACCGTGGATGCCTTTCAGGGGAGCGAGGCTGACGTCGTTCTTCTGAGCCTAGTCCGCAACAATACCCGCGTTGGCGGGGGCGGCCTAGGTTTCCTACGAGACCGTCGCCGGATGAATGTTGCGATCAGTCGAGCTAAACACAAGCTGGTTATTGTGAGTAGCTTGACCTTCATGGACCTCGCCTCGAAAGGTATAAACCCAAAAGGAGATAATCCGAAATGGGCGTTTGTTCGGAACTTGGTGAACGAGCTGCGTGATAGGAACCAAGTATTGAACGGCGGAGTTCGCATTCTAGAGCCGGGAAGATTTGGATAATGCAGACTGTTTTCTTACCGGCAGTTAGGTGGCGTTTCAGGGCGTTTGTGGCTCGACAACAACGTTGGACTGTCATGCATGAAGCGGTCCTTCTGAAACTCATCCGTGTACCGTCTTCGATGCGCGAACTGAGCAGTCAGTTGTCAGTCAACGAACAGGTATTAACGGCAACTATGTCGCGCTTGATGCGCGCCGGCCTTGTAGAACTCTTGATCGAGAATGGAGTTGGCCGTTTTCGTGCGACAGGAATCGGGGCAGACATTATCGCCTCAGGGACAGAGCCCAGGGTCGAAGAAGAAATTCGCCCCAGACCGATTAACACAGTGTTTTTGCCGCTAATCGATTGCATAGTGCGCACCAATGACGTTCGTTTCGTCCCACATTTCCCAAGTAAGGCGCTGATTTCGCTGTCCTGACCATTATATTTCCTATATAAAACATGGTGTTGAAGGCTGCGAGGGGCGCGTTTCATGGATCACCCAGAGGGTGCGGGCTTGCAACGGGCAGATCGGGTGGATTTCGACCCTCGCGTGCGGCTGGAATTTCGCGGCACGCAGCTCAGTTCCGACGGCGGCCTTCTGGTGATGCGCGAGCTTGATGACGCGCTCGGGTTGTCCGATTTGGCGTCAGCGGCGCTGCGCGATACTCGCTCTGGCAAGAACACGGTCCATCGGCTCGACGGCCTGTTCCGGCAATCAGTCTTTGGGCGGCTGGCCGGATACGAGGATGTCAACGACGCCAACCGTCTCGCCTGCGATCCGGTCATGCGCCAAGTTGTCGGCGGCAGAGCGGTCGATGCACAAGCGGCCTCGGCATCGCAGATGGGACGGTTCGAGACCGAGACGCTGGCTCTGGCCGGGAACCGTGCCGCGCTGGCCGACCTGAACGGGCAATGGATCGACCGGTTCCATGACCGTAACGGGCTGAAGTACATCGTTCTGGACATGGACAGCTCGGTCAGCCCGACCCATGGCGACCAGGAAGGGTCCGCCTGGAATGGCCATTTCGACTGTAGCTGCTATCACCCCAACTTTCTGTTCAACCAGTTCGGGATGCTGGAACGCTGCGCCCTGCGCCATGGCAACGTCCACAGCGCCGATGGCTGGCGTGATGTTCTCGACCCCGTCATTGCGCGCTACGCGGAGCGCGACCTTGGTGGCAGGTTCTTCCGGGCCGATGCTGCCTACGCGATCCCGGCGATCTATGAGCGATTGGAAGAAGCGCGGTTCTTCTACGCCATCCGGCTGCCCGCAAACGCGGTCCTCAAGGACAAGATCGCGCATCGGCTAACGCGCCCTGTCGGGCGGCCGTCACTGACCAAGGTCAAGCGGTTCTTCGAGGAATTCGAGTATCAGGCGGCGTCCTGGGACAAGGAACGCCGGGTGATCGCCAAGATCGAATGGCATCCGGGCGAACTGTTCCCGCGTGTCGGCTTCATCGTCACCAACCTGCCGATGGAGCCGGACTGGGTGGTGCGGTTCTACAACCAGCGCGGCACCGCCGAGCAGCACATCAAAGAGGGCAAATACGCCTTTCGCTGGACGCGGCTGTCGTGCCGGAAGTTCCGCGACAATGAGGTGCGGCTGCAACTGCACGCCCTGGCGTACAACCTGGCCACCTTCTTGCACTGCATCGAGCTGCCCGAGGCCATGGCCGACTGGTCGTTGACCAGCCTGCAACTGAAGCTGATCAAGATCGGGGCACGTGTGGTCCGTCACGCCCGCACCATCACCTTCCAGCTGGCCGAGGTCGCTGTCACCGGCACGATGGTACGCGCCATCCTCGCCGCTATCCGCCGATTGCGAGCGCCACCGCTATGCGCATGATCGCGATCCACGCTCAAACTGAACGAAAGCGGCTGGACAGATCTGTCCGCTGCGCTGAAAAACGCCGCCCCTGGGCAAGGAAACAGCGGCTTCGCGGTCTGATCCGTCCAGATCCAGCAGTCTGCGCGACCGCAGGTGCCGCTTGCGGCAGAAAATCCTTGTCTAGCGCTCGGATACAGGCGATCTTCACCTCAAACGACACGCCACTTGGGGAATGCAGGTTCGTACCTTTGAAGGACAGCCGACTGGACAGTGGCTTGCTAGTTCATCTCACAAGAACGATGGACACCAGGGGACACTACGACACGATATACGATCGATTGACTGAGACAGTGAGGCTGAGGCCGAACGAGGCCGTTCGGTCAGTAGATCCAAATTCGATAGACGTTAGAGAGGGCTTTGTTGAAGTTCGCCACGAAACGCTGCCAAACCTTCCCGAAAAAGATGCCAAGGCAATCGCCAAAATTGTCAGCGCCCGCCGCGCGGGCAATACAATAAAGTCTACTCCACAAAACAGGCTCAACAGTTTGGATCTGCCTGAACTGACGGTACCATGGAATGAGGATGACCTAGTAATAGGTGGAAGCAGTCAAAGGTTACTGTTTGAAGACGTTGTAAATGCTGCGGTCGAGAGAATTGTGGTCCTTTCAACCTTCATTGAAATCGGCAACGTTGATCAACTTTGGCCTATTCTTGAGCGTGCTGCCGAGCGCGGCGTTAACATCGACCTGCTCTATGGGGCGGCCGGCGACGATGCCTCGAAGCACGGGGCAAGAGCACAAGAGCTTTCGAAGCGGGCCGCCTTATCCCGATTTTCGAACCGCATATCAGTGCATAAGGATTCCATCGCCTCTCATTCTAAGTTTCTGATCGCTGACAATGGCATGGGTAGCTATGTTGCTATTTTGGGATCCTGCAATTGGCTCTCGACTCCTTTCAACGCAGTGGAGATGTCCTACATCGTTAGGCATCCGGCTTTCGTTGCCCAAGTCGCGGCTGTAATTCGGCGAACTACCATAGGGGCGAAACTCTCCAATGATCTTGTGTCCTTTTTGGGATCGTTGAGCCGTTGGGGTGACGCCACAGTTTCTACATCACTTTCTGCTGAGAATGTGGGCGTAAAGCTCAAGCTCATACTTGCGAACGAGCACGCCGCCATAATTAGAAGAGCTGCCACAGAGGCGAAGGAGCGCCTGATTATTGGTTCACACAGGTTTGGTTCAACTGCTGAGCAAGCGATGTTGGTGGCGGCCGCCAACGCAGCCAAGAACATTGAAGACATGCGTGTAATCTATTGCATGATCCGAAAGCCTCAATTTCGAAGCGACGTGACTGCATTGCGAAAGCAGTACGAACCGAAGGGCGTGCAATTTGTCCATCTGGATACGCAGAAGAAGCGCACTCCCATCCATGGTAAGTACTTGATATGGGATGCAGACAATGCAGTTGTCACGAGCCTCAATTGGGCTTCTGCCGCGGTGAGTGATGAGGATCAAACATCTGAGCTTGGGGTTCACTTTGAGGGGCCCGGAATCGGCGAAGCAATCCTGCGCAAGTTGCAGAAAGAAGTGCCCCAAATTGACGGTGACTTTCTTACCAAAGCCAAGAAACGATGATCATAGCAGCTAACCCCACATTTCCCAAGTAAGGCGCTGATTTCGCTGTCCTGACCATTATATTTCCTATATAAAACATGGTGTTGAAGGCTGCGAGGGGCGCGTTTCATGGATCACCCAGAGGGTGCGGGCTTGCAACGGGCAGATCGGGTGGATTTCGACCCTCGCGTGCGGCTGGAATTTCGCGGCACGCAGCTCAGTTCCGACGGCGGCCTTCTGGTGATGCGCGAGCTTGATGACGCGCTCGGGTTGTCCGATTTGGCGTCAGCGGCGCTGCGCGATACTCGCTCTGGCAAGAACACGGTCCATCGGCTCGACGGCCTGTTCCGGCAATCAGTCTTTGGGCGGCTGGCCGGATACGAGGATGTCAACGACGCCAACCGTCTCGCCTGCGATCCGGTCATGCGCCAAGTTGTCGGCGGCAGAGCGGTCGATGCACAAGCGGCCTCGGCATCGCAGATGGGACGGTTCGAGACCGAGACGCTGGCTCTGGCCGGGAACCGTGCCGCGCTGGCCGACCTGAACGGGCAATGGATCGACCGGTTCCATGACCGTAACGGGCTGAAGTACATCGTTCTGGACATGGACAGCTCGGTCAGCCCGACCCATGGCGACCAGGAAGGGTCCGCCTGGAATGGCCATTTCGACTGTAGCTGCTATCACCCCAACTTTCTGTTCAACCAGTTCGGGATGCTGGAACGCTGCGCCCTGCGCCATGGCAACGTCCACAGCGCCGATGGCTGGCGTGATGTTCTCGACCCCGTCATTGCGCGCTACGCGGAGCGCGACCTTGGTGGCAGGTTCTTCCGGGCCGATGCTGCCTACGCGATCCCGGCGATCTATGAGCGATTGGAAGAAGCGCGGTTCTTCTACGCCATCCGGCTGCCCGCAAACGCGGTCCTCAAGGACAAGATCGCGCATCGGCTAACGCGCCCTGTCGGGCGGCCGTCACTGACCAAGGTCAAGCGGTTCTTCGAGGAATTCGAGTATCAGGCGGCGTCCTGGGACAAGGAACGCCGGGTGATCGCCAAGATCGAATGGCATCCGGGCGAACTGTTCCCGCGTGTCGGCTTCATCGTCACCAACCTGCCGATGGAGCCGGACTGGGTGGTGCGGTTCTACAACCAGCGCGGCACCGCCGAGCAGCACATCAAAGAGGGCAAATACGCCTTTCGCTGGACGCGGCTGTCGTGCCGGAAGTTCCGCGACAATGAGGTGCGGCTGCAACTGCACGCCCTGGCGTACAACCTGGCCACCTTCTTGCACTGCATCGAGCTGCCCGAGGCCATGGCCGACTGGTCGTTGACCAGCCTGCAACTGAAGCTGATCAAGATCGGGGCACGTGTGGTCCGTCACGCCCGCACCATCACCTTCCAGCTGGCCGAGGTCGCTGTCACCGGCACGATGGTACGCGCCATCCTCGCCGCTATCCGCCGATTGCGAGCGCCACCGCTATGCGCATGATCGCGATCCACGCTCAAACTGAACGAAAGCGGCTGGACAGATCTGTCCGCTGCGCTGAAAAACGCCGCCCCTGGGCAAGGAAACAGCGGCTTCGCGGTCTGATCCGTCCAGATCCAGCAGTCTGCGCGACCGCAGGTGCCGCTTGCGGCAGAAAATCCTTGTCTAGCGCTCGGATACAGGCGATCTTCACCTCAAACGACACGCCACTTGGGGAATGCAGGCTAACGCTATAAGTTTTGCGTTTGCCGCGAATGTCCAGAGAGTGGACTGCAACCGCAGCATTCACGCGGAGCACTCAATGTCGACTGTGGGCCGGGCGTGCCATGTCGCTCTGCCAGGATGGTCACACGGCCTGCCGCACCGCCGCATGACCGCATCGAGCCCAAACCAGCCGCCCCGGCTCAGAGTTTTTAGCATTCGCAGCATTCTTATCCGTGGCGACATAGAACAGATTGGGTCGAGCATCCGGTAACCTCGCCACAATGCTCCTGTCTTGCGAACCGGCCCTCCGCTATAGGAATTCTGCGCTGCGCCGCTCCCGCATCAAGTCCACATGGATCAAGAATGCCATCGAGAACGGGACGATGGCCGTTGCGGCGAGAAGGACCATCGTCGTTTCGGCGCCGACCTTGTCAATGAGCAATGCCCCAAGCGTCGGGGCGGCAGCGCCAGCCAACAGCATCGGGCGAGCCAAGCGTCCCATTAGAGCGCCATAGTGCTCCGGACCGTAGAGCGCGAGCGGAAGAGCACCGCGCGCGATGGACCAAAGGCCATTTCCGGCCCCGTATGCGACGAGAGCGGCGGCAGCTGGAAATCCCATCTGCAGCCCCAGGAAGCCGACGAAAACGAGCATGGTCGCTGCAAGCATGGTCCATATCGGGTGATGTCGGCCCCCTCCCATCATTTCGACGACGCGGGCACCGACTTGGGATGGCCCGATCAAAGTACCGACCGCGATCGCTGCAGCCGTGGTGTAGCCCCCGGCGGTCAGGATCGTCACCATGTGAATGGACCAGATGGTCGCAAGAAGAGTCAGCGTGACGCCTGCGACGACGATACAGAGGAACCTGATATCGGCGCGGCGAACGCCAACTTCCGATCGGCGCACTGGTTCATGCATCGTTGCTGAGTGCGTGGCGGAAGCATGCGGCAAGGCCCACCAGCAAAGGGGCAGCGTTCCGAAGATGTGGATGCCAGCATAGAGCAGACAGGTTGTGCGCCAGCCGATGCTTTCGACCAGCCAAGCCGAAAGCGGCCAGCACACGGTACTGGCAAAGCCGCCCCAGAGGGTCAGTTGCGTGATCGCGGATCGCGCATCACGTCCATAGGCGGCCCCCAGGACGGAGAAGGCGGCGTCGTAGAGCCCGGCAGCCATCCCGCAACCGAGGACGCTCCAAGCGAGCAGGTAGACCCATGGGGCGTGCGCCATGCTGAGAAGGAACAGACCAATGGCCATGAAGGCCATCCCGAGGCAGAGGGTCTTTCTGCCACCGCTCCGGCCGATCCAGCGGCCGATTTTCGGTGCCGTCAGACCTGACATGAGCAAGGCAACCGATACACCGGCGGAAATCAGGGCATGACCCCATTCGGTATCTTCTGCGATTGCACCGGCCAGCGGTGCCAGCAGGTAATAGCTGCTACCCCAAGCGAAGATCTGGACGATCCCGAGCGAAGACACGACTTTTGTGCGCGGCGGGATCATTGGCCGGGTGCGTCCTCATCTGCACAGCACTCGTCCACCAGGAAGCCCACCAACGCCTTCATCGCAGGATATTCGGCGTGGCAGTGCAGCGTGTTGCCGCTGCGCTCCTGTCGGATCAGACCGACATCGAGCAGCTTTTTTAGGTGATGCGACAGGGTCGATGCCGGAAGCCCAAGAGCGTCTTGCACCCGACCGACCGGAGCGCCGCTTTCACCGGCGCGCACCAGAGTCCGGTAGATGCGCAGACGTGTCGCGTTGCCGAGGGCGTCAAGTTGATGGGAAGCTGTTTCGATGTTCATGGAAGTAGATGCGCGCCAAATCTCGCGGGCGTCAACATCTATTTCCAGCGACGTCGAATTAGATCGTCTTCAGGTTCACCCGTGCCGACAGTTCGGCATGGCTTTCCTTCCGTTCGGAATAGCGGTCGACCAGATGATCGCGGATGTCGCGCGTCAGCAGGGTGAATTTCACCAACTCCTCCATCACGTCGACGATCCGGTCGTAATAAGGCGAGGGTTTCATCCGCCCATCTTCCTCGAACTCATTCCACGCCTTGGCGACCGAGGATTGGTTCGGGATGGTCAGCAGGCGCATCCAGCGCCCGAGGATGCGCAGCTGATTGACCGTGTTGAAGCTCTGCGATCCGCCGGAGACCTGCATCACCGCCAGCGTCTTGCCCTGGGTCGGACGCACGGAACCGAGCGAGAGCGGAATCCAGTCGATCTGCGCCTTCATGATGCCGGTCATGGCCCCGTGACGTTCGGGGGATGACCAGACCATGCCTTCGCACCACTGCACCAGATCGCGTAGCTCGGCCACCTTGGGGTGGTCGGCCCCGACGCTGTCAGGCAGCGGCAGATCACGGGGATCGAAGAACCGCACCTCGGCCCCGAGGCGTTCGAGAATGCGCGCGGCCTCTTCGGCTGCAAGCCGCGAGAAGCTGCGCTCGCGCAGCGATCCGTAAAGCATCAGAATGCGCGGAGCATGGGTGCTGCGCGTCGCAGGGAACAGCGTGTCCGGGTCTGGCTGGCGCAGCAAGGTCTCATCAAGGTTCGGCGTTTCAGGCAATGCGTTGTCCCTCTTCGTTCAGGATCATGTCTCCGTCCTCCTTGAACAGCGGTCCGGGCGGCAGCCTGTCCAGAAGGTCGAGAACGGTTTCGGACGGGCGACACAGGCGCACCCCTTTGGGCGTGCAGACAATGGGCCGGTTCACCAGGATCGGGTGTTCGATCATCGCCTTCAGGAGCGTGTCATCAGAGACACCCGGTTCCAGAAGGCCGAGCGCCTCAGCGGGAGATTTCGTTTCTCGCAAGGCGCTACGCGGGGACAGCCCCGCCGCCGCGAACAACGCTAGCAGCTGCGGGCGTGTCCAGCCTTCCTTCAGGTATTCGATGACGACCGGCTCTTCGCCGGTCGCTCGAAGAAAGGCCAGAACATTGCGGGAGGTCCCGCAATCCGGATTGTGGTGGATGACGATGCTCATGCCGCAGGCTCGGGAAAGCGTGCGCGGGTGCGATTGGCAAAAGCCACGAGCGACAGCATCACCGGCACCTCGACCAGCACCCCCACCACCGTGGCCAGCGCCGCGCCGGAGTTCAGGCCAAAGAGCGAGATTGCTACCGCAACCGCCAGTTCGAAGAAGTTCGATGTTCCGATCAAGGCGCAGGGGGCGGCGATCCGGTGCGGCACTTTAAGGGCGAAGGCCGCGCCATAGGCCAGGGCGAAGATGCCGTAGCTCTGGATGATGATCGGCACCGCGATCAGCAAGATCACCGTCGGCTTGGCAAGGATCGTTTCCCCCTGAAGTCCAAAGAGGATGGCGACGGTTGCGATCAGCCCGACCACGGACCAGGGCTTCATACGCGCCGAAAACGCATCAATCGCCGCCTTCGAGCCCAGCTTGCGGCGCGTGATCAGCCCGGCTCCGAGCGGCAGGACGACATAGAGCATCGTGGCCAGCACCAGCGTTTCCCACGGCACCGACAGCTCCGTCACGCCCAGAAGAAGGGCCACGATCGGTGCAAAGGCCACCACCATGACCAGATCGTTTACCGAGACCTGCACCAGCGTGTAGGTGGCGTCGCCCTTGGTCAGCTGCGACCAGACGAAGACCATCGCCGTGCAGGGCGCGGCCCCGAGCAGGATCAGCCCCGCAGTATACTGGGCAGCATCTTCGGGGGAGATCAGCGGCGCGAAGACATGGTCAAAGAACAACACAGCCAGAAACGCCATGGTGAACGGCTTAATCAGCCAGTTGACGGCCAGCGTCACCAAAAGCCCCTTGGGCTGGCGCGCGACACCGGCCACCGCGCCAAAATCCACCCCCACCATCATCGGGTAGACCATGGCCCAGATCAGCACGGCCACGACAAGGTTCACGCTCGCGATCTCGGTCGCGGCAATGGCCTGCACAAGCCAGGGCGCGCCCTGACCGATCAGGACACCGGCAATCATCGCGAGCCCGACCCAGACGGTCAGGTAGCGTTCGAAAATACTCATGCAGTCACCTCGTTCGTCTGATCGGTCAGCCGCCCCGAGGTCAGGGCTGCCAGGACGACCATGACCGCCGCCGTGCCCATGACGAGGGTCAACCCGCCGATCTGGTAGGTGAGGCCGGACAGGAGCGTGCCGATCAGACGACCGCCCGCATTGGCCATGTAGTAAAAGCCTACATCCATCGTGACCCGTTCAGATTTCGAGAAGGCGAGGATCAGGTAGGAGTGGAGCGAGGAATTCACGGCAAACAGCGCGCCGAAAGCCAGCAGACCCAGGACCAGCGTCACCGTCAGCCAGGTCTGCGGCGCAGGCGAAAACGCAACGGCCACCGTCAACGCGGCTGGCACGACGAAGAGCGCAAGAGCCCAGCTCCGAGCCGCACGGATCAGCTCGCCCTCCGGGCGGCTCGCCGCGCGCAGGATCTTCGGTGCGCTGGCCTGCACCATCCCATAGAGGATGACCCAGACCGCCATGAAGGTGCCGATCATGAAGAAGGCAGCGCGGTTGCCATCCTCGGTGCCGTCCGAGAGCACCGCATAGAAGTAGATCGGGATGCCCACGACGAACCAGACGTCGCGCGCCCCGAACAGGAACACCCGCGCCGCCGACAGCCAGTTGACGTTGGCCGATTTCGAGAAGACCTCGGAAAACTTGGTGCCCTTCCTGCCCTTGGGCAGGCCCGAAGGCATGAACAGCACGACCGCGACGAGGATCACCCCGAGGACGATGGCCATGCCCAGCACGGCCCAGTCGAAGCCAAGCACCGCCAGCAGCGCCGCGCCAAGCAGGAAGCCCAGCCCCTTCACTGCGTTCTTCGAGCCGGTCAGTACCGCGACCCAGCGAAACAGTCCGCCATCGCCCGAAGGAGCCAGCAGTTTCACCGCCGATTTCGAGGACATCTTGGCGAGGTCCTTCGCCACGCCTGAAAGACCCTGGACGCACATGACGAAGGCGACCGAAGCCGCGATGCTCCAGCCCGGATCGAGCTGCGCAAGCGCAAGCAGCGCGACCACCTGCAACCCGAGTCCAGCATAGAGCGTCGAGGTCAGCCCGAACCGCAGAGCGATCCAGCCTGCCGCGAGGTTGGTGATCATCCCTGCGACTTCGTAAAGAATGAACAGGTAGGCCAGCTGCACCGGGCTGAAGCCTAGCGTGTGGAAATGCAGCAGCACCAGCATCCTGAGCGCGCCATCGGTCAGCATGAAGGCCCAATAGGCGGCCGTGACGGCGATATAGGCAGACAGCCCTTCGGGACGGGCCGGGGCGGGATGGCTCACAGTGAGTCCCCGACCATCAGCGCGACGTCGACCAGCCGGTTGGCATAGCCCCATTCGTTGTCGTACCAGGCGTAGATCTTCAGCTGCGTGCCATTGATCACCATCGTCGATGGCGCGTCTATAATCGAGGAGCGCGGATCATTGGTGTAATCGGTCGAGACAAGCGGACGCGTCTCGTAGCCGAGGATGCCTTTCAGCGGGCCATTGGCCGCAGCCTCGAAGGCGGCGTTGACCTCTTCCGCCGTGACAGCACGCTCCAGCTCGAAGACGCAGTCGGTCAGCGAGGCATTGAGCAGCGGCACGCGCACCGCATGGCCGTTCAGACGACCCTTCAATTCCGGATAGATCAAGGTGATCGCGGTGGCCGAGCCGGTCGTCGTCGGGATCAGCGAATTCAGCGCAGACCGCGCCCGACGCAGGTCCTTTGCCGGGCGGTCGACGATGGTCTGGGTGTTGGTCACGTCATGGATCGTGGTGATCGAGCCATGCTTGATGCCGAAAGTCTCGTGAACCACCTTCACCACCGGCGCGAGGCAGTTGGTCGTGCAGGAAGCCGCGGTGACGATCCGGTGCTCGGCAGGATCATATGTCTCGTTGTTGACGCCGTAGACGATGTTGGCCGCATTGCCGTCCTTCACCGGGGCGGAGACCACGACCTTCTTCACGCCCGCCTCGAAATAGGGGGCGATCTTGGCCTCGGTCTTGAAGACGCCGGTGCAGTCGATCACCACATCGACACCGTCCAGCGGCAGATCGGCAATCGCGCGTGCGCCGATGAACGGCAGGCGTGTGCCATTGATCGTGACGCTTTCGGCGTCATGCGAGAACGCGGCATCCCAGCGTCCGTGGACCGTATCGAACTCCAGAAGATGCGCGTGTATCTCCGGATCACCCACAGCGTCGTTGATCCAGGCGATCTTGGCGCCGCTATCGAGGAGAGGCTTGAGGGCGAGCTTGCCCATGCGACCGAGGCCATTCAGTGCGTAGGTGGTCATGCCAGTGTCTCGGGGCTGGCGCGGCCGATGTCGTCCACGGCTTTTTGCAATGCAATGCGGTCCAGGGTCTCGATCGGTAGGGCGACAAAGGCTTCGATCCGGTGCTTGAGCGCCCCGTAAGCCTGTTGGAAGGCCAGCGCTTTTTCAGCATTGGTTCCTTCGACTTTGACCGGGTCCGGCATACCCCAATGGCCACTTACTGGCTGCCCCTCCCAAGCGGGGCATTCCTCGTTTGCCGCCTGATCGCAAACCGTGAAGACGAAGTCGAACTGCGGCGCATCGGGGCGAGCAAACTCGGACACGTCCTTCGAGCGCAGTACGGAAACGTCATGCCCCTTGTCCTGCAAGACCTGCACCGCGAAGGGATTGAGTTGGGTCCCCGGTCGAGTTCCTGCGGAATACGCAATGAACCTGTCGCCAGCGGCACTGCGCAGGAGTGACTCGGCGAAGATGGACCGCGCGGAGTTGCCCACGCAGATGAAGAGGACGTTGTATTTGCGGCCAGACATGGGGGTGGTTCCTGTGCTGAAAGGCATGCAGATATCGGGACGGCCACGGCAGCAATCGCTGAACAGGTATCCGAACAGCCGTTGCACCGTGGTCATGTTGATCGCGTAGAGAAGCGACGTGCCTGCCCGTTGTTGTTCCACCAGCTGGTCCCGCGTCAGTGCGGACAGATAGGTGGACATCGTGCTCGCCTTGACGCCAAGCGTGGAGGCGATCTCCCCGGCCGGAACACGGTCAGGGTATCGGCGCATCAGCAGCCGGAAGATCGCCAACCGCTGCGGATGGCCGAGGGTGGACAGTTGGTCGGGAATCTCTTTTTCCATATTTCATGTATTATTGAATTATTGATTGCCTGCCAAGTGAAGGTTTTGTAACGGCCTGCTTCCGTCGAGGCAGCGCTCTGTTTGTCGCCTCTACTTCAGGCTATGCGCATTGTGCCGTGCCCCTCGATGACCAAAGGTGATAACGGCAGGCGGTATTTCGAGATCGGAACGGTTGTGGCGAAGGAAATTGAACGCAAGTTTCTGCTCAGCACGGATACTTGGCGCGAGCTCGCCACGCATAAGGTTGAGATCCGTGACGGCCTCTTGGCATTCCGTGATGGACGGAAGATCCGGGTGCGCTTCTGCGACGACAAGGCAACTCTCAGCGTCAAAGGGCCCAAGAAGGGTCTGACCCGCGACGAATTCGAATACGAAATTCCTGCCAGAGATGGCCTTGCCCTCTTGGAAGACCATTGCGACGGGACAATTCTGAAGAAGACTCGGTACTTCATCCCCCATGGTGGGTATGTCTGGACAGTCGACGAGTTTCAGGGCGTTCACACAGGCCTCGTGCTGGCCGAGATTGAACTGCCGAGCGAGGATGCTGAATTCGAGAAGCCGACATGGTTGGGGCGCGAAGTGTCGGGAAAGAGCCAGTATAGGCAGTCGTCGCTGTTCAAGAAACACCGGCAGGCGACCAAGTAACCGCATTCACGCGAAAATCGGCGGGAAGCCGCAAGGTCTCTCGGATGCAGCCTAGGGTCAGGATGCATTGATTTCTGTTGCGCTGCGTGATTCACGCCTCCGAAAACGGAGCGGTGACATGAGCGATCTCTTCTGGCTGACCGACGCGCAGATGGCGCGCCTGGCTCCCTTCTTTCCCAAGTCGCACGGGAAGCCCCGGGTTGATGACAGACGGGTGCTGAGCGGGATTATTTTCATCAATCGCAATGGCTTGCGTTGGCGCGATGCGCCCGCCGCGTATGGCCCACATAAGACGCTCTACAGCCGGTAAAAGCGTTGGAGCGAAAAGGGCATCTTCGCGCGGATGATGGCCGGGCTGGCGGCGGAACACGGCGAGAAAACGACCGTGATGATCGACGCAACATACCTCAAGGCCCATCGAACGGCGACCAGCATGGCCGCCAAAAAGGGGGGCGTGGTCGCCTGATCGGTCGAACCAAAGGCGGTATGAACACCAAGCTGCACGCCATCTGCGACAGTCAGGGGCGACCGATCGACCTGTTCGTCACCGCTGGACAGGTCAGCGATTATATCGGCGCTCGGGCCCTGCTGAGTGGCCTGCCAAACGTCAAATGGGTACTCGGAGATCGTGGCTATGACGCTGACTGGTTCAGAGAAGCGTTGCAGGACAAGGGGATACGTGCCTGCATCCCAGGCCGGAAGAAACGCAAGACGGCGATCAAATACGATAAGCGGAGATACAAGCGGCGTAACCGCATCGAGATCATGTTCGGCAGGCTCAAGGACTGGAGGCGCGTCGCGACCCGCTATGACCGATGTCCCAAGGTCTTCCTCTCAGCCATCACCCTCGCGGCTCTCGTCATCTATTGGTTATGAATCCTGACCCTAAATTCATTTTCCATTAACGCTTAGACATCAGCTGCAGTGTCGGACCAACAGGAAACATATCCTCGCCGTAGTGGTGCAGCTTGACGTGATGGCGGCGGCAAAGCCACCTGACGTTCAAGGGTTCATCGTACCGGTCGTGATGAGCATCAACCTTCGCAGTGCCGCATACCTCGCAGACTTGCTTTTCTAGTTCGCCCGAAGAAAGCGCTCGCTGAACCGCAAGATGAGCCAGATACTTCGGCAGGTTGGTGCGGCGCCAGTTCGTCTGGCGGGTCTCGCTTTTCAGCGACGGCGGCCGTGGAGGCTTTGGGTCATCTGTCATCACGCCGCCGCCTGCCGGCCCAAGGTGCGATACACGGTCGGCCGCGAGATCGAGAACACCTCTGCCAGGTCGCTGATGGAATACTCGCCAGTGTCATACATGCGCCGCAGCTCCTTGTGCTGGCGCTCTGATAGCTTCGGCTTCTTGCCGCGCAGCTTGCCCTTGGCGCGAGCCACGGCCATGCCCTCGCGGGTCCGCATGCGGATCAGGTCCGCCTCGAATTCGGCAAAGGTCGCCAAGATGTTGAAGAACAGCTTGCCCATCGGGTCGGTCGGATCATGGATTGAGGTGCCAAGCTGAAGCTTGATGCCGCGTGCGGCCAGCTTGTCGGCAATGTCGCGGGCGTCAGGAACGGACCGTGCCAGGCGATCAAGCTTCGGCACGACCAAGGTGTCACCCTCTCGTAAGGCTGCAAGCGCCTGATCGAGACCAGGGTGGGCACGGTTCGTGCCGGTAAAGCCGTGGTCGGTGTAGATGCGATCGGAGGCAACCCCGAAGCTGGCAAGGATACCCTTCTGCGTAGCGAGATCCTGTTTGTCGGTGGAACAACGGGCGTAGCCGATCAAAATCTGTGTCATGTCCTGATCTGTAACAGTAGCCGCCCCTTCATTGCAAAAAATATCGGACCATTCATCTGAGATTTCGTCCTGCCAGCATTTGCTGGCCTTCAACGGACCTGTTCTGGGGCAAGCTGGCCGTCCTCTCAACGATCCCCTTACGGACGGTCGTCCATCACGATTTCCTGAAAGATCGCCATGCCAAGACGCAGCATTCTGACCGACCGCCAACGGGCGGCATTGTTCGATCTGCCGACCGATGAAGCGTCGATGCTGCGCCACTACACGCTGGCAGACGACGATCTGGAGCTCATCCATGCCCGTCGCCGTTCCCACAATCGCTTCGGTTTTGCGTTGCAACTATGCGCGCTGCGATATCCCGGGCGGTTGCTGGCGCCGGGCGAGGTCATTCCGTTAGCAGTCACACGCTTTCTGGCAGCGCAGCTTGGGATAAGGCCCGACGAATTGGCCGGCTACGCCGCCCGCGAGGAGACCCGGCATGAGCACCTGGCCGCCTTGCGCGCCATCTACGGTTACAAGATGTTCACCGGGCGGGGCGCCCGGGACCTGAAGGCCTGGCTTGAAGGCGCGGCCGAAACTGCCCGGTCGAACGAGGATCTGGCACGGCGCTTCGTCGAGCAGTGCCGGGCGGCTCAGACCATCCTGCCCGGAATCACGGTCATCGAGCGGCTTTGCGCGGATGCGCTTGTCGCGGCTGAACGGCGGGTCGATGCCAGGGTCGCCGGTCAGTTGGACGATGACATGCGAACGCGGCTCGATGCCCTTCTGACCGAAGATGCGGGTGGCTCGGTCACGCGCTTCGTCTGGTTGCGTCAGTTTGAGATCGGGCGGAACTCGGCTGATATGAACCGCCTGCTCGATCGGCTCGAGTTCCTGCAGGCTTTGGCGCTGGACCGGGGCATTCTGGCGAATGTACAGCCACACCGCGTTGCCCGCCTTCGCCGGCAGGGAGAGCGATACTTCGCGGGCGATCTGCGGGATATCTCGGGTGACCGCCGTCTCGCCATCCTTGCGGTTTGTGCTCTGGAATGGCGCGGCGCCATTGCTGACGCCGTGGTCGAGACCCATGACCGGATCGTCGGCAAGACCTGGCGCGAGGCGAAATCGCGATGTGACGCCCGGATGGACGATGCCAAATTGGCGCTGAAGGACACCCTGCAGTCCTTCAAGACATTGGGAGCGGCACTCCTGGAAGCGCATGAGGATCGGGCCTCCCTCGAAGAGGCCGTCGGCAATGCCGGTGGCTGGATATCCCTCAAAGGGCTTGTCGCCACGGCCGAGCAACTGACCGACACGTTTGCCGCCGATCCGCTGGTGCATGTCGTTCACGGATATCATCGCTTCCGGCGTTACGCACCGCGCATGCTGCGGGCATTAGACATTTGCGCCGCGCCCGTGACAGAACCGCTGCTGGCGGCGAGCGCGATCATCGCGGGCACGAAGATGGCGGCGGTCCTGCCACTGACATTCCTTCGCCGGGGCTCAAAATGGTTGCGGCATCTGGATGCGGAGGCTGATGAGGCAAGCAGACACTGGGAGGTTGCGGTCCTGTTCCATCTGCGCGAGGCCTTCCGATCCGGTGACATCTGGCTGGCGCATTCGCGCAGGTATGGCGATCTGAAGGAAGCGCTGGTCCCGGTAGAGATTGCCCGCGTCACCCCGAGGCTGGCCATGCCGTTCGAGCCGGAAACCTGGCTGGCCGACCGCAAAGCCAGAATGGCTGACGCCGCGCATCGCCTGGCGCGTTCGGCAAAGGCCGGGGCAATCCCCGGTGGCTCTATCGAGGACGGCACCTTGAAAATCGACCGGCTGACCGCCGCGGTTCCCGAGGAAGCCGATGCGCTGGTTCTCGATCTCTATCGCCGCCTGCCGGAAGTCAGGGTCACCGATCTTCTGTTGGAGGTGGACGATGAGATTGGCTTCACCGAGGCCTTTACCCATCTGCGCACCGGCGTGCCCTGCAAGGACAGGATCGGCCTGCTGAACGTGTTGCTTTCCGAGGGGCTGAATCTCGGCCTCAGCAAGATGGCCGGGGCCACGAACACGCACGACTTTTTCCAACTCTCACGCCTGTCGCGATGGCACGTCGAAAGCGAAGCAATGGCGCGCGCCCTGGCCACGGTGATCGAAGGGCAGTCGAGGTTGCCGATGGCGCGGTTCTGGGGCGGCGGGCAGAGCGCTTCGAGCGACGGCCAGTTCTTCCCGACAACGCGTCAGGGCGAGGCGATGAACCTGATCAACGCCAAGTACGGCCATGAACCCGGGCTGAAGGCCTATACCCACGTCTCCGACCAGTTCGGACCCTTCGCCACACAGACCATCCCGGCCACCGTGAACGAAGCGCCCTACATCCTCGATGGCTTGCTTCTGACCGACGCCGGTCAGAAAATCCGCGAGCAGTATGCCGATACCGGCGGCTTCACCGACCACGTCTTCGCGGTGACCGCGCTGCTGGGGTTCCAGTTCATTCCCCGCATCCGCGACCTGCCATCAAAGCGCCTCTACCTCTTCGATCCGGCCTCCTGCCCGAAAGAGCTGAAGGGGCTGATCGGGGGCAAGATCAAGGAACGTCTCATTGTGGCAAACTGGCCGGATATACTGCGCAGCGTGGCGACCATGGCGTCAGGGGCCATGCCGCCCAGCCAGCTGCTGCGGAAGTTCGCATCCTATCCCAGACAGCACGAGCTGGCGGTGACCTTGCGGGAAATAGGACGGGTCGAACGGACGCTCTTCATCATCGACTGGTTACTCGATGCCGACATGCAACGCCGCGCCCAGATCGGCCTCAACAAGGGTGAGGCTCACCACGCCTTGAAGAACGCACTCCGCATCGGCCGCCAAGGTGAAATCCGTGATCGCACCTCCGAAGGCCAGCACTTCCGCATAGCCGGGCTGAACCTCCTCGCCGCGATCGTCATCTACTGGAACACCAAACATCTCGGCCAGGCCGTCGCTGGCCGCCGACGCGAAGGCCTGAGATGCTCACCAAACCTTCTGGCGCACACCTCGCCACTCGGTTGGGCCCATATCCTCCTCACTGGCGAATACAGGTGGCCGAAAAGGGCTTAGCGTAGGATTCTGCCCCCTCCGGCATCAGACCCCATCTCAAGCGGGATGCCGAACAGCAGGTTCAGGCCAATGGCGGTGCCGATCACCTCGGCCAGATCGGTTGCAATGATCGCCAGTTCGGCAAAGATCCACAGGGGAATGGATACCCACCTGGGATAGGCGTCTCGACAGGCTTGCGCCAAATCCCGCCCTGAGGCCACTGCAAGGCGTGCGCACAGCGACTGCAGGAGTATGGCCATGATGTTGGACAACAGCGCCACGAACAGCAGCGTGTAACCGAAGGCCGCTCCTCCTGCCAACGAGGTCGCCCAATTACCCGGATCCATGTATCCGACGGCGACCAGATAACCAGGACCGACAAAGGACAGAAAGCGGCGGAAGGGCGTCACTCCACCACCTACAGCTATGGTGCGGAAAACCTCGGAAAGGGAAGGAGTGTCGCGCTCTTGGCGCCAGGCTTTTGATGACATGGGCTGCAACTTTCCAGAACACTCAAAAAGTTAGTCTCGGCTAAGAATTTACCCTTTGTCTTTGCCTGTCAATCTACGATGTGCAACAGTTCCCCCAATGACATGTGATAGCTCTTCAACTGCAGCCACTGATGAACCCCGTCCCGCCGACAGTCGCGCCGAGGCCTTTCAGGAAGTGCGCAGCGCACGGCGCAACGAACTGGCGGAAGATTACGTCGAACTTATTGCCGAGCTCATCCACGAGCACGGAGAGGCCCGGCCTGTCGCCATTGCCGCGCGCTTGGGTGTGCGCGCGCCAACGGTGACCAAGGCCTTGGAGCGGTTGGCCAGGGAGGGACTAATCACCCGCGAACGATACCGCTCGGTCTTTCTGACGGAAAAGGGGCGTGCCCTGGCCGATGAATGCCGCCGCCGGCACGAGATTGTGCTGCGCTTCTTGATCCGCCTCGGCCTTGATGCCGAGACGGCTGAACGGGACGCCGAAGGCATCGAGCATCACGTCAGTCAACGGACATTGGCTTTGTTCGAGGCTTACGCCGATCAGGTGTAGACTGGCGTCCAACTCGGCCTGTCCAGCTTCATAGTCTTGCTCTGGTTAAAACGCAGGTTCCTTGGATTTCGATGGGCGAAGCCATACGGTGAAGACCAGCAAGGCCCCGAGCGTGATTGCGATATCGGCGCCGTTGAACGTGGGCCAGTGCCAATTCCGCCAGTAGAGATCGAGGAAATCGGTGACCGCACCCTGCCGCAGTCGATCGATGATGTTGCCGAGCGCACCGCCCACGATCAGCGCAAGACCTGTCCGCTCACGAAGGCTTTCCGCACGAAACGCCATAATCGCGAACATCAAGGCGAGCCCGCCCGTCAGTGCTGCCATCAGCAGCGGCCGTCCCGCCATGGCACCCGACATCATGCCAAAACTGGCTCCTTCGTTGAAGCCAAGCGTCACATTAAACCCAGGAACAACAGGCAGGATCTCTCCTGGAGAAAGCAGCAACAGTGCCACCGTCTTGGTGGCCTGATCTGCCAACACGGTGGCACCAATCAGGAGAATGATCGGGGTCGCCTTCATGTTTCGTTTCTCCGGTGAAAGCCGATCCAGCGCGGCACAGTCTTGAGATAATGGTCATAGTCTCTTCCCAACGCCTGCTGCAACGCGGTTTCCTCGGATTGAACCTGTGTGGCAGCCGACCAAAGGAAGAGCATCGAAGCGAGAAACGTGGGAACTGCAGGAATGGCAAGACCCACTCCCGCAAGCAGCATGAACTGACCCACAAAGGTGGGGTTGCGGCTGAAACGATAAAGCCCGCCTGACACAAGCGTGCCCGTTGCACCCTCGGCGACACCCACACGCCACGAGCTGCCCATCGACATCTGCGCGGCGAAGGCGAGCATTGCGCCGGTGCCGGCGATAAAGACGCCGAGCAGGCCAATCGCCACCGCCTCACCCCCGGTCCAAAAAGGGTCAATCTTGTGCAGGGCCGGGCCAAGCCAGCCAGAGCAGCGGGCCAAAAAAGCCCAGAACAAAGGCCGCCCGAAAGCCAAACGCTGCCCAGCGATCGCGTCCCCTGGCTTGGCCAAACAGCCAGATCGACGTCCGCGCTGCCTGAGCCGCCATGGCGCTGCCCCAGAAAAAGAGCAGCAGATAGCCCGCCAACAGCGCCAGTACGGACCAGCCAAACCCTGACAGCATGGCCTCAGCCCTCACGCTCGGGATTGAAGCCCAGCAGGCGGAGCGCGTTCAGCGTGACAAGCACTGTAGCCCCGGTATCGGCAAGGATGGCAATCCAAAGGCCGGTAATCCCCAGCACTGTTGTCACAAGAAAGACCGCCTTCAAACCAAGCGCGATGGTCACGTTTTGCCGAATGTTGGCCATGGCCGCGCGGGCAAGCCGGATCTGTGCGGGAATGTCAGTCACCCGGTCGCGCAGAATGGCCGCGTCGGCGGTCTCCAGCGCCACGTCGGTGCCCGAGCCCATGGCTACGCCAATGCTGGCCTGTTTGAGGGCAGGAGCATCATTGATGCCGTCACCGATCATCATCACGCCGCCCTGTTCGTTCATTTCGCGAATGGCGCTGAGCTTGTCCTCGGGCATCATGTCGGCCTGGAACTGCATGCCCAGACCTTCGGCAATAGCCGCGGCGGTGCGGGGGTTATCCCCTGTCAGAATGGTCGATGTGATGCCCATGGCCGACAACTGGCGCACCGCTTCTGCAGCGTCGGCCCGGGGTTCGTCGCGCATGGCAATAAGGCCAAGCGGGATGCCTTCGCGATAAACGGCCACGGCAGTCTTTCCCTGCTCCTCGAAGATGGTCGCTTGTCGCAGACCGAGTCCATCCAACCCGCCATTCTCGGAGGCATGTCGGGGCGAGGTCACCCAAGCCGGCGCATCCCCCACTGTTGCGACGACCCCCCGTCCTGCCAGTGCGCGTGCATCGCGGGCTGGAAGGGCCGGGACGCCGGCCGTTTCGGCCCTGTTCAAGATAGCCACGGCAAGCGGATGGCTGGATCCGCTTTCGACCCCTGCCGCAACCTCAAGCAGCTGCGCCTCGGTCGTGTGGCCGAACGGAACCAGATCGGTGACTTGCGGGCGGCCATGGGTCAGGGTGCCGGTCTTGTCGAATGCGACCTTCGAGACCTTGGCGGCGGCCTCGATCACAGCGCCCCCCTTCATCAGCAAACCTCGCCGGGCGCCGGTAGAGAGCGCCGATGCGATGGAGGCAGGAACCGAGATTACCAACGCGCAGGGACAGCCAATCAGCAGCAGCGCCAGCCCGCGATAGATCCAGGTGTCCCAGGACTGGCCCAAGACCAGCGGGGGCACCACGACCACAAGGACCGCGACCGCAACGATGGCGGGCATATACCAGCGGCTGAAGCGGTCGATGAAGCGTTCAGTTGGCGCACGCGCCTCCTCGGCTTCTTCGACAAGACGGATGATGCGGGAAATGGTGTTGTCCTGGGCGGCCTTGGTCACGGTGACGCGCAGCACAGCCTCGGTGTTGATCGAGCCCGCAAAGACCCTCTCCCCCGGACCGCGTGTGGCGGGCACGCTTTCCCCTGTTACCGGGCTTTCATCGACACCGGATATGCCTTCGATGATGTCTCCGTCGGCCGGGATCCGATCGCCCGGCCGGATCAGAACGGTCTGGCCCACCTGAAGACTGGCGGCGGCGACTTCGCGTGTCGTGCCGTTTTCCTCCAGCAGCGCTGTTTTTGGAACCAGATCGGCCAGTGCGCGGATGCCGTTGCGAGCCTTGCTTGCGGCGACGCCCTCAAGGACTTCGCCCACGGCAAACAAGAACACAACCAGTGCAGCCTCTTCCGCTGCATTGATGAACAGCGCGCCGATGGCAGCGACTGTCATCAGCCCCTCGATGGTGAAGAACTGGCCGGATCGCGCCGCAGCAAAGGCGCGACGGGCGATCGGGGCAACGCCGATCAGGCAGGCCGCGACGAATGCCCAGGCACCAATGCGAGGCGCGAACAGCTCCACGCCCCAAGCCGCAGCCAGCAGCAGACCGGTGAAGATGACCAGTCTGCCCTTGCCGGTCTGATACCAGTTCTTGCCGCGATCGGCTGGGTCGTCATGGACATGGCCGGGACTGCCATGCCCGGAATGAGCGGCCTCGACCCCAGCGGGACGTACGTGATCATCCGCCTCGTGATTGCCATCGGATGCCGCACCAGGAAGGACGAACTCCTTCTTCTCGGCCCCGCGTGGCTTGATCCCGTATCCCAAAGCTCGCACGGTCTTTTCGACTTGCTCCCGGCCGGTCTTGTTTTCGTCCAGGGTCAGGCGAAGACGTTCGGACATGATGCCCACCTCGACCCCGGTGACTCCCGGCAAACGGGTCACGGCGTTTCTGATCTTGCCTGCACATGATCCGCAATCCATGCCGGACACTGTCCAGTCGCAGACGGTTTCGTCAGCCAGATCCGATTTCGTCATCATTCTCTCCTCCGCCGAAGCAGGGCGGTTGCCATCATCGAATCAGGGTTTTAAGTGCTCTAGCTACTATAGGTTCAAGGAGAATCTTGATGCTGACCATCGGAAAGCTCGGATCGTCGACCGGCGTGAAGATCCCCACGATCCGCTATTATGAGCAGATCGGCTTGTTGCCGGAGGCCGAGCGCAGTCTTGGCAACCAGAGACTTTACACCCACAAGGCGCATGAGCGTTTGGTTTTCATCCGTCACGCACGCGACCTGGGATTTTCGCTGGAGGCAATCCGCGATCTGCTCAGCTTGTCGGACAATCCGGATCAACCCTGCGCCGCAGCGGATGCCATCGCAAGGGCACAGCTTGCCGAAGTCGAAAGCCGCCTTGCCCGACTTGCCGCACTCAAGACAGAGCTGGAGCGCATGGTGGTGCAATGCGCGGGCGACAGGATTTCCGACTGCAGGGTCATTGAAGTCCTCAGCGATCACTCCCAGTGCATCACCGACCACGCGATCGAGGATGCGACTTCCTGACGGAGGCTACGCGTCCTGCGCTGCTCATTGTCTGGTGCGTTAACCGCGCGCGCACCAGGTCCTGTAGCCGGCAAGCTTTGCCCCATTGCGATAGGCCGGAACATTTCCGCATCTCCCTTCCTTGCCGCGACCAACTGACAAATCTGTGATCCCCCCAGATTTGGCTTGAACCTCTAGCTGCTTGAGGTTGCAGAAGGCCCCGACCGGCCGCAACGAGCAGGACAGACAAAAATGATACCTTTCGGACATCGAGTGGACAGATGCTGACGCTCCTCGGGGCTATTCTGGGCGTCTGGCGCGGGATAATCCGCGCCCGCCAACTGGGCGGGAACAGACTGGACATGATCCAGTATGCCAGCGCTCACGCAATTGCTTTCGGAGTGCTGGGAGCATTGGTCGGAATAAGCCTCGGACGTCTTTTCACGCCATGAACCCGGAATGCTGCCGCTTGCTGGCTGTTTCCTGCAGCCAAAGCGACGCTTCCCACATCTGACGGGATATCAGACTTGAAGATCTTGCAAACCCTGCTTCTTGTCGGCGCTGTTGCCGTGACCGCGCCGCTACACGCCGAAACCCTGAGCGAGCCCGCGCCCCTGGCGGGACAAACAGCCAATCTTTCGCAACACGAAGTGGTGGCGGGCGATACGCTGGACGCGATCCTGTCTCGTGCAGGAATAGCCGCAGAAACGCGAAACGAGGCGGCACTGGCCATTGCGGATGTTTTCGACCTGTCGACCTTGACCCCTGGCCAGGTGCTGAGATGGAGCGTGTCGGAAGAGGATCCCGCCCGTTTGGAGCGCCTGTCGTTGTTGATCGAGAACGGGACCGACATTGTTCTCGATTTCAGCAAGCCTCTTGAGGCTGCCTTGGTCAACACTCAGATCCAGGTTCGAGATCGCCGCGAGGCCTTCGTGCTTGTCGGGCCGCTTTATGATGCGCTTGCAGAACGAGAGGCGCCGGAGAGCTTTGCCGTCGATCTTGCTGCGTTCCTGGCGGGACAAGTCGATTTCCGCCGCGACCTGAAGGGCGGAGAACGCGTGGCGCTGATCTGGCAGGAAAGTGCTCTGCCTGACGGAACAATCCTGGGAGAGCCTCGGCTGTCCTATGCCCGGCTGGAGTTGAACGGGCATGTTTACGAACTGGTAGCAGGTCCACCGGACGAACCGGCCATTCTGTTCAAGAATGGCAAGCCGGTGCAACACACCGCTCGACCTGTCATCGGTGCGCGTCTGTCGTCGGTCTTCGGCAAGCGAAAGCACCCGGTTCTTGGCGTAGGGCGAATGCATACCGGGGTAGATTACGCCGCAAAGATTGGCACCCCTGTCAGGGCGACCGGTGCGGGCAGGGTGATTTTTGCAGGAACCATGCGGGGATACGGCCGAACCATCGATATTGACCATGGTGGCGGCGTTGTGACCCGCTATGCCCATTTGTCCCGCTTCGCTCCTGGTATCGAGAAGGGCACTCAGGCGAGCGTGAATGACCATATTGGCGATGTCGGTGCGACGGGCCTCGTGAGCGGGCCGAACCTGCACTACGAAGTTCGTGTCGATGGCCAGCCGACAGACCCCATAGAGGAAGCGCCGGCATTACACGCCATGGCGATCAAGCCAGGCGATCTGTTGATGCTTGCGACGGCAAGGGTCGCGACCGGGTTCTTCATCCGCACGAATGTGGAGAACAAAGGCTGATGGTAGCCGGAGATGGCTGCCGACCGGCAGGACGCCCCAACACGAAGTCAGAGATTATGTTCGATGTTCGACTTGCCCATGCGTGACTCCACGACCTCTCGCGCCGAGACGCTTCTGCTCATCGCCTTCTTGATGGCCTTGGGCGCGACGCTGGGCGCGCTCTTCATTGGTGAGGTGCTGGGGCAGACCCCTTGTATCCTCTGCTGGTATCAACGCATCGCGATGTTCCCGCTGGTGCCGATCCTGGCTGTCGGCCTCTGGCGGGGTGATGCGACAGCAAGGATCTATGCACTGCCGCTGGTCCTGACGGGACTTGCGGTCGCGCTATGGCATTCAGGACTTTACGCCGGGCTGATCCCGGAAGGCGTCAGTCCTTGCACCCAAGACGGGCCATCCTGTTCCGACCGCACCCAGATGACCATCCTGGGACTGCCCATTCCCTATCTTTCGCTCGGTTGCTTTATGGCAATCGCGCTGTGTCTGAACGTCATGAAAGGAAAGCCATCATGAAACGAAGAACCGTCGTTGTAGGAGCCTTGGCTGTGGGCGCAGGCACATTTGCCGGAGGCTCATGGTATGTCACGCGTCAGCGAGAGGCCGAACAGGCCGAAGCTGCGCGCGCCGCCCTGCAAGCACAACCCGAGGCGCTGATCCGGCCCTATTCGCCGATCCTTGGTCCAGCCGATGCGCCAGTGACCCTGGTGGAATTCTTCGACCCTTCTTGCGAGGCCTGCCGAGCTTTTCATCCGGTTCTCAATGAGTTGCGTCGCGAATATCCTGTCCAGCTTCGTGTGGTTTTGCGATACACGCCGTTTCACGAGGGTTCGGATGAGGCCGTGCGTATCCTGGAGGTTGCGCGTCGTCAGAACCTCTTCGAGCCGGTGTTGGACATTCTCTTCGACCAGCAGCCCGCCTGGGCGCTTCATGGCCAACCCCGCATGGATCTGGCTTGGAAAATGGCCGGGGAAGCCGGCCTTGATCTGTCACGCGCCGAGTCCGAACGCTTGCATCCCGAAATTACTGGCGTGCTGAATCAGGATATGGCCGATGTTCAGGCCATGCAGATCGAAGGGACACCCACCTTCTTCGTGAATGGCGAGCGGCTGGCTAAACTCAGCATCGAGAACCTGCGCGCATCGGTCTCGAACGCGATTTCCGAACTTGGATAAGGCACACCACCAATGAGCCTTCGAGCAATCCGCCTGGCCCTCTGGGGAGTGGTCCTGGTGGCGGGAGCTGCCTTAGCAGTCCAGCAATGGACAGGACGGGAAAAGTCCGCAGAAACCTTCCGGCCAGACTTCGCCCTGCAGGACGGAAACGGACAAACCTACACCATGGCTGATTTCAGGGGAAAGTTCAGCTTGGTCTTCTTCGGCTTCACGAATTGTCCCGATGTCTGCCCGACCACCATGTCGGAAGTGGCCCAGCTCATGGACGATCTGGGTGCAAAGGCGGACGGGGTGCAGCCCTTGTTCATCTCGATCGACCCGGAGCGGGACCGCAGACAGGGCCTGACTGAATATGTGGCGGCCTTCCATCCGGCAATCCTGGGCTTATCGGGGGACGATGCCGCCACGAAGGATGCTGCCACCAGCTTCAAGATCTATTTCGGGCGCGAAGAGGATCGATCCGCTCCCGGAGGCTACACTATGTCGCACAGCTCGGGGCTGTATTTGATCGGGCCGGATGGTGAATGGTTGCGCCAGTTCGCCTATGAAACCCCTGCTGCCGAAATACTGGCGGACATCGAGGAAAGGATTCTACCATGAAGGTATCCGCGTTTGCCTTTGGATTTGCGATGCTCCTTCCCGCACTCGCCTCGGCCGATTGCGCCAGCGTGACGGCGGGCGATCTCACGATCTCGAAGGCCTGGTCGCGTGCCACAATAGGCGCCCAGCGGCCGGCTGCGTTCTATGTCGAGATCCGCAATGACGGTGAAGCCGATGATCGTCTGGTTGGGATCGAGACACCGGTTGCGGGAATGCCGATGCTGCACCAGACCGTCATCCAGGACGGCCTCGCCACGATGCCGCATGTCGAGGCTGTCGACGTTCCGGCAGGCGAAACGGTCTCCCTGTCACCTGGCGGCTACCACGGCATGCTGATGGAGTTGACCACGGCACTTTCGGAAGGCCAGACCTTTCCTGTCACTCTGACCTTCGAGCAGGCAGGGGCAATCGAGATCGACACCCAGGTCCTGCCGATGCGTGCGCAGGAGGCGCAATGCGACGCCGCAAACTGATCCTCGGCGGTGCAGGCCTTCTTGGCGCATTCGGCTTTACCTTGGGGCTTGGAGCATGGCGCAGCGGCGATTTGCGCCTGACGGCCGTCAGGGAAACTGAGAACGGTCGGCCAGACCTGTCCCGAATGGCGTGGCGGCTGATCGATGATCAAGGCAATCCTGTCGTCCCGCAGGATTGGCTTGGTCAAGCCAGCATGGTCTTCTTCGGCTTTACCTGGTGTCCAGATGTCTGCCCTACTACGTTGATGGATATTGCAGATTGGCTGGAGGGCCTGGGGCAGGACGCAGACCGGATCCGGGTCGCCATGATTACCGTCGATCCTGAACGGGATAGCCCTGAGATCCTGGCCGAATACTTGTCGAACTTCGACATCCGGATTCGCGGCTTGACGGGCTCGGCTGACGCGGTCGCCAAGGCTGCGGAAGCGTTTGGCGTGACCTACACCCGCCTGTCGCGAGATGACGGGGACTACACCATGAACCATACATCCGGCGTGTTCGTGTTTCGGCCTTCGGGTGAACTTGCCAGCACCATTGATTTTCATGAGGAGCGCCGCTTCGCGGTGCCCAAAATCCAGAGAGCCATCGGATGAAACATGCCTTGCTTATTGCAGTTGCCCTGATGGCAGCACCTTTGTCCTTGGAGGCGCAGGAGGTCTTCCCCGCCATTCATGTTGTTGAGGGACAAGGCTGCGAATGCTGCGTGAAATGGACAGAGTATCTGCAACAGCAGGGTTTCGACGTGACCTCCGAAGACCGCTTCGGTGTCCTGCTGATCCAGCACAAGATCGAGCTTGGCGTTCCCGCCGAACATTATTCCTGCCACACCGGCCAGATCGCTGGCTACTTCCTGGAAGGCCATGTCCCCGCCCAGGATATCCGAAGGCTTCTTGAAGAACGGCCCGATGCGGCGGGCTTGGCTGTGCCCGGAATGCCCTATGGCAGCCCCGGCATGGGCCCCGAAGACAAGCGCGAAGCGTATGACGTGTTGTTGATACGCAAAGACGGAAGCAGCGAAGTGTTCACCAGCTATCCCGCTGCCGACGGCATTTAGATCGATCATTTTACCTAGGACGGAGCATTCCTGAATGGCCAGTTTAGACCGGCGTCATTTTTCCCTGGCAGGCTTGGCGGCCCTTGCGGCGTGTGGCGCTCCGAAGCCGCAGACGCCGAAGCCGACGTTCAAGATCTATTCCGGTCCCCCGGTCACCCAGGTCGTCATTCAGAAAGGGCAGCGCCGGATGTATCTTCTGAACGGAATGACGGTGCTGAAGTCTTATGATTTCGGCCTTGGATTTCAGCCGGTCGGACACAAGCAGTTCGAGGGCGACGGCAAGACGCCTGAGGGGCTTTATTTTGTGGACCGCTTCAATCCTCGCAGCCGGTATCACCTTTCCGTCGGCGTGTCCTATCCGAATGAGCGCGACCGCGCTTTTGCGGAACAATTCGGTCGCGATCCCGGCGGCGATATCATGATCCATGGCCGCGGGCCTGAAGGCAACCAGCTGGTGCGCCAGAAACGGGATTGGACGGCCGGGTGCATCACCGTCAGCGACGAAGAGATCGAGGATATCTATGCCATGCTGCAGCCCGGCGTCCCGATCATGATTCACGCCTGACAGAGGAATGAGACGAGTACAGAAAGCTGTGCTCAATCATTCTTTAGGCTTCTGGGAGGGACGCCAGCGACCAGGTTCGTTGGCGTCCCTCTATAAAGATCGGCTTCTAGAACACCGTCACCTGCGTTCCGATTTCTGCCAGCTCGTAGAGCCGGGTAATGTGCTCATTATAGAGTCCGTAGCAGCCGTTGGATGATTTTCGGCCAATCTTGCGTGTGTCATGCGTGCCATGGATCAAGTAGGCGGGCCATGACAGATAGAGGCCGTAAGGTCCCAGGGGATTGTCCGGACTTCCGCCCTCGACACGCTGCGGCAGATTGGGATCCTTCTCCCGCATGCTCGGCGTCGGTGTCCAAGGCGGATTCTTTGCTTTTCTGACAATTTCGGTCTCGCCCCGGCGCGTCAGATCTTCGGTAACAGGGATAGAGCACGGAAAGACCAGACTGATCGATCCATCACCTGACCAGTAGTGCACTGCACGCGATGTCACATCCGCAAGGATCACCCCTTTTCCCAAGCTCGGGTAAAACTCGCTCCAGTGTCTCGCGCGAAACGACGACTGATTTCGCCTGGGATCTGCGTTCGGGTCAACCTGATAGGCCCCGAGATCGGGCGCCCCGCTGGTCGGGGGGCCGCCATAGAGAGGCTGCCCGGTATAAGGATCAAAACCCTGCGCCAGGACGGCGCCGCCCGGCAGA
Source organism: Paracoccus sp. TOH (assembly GCF_030388245.1). NCBI lineage: Bacteria > Pseudomonadati > Pseudomonadota > Alphaproteobacteria > Rhodobacterales > Paracoccaceae > Paracoccus > Paracoccus sp. TOH. Next base: position 651,270 of record NZ_CP098361.1, read on the forward strand.
ACCGCCGCTGTGGCCAGCAGACCACCTAGAAAGCGCCGTCGGTCGCTACCTGTGTCCTTCAGGACCATTCACTGCCTCGCTTTTTTCAAAAAGTTTATCTAACGATTGCAGAAGATTATTCGCCCAAGGGGATCTGGCCAAGAAGACGAAATGCCGCGTGGATCAAGATCCTGTGCGTTTCAGCTGAGACCCAATGCCGCGATATCGAATGCGAAGGACAGTCCTGATAAGCAAACTACACAAGGAGATAGAAATGAAAAACAGTTCCCTCCCTATCTTGGCAGTTGTCCTGATCACTGCCGGTTGCGGAAACATGGCAGCAAGAACAGAAACGACAGAAGCCGGGTCCGAAAGTCTTCCTCCAGACCTGTTCGCGCTAGCTGCGCCGGGGCAGGACGTTGCATCGGCCCGTCTTCTTTCAGAGGATAATTGCTATTGGTACGAGCATCGGGGGCAGGTGGAAACAACACTTCTTCCGCTTACCACGCCTGAGGGCCGTCCAATTTGCATGCAGTCGCAAGCCTGAAGCCGCTCGGGCATATGGTTAGGCCTGCAACTCCAGCAAAGGCATGGCCTAGCTACGCGTAGTCACACTATCCGCGGCCGAATATAGAAACGCGGTGGAGCCGAGTTCTACCTTCGGAAAGAGATCGTTGATATGCGTCATGACCATTCGCACGCAGCCAGAACTAGCGCTAGTGCCGATGCTTTTGGGAAACGGGGTTCCATGGATGCGCAAGTAAGTATCCTTGTCGCCCACATAGAGATAGAGAGCCCGTGAGCCGAGGGCGTTTTCGGGACCGGGCTCCATTCCACCTTCAAACTGCCCATAGATCTCCGGCTCACGCTCAATCATGTTCTGAGTTGGTGTCCAGTGGGGCCATTCGACCTTTCGCTTGATCGTATAAACCCCTGGCTCGTATAGGTCCCCTCGTCCAATGGCTACGCCATAGCGCATTGCGGTTCCGCCAGCCTCGATGTGGTAAAGATACTTCGCCACAGCATCCACATGAATGTCACCCGGCACCAGGCCGTCGTTGGCCCTTACCCTTTGGGGTAGGAAGCGTGGATGCAATCCCCACGGATTCGAACTGGTGGGATTGTAACCGGCAGGGGTGACCTGTGCATCCCAAGCAGTCTTCTGTGCTTCCGTTGGCCATGAGGCCGCAAACAGAGGCCCAGAAATAGTTGCCGAAAACAGCGCCGTGGTTGTGTGGATGAAGTGTCGTCTTGTCAGCATCTGTTGAGCTCCTATTATCCTTAGATACCCTCACGGTCCATGCTTCCAATGCAACCTGCTCAGCCCGCCATTTCGAGTTGTTGAGATCAAATATGCTTGTGCCATTGCACCCCTGTAACCCTAGGGCCGGTGCCTTCCTTTCCTCTTGACCTATGGTAAGCATCAGACTTCTCTGGCGCCCGCTTATGCTGTTCTCACCCAATCCGCCGCAGGGGTGCGACAATCTGTCCTCGTCGCCTCTGGCCTGGCCGTCACCATGATCACGGTGCATCTGCTGCGCTGCTTCAAGCACAAGGGCTCTCGCTTGCCGACGCGGTAGCAGTCGGGGTGCTGTTCGGTCCTGCGCAAGTCGCGGCGCGCGTTGTGGAGATGGCGGGACTCGGCCGTCATCATCCGATCTGGTCCCTGTTCTTAGCCTGCGGCAGCGTGTCAGCCGGGCTCATGTTACTGGCGTTGGCCTACGCGGATTCAAGCTATTCAGGCCAGGAATAATAATGGCTAGACAAGGATCAGGATATTCATCTGCCACGGCATCCGATAATGAGCGCATACCACACATGATCCGGCGTAATCCTGAACGCTATGCGCAGTTCGCCGATAGTGGCCCGGGGAACCCGCTCGGGCGCGGGCACTTTACCTCTATCTCTACCGCGTCAGGCGCGACACCCGCTACCGCATCCGCAATGGGACCGAACCCCGGACGATTGATCGGGCAATCGGTGCCTATCGGCTGCATCAGGATGTTGACCGATCACGTGATCCAGCTCTACGAGCAGGTCTCGGTCGAAACCTCTGTGACTGTACTATGACAGTCCAGCGACGTGATGTCCTGGTTCTCGGAGGCATTGTCACCGCGATTTATGGCTTGCGTGCGTTGCCTTGGGAGCGGCTGACAGGCCGCAGCCTCGCTTATGTCGAGATCGAAGACGTGCCGCCATTTCGTCGCCTGAAGTCCATGGGGCAAACCTCCACTGCATCCGTTGCGCTGATCGGCCTCGATGCGCCATCGGCTGATGCTGAAGCGCGCCATGCGCGAGTGGAAGCCATGCGCGCCGCGGCCTGTCCTGCCCTATTCGGCACCGACCTTCCGACCGATGTCGTTCCGATCGCCTATTTCAGCGAGTTTCGCTGCTCCTTCTGCCGCGCCCTTGAAAAGGATCTGGACAAATTACTGGCTGATGACCCCGCCGCCTATCGGCTGGTGCAGCACGAGTTACCGATTTTCGGACCGGCATCTGAACTTGCCGCCCGCGCTTCGGTCGCGGCCGGACGGCAGGGTAGACAGCAGGATCTACGGCACCGCTTCATGCGAACGCCACTCGTTGCCGAAGAGTCTTCGGTATTGCGTGTGGCATCTGACCTCGGTCTCGATGTCGAACAGCTTGCGAAGGATATGGCCTCACCCGAGGTACAGGCCGAACTTGATCAAACGCGTGCCTTGGCTGATCTTTTTGGCTTCATTGGCACCCCCGGCCTTGTGATAGGACGGACCGTCCTGAATGGTGCAATCCCAATTTCGGTGCTCCGTCAGATCGCCAAGGACGAAAAGACCCTACCGCTCCCGGTATGTTGATAGGATGAACACACCTTCGCTTATGTTGATCGGATCTGTTGTTTTCGCCCGGCCGGTCGTGCTCGCGCCCTTGCTGGCTAGACTTGCTCCTGATCTGCCGATGTTCACCATCGCTGGCCATTCGGGCCAGTTCACCCCGCAAAGAGAGTAGACGGGCGATCCGGCTTCGGACTGCCTCAAGCTGCTCTTGAGCAATGCGGCTCGCATCCTCGCATGATGTTTCCGGCCGTTCTTGCAAGGCCAGCAGGATACGGATGCTTGGCAGATCAAAGCCAAGCTCGCGAGCATGGCGAATAAAGCCCAGGCGTTCGGCATCGGCAGGGCTGTAAGTGCGCCGTCCGTTCGGCTGGCGGGCAGGCTTGGGCAAAACCCCGATGCGCTCATAGTGGGGTAGATTCCGGTAGGGGGCAGGATCGTATCACAAGGCATTTTGGCGGTGGCGTTTGACGATGTCTGTGACGGTGTTTTTCGAGATCCCAAGGTCTCTTGCGATCCATCGGTATGATCGACCGTCTTCCACGGCCTGAATGACCTTTGGAGCGAGCTTGTCGGATTTCGGGCGTTGGCCGTGCTGGCGACCTAGTTTTTTGCCGCGCGCCCGTGCAGCGGCCAGGCCGGATTTCACCCGCTCGCTGAGGAGGTCGCGCTCGAACTGAGCGATCCCGGCGAGCATGGTGGCCATCATTCGGCCGTGTGGCGTGTCGAGTTCGAACGTCATGCCGTTCATGGCCACGACCGAGACTTTCCAGCCTGCGAGCCGATTGAGGGTATCGAGCAGGTCCTGAGTGGAACGCCCCCACCGAGAGAGTTCGCTGACCAGGATGGCGTCGATGTGTCTGGCCTGAGCGAGATCAAGGATACGGTTGCGTGCGGCCCGATTGGCTGAAGTCCCGGAGGCCGTTTCCTTGAACACGCCGACGACGTCATAACCGCCGCGTTCCGCGAAGGCGGACAGTTCCGCCACCTGCCGCTCACAGGATTGGTCCGAGGTCGAAACTCGGGCGTAAATGGCAGCACGCTGTCCCAGTTGAACCACCTCGGATTTTGGCCTTGCAAGCTGTTGATTTTGCTGGTGCGGATTTTGTCCTGAACAGACTAATGATTAACAATGACAGTCACGCATGCCAAGACGTTCCATTTTGACCGCCCGCCAACGTGCGGCGTTGTTCGACCTCCCTACCGACGAAGCCACCATCCTCTACCACTACACACTGGCGGACGATGACATCTGGCTCCCCCATTCCCGGCGCTACGCTGATCTGAAGCAGGCCCTGGTTCCTGCGGAAGCGGTAGAGGGCGCGCCAAGGCTGACGGTGCCGCTCGACCCGGAGACCTGGCTTGCCGATCGCAAGGCGCGCATGACCGAAGGGCTGGCGCGACTGGCAAAGGCGGCCCGCGCAGGGGCCATTCCGGGCGGGTCGATCGAGAACGGCGTCTTGAAGATCGAGCGCCTGAGCGCGGCGGTGCCGCAAGAGGCGGACGAGCTGGTGCTCGATCTCTACGACAGGCTGCCCGCCATACGGATCACGGAGCTGATGCAGGAAGTCGATGCGGATATCGGGTTCACGGAGACCTTCACCCATCTGCATACCGGCGCGCCCTGCAAGGATCAGATCGGGATGTTGACCGTGCTGCTGGCTGAAGGCCTGAACCTTGGTCTCAGCAAGATGGCAGAGGCGACCAGCACACACGACTACTTCCAGCTCTCCCGCCTGTCCCGCTGGCACGTGGAGAGCGATGCAATCAACCAAGCCCTCGCCATGGTGATTGAGGCACAAGCCTGGCTGCCCATGGCCCAGTTTTGGGGTGGCGGCGTCACCGCGTCCAGTGACGGGCAATTCTTCCCCGCCGCCCGGCAGGGCGAAGCCATGAACCTCATCAACGCGAAATACGGCTCCGAGCCGGGCCTCAAGGCCTATACCCATGTCTCCGACCAGTTCGGCCCCTTTGCCACCCAGAACATTCCGGCCACCGTCAGCGAAGCGCCCTACATCCTGGACGGGCTGCTGATGAACGACGCCGGGCGGAAGATCTCGGAGCAGTATGCCGACACCGGTGGCTTTACAGACCAGGTCTTTGCCGTGACCGCGCTGCTGTCCTACCGGTTCATCCCGCGCATCCGGGATCTGCCGTCAACGCGGCTCCATCTCTTTGATCCCGCCACCGCGCCGAACGAGTTGCGCGGTTTGATCGGCGGCAAGATCCGCGAAGGCGTCATCGTCCAGAACTGGCCAGGCGTCCTGCGTTCCGTGGCCACCATGGCGACCGGCGTCATGCCGCCCAGTCAGCTGCTCAAGAAGTTCGCCGCCTATCCACGCCAGCACGACCTAGCTGTGGCACTCCGCGAAATCGGCCGCATCGAGCGCACGCTGTTCATCATCGAGTGGTTACTCGACGCCAACATGCAGCGCAGGGCTCAGGTCGGGTTGAACAAGGGCGAGGCACACCACGCCTTGAAAAACGCCCTGCGCATCGGGCGCCAGGGTGAAATCCGGGATCGCACCACCGAGGGCCAGCACTACCGCATGGCGGGCCTCAACCTGCTCGCGGCAATCATCATCTATTGGAACACCAAGCACCTCGGTCATGCCGTGGACGCGCGGCAGCAGGCCGGCCTGAATTGCGCGCCCGATCTGCTGGCGCATATCTCGCCGCTCGGGTGGGCCCACATCCTGCTCACCGGCGAATACAGGTGGCGCGGAAGCCAGAGGACCAGCTTGTGAAGTATGCAGCCCCATTTCTTGCGGCCGTCACGGCTCCCAAACGGGCGCACCGCGATCATCGCCACCACGAAGGCGGCCGCAGAGTTCAAAATGGAGGAAAGAAGGGAGGGTCAGGGTCTTGTGATACGATCCTGCCCCCTACCGGAACCTACCCCAGGTATGGCGATCTGAAGGAAGCGCTGGTCCCGGTAGAGATTGCCCGCGTCACCCCGAGGCTGGCCATGCCGTTCGAGCCGGAAACCTGGCTGGCCGACCGCAAAGCCAGAATGGCTGACGCCGCGCATCGCCTGGCGCGTTCGGCAAAGGCCGGGGCAATCCCCGGTGGCTCTATCGAGGACGGCACCTTGAAAATCGACCGGCTGACCGCCGCGGTTCCCGAGGAAGCCGATGCGCTGGTTCTCGATCTCTATCGCCGCCTGCCGGAAGTCAGGGTCACCGATCTTCTGTTGGAGGTGGACGATGAGATTGGCTTCACCGAGGCCTTTACCCATCTGCGCACCGGCGTGCCCTGCAAGGACAGGATCGGCCTGCTGAACGTGTTGCTTTCCGAGGGGCTGAATCTCGGCCTCAGCAAGATGGCCGGGGCCACGAACACGCACGACTTTTTCCAACTCTCACGCCTGTCGCGATGGCACGTCGAAAGCGAAGCAATGGCGCGCGCCCTGGCCACGGTGATCGAAGGGCAGTCGAGGTTGCCGATGGCGCGGTTCTGGGGCGGCGGGCAGAGCGCTTCGAGCGACGGCCAGTTCTTCCCGACAACGCGTCAGGGCGAGGCGATGAACCTGATCAACGCCAAGTACGGCCATGAACCCGGGCTGAAGGCCTATACCCACGTCTCCGACCAGTTCGGACCCTTCGCCACACAGACCATCCCGGCCACCGTGAACGAAGCGCCCTACATCCTCGATGGCTTGCTTCTGACCGACGCCGGTCAGAAAATCCGCGAGCAGTATGCCGATACCGGCGGCTTCACCGACCACGTCTTCGCGGTGACCGCGCTGCTGGGGTTCCAGTTCATTCCCCGCATCCGCGACCTGCCATCAAAGCGCCTCTACCTCTTCGATCCGGCCTCCTGCCCGAAAGAGCTGAAGGGGCTGATCGGGGGCAAGATCAAGGAACGTCTCATTGTGGCAAACTGGCCGGATATACTGCGCAGCGTGGCGACCATGGCGTCAGGGGCCATGCCGCCCAGCCAGCTGCTGCGGAAGTTCGCATCCTATCCCAGACAGCACGAGCTGGCGGTGACCTTGCGGGAAATAGGACGGGTCGAACGGACGCTCTTCATCATCGACTGGTTACTCGATGCCGACATGCAACGCCGCGCCCAGATCGGCCTCAACAAGGGTGAGGCTCACCACGCCTTGAAGAACGCACTCCGCATCGGCCGCCAAGGTGAAATCCGTGATCGCACCTCCGAAGGCCAGCACTTCCGCATAGCCGGGCTGAACCTCCTCGCCGCGATCGTCATCTACTGGAACACCAAACATCTCGGCCAGGCCGTCGCTGGCCGCCGACGCGAAGGCCTGAGATGCTCACCAAACCTTCTGGCGCACACCTCGCCACTCGGTTGGGCCCATATCCTCCTCACTGGCGAATACAGGTGGCCGAAAAGGGCTTAGCGTAGGATTCTGCCCCCTCCGGCATCAGACCCCTCCCAGGTCATCTCAGGGTCAAGCCAGATCGTCAGCGAGCCCCGGCGCTTGAGCGCTTCATTGTAGGCCGGCCAGTTCATGGTGTGGTAGGTCGGGGGTGTGGGTCTGATCATGACGCCCAGCTACTATACTGGATTCACGAGATGAATCCCCGCAGGGATTTGCGCAACAGAGCCCGCGAGATGCCATGTCGTTGCAGGCATCGATGCAGCGCCGAACGGGTCAGGTGCGGGATCGACGGCTGCAGGGCATAGAGGCAGTCATCGAGCGGAAGCAGCGTATGGCGCCGGAACGCTACGACCGCCGCCTCTTCGGCCTCGGTCAGGACGGTGGACCGCGGTTCCGACGGCCCGGTCTTCATGTCCTCGACCGTCGCGCGCTTGCGCCACTTCGCCACCGTCTTGGGGTTGATGCCCAGTTCCCGGCTCAGCTGCGCGAGCGCAGCTTGCGATCATTCGGGCTGACCCTCGGACCGATGGCGAGCCAGCCCTCATTATTGCAGCTCTGACGGCGTGCGTGGTCGTGGCGCTTCCGTGACGAACTTGTCCCATGCTGCTTCCTTCAATTCCTGCGAAAGGATCGCACCATAAAATCCTGGGATCAAACAATATTCAACTCTGCGTGGAACAGCGCCGCGACTTCGGCACCGATCGCGAAGGAGTTTCTCCAAATGCTGCGGAGCGTTCTTTTGTCCGACAGCGCCGCGGGCAGATCCATGATAGCGGTCGTGTGGCGGGCAGGGATTCCCTGAACCCAACCCTTGGGCAGCAGCGCATGGCCGTAGCCGGCCGACACCAAGGCGATCCGATGCTCAACGCTCAGACCGAAGGCGCGAGTCAGGCTGGAATTGATCAGGGCACTGAGGCCGGTCGAGATCCGCGGCGGGACGAAATCATCCTCGCTGATCGGCAGCAGACTCGGCTGGCAGGATCCCGGACAAGACAGTTCCGGCACCCCGATCGCCGGATTGACCAGCAGCACGAACCCTTCGGCGATCAGTTCGGTCTGGCACAGCCCGACGGGCAATTCGTCCTCGGCCGTGATCAGCAGGTCGATCTCGCGATGCTGAAGGCGGCGCAGCAACCCCTGATGCTTGCCGCTGACGATTTCCAGCCGGGTCTGGGGCGAATTGCGGCGGCAGGCTTCGACAATCCGCACCAGATCGCCCGGCGCCAGCGACGTGATCACGCCGATGCGCAGCACCGCGCCAAGGGGCATGCTGGGCTGGTCGCGCAGCGCCTCAAGCCGGGTGGCGCTGGCCAGCGTGTCGGCGATCGCCTCCAGCACCATCTTTCCGCTTGTCGTCAGGGTGACCCGGGTGCCCCGTTCGAAGATGGCGGCACCGAAGATGTCCTCGACCTTCCTGATCTGATGCGACAGGCCAGAGGTCGAAATACCAATCGCCTCGGCCGCCTGCCGAAAGCTGCCGCGTTGGGCCACGGCCTCGACCAGCAGCAGATCACGGATCGAAATCGCCGAGAGCCTGTTCGAAATCACTTCACGCATGGTCCTGTTTGTTCGGTTTGCCCTGAGGGAGATCGGTGGGATAAAGAGTTCTCGATTATAATAGTCAGATTTGTGGTTGCTGAAAGGACCTATCGTGACGCTCAAGCTTACCTGTGTCGCAAGCCTTCTAGCCACGGCCCTGCTGTCCAGCAGCCTTTCGGCCGAGCCAATCACCTTTACCGATGTTACCGGCCAGACCATCACGCTGCCGGCGCCGCCCATGCGCATCGTCACGCTGCCGAACCCGGCCGCCTCGACGGTGATCGCGCTGGACGGCAAGGCCGATCGCATTGTCGGCATGAACGAGGGGTCGAAACGTGCCTTCGCGGGCGGGATGATGGGCGTCATGTTCCCGGAAGCCGCCGGTATCACCAGCGATATCCTGGCCGAAAGCGGCGGCTGGATGCCCAATGTCGAAGCCATCGCCGCCTTGCATCCCGATCTGGTCATCCAATGGGGGCAGCGAGGTGACGATATCGTGGCGCCGCTGCGCAATGCCGGGCTGCCGGTCGCGTTGATGGTCGGCGGCGGCAATAGCGGCACCGAGGAACTGGCGCGCGAAAACATGCGCATGGCCGCCGAAATCACCGGCCAGATGGAGAAGTTCGACCAGCTGATCGCATGGCGCGACCGCGTGATGGACGAACTGGCCGCCGGTTTCGAGCAGGCGGGCGAGATCGACAAGCCGCGCATCCTGCACCTTCGTTCCGCCAAGACCAAGCTGACCGCGACGGGCGAACGCAGCTATCAGAACGTCTTCATCGAACTTGTCGGCGGGCAGAATGGCGCCGCGGGCCTTGGGGTGGACGGGACGGTCAGCGCCGAACAGATCCTGGAATGGAACCCCGACATCATCCTGCTGTCGGCTGCGGAAGGCGATGCTGGGCTTGAGGCGATATATGACGATTCGCTGCTGTCCAAGCTGGACGCCGCAAAGAACAGGCGCGTCTACAAGACCCCGCAGGGCGGCTATATCTGGGACAGCGCCTCGCATGAAAGCCCGTTCACGTGGATGTGGCTGGCGAACCTTGCCCATCCGGATCTGTTCCATTTCGACCTGCGGCAGGAACTTCGCGACGGCTTCGGCCTCCTTTACGCCTATGACCTGTCCGAGGATCAGATCGACCGCATCCTGCGTCTGGACGTGAATGGCAAGCAGCAGGGCTATCAGGTCTTCGCGGCGAAATGAGCGGGACGCGCACGATCTCGACCACCACCCCGGCGATATCCGCCGGGGGAACGGTCCGGGTGTTTCACTGGCTGTGGCTGGGTGGGCTGCTGCTGGGCTCGATCCTGGTCGGGCTGACGGTGGGACGCTACGATCTGGCAAAATGGCAGATCGTCACCATCCTGTTTGACGCCGTCCGCGGCGTGGCGCAGGACAGTATCGAGGCCCTGGTGGTGCTGAATGTGCGCATGCCGCGCATCCTGATGGCCGGGGCGACCGGTGCGGGGCTTGCGATCTGCGGTGTCGCCCTGCAGGCGCTGTTTCGCAACCCGCTGGTCTCGCCCAAGGTGCTGGGCCTGTCCTCGGGCGCGGCACTGGGCGGGACGCTGGCGATCCTCCTGGGATTCAGCGGCGCGCTGCTGATGGGCGCGACCTTCCTGTCCGCCTTCGGGGCGCTGTTCCTGGTCGTGCTGATTTCCAACATCGCCGGTCGTTCGCTGATGACCATCGTGCTGGCCGGCATCGTCATTGATGCGCTGTTCGCCGCCGGGGTGTCGCTGGTGCAATATGCCGCCGACCCCGAGACAAGCCTGCCGGCCATCGTGTTCTGGCTGATGGGCAGCTTTGCCGCCGCAAGCTGGGACAAGCTGGCGCAGGTCGCCCCGGCGCTGGCGATCGGGATCCTGCTGCTGAACCGCCTGCGTTTCCGCATCGCGGTCCTGGCGATGGGCGATGACGAGGCGCAGTCCTTCGGCATCAATGTCGCGCGTTCGCGCATGGTCATCGTCATGCTGATTTCGGTGGTGATCGGGGCCGGCGTCACCGCCTCGGGCGTGGTGGGCTGGGTCGGGCTGGTGATCCCGCATATCGCCCGCATGATCGTGGGCGAGAATCACGCCCGGCTTTACCCGACCTGCCTGCTGCTGGGAGCCAGCTTCATGATCCTGACCGATACATTGGCGCGCAGCCTGACCTCGGCCGAGATCCCGCTTGGTGTGCTGACCGCGCTGATCGGCGCCCCGATCTTCGTCTATCTGCTTTGCACCCGGCGGGGGAGGGACAGCAGATGACGACCCCCCATGTGCGCATGACCGGCGCCGAAGTCCGCTTTGGCCCCCGGACGATCTTCAGCGATCTCAGCTTTACCATGCGCAAGGGCGAGACGCTGGTCATCCTCGGCCCAAACGGGCGCGGCAAGACCACGCTTCTGAAATCGCTTCTGGGGTCGCAACCGCTTGTCAGCGGCCGGCGCGAGGTGCCGCGCCTGATCGGCTATGTTCCCCAATACCAGCAGGGCAGCGAGAACCACAGTTGCCTTGACGTAGTGCTGATGGCCCGCGCGGCGCTGCTGGGAATGTTCTCGCTGCCGTCGCGCCGCGACCGCGTGCTGGCGCTGGAGGCGCTGGAGCGCGTAGGCGCCGGCGCCTTTGCTGGAAGGCTTTACGGCACGCTGTCGGGGGGTGAACGCCAGATCGTCCTGCTGGCCCGTGCGCTGGCGACCGGCGCAGACCTGCTGGTGCTGGACGAACCCGCCGCCGCGCTGGACCTTGCCAATCAGGACCTGCTTCTTGGCGTTCTGGCCGAGCTTCGCCGCCAGCGCAGCCATTCGGTGATCTTCACCACGCATCAGCCGCAGCATGCGCTCTACCTCGCCGACAAGGCGCTGCTGATGCATGCCCGCACCATCCGTTTCGGCACCGCCGACGAAATGCTGACCGAGGCCGAGCTTTCGCGCCTCTACAACGTCACCCTGCGCCGGATCACGGTGCGGGCCGGCGAACACTGCCAAAACACCGTCTGCCCGGTCTTCGGGCTGCGGAACTGCGCTTTCTACAACCCTTCCCAACCTCATGCAGGAGTATTCCATGAGCAATGATCGTATCGCCTGGCTGGAAAATGGCCATGAATTCAACGTCGGCTTCGACGAATTGCTGAACTATCACGGCCATGGCTATCCGGGCGGCGTGGCCCATGGCCTGAAGGTCATGCAGCGCGCCTGGCCCCTGCTGGACGATGGCCGCCTGCCCGAACGCCGCGAGATCCGTTGCGTCACCGCCTTCGGTGGCCCGGGCGGGCGCGACGCCATCGAATTCGTCACCCGCGGGCTGACCGAGGGCCGCTATATCGTGGACAAGTCGCTGGCCGAGGGGGTCGAGGAATCCCCGGGCGGCCGCTACTACTTCCGCTTTGAATATCGCGGCACGGCGGTCGAGGTGACGATCCGTCCCGGCCATGTCCGCCCCGAATTCATCACGCTTGCCCGCAAGCAGAACCGGACCGAGGAAGAGGAAGCGGATCTCGTTCAGTGGAAGAAGGAAATGACCGAGCGTCTGCTGCCGCTTCCGGCCGAGACCGTCTACGACGCCAAGGTCAGCCGGTTGTGACCGTCACGGCGGATCAGGATCGCGCGGACTGGCTGGGCCTTCTGGCCCGTGCCGATACCGCGCATCTGGCCGGGCTTTGGGCCCGCCATGGCGGGGCGCATGTGCCCCGCCTGCTGGCGAGGCCGGAAACCGGCATGATCCGCCTGACCACCGACGCGGCTGCGACCGGTTTTCAGTTCGGACAGGCCACCTGCACCCGCTGCGTGGTCGAATGGAACGGGCTGCAAGGCTATGCGGTCCAGCTTGGCTCGGACCTGAAAAAGGCCGAAATGGCGGCCTGTCTGGACGCTTTGCTGCAATCCGCGCCCGAATTGCGCCCGGACATCCTGGACCCGATCCGCGCCGCGCTTTCCGCAGAGCGGGCCGAACGGGCGCAGATCGCCGCGGCCACTGCCGTTCGCTTTTACACCACCCGGACATCGACGGACGAATGCGCATCCCGCTGAACGGCGATCACATGCAGGCGGCACAGCTGCACCGCCAGACGCGCGCGTTCCGGGTGCTGCTGCAAGCCTTCGGCCATCCCGCACGATTGCACCGGCTGGAAAGCAATGCGGTCGGGGCGGTGATCACCGGCCTGCTGGATCCCGGCACCACCGTCGCCATCCGCGATCCGGCCTTGCTGGCCCTCGTGCGGGCCTCAGGGGCGGTGATCTCGGATCAGGCGGAATGGGTCTTTGCCGGGCCGGGTCTGGCCGATCTGTCCGCGATCCCCGCCGGCACCCGCGACAGGCCGGAAGATGGCGCCACCGTGGTCGTGCCCGTCACCGCGCTGTCCGACACGCAAGGCGCCCTGCATCTGCGCGCCAGCGGGGCCGGCATCCCCGCCATGCGCGATCTGTTCGTCACCGGCCTGTCGCGCGGCGTCATCCGCGACCATATCGGGCTGCGGGCCGATTATCCGCGCGGCATTGACCTGCTGCTCTGCGCCGGTCAAGTGGTCGCCGCGCTTCCCCGTCACCTGATGCTGGAGATGCTCTGATGTATGTCCCCGTCAAGGGTAGCTCAAAGGCCATCGCCGCATCGCGCATCGCCATGGACCACGCCCGGATCGAGGATGAGGCCCATCCCGGCATCACGCTTGACCAGATCATCGCCCAGATGGGGCTGGCGCTGGACCGTATCATGACCGAGGGCGGGCTTTACGACCGCCGCCTTGCCGCGCTGGCGTTCAAACAGGCGCAGGGCGACGTCGGCGAAGCAGTCTTTCTGCTGCGCGCCCATCGCGCCCAACTGCCCGATTTCGGTGCCGCCGCGCCGGTCGATCTGTCCCGATTGCGCGACCGCCACATCTCGGCCACCCACAAGGAACTACCCGGGGGTCAGGTGCTGGGCGCGACTTTCGACTATACCCACCGCCTGCTGGATTTTTCGCTTGAGGGACCGCGCGCGCGTCCCCCCCTACCGACGGCCGCACCGGTGCCGCCGCTCAATGACCCGCCGCTCAATGACCCGCCGCCCGATGTCACGCCCTGCATCGAAAAACCGGTGGATATCACCCGCATACCGCCGTCGCCCGCGCCCACGGCCCCCGAACGCCTTGCGCATCTTGCCCGGGGGGAAGAGGGCTATCTGACCGGCCTTGCCTATGAAAGCCTGCGCAAGGCGGGCGCGGCGCATCCCTATGTCGCGGACCTTGCCGCCGGCCGGGCCGAGGTCATGGTCACGCTGGAGGATCTGGGCCTGACCGTCTCGATCGGAGAGATCGAGCTGACCGCCTGCATCGCCGTTTTGCCCGACTCCGGCGCTGATCCGCAATTGCGCGAAGGCTTCGGCATCACCTTCGGCCGAGCCGAACGCAAGGCCGTCGCCATGGCCGTCGTCGATCTGCAAGCGGGGGCGGACAAGGCGCCCCCCGATCTGCTGATGCATGCCGATGGCGTCGCGGCCTCGGGCTATGTCAGCCATCTGAAACTGCCGCACTATTCCGACTTTGCAGCCGATATGGCACGGCTGCTTCGCGCGAAGGAGCAGCCGTGAACTACGCCTATCTCGACCAGCCGTCGAAGCGCGAAATCCGCCGCAAGGTCCTGAAGGCGCTGTGCCTGCCCGGCCGTCAGGTGCCGTTCAGTGCGCCGGAGCTGCCTATCGCCTATGGCTGGGGCGTGGGCGGGATGGCAATCACTGCGGCGCTTCTGGAACCCGCGGACCGCCTGAAAGTCGTCGACCACGGCTCGGACGATACGGTCAATGCTTTGAACATTCGGGGTTTCTTCGAAAGAACCGCCAAGGTTTCCGCCACCACCAGCTCCGCCGAGGCGACGATCATCCAGACCCGTCAGCGCGTCCCCGAAGCTGCTTTGCATGACGGACAGATCCTCGTCTACCAAGTGCCGCGCCCGGACCCGTTGCGCGGCTTCACGGATGATGCCGCCGAGGCGCGCCGCCGCCACGCCCAGCACGACTACGGTGTCGTCCTGACCACGCTGTTCGAGGTCTGGCTGCATCACGGCGAGACGAGCCTCGGCTATGACCACCCGGTGACCGTCGACGGCGGCGCGCTGATGTCGCCCTCGCCCATTCCCGCGATGGACAACCTGCGGATGAACAACATGGCAGCGATCCAGATTTTTGGCGCCGCGCGCGAACGCAGGCTTTATGCGCTGCCCGCTCATACCCGCGTCGAAAGCCTGGCTTTCCGTGACCTGCCCTGCGTGCCGCCGCGCCCCCCGGGCGCCTGCGCAATCTGCAGCACCGACGTGCATTACCTCGACAATATCGGCACCGACGCGGCTCCGAAATGGGTCTGTTCGGATTCCGAGAGCTGCCGGATCCGCGCCGATGTTTGAACTTCCCCCGCCCGTCTTGGAGATCGCCGGGGCCAGCTTCCGTGCCGGTGGACGCATGGTGCTGGAGGATTGCGATCTGCAACTCTACCCGTCGGAGGTGCTGGCGATTGCGGGCTGTTCGGGTTCGGGAAAGACCAGCCTGCTCAACATCCTCGCCGGTCGCGCCGAGCCTGCCTCCGGCACCGCCTTCCGGTTGAAAGGGCAAGACCTGCTCGCGGGGGATGACTCCGCTGTCGCCCGGCTACGACGCGCGGCGACTGGCTATGTCACGCAGGATGCGGCGGAAACGCTGGACCTGACCCTGAGCGCCAGCGCCAATATCGCCCGCCGCCTATTCGACCTCGGCCTGAACCACGCCGCTGACGCCTTGCACCGCGCGCAGGACCTGGCGCAGCGCCTCGGCCTGCCCGTCGGGCGGCTGAGCGAGCCGGTTCAGAATTTCTCGGGCGGGATGCGACAGCGTGTGCAGATCGCGGCAGCCATGGTCCACGACCCAGAGATCTTGTTTCTGGACGAGCCGACCTCGGGCCTCGACAGCATCGCGCAGGCGCTGTTCCTCGACACGTTGATGCGCGTGCGGCAGGAGGGCGGCACGGCCATGATCCTCGTTACCCATGACCTGCAGATCGCGCGGTTGATCGCCAACCGGGTGCTGGTTATGGACGCAGGCCGCATCGTCGCCGAAGCCGTCACAGACCGCCTGCTGACCGAACCCGCCCATCCCGTCTCCGAGGCACTGGTGGGGGCGATGATATGATGCGGCCGCCCGCCGTGACGTTGTGTTTCCAAAGCGGTCCGATTGCGCTGAGTGCCGTGGCCGGACAGCTTATCCATATCTGGGGGCCGTCGGGGGCAGGGAAATCCACCCTGCTGTCGCGGATCTGGGGTAGCAGGGGCATTGCCGATGGTCGGCTGGAGGTCAGAGTTCCGGGATGGGATCTGGACCTGCGGGCGCTGTCGCCGGCACATCTGGCCTGGACGCGGCCGAAGCTGATGGCCTATTTGCCGCAGACCCCGCATGTCCCGCCAAACGTCCGCGTCGGCGACTGGTTCGCGGCGACCGACTGGCGTCTGGACGAAGGGCTTGCAGCGCTGGATTTGTCGCACGCCCTTCTGACTCGCTGCGCGCTGGAACTCTCAGGTGGGGAATTGCGGCGTTTCTGCCTGTTGCGCGTCCTGTTTTCCGACGCGCCGATCCTGCTGCTGGACGAGCCTTGCACAGGCCTTGATCCGGACCGTCAGGCGCGGGTTGAGGCTATATTGCGCACCGCACGTAGCAAGGGGCGACTAGTGATTTCCACCGGACACGCGCATGCGCCAGATGCTGATCAATCGATCCGGCTTCCTATCGGAGCTGGCGCGCAACTCGTGCTCGAGGCATGATTTTCTCTTCCTACTGTGATGTCATGCGACGCGTTCGACCTCGACAGTGCCGAGTGTATTTAGTAACCGGTGCAAAGAGTCCATGTTTGAATTGCTGTGACCCCCGATAACTCGTCCATCGGATGCTAGGTGTTCAGTCCCGGCATCTGGTGGATCGGGTTCAAGATGAATCTGTCCGGCTCTGATGTCCAGATCTTGCAGATGTATTCGTAGGGTGTGAGCCCGTTGAGGGTCTTGAGCCGGCGCGCGAAGTTGTATCCTGCCATGAAGTCCGAGAGGTGCGTTTGCAGATGATCAGGCCCCGTCGGAAGGTTTCTTCGTAGAACCACGCTAAGTGAGAACAATTAGCGAACTCGATCGCGAGCTTTCGTCTCGGTTTGGCCTGATGTTTAACGGTCGTGCAATTTTGCGCTCAGCGGCTCCGGAATGCCAGTCGAAGTCGCCGGACAGGATGATGTGCTCCCATCCGAGCGGCGATGTATGCGGCAGGAGGGCTGGATCGTATAAGGGGCTGGACTTCGCGAGATGGCCGGCGGCTTTATCCATGTAGATCGTGTTCCAGAACGTGATGGCGGCGATGACGAGGTTGGTAACCGTCCGGTCTAACCGCTCTGCCGCGGTGTGAGAGTGCGGGATAGTGTCCACCATTGATAGTGGACACTGTGGTGATGACGTGGCGCGTCGGACGAAGCGGCTTTGGACGGATGAGGAGAAGCGGTCGATCTGCTTCCAGACGGCGGCGCCGGGGGTATCGGTCGCCCAGGTGGCGCGGCGCTACGCGGTGAATGCGAACTTGATCTTCAAGTGGCTGCGCGATCGCCGTTACGCGCCGGACCCCGCCTCGGCTCTTCCCCCGTCAGAGGAGGCGCGCTTTCTGCCTGTGGAGATTGTCGCGGAGACCAGGTCTGCCCGGGCAACACCTGCCGCCCACAACCACATCGAGATCGAATTGGCGGGCGGGCACCGGATGCGCATCAGCGGGAGCTATGATCCCGAGGCTCTGGCGCGGCTGATCCGGGGCGTGACGGCGTGATCCCGGTTCCGGCGAACACGCGGGTCTGGCTGGCGGCGGGCGCCACCGACATGCGCAAGGGGTTCACGGCACTGGCGGCGCAGGCCGAGGCGGTGCTGAAGCAGGACCCGTTCGCCGGGCATCTGTTCGTCTTCCGTGGCCGTCGGGGCGATCTGGTGAAGGTGATCTGGTGGGATGGCCAAGGCGCGTGCATGTTCATGAAGCGGCTGGAGAAGGGTCGGTTCGTCTGGCCCTCGGCCAAGGAGGGCAAGGTGGCTTTGTCGCCTGCGCAACTGTCGATGCTGCTGGAAGGCATCGACTGGCGGGCACCGGAACGGACGTGGCGGCCTCTGGCGGCGGGATAGTCCACGGCGCCTGCAATCAGTGATTCCCACAAGTAATACAGTGGGATAAACTTTCCGCATGCTCACCCAGGCCCTGACATTGCCGGAAGACCCCGAGGAGCTGCGCAGCTTCACCGCGCGGCTTCTGGCCGAGGTGAAGGCCCAGGCGATCCTGATCGAGAAGCTCCGGCATCAGCTGGCCGGGCACCGGGCGCACCGGTTTGGTGCGTCGTCCGAGACGGCGGAACAGTTGCAGCTGGCCCTTGAGACCAGCGAGATCGCCGCCGCCGCGATGACCGCGCGGATGAAGCTGCCGGACATCGAGGAGAAGGACAAACCCAAGCGTCGTCCGATCCCGGACCACATCCCGCGAATGGAGGTGGAGCTGACACCGAGCACAGATGCCTGTGCCGATTGCGGCGGGCGCCTGCGCCGGATCGGGGAAGATGTGACGGAAGAGCTGGAATACGTTCCCGGGCGGTTCATCGTGAACCGGCTTGTCCGCCCTCGGCTGACCTGCTCGTGCTGTGAACGCTTCGTGCAGTCCCCACTGCCCTCGCGCCCGATCGAGCGCGGTCGCCCGGGGCCGGGCCTCCTCGCCCATGTCTTGGTGAGCAAGTATGCCGACCACCTTCCGCTCTACCGCCAGAGCCAGATCTTCGAGCGCGAAGGTCTCGACCTGGACCGGTCCACCCTGGCCGACTGGGTGGGCAAGAGCACGGCCCTGTTGGAGCCGCTGGCCGACGCCATCGGGCGCCATGTCTTCTCAGCCGAGGCGATCTTCGCCGACGACACGCCGATCAGCATGCTGGCGCCCGGCACCGGCAAGACCCAGACCGCCCGGCTCTGGACCTATGCGCGCGACGAACGCCCTTGGGGCGGGCAGGCCCCACCGGCGGCATGGTATCGCTTCTCCGGTGACCGCAAGGGCCAGCATCCCAAGGACCACCTCGCCCGCTTCCGCGGCTGGATGCACGCCGACGGTTATGCCGGGTTCGAGGATCTCTACCGCTCCGGCACCATCCGCGAGGTCGCCTGCATGGCCCATGTCCGGCGAAAGTTCGTCGATATCCATCGGTCGCAGGGCTCCCCGATCGCCGGAGAGGCCATCGGCCGGATCGCACAGCTCTACGCCGTCGAGAAAGAAGCCCGAGGGTCGCCGCCAGACCGCCGCACGGAACTCCGCAAAGCTCACGCCGCCCCGGTCTTCGACGATCTGCAGCGATGGCTGGCCATGAGACTGACGGAAATCTCGGGCAAATCCCCGCTCGCGGCCGCCATCCGCTATGCCCTGACCCGAATGGACCGCCTGCGCCCCTACCTCGACCACGGCATCCTGGAGTTGGACAACAACACCGCCGAACGCGGCATGCGCGCCATCGCCCTCGGGCGGAAGAACTACCTCTTCGTCGGCTCCGAGGCGGGCGGCAACGCCGCTGCCATCGCCTACACCCTGATCGAAACGGCCAAGCTCAACGCCGTCGATCCCCACGCCTGGCTCGCTGACACTCTCGCCCGCATTCCCGACTACAAGATCACCAAGGTCGATGACCTGATGCCGTGGCGCTGGAACGGATAGCGGTCACGCCGGACGGTTACTTCTGATCCGCCGAGTGGCGAAGCCATCCGTGCTTTTCACTTTGGATGACCTCATGTCATCCGAAGGGCAAAGCAGGGTGGGCGCAGCCCGACCTGCGGCCGGACGGTGATCTGACACACGGGGCCGGAGCGGTGAAATTGGGAGGGGCCCGCGCCCTGGCGCGGGAGGAACCGGATTTCTCCGTGGAGGCTGACGCGCAGCGGCACCAGAGCCCGTGTTCAGAGCGCCGGCCGGATGGCAGGCGGACCTAGCAAACGGAAAGGTGTCGGACGTGCCAGAGCGGAGCGGAGGCGCGGCTGTCCTTCCGATCAGCGATCGCGGCCATAACCGCGATCACCGCGTCCGCTTCCAAGGATTTTAGGTAGAGTGCAGCATAAGCATCGATGTGCATGATCATGATTATGTCATCCACCTGAAAAGTAGTCGTCATATTGCGCGCCTAGTGATCGACCCATCCTATCGCGACCGCAGAACGATTAGAAAGATGCATCATCATGTTGGCTTTGAACAGGGTTGCCGTGACCTATGGGAATGGCACACAAGCTCTAAAACCGACCTCGCTGAAGCTCGCGCAGGGGCAGTTTGTCGTCCTTTTGGGCCGCTCTGGCGCGGGTAAATCCACACTCATCCGCACCCTTAACGGCTTAGTTGCTCCTACGTCCGGTTCGATTATCGCTGATGGCGTTGGATCTCTGGACGGAGAGCGGGCGCTCCGAGTGCACCGCAGGCGCACCGGGATGATTTTCCAGCAGCACCAGCTCATCGGGCGCTTGAGCGCGCTTGATAATGTGATGACCGGTCGCTTGGGCTATCACTCATCCTTTCGAACCCTCTTTCCTCTTCCGCGTTCTGACCGGCAACTTGGGCTGGAATGTCTTGCTCGGGTTGGCTTGCTCGACAAAGCCTTGGTGAGGGCTGACCAGTTGTCGGGCGGCCAACAGCAACGTGTCGGCATCGCCCGTGCTCTGGTTCAGCAGCCCCGATTGATACTGGCTGACGAACCTGTGGCCAGCCTCGATCCGGAAACAGCCGTCGAAGTCCTTTCGCAACTCCGCCACATTTGCACGACGGATGGCATAACGGCTGTCATCAGCCTGCACCAGATCGACTTGGCGAGGCGCTTTGGTGATCGGGTCATCGCCATGCGTGATGGCTCTGTAGTCGCAGATGCGTCCGTTGATGAACTGACAGATCAGATGTGCGCCTCGATCTACCGCAGCGAAGCTTCAGGCCGGAGTTCGCAGCAAGCGCATCACCATTCATCCCACTCCCAACCACAACCTGTTGCTGCCATGGAGGCCGCCCTATGAAGAAGTTGCTCCCCGTTGTCGTTCTCGCTGCTCTCGGCTGCGGCTCCGCAGTGCATGCGGAGGCAAATCCAGAAACTCTGCGCGTGGCGCTGTTGCCCGACGAGAACGCCGCCACAGTGATCAAAAACAATCGTCCGCTGGAAGAGTATCTTGAAGAAACTCTTGACCGCGACATCGAGCTGATCGTGACCACCGACTACTCCTCGATGATCGAGGCGATGCGGTTCGGTCGGCTTGAAATCGCATATTTCGGTCCGCTTTCCTACACGTTGGCCAAGACGAAGGCCGAGATCGAACCCTTTGCGGCACTGATGAAAGACGGCGAGACAACTTACCGCGCCGTTGTCATCGGCAACGCTGAAGCCGGCATTGAGACTATTGCGGATGCTGCCGGCCACGATGTGGCATGGGGTGACGTGGCATCTACTTCCAGCCACCTGATCCCGAAATCCATGCTGCTTAAAGCGGGTCTAGAAGCAGAGACGGATTACAGTGAGAACTACGTCGGCTCCCATGATGCCGTGGCGCTGGCGGTGCAAAACGGCAATGCCCAGGTTGGTGGTCTTTCGCTGCCCATCTTCAACGCTATGGTTGCTCGCGGCACGATCGACCCCGCGAAAGTTGTTGCGCTCGAAGAGTCCGATCCGTTTCCGCAGTATCCTTGGACGATGCGCTCTGACCTCGATCCGAACCTGAAGCAAGCCATCACCGACGCGTTCATCAACCTGAACGATGAGGAAGTGCTGGCGACGTTCAAGGCAGATGGTTTCGCGCCGATCAACGACAAGGCTTACGATGTCGTGCGGGATCTCGGTAAGATGCTGAACCTCGACCTCAGCAAATAAGACATATCAACCGCCATTCATTGCGGGCGCAGGCGAAGTCTGCGCCTCACTTTTCAGGAGCACGTCAATGACAGCGCTTTCCCAAAGTTTCGACAGCATCCTTCAGCGCCAAAGTAGAGCTTGGAAGCGCGCTGCCGTGATCGCGGTGATCATCGCTGGCGTCATCATTGTCAGCAGCTACCACTCCGGCTTGCTTGATCTGGAGCGGCTTGGTTCCGGCCTTCCTTCGCTTTGGCAGTTGGGAAGTGAAATGGTTCCGCCCGATTTCAGCCGTGGGATGGAGTGGATCGGCCCCTTGGTTGATACTCTTGCCATGAGCATCGCCGGGACGGCAATCGCGGTTCTGATTTCGCTTCCCGTTGGCTTTTGCGCTTCGCGAAAAACAGCGCCAAACCGCGTTATCTACATGATCGCCCGCGGCCTGCTGAACGGCCTGCGCTCGATCCCTGAGTTGATCATGGGTATCGTTTTCGTTGCAGCGGTAGGCTTCGGGGCTCTGCCCGGCGTTCTTGCTCTAGGCCTTCACTCCGTTGGCATGGTCGGAAAGTTCTTTGCAGAAGCCATCGAGCATTGTGACAATGCGCCAATCGAGGCGGCGCGGGCCGCCGGTGCTTCACCCTTCCAGATCGTCACGCGCGCAATCCTGCCGCAAGTCCTGCCTCAACTGGCCGATGTCACGATCTACCGTTGGGAGTATAACTTCCGCGCCTCCACCATCCTTGGCACGGTCGGAGCCGGCGGCATCGGCTTTGAGCTGATGACCTCTCTTCGGATTATGAATTATCAGGAGGTTCTTGCCATCATGCTGGTCGTTCTTCTGATGGTCACCGTGGTCGATCAGGTCGGCGCTCTTCTTCGCCGCCAACTTCAATAAAACAACAACAGGGAGCGCGACATGTTGCCCAAGATCGTTATCACGCACAAAGTCCATGACGAGATCCTGACCAAGCTGGCGCCTTATGCCCGCGTCAGCGTCAACGAGTCGGACGATACTTGGGCGCATGACAGGCTTTTGGCAGAACTCAGTGATGCGACTGCGATGATGGCTTTCATGCCGGATCGGATCGACGCTACGGTTCTGAGCCACGCTCCTAGCCTGCGGCTTGTAGCTTGCGCGTTGAAGGGTTTCGACAACTTTGATGTTGCTGCCTGCACGGCACGAGGGGTCCATGTCTCCATCGTGTCCGATCTTCTGACTGATCCGACCGCAGAACTGACCATCGGCTTGATGATTGGCTTGGGGCGGCACATCCTGCCGGGGGATGAAGCTGTCAGAATTGGCTACAAGGGGTGGAGACCGCGTTTCTACGGCGTGGGCCTGAAGGGCGCAGCGGTTGGCATCTTAGGCATGGGAGCGATCGGCAAGTCCATTGCTGAACGGCTCACGGGCTTTGGAACGCAAGCGAGCTATTGGGACAGGCGCGAGCTCGGTTCTGATGATGAAGAAAGGCTCAAGGTTACGTTCACGGATTTCGAACGGCTTCTTTCCACTTCGGATTTCGTAGTGTGTGCCCTTCCGCTCGCCAACGACACGCAGCATCTGCTCGGCGCACTGGAAGTTGCGAAGATGCGGAAGGGGACGCTTCTGATCAATCCATCACGTGGGAGCGTTGTGGACGAAGGGGCCGTGGTGGCTGCGCTGGAGGCGGGACATCTGGCGGGTTACGCCGCAGATGTCTACGAGATGGAGGACTGGGCGCGGCCGGATCGACCTGAAGCTGTCCATCCTGGCTTGGTGCAGCGTCGCACGGACACCTTGCTGACACCCCATATCGGCTCGGCGGTTACCAAGACTCGCCTTGCGATCGAGCATGAGGCGGCTGACAACATCATTGATCTTCTTGAAGGCCGCAGACCGCGAGCCGCTATCAATGAGCCCGCGTCTGTTCTCTAACAAGGTATCCTGCATGTATCATCTGTCTCATGTCGCTGCCTTCGTTGAAGTCATCGAGACGGGAAATTTTCGTGCGGCATCGCGACGGCTGCAAATCTCGCAGCCTACGGTTTCGAACAGCGTCAGGCGCCTTGAGGATATCCTAGGGGTGCAACTGGTAGATAGAGGGAACGATCGCTGTGTTCCGACGCGGCACGGAGCCATATTCTTGCCATTTGCCAAGAGCCTGCTGACGGTTTCTGCACGTGCCTTTGACCGCTTGCACATGGAACAAATTCAACTGGGTGCGAGCAGCAACATCGGTATCTACCTCATGCCGGAGCATCTGAAGCGCCTGCATGGTGCCAAAGGGCGCTCTGCCAACTTGGTAATCGCCTCCAACCTGGAGATCTTAGAAAAACTCCAGAGAAAGGAAGTTGATCTTGCTTTCATGGAGTGGTGGGACGGCCGGAATGGATACGAGGCCAGCCTGTGGCGCACCGAGAAGCTCATTTTGATTGTTTCCCCGGATCACCGGTGGGCAAGCAAGGGTTCGATATACTCGTCTGAACTTTTCACGGAGTCGCTGATCGGAGGCGAGCGTGGAACCGGGACGGGCACTATTCTCCGCCGTGCCTTCGGTCAAAAAGCAGATCAGCTATCGATCAGCCACACAACCGGAAGCACTGAAGGGGTGAAGCGTGCGGTCAGAGCGGGACTAGGCGTATCGTTGGTGATGAAAAGCACGGTTCTCGATGAACTGGCTTCGGGTCAACTTTGTGAAGTTTCTATCAAGGGCGTAGATTTGGAGAAGCCAATTTTGGCCGTCCATCCTGTAAAGATGGAGGACGGTTCCCCGGAAGCCGAGACGCTTAGCATCCTCCTCAATGCCAAGACGGTGCCTGTTCTATGTCAGCAGGCTGCACGACCAGCCGAAGCAGCTAACTGAAAGACAGACATGGGGCCTCGAAAGAGATGTATGAACCGCAGCCGAACAGCGGCCGCGACCTTGTAGCGGCAAGATTGCGTGGCAGATGAAGCAAGAATGCCTGACACGTTGTCGGTGCTTTTCGAAGTTCATGCACCGTGGCGCGGCAAATCATCTTGCGAATCTACAGAGACTGTCAATCGGGCGGAGGCGGGGGGTGGTGCGGCCCGCAGCGCAGCGAGGACACGGCCCCCGCAGGAGCCGACGCGCCACGGGCGCGGCGCTTGCCGATTGACCGGCTCGGGCAGGTCTGTTGGGCGGAAAAACGAAAAGGATAAACCGCAGGGCGGGGGTGAGCGCGGCCCTCGGCCGCGTCGATCCCCCGGCCTGACCTTCGGATCAACCGGAGCCGCGCCGCACGCGCGGCTTGCCCTCGATCTTCATGGCCCGCAGCTATCCAAGCACGGCACCCGTGCATCAGGTCGCGCGAGCTGGACGCGCATCATGGCGCGAAGGACAGTGAGCAAGATCCTGTGGGAAGGTTCGGGCCGCGCAAGCGATCGTTCCTTGACAACGGTTCGACCTGTCAACGTAAAACACTAGCGTCGTGTGATTTGACCAGCCGTAAAGCGACGGCTGGTTAGCGGGCGAAGCAGTCAGTCCCTCCACCCGCCACGACGCGGTATTGTTGACATGTACGATACCAAGTGGCCAACCCTCATAGGGGCTGTTGCAGGTTTCAGGATGGCACGACACCGGGAACTTTAACTGTTTGGATTATCAAAGCGTCGGCTTGGTCAGGACGATTGACAATAGAGGCACCGCTGCGCATCCTTACGTCCTCACCAGGGGTGTCCCGACAAGGGGCTGAGATACTGCTGGGCCGCAAGGCAGCGCAGTGACCCTACGAACCTGATCCAGTTCATGCTGGCGTAGGGACGGTGCGGATGCCTTGCCGGTCGCATGCGACCAGTGGGGCATTCTATTCCTTCCCGTCGGTGCTGGGTCTCCAATGCTGCGACGCGAGGAGCCTCGACATGACATCTAAAGAAACCTTGACGGTCACCACCGGACCACTGCCCGCCTCTGTCAAGGTGTTCAGGCCGGGCGTGCTGCACCCCGACATCCGTGTGCCCATGCGCGAGATCGCCTTGCATCCAAGCGCGGGCGAGCCGCCGGTGACGGTCTATGACTCCTCGGGTCCCTATACCGATCCGGCCGCCGAAATCGCGATCGAACGCGGCCTTCCGCGCCTGAGGGAAGGTTGGACGATGAGGCGTGGGGACGTGGAGTCCTACGAGGGGCGGCATGTGAAGCCCGAGGACAACGGTTTTGCCTCAGGCGACCGGCTAACACCCGAGTTTCCCATCCGCCACCGCCCCTTGCGGGCGCGGAACGGGAAAGCGGTCACCCAGCTTGCCTATGCCCGCGCGGGCATTGTCACACCTGAAATGGAGTTTGTCGCGATCCGCGAGAATTTAGGCCGCACCGCGATTCGAGAAATGATGGTGCGCGACGGCGAAAACCTCGGCGCCGCCATCCCTGATTTCGTCACCCCCGAATTCGTGCGCGACGAGGTGGCGCGCGGACGGGCGGTAATCCCGGCCAATATCAACCATCCCGAAGCCGAGCCGATGATCATCGGTCGCAATTTCCTGGTCAAGATCAACGCCAATATCGGCAATTCGGCGGTAACCTTTCATCAGCCCGGCCTCGCCGAGCAGGTCCTCAGGGCGCTCCACGCCCTTCAGCAGTTCGTCCAGCAGTTCCTTGGAAATCGTCATGCATGCTTCCTTTCGAAGAAGCATGGACCGGATCGCTCATACACAGAAGATCTGACACTCTCCTGGCGTCATCTTCCGCTGACCATTGCGAGTATTCGGCCTTGGTGTAGCGGCTGGCATCCGCCTTGATCAGCGAAGCGTCCGCCCCAAAGCTCTCACCGCCCACGAGCCCCTCGACGATGCACCGCGCCAGCACTGCCTCGAAGAGCCGCCGGAACAGATCGCTCTCTCGGAACCGGCCATGCCGGTTCTTCGAGAAGGTCGAGTGGTCGGGCACCGCGTCGGTCAGATCGAGCCGGCAA
Organism: Paracoccus sp. TOH; assembly: GCF_030388245.1. Lineage (NCBI taxonomy): Bacteria > Pseudomonadati > Pseudomonadota > Alphaproteobacteria > Rhodobacterales > Paracoccaceae > Paracoccus > Paracoccus sp. TOH. The sequence continues at coordinate 677,686 of NZ_CP098361.1, forward strand.
AACCATCGATATGCCAGGTTGAGATGGACTTCCTCACAGAGACGCCGTTCCGACCGAATGCCAAAGGCATAGCCCACGATGAGCATCCGTATCATCAGCTCCGGATCGACCGAGGGGCGGCCAGTCGTGCTGTAGAATGGGGCGAGATGACGGCGCATGTCTCCGAGATCAACGAAGCGGTCAATGCCCCTGAGCAGATGGTCCGCCGGGACATGGTCTTCTATCGTGAACTCGTAGAACAGCGCGCCCTGCGAAACCTGCCTCGGCCCCATCATCGCCAGTTCTCCCATGCTTCAGGAGAATTGAATCAGCACCAGTGACGTCGCTCAAGCGGAGTTTTTCAACACCATCTCCGCCCTGCCGACCTTCATCCTCCGATGATGCTGCGCGATGGACGAATGGCCGGTCTAGTGAAGCTGCACCGCGGCGATCGGCAAGGGACTGAACGGCAGGTCAGGGCCGATCGCGACGGGCAAGCACATGCTGAAACGGCGAACTCACCCGACATCAACGCGGTCAATTGGGCTCAAACCGGTCATTCGCTGCACCCCGCGCGAACGGCCGCAGTCAGCTTAGCGTAGGATTCCACACTCTCCCGCAAACGACCCCTTATGAGTAGTCAGAAAGATAACCGGCAGGCCAATCTGACGCGCGGCATCCGCGTCGAGATCGCCAGCCTCGTCTACAACATCATCGAGGTCGTCGTATCCGTCACCGTGGGACTTCTGACCGGCAGCGCGGCACTGGTAAGCTGGGGTCTCGACAGCACGGTCGAAGCCACCTCAGCCGCGACGCTGATCTGGCGCTTGAAGGGGGAGAAGGACGGTGCCGGCAAGCGCACGGTCCTGCACCGCAAGAAGGTCGCGCTCTACGTGGTTGCCTGTGCCTTCTGGATCGTCGTCGCGGCGATCCTCTACGAGGCGGTCTCCGCCTTCATTTCGCAGAAGGCGCCGGGCTTCAACTGGTGGGGTATCGCGATTCTGGGTGCTTCGCTCGTGGTCAACCCGTTCCTCGCCTGGGGCAAGTATCGCTATGGCAAACGGCTCGATGCGCCCGCCCTGAAGTACGATGCCAAGGACACCATGATCTGCCAGTATCAGACAATCGTGGTGTTGGCCGGGATCGGTCTGACGCAATGGATGGGCTGGTGGTGGGCCGACCCGGTCGCGGCGCTTCTGATCGTGCCCTACGTTGCGTGGGAAGCGTTTGAGGCCACCAAGGATGCGCGGTCGGTCGAGCCGGAGGAGGCCGACGCTACTGCCGACGCCTGACGTTGCGCATGATGAACCGGGATTTAGGCATGGGCGGCAGTTCTTCGGTTTCCAGATCCAGATCCTGATCTGGCACTTCGTAGTCGATGGCGTTCACGAAGAAACTGCAAAACGCCTTCATCTGGCTGATCGCGATCCACTCGCCCGGACAACGGTGGTTCCTGTGGTGATCACCACCGCCCTGCGGAATGAAGTCGTAGGGGGTGACCTCCCGATCGTGAAACCGCTCGGGCCGGAACTCTTGCGGCGCGTCCCACGAGCGAGCGTCGGTATTTGTGCCGTAGAGGTCGAGCAGAACCCTGTACCCTTTGGAAAAGCGATATCCGCGCCACTCGAAATCACTCTTCACCCGTGCCGCGACCGCGGGAAAGAACGGATACAGACGGCGGACCTCTTGCACGAAAGGTTCGAGCTGTCCCTCGTCGTCCTTCAGCTTTTGCCGCCACTCGGGATGCCGATGCAGGGCATGCGCCGCCTGGGCGATGAACGCAGAGACGGCGACGATCGGGCGTACTACGTTCAGAAGCTCCACGGCGGCAACCTTGGAGCAGCTCCCCATTCAGATCGCGCCACGTCGCGACGACATGGGCGGCGCTTTCCTGTCCTGTCTGAAGGCTTCCGTCGCGCAGCCGTTCAATAATCCCGGCTGTCCAACGCTCTGCGCGATGCCGCGCCAGACGCGCACCCCAGTGCTTCCAGCCGACCGCCCCGGCGTCTTGGAAGAGCGCCGTCATCTGCGCCGTCCGCGTCTCGACCTCCGCTTCGGGAAGCGGCACGCCCGACCAGGCGCAGCAGCTCTGGTGAGGATTTCGCGCACTTCGTCGTAGAGAACGACCTTCTCCGCCGCTTGCCAGTCCCGTGCGTAGCGGTCCAACAGGTCCCGCGTCGTGTTTTCGAGAGCTTCGATCCGCTCCGACGCCATGAGTGACATAAACATCCGCTTCCGATGACGGTGGGCCTCGCCATCGAGCCCCTGGATGCCCTTTTCGCCGAGCAGGGTTCTCTGGATACGCTTCGGCATCGAGCCTGCGCGCACGAGCCCATCCTCGGAATAGAAGACCTCCGCAGCTGCGGCACCAGTCATGCAGATCGTCTTTTGAAAGAGGATGCGGGTCTCGAACAGGTCGCCCTCAAGATCGCGGCATGTGTCCGGAATGAACTCATATGGGTTGCGCAGCAGGGCAAGCGTGCTGTCGATGCCCTTTGCGGATGGAATGCTGGACATCGATTATTTCCCCGTAACGTTTTCTTCTCGGTGGTTACGTTCGGGCTTGTTCTGCGCCGAGCGGAAGCTGTCCCAGAACAGCAGGGCCGCACCGCAGAAAATCGCCACATCCGCAAGATTGAAGGACGGCCAGTGGTATGTTCCGTAATGGAAATCCAGAAAATCCGGGACGGCCTGATAACGCAGCCGGTCGAGGACATTGCCGAGCGCGCCGCCGATGATCAGACCGAGAGCGGCAGCCGTCAGCCTGTCCGGCGCGCGCCACAACCAGATCAGCAGCCATGCCACGATCACGCCAGCAAGCGCGATGAGACCCCACCAAGGCACGATCCCGCCCAGCATACCGAAGCTGACTCCATCGTTCAGAACCCGCACGAGATTGAGAAAGGGTAGAACCTCGACGCCGCGCTCAAGCGCCGGTGTGTTCAGCGCAAGCGCCTTGGTACCCTGATCGAGGCCGAACGCCGCGATCGCGCAGAGCCCGCCCAGAACGCGGCTGTTCATGCCGCTGCCTTCAGATCGGCCCGCGCATCGCGGATGATTGCCCAAGACGAGTGCAGGAACAGTCCGGCGATGCCGAAGGCGACGATGAGGTCCGGCCAGGCGCTGCCCAGCCACGCCACGAGACCGGCGGCAACGACAACCGCCGCATTGCCGATGGCGTCGTTGCGCGAGAATAGCCAGACGGCCCGCATGTTCGCGTCGCCCTTGCGGAACCGCAGCAGCGGCAGAACGGAGATGACGTTGACGACAAGGGCGATCATGCCAAGCAGGCCCATTAGACCTGCATCCGGCGTCGTCCGTTCGAAGACTCGCACGATGGTCGTGCCGAGGACGCCAAGGCCGAGCAGGCCGAGGAAGATGCCTTGGATCAAGGCCGACCGTGCCCGCCAGGCGAGGCTCCAGCCGATGGCCAGCAGGCCAAGGAAGGTGATCGCGCCGTCGCCGATGAAATCGAGCGCATCGGCCTTCACGGCCTGCGATCCGGAAATGAAACCGCCGATCATTTCGAGGACCCCGTATCCCACGTTCAGGATCACGACGATCCAGAGGGCACGGCGGTAGGCCGGGTCCTGATGGGCGGGATTCGGCGGAATGTCTTCATCGCCCTCGATCCGGTCGAAGCCATAGCCTGTCACCGCGACTGCCTTTTCGATGTCCGGCAGGCGCACTTCGGGTGCAGTCAGTGTCATGATGTGCGTCGCGGCCGACACTTTCACATCGCCGGGCGCGACCCCGGCTGCCTGTGCCGCCCGCTCGATCTGCGCGGCATCCTTGGCGCAATCCATACCGGAAACCCGGTAACGGACGGGCGGGACATCTGCCGTCGATCCGGCATTTTCGGTGTTGGCCATGGTCGCGCTATTCCTGCTAGGATGAATCGAAGAACAACATATCAGCGAGGAGTGATATGGCGCAATTGGTCGATGACCGCAAGAGCGCAACCATCGAGCGACGGGCGAAGCTGTTCCGCGGCTTCGCGGACCCGAGCCGCCTGGCCATCCTCGGTGCACTTTGCAACGAGCCATTGGCCGTTCACGAGATCGTCGAGCGGACCGAACTATCGCAACCCAACGTCTCCAACCATCTGAGGTGCCTGCTGGACTGCGGGCTTGTCGCCAGCGACCGCGAAGGGCGCTTCATCCGTTACCGTATCAGCAACCCGCGCATCACGGTCCTTCTGAACGATGTGGACGCACTTCTCGACGTGGTCGCAAAGGGTGTTGAGGCGTGTGACAATTATCGTGAGGCGTGAGTCAGAACGGACGGCCGGTCGACTCGGCGCAGATCGGTTGGAAAGATGTTGTCCGTGTGCAGGGTCCGACCGGAATCCTGCTGAGGTTCGACAAGCTGGCTTCGGAAGAGACACCATTCATGTATCACTGCCACATCCTCGAACACGAGGATGCGGGCATGATGGGGCAGTTTACGGTCACATAACAGGACCCCACCCGCTCGACACCGGGCGTCGTCAAGAGCTTACGTCTTCTTGCGGCGTTCTATCAGGTGCCGGTGTCGCCTTGTTGAAACGCATTACGGAGTATGTCTAGACCCGAACGGAGAACACCTCGCTAAGCTGCGGGTCCGCCGAAGCGGCCGTCCAGTCGCTCGGCAGCATTCGTCAAAAAGGGCTCGCTACCGACCTTCGCCGCGCCAAGCATGAACGGCAGCTCGGTATAATCCGCAAGGTTGTTGACCGAAGGCACACGGTAGATATTTGCGGTACTTGCAAGAGCGCTCGGTTATCCTTGGCTTGCCGTCGTCGATGGAGATGCCGCCGGGCTCGGCTACATCGCCAGGATCACCGCACGAAAGTTTTCCGCCGAGGAAATGGCTCGCCGCACCTTCTCGTTGCCGGCCGGTTATCTCGAACAGCAGCTCATAGCAGATGGACTGCAAAACGAACTGAAAGCAATTCTTGTCTCTTTTGGAAACGTAGGAGCAGCGGATTTTGACGATGCGACATTGATTGCGGCACTCGAGAACGACAAGAGCGGCTACGCAGCCGTCCTCGCAAAACAGTGCGCCGAGAACCCGGCGCTGGCGCAGCGCATGCCTGCATCATTCCGCAATGCAATCTTGGCATTGAGAGGCCTAACATGACCGATACCGCCCTCAACGTGGCATTGTCAGAACTGACCGAAGCACAAAGTATCGCTGTCGCTTGGCGCGATGGCCCGATGTTCGTTCTCGCCGGCCCCGGCTCCGGCAAGACCCGCGTCCTGACGACGCGGGTGGCCAAGCTGCTTGCCGATACGCCCGATCGTTCGTTCCGCGTGCTGGCTCTGACCTTCACCAACAAGGCGGCTGACGAAATGTCCGCGCGCGTCACTGCATTGGTACCTGAACAGGAACGGCGCGCTCTGATCGGGACCTTTCACTCCTTCTGCATGCAGATGCTGCAGCAGCACGGCTCCCACATTGGCATCAACCCTGATTTTGCAATCTACTCGCTCGACGTCGATCGCCAGGAAATTTTGCGCGACGCGATCAAACAGGCGGGCCTGAGCCAAAACGACGTTCGGCTTCTGTCTACCATTGACAAGCTTAAGTCGCAGCTTATCCAACCGACAGGCTCGGCCCGATACTTTCGTGATCCGTCCGATGGCGCACGGGTGGAGCAGGTATACACCGCATACGAGGCGGCGCTCACCCAAGCCAATGCCCTAGATTTTGGTTCGCTCATCGCCCAGGCCTATCGCCTTGTCACAGACTTCCCCGGCATCGCCGGACGCTATCGCAAGACCTATGCCTACTGGATGTTCGACGAGTTTCAGGACACTACCGATGGGCAGTACCGACTAATCCGCGCGCTCGCCGGCAAGGATTTCAGGAATGTCTTCGCCGTCGCCGACGATGACCAGATCATCTACCAGTGGAACGGCGCGAGCTACCAACAGATCCAGCGGTTCCGAGCCGACTTTTCCCCGCAGGAACTGCAGCTTCCCACAAACTACCGTTGTCCGCCCGCAATTGTTGCCGCCGCGAACCATCTTGTGGTCCATAATCTGCAACGCACGGCCGCCAAGCAGCCGCTGGAGGCGGGCAAGACCTCGCTGAAATATCGCGATGAACAGCACATCCGCGTCCTACGCTATTCCACCGACGAGGTGGAAGCCGCGTCGATTGCGGAAGGCATCGCCAAAATCGACCGCGCTCGATGGGGTGAAGTCGCGGTACTGGCCCGTACGCGCTACATGCTAGAAAAGCTTCAATCCGCGCTGACGCAGAAGCAGGTCAGTGCGGTCATTTCTCAGCGCCGCGATGATTTCCGATCACCTCAGTTCCTGTGGCTCACTGCCGTACTTCGCCAAGCGCTGCGCCCGCTTGATCGGCGTGCGCTGGAAACCCTGACCGGCGCTTTCAATCGTTGGTTTGGCACTGACGCCCGTGTCGATCTCATCATCACCGCCACCGAATTGACGGAACGCTCCCTGCTCGATGAATGGGCGGTAGCGGTCAAAGCCGGACTGGGTGATGATGTCAATGGCAACGCTCTCGTCGATGTAGCTGCAACCTTCGCAAAGGAGCCCGCGCGGTTCAGGCAGTTTGTTGACGCAGTCCTCGCCATGATCCCGGCGCAGGACGATGAAGCCAGTGACATTGCAGAAGACCGGGCGGCTTGGTCCGATCTTGTGAGAAGTATCGGCAAAACCATCGGCCGCGATGCGCCACTTGAACAGTTTCTCCAGGAACTGGCCATCCGCTCAAAGGAAGCCCCAGTCGGCAGCAATACCGTGACCCTTATGACGATCCACGGCGCCAAGGGGAAGGAGTTCGATCATGTTTATGTGGTCGGACTGGCGGAGGACATCTTGCCGAGCTTTCAAAGCCTGAAGGCGGGCGAGAACAGCGCTGAAATGGAAGAGGAGCGGCGCAACTGCTTCGTGGCTATCACGCGTGCGCGAGAGTGGCTCTGCCTCTCCTATGCAGACAACTATCGGGGATGGAACAAGCAACCGTCACGTTTTCTACGCGAGATGGGTTTCGTGTTGCCCGATCAACCAGCGCAATGAAGCTCTGATCAGTCCAGCACCAAGTGGTTGGCCTGCTGGACACTGATGACGAACCCACGAATGTCCGCCCCCGTCATTGCACCACGCCTCCGGCGCAGAAGCAGCGAAAGCCCGCCTTTTCGCCCCTGCTGGTCGAGCTTGCTGCAGTGCAGCCGATTACCGCGCCTCAGCAGCGAACGGCAACTTGGTCCGCAAGGTCGCAATGTTCATCGAATCAGCCGGCTTGTGTTGAGCGACTCCCCCGCGCCGCGCCGCCTTGGCCCTGAGTAGCATCACCGCCATTCTCCTGTATTTGCACGCCACACTACTACGACGGTCGAAACTTGTTGAAACGGCCGCTTTGGGGTCTCTTTTAGTCATCCCCATCCGGGGAACTCTCGCCTCCCCGGTGGAACGGGGACGAGATGGCAGGCATCAACCACAATCAGGCAACGGTGGACCGCGGCGCGCGCATGCTCCGAACGGCGCTCGGGCCTGCCATCTCAGCCCTGCTGCAAGACCCGTCGGTCGTCGAGGTCATGCTGAACCCCGATGGCCGGATCTGGGTGGACCGGCTGTCCGAGGGACTGGCCGATACGGGCGAGATACTGTCGGCTGCCGATGGTGAGCGCATCGTGCGGCTGGTCGCCCACCATGTCGGTGTGGAAGTGCATGCCCGCAGCCCCCGCGTCTCGGCCGAACTGCCGGAGACCGGCGAGCGCTTCGAGGGCCTGCTGCCGCCGGTCGTCGCCGCACCCGCCTTCGCCATCCGCAAGCCCGCCGTCACGGTCTTCACACTCGACGACTACGTGGCGGCCGGCATCATGTCCGCCGGTCAAGCGGAAACGCTCCGCGCCGCCGTCCAGTCGCGTGCGAACATCCTCGTCGCCGGTGGCACGTCCACCGGCAAGACCACGCTGACCAATGCGCTGCTGGCCGAGGTGGCCAAGACGCAGGATCGCGTCGTCATCATCGAGGACACCCGCGAGCTGCAATGCGCGGCACCCAACCTTGTCGCCATGCGGACCAAGGATGGCGTTGCCACTCTGTCCGATCTGGTCCGTTCCTCGCTGCGGCTGCGTCCCGACCGTATTCCGATCGGTGAGGTGCGTGGCGCCGAGGCGCTCGATCTCCTCAAAGCCTGGGGCACCGGGCACCCCGGAGGGATCGGCACCATCCATGCCGGTTCCGGCATCGGCGCGCTTCGCCGCCTCGAACAATTGATCCAGGAAGCCGTCGTCACCGTCCCGCGCGCCATGATCGCCGAAACCATCGACCTCGTGGCCGTCCTTGCCGGTCGCGGTTCCGCACGGCGGCTTGTCGAACTCGCCCGCGTCGATGGTCTCGGTCCCGACGGCGACTACCGGATTTTCCCCGCCTTTTCAGAACCCGGCACCACTCGCAACACTGGAGAACCTGCATGATCCGTCGCGCCTTCCGCATCCGTCACCATATCGCAACCGCCGCCGCCTTCGCCTGGGTGAGCCTGATGACATCCCCGGCCTTTGCCTCCGGCTCTTCGATGCCCTGGGAAGCGCCGTTGCAATCCATCCTCGAATCCGTCGAAGGGCCGGTGGCGAAAATCGTGGCGGTGATTATCATCATCGTCACAGGCCTGACGTTGGCTTTCGGCGACACCGGCGGCGGCTTCAGGCGACTGATCCAGATCGTCTTCGGCATCTCCATCGCCTTCGCCGCCAGCTCCTTCTTCCTCTCGTTCTTCAGCTTCGGCGGCGGAGCGCTGGTCTGATGGCCGTGAGTTTCGAGGCGCTCGACGCGGTGCCGGGCTTCGCTGTCCCGGTCCACCGCGCCCTGACCGAGCCGATCCTGCTCGGTGGGGCGCCGCGATCCGTCGCGATCCTGAACGGCACGCTGGCCGGGGCAGTCGGCCTCGGCCTCCAGCTCTGGCTCGCCGGCATCCTGATCTGGGCGGTCGGTCACATCGCCGCCGTCTGGGCCGCCAAGCGCGATCCGCTCTTCGTCGAGGTCGCGCGCCGCCATCTGCGCATCCCCGGCCATCTCTCGGTGTGAGGTTTGATCCATGATGAATCTCGCAGAATACCGCCGCACCGCTTCCCGCCTGGCCGATTATCTGCCCTGGGTGGCGCTGGTCGGGGAGGGAGTTGTCCTCAACAAGGATGGCTCGTTTCAGCGGACGGCGAAGTTTCGTGGCCCCGATCTGGATTCCGCCGTCGCGGCCGAACTGGTTGCGGTCGCGGGACGGCTGAACAACGCCTTCCGCCGTCTCGGCTCTGGCTGGGCCATTTTCGTGGAAGCACAGCGTTCGGAGGCCGCAACCTATCCTGCGGACCGCTTCCCCGATCCCGCCTCGGCATTGGTCGATGCCGAGCGCAAGGCCGATTTCGAGGAAGAGGGCAGCCATTTCGTCTCCGGTTACTTCCTGACCTTCCTCTGGCTCCCGCCCGCCGAAGATGCCGCACGATCGGAGTCCTGGCTTTACGAGGGCCGCGAGACCTCGGGCGTGAACCCGTGGGAGCTGGTGCGCGGCTTCATCGACCGCACCGACCGCGTGCTGGCGCTGCTCGACGGCTTCATGCCGGAATGTAGCTGGCTCGATGACGCCGGCACGCTGACCTACCTCCATTCCACCATCTCGACCAATCGGCATCGCGTCCGCGTGCCGGAAGTGCCGATGTATCTCGACGCTCTGCTGGCCGATCAGCCGCTGACCGGCGGGCTGGAGCCGCGCCTGGGCTTGTCGCATCTCCGGGTGCTGACGATCACCGGCTTTCCCGGCACGACCACCCCCGGCCTCCTCGACGAGATGAACCGGCTGGCCTTTCCCTACCGATGGTCCACCCGCGCCATCCTCATGGACAAGACCGACGCGACCCGGCTGCTGACCAAAATCCGCCGGCAATGGTTCGCCAAGCGCAAGAGCATCGCGGCGATCATCAAGGAGGTGATGACCAACGAGCAATCCGCGCTCGTGGACACCGATGCCGCGAACAAGGCCGCCGACGCGGATATGGCGTTGCAGGAACTCGGCGCCGACATGGCCGGCATGGCCTATGTCACGGCGACCGTCACCGTCTGGGGCGAGGACGCCCGCCGCGCCGACGAAAAGCTGCGGCTGGTCGAGAAGATCATCCAGTCCCGCGATTTCAGCGTCATGGTCGAGACGGTCAATGCCGTCGACGCCTGGCTCGGCAGCCTGCCTGGACATGCCTATGCCAATGTCCGCCAGCCCCCGGTCTCGACGCTCAACCTTGCCCACATGGTCCCTTCGTCCGCCGTGTGGGCGGGGCCGGAACGGGACGATCACTTTGGCGCACCCCCGCTGCTTTACGGCAGGACCGAAGGATCGACCCCGTTCCGGCTGTCCCTTCATGTCGGCGACGTGGGCCATACACTCGTCGTCGGACCGACCGGCGCCGGCAAGTCGGTGCTGCTGGCGCTGATGGCCTTACAGTTCCGCCGCTACGCGCGCTCACAGGTCTTCGCCTTCGATTTCGGCGGCTCCATCCGTGCCTCCGCACTCGCTATGCAGGGTGATTGGCATGATCTCGGCGGCGAACTGACCGACGCTTCCGAAACGTCTGTTTCGCTGCAACCGCTGGCCCGCATCCACGAGACTGCCGATCGGGCCTGGGCTGCCGATTGGATCGTGGCAATCCTGATGCGCGAGAATATCCAGATCACGCCCGAGGTGAAGGAGCATCTCTGGACGGCGCTGACCTCGCTGGCGTCCGCTCCGGTCGGAGAGCGCACCATCACCGGCCTCGCCGTGCTGCTGCAATCCAATGACCTGAAACAGGCGCTGCGCTCTTATTGTGTCGGTGGTCCCTATGGACGCCTTCTCGATGCCGAGACCGAGCATCTTGGCTCTGCCGACGTGCAGGCGTTCGAGATCGAGGGTCTGGTCGGCACCGGCGCAGCGCCGGCGGTTCTGTCCTACCTGTTCCATCGCATCGGTGACAGGTTGGACGGGCGGCCCACGCTGCTGATTATCGACGAGGGCTGGCTGGCGCTCGATGACGAAGGGTTTGCAGACCAGCTCAGGGAGTGGCTCAAGACCCTGCGCAAGAAGAACGCCAGTGTCATCTTCGCCACGCAGTCGCTGTCCGACATTGATAATTCCGCCATCGCGCCGGCGATCATCGAAAGCTGCCCGACGCGGCTCCTCTTGCCGAACGAGCGCGCCATCGAGCCGCAGATCACGGCGATCTATCGCCGCTTCGGCCTCAACGACAGGCAGATCGAAATCCTCGCGCGGGCCACGCCCAAGCGGGACTACTACTGCCAGTCGCGGCGCGGCAACCGCTTGTTCGACCTTGGCTTGTCGGAAGTCGGATTGGCGCTCTGCGCCGCATCGGCCAAATCCGATCAGACGCTGATAAACGAGATCCTTGCCGAACATGGCCGCGACGGGTTCCTCTCCGCCTGGCTTCACGCACGCGGCGTCGAATGGGCCGCCGATCTCATCCCTGACCTCACCAATCTCGTAACCGAAAACGAAATCCCGCCGCCGACAGTCGCTGACGTCGGCGAAATCGAACTCATCCTGGATGAAGAGGAGATTACACCATGACGCGCGCAATTCCCCGGTTCACCCGAATGGTCAGCACTTCGGCGCTTGCCCTGGCGCTTGCCGCACCGCTGGCGCTGGCCCCGGTGTTCACGACGCCGGCCCACGCCTTCTTTGGCGGGTTCGGCAGGATCGTCTACGACCCGACCAACCATGCCGAGAACCTGCTGACCGCCGCCCGCACGCTGGAGCAGATCAACAACCAGATCACCTCGCTCCAGAACGAGGCGCAGATGCTGATCAACCAGGCCCGCAACCTTGCGAGCCTGCCCTACAGTTCGCTTCAGGCGCTTCAGCAGAACGTCCAGCGCACCCAGCAGCTTCTCGGACAGGCCCAGAATATCGCCTTCGACGTGCAGAACATCGACCAGATGTTCCAGCAGGATTACGGCAATCTCTCTCTCGCAACCACCGACCAGCAGCTCATCGCCGATGCCCGGTCCCGCTGGGAGAATACCGTTGGGGGTCTTCAGGACGCCATGCGGGTGCAGGCCGGTGTCGTCGGTAACATCGACACTAACCGGGCTGAGATGTCCGCGCTCGTCGGCGAAAGCCAGGGCGCGACCGGCGCGCTTCAGGCCACTCAGGCCGGCAACCAGCTTCTCGCCCTCCAGTCGCAGCAGCTTTCCGACCTGATCGCGGTCATCTCGGCCAATGGCCGGGCCGAGGCCCTCACGGAGGCCGAACGCGCGACCGCCGCCGAGCAGGGCCGCATCCAGCGCGAGCGGTTCCTCAACCCGGGTTCGGGCTACCAGCCCGGCAACGCGCAGATGTTCAACTGAGCCGGGGAGGGCAGATCATGGAAGGGAAGGTGCTGGTCCGGATTGCCGCCATCGTGTTCGTCGCCGTCGCGATCACCGCGGCGATCATCGAGATGACCCGCGAGGAAGCCCCCGCGCCAGCACCTTCCGCTCCTGCGCTTTCGCGTCAGGTCGATCCCCTGCGCGAAGGGCAGCGCCGCTGTCAGGAGATGGGAGAGGCGGCAGCCAATGATGCCGCCTGCCTGGGCATCTGGGCCGAGACCCGCGACCGGTTTCTCGGCCGGACACCCGCGCCGTCGACGCCTGGCCCGGATGAGGGGCGATAATCATGGGCGGGACGGGGGTCATCGACAATTTTCTCGGCATCTTCACCGGCTACATCGACTCGGGCTTTGGCCTGCTCGGCGGTGAGGTTGCCTTTATTGCCACGACGCTCATCGTCATCGACGTGACGCTCGCCGCCCTGTTCTGGGCCTGGGGCGCCGACGACGACATCATCGCGCGCCTGGTGAAGAAGACGATCTTCGTCGGCGTCTTCGCCTATATCATCGCCAACTGGAACAATCTCGCCCGCATCGTCTTCGAGAGCTTCGCCGGCCTCGGCCTCATGGCCTCGGGCACGGGGTTTTCTGCCGCCGATCTCCTGCGCCCTGGCCGCGTCGCCCAGATCGGCCTCGATGCCGGGCGCCCGCTGCTCGAATCCATTTCCGATCTCATGGGCTGGATCGCGGTCTTTGAAAACCTCGTGCAGATCCTCTGCCTGTTCTTCGCCTGGGCACTGGTGATCCTCGCCTTCTTCATCCTGGCGATCCAGCTCTTCGTCACCCTGATCGAGTTCAAGCTGACGACGCTTGCAGGCTTCGTGCTGATCCCCTTCGGTCTCTTCGGCAAGACCGCCTTCATGGCTGAAAGGGTCCTGGGCAATGTCGTCTCATCCGGCATCAAGGTGCTGGTGTTGACCGTCATCATCGGCATCGGCTCGACGCTCTTCGGCCAATTCACTGCAGGCTTCGGCGGTGCGACCCCGACCATTGACGACGCCATGGCCATCGTGCTGGCCGCCCTTTCTCTTCTCGGCCTCGGTATCTTCGGTCCCGGTATCGCCACCGGCCTCGTCTCGGGCGGCCCGCAACTCAGCGCAGGGGCGGCGGTTGGAACCGGCCTCGCGGTCGGCGGTGCTGCTGTCGCGGGCGGTGGCGTGACCATGCTTGCGGCGCGTGGTGGCGGTGCCGCACTTTCGGGCGGTGCTGCACTTGCCCGCGGCGGGGCCTCGGCCGCCGGTGCGGCCTCGTCGGCCTATACGCTCAGTTCCATGGGCGGGTCCGGTGCAGCCGGTGTCGCGTCCGGCCTTGGTGGCGTGGCGCGCACCGGAGCATCCGCAGCCATCTCGCCCCTCAAGCGTGCCGCGTCTCGCTCCGCCGACAGTATGAAATCCAGCTATTCCGACGGCGCAAAAGCGGGGTTCGCGGCGTCCGGCGGCAGCTCCTCAATGGGCACGATCGGCGGCGCCCCATCGCCTGATCCGTCAACGCCCTCAGCCGCAGATAGCCCGCCGGCCTGGGCGCAGAACATGCGCCGCAGCCGGGCGATGAGCCATGGCGTCACCGCTGCCGCCCATGCCGTCCGGTCCGGCGACAGCCATGGTGGCGGCTCCTCCGTCAGCCTTTCCGAAAGTAACCGCACATGAACATCTTCAAACGACCGACGACCCATTACGGCAAGATGCCGGAACCCGAAACGCCCTATCAGCGCGCCGCGCAGGTCTGGGACGACCGCATCGGCTCGGCCCGGGTCCAGGCAAGGAACTGGCGCTACATGGCGTTCGGCTCCTTGATCCTCGCGGCAGGTTTCGCCGGCGCTCTTGTCTGGCAATCGGCGCGTGGGAGCATCGTGCCATGGGTCGTTCAGGTGGACAATCTCGGCCAGGCGCAAGCCGTCGCGCCGGCAGCAGCCGATTATCGGCCGACCGACCCGCAGATCGCCTTTCACCTCGGCCGTTTCATCGAACAGGTGCGCGCGCTCCCGGCCGACGCCATCGTCGTCCGCCAGAACTGGCTCAGGGCTTACGAGTTCACCACCGACCGGGGCGCGGCCGCATTGAACGACTATGCCCGCTCCAACGATCCCTTCACGCGCGTCGGCCGCCAGCAGGTAGCCGTCGAAGTATCGAGCATCATCCGGGCGTCGCCGGACAGTTTCCGTGTGGCCTGGTCTGAGCGGCACTACGAGAACGGCCAACTCTCCACCACCGAGCGATGGACCGCGATCCTGACGGTCGTGATCCAGACCCCGCGCAATGCCGAGCGGCTGCGCTCCAATCCCCTCGGAATCTATGTCAACGCGATCAACTGGTCGCGGGAGATGAGCCAATGACCGCCACGACTTTCCGCAAAGCCGGGCTTCCGGTTTTCCGCAAACCCGCCTTCGCGGCTTTGCTGCTTTCCGCCACCATGCTGGCCGGCTGCGCCACCAACCGGACGCCGCAGTTCAGCTACGACGCCGATGTGCCGCCGGTGCCGACCGTGCAGGCCGCCGCAGCCGACACAACGCCCCGGCCGCTGCACGTCCCGCCCGCCTGGACTGTGGCGCGGGGCGGCGAGGCTGCCGGCACGGCGACGGCCCGCGTCGAGAACGCCAATGCCGCCGCCCGCGTCGAGCCGCGCCGGGAAGGCTACTATAATGCCATCCAGATTTATCCCTGGTCGGAAGGCGCGCTCTATCAGGTCTATGCCGCAGTCGGGCAAATCACCACCATCGCGCTGGAGCCGGGCGAAAGCCTGACCGGCGCGGGGCCGATTGCCGCCGGAGACACCACCCGCTGGATCATCGGTGACACGGAGAGCGGCAGCGGCCCGACCCGCCGGGTGCATGTGCTGGTGAAGCCGACCCGACCGGACATTTCGACCAACCTCGTCATCACCACCGACCGGCGCATCTACATGATCGAACTCCGCGCCCGCGAAGCTCTCTATATGCCTGCCGTGGCATGGGCGTATCCGACACCACCGCCGGGAAGCCGCGTGACCACGCCCTCAGCCCCCGTCATCCCGGCCGAGACCGCGCGCAACTATCGTTACGGCTTGCAGGTGCAGGGCAGCAGCCCGCCATGGCGGCCGGTTTCCGTCTTCGACGACGGCAGGCGCGTCTATGTCGTCTTCCCGCGTGGCATCGTGCAGGGAGAGATGCCGCCTCTGTTCGTCCTTGGATCGGACGGCGAACCGCAGATCGTCAATTCCCGCATCCATCGGAACGTCCTGATCGTGGACCGCCTGTTCGGCGCAGCGGAACTTCGCCTCGGCAGCGGCGACCGCCAGCAGGTCGTCAGGATCGTCCGCGTCGAGCAGACGCGGGCCGCAGCCCAGCCAGCCGGTGCGACCACGGGAGGATCACCCTCATGAGCGATACCGACACCGCAGCCCCCATGCGGTTGCGCGCCGAGCCGCCCCGCGTCACCCGCCTGTCCCGCAAGGTGCTGGCAGGCGCCGGAGCCGTTGCCCTTCTCGGCATTGGCGGGGCACTGATCTACGCTCTCCAGACCCGCGATGCCGGGCCGGGCGGCGGCGAACTCTATTCGACCGAGAACCGCCCCACAGCAGATGGGCTTGCCGGCCTGCCGCGCGACTATACCGGCCCGGTCCTGGGACCGGCGTTGCCGGGCGATCTCGGTCGCCCGATACTTGAGGCGCAGAATCGGGGGCAGCCGGTCGCGCCACCGACCATCACGGCGCCCGCCGTTGATCCAGATGAGCAGCGTCGTCTCGCCGAGGAAGAAGCCGCTCGTCTGAGCGGCGTGTTCTTCCAGTCTGGCCCGCGGGCTGGAGCGACGCCGGGAACGACCATGCCCGGCCTCGCGGGTCTCGATCTCGGTGGTCAGGCTCCAGCGCAGGATCGCCATACCGCTTTTCTCAACGGGCCTGTGGACCGGCAAACCGTCGCCCCGGATCGCGTCGCACCACCGGCATCGCCCTATATCCTTCAGGCCGGGGCGGTGATCCCGGCGGCGCTTATCACCGGCATCCGTTCCGATCTGCCCGGCCAGATCACGGCCCAAGTGACCGAGAACGTCTATGACAGCCCGACCGGCAGCTTGTTGCTGATCCCGCAGGGAACGCGCATCATCGGCCAATATGATGACGGTGTGACCTTCGGCCAGCGCCGCGTCCTGTTGGTCTGGAATCGCCTGATCCTGCCCGGCGGCCGCTCCATCGTCCTGGAGCGCCTGCCGGGTGCGGACGCTTCCGGTTACGCCGGGCTTGAGGATGGCGTGGATTACCACTGGTGGGATCTGATGCGGGCCGCTGGCCTCTCGACCTTGCTTGCGGTCGGTGCGGAATTGGCCAGCAGCGACGAGGATCGACTGATCCGCGCCATACGCGACGGGGCGCAGGATACCATCAACCAGGCGGGTCAGCAGATCGTCCAGCGCCAGTTGCAGGTCGTACCGACACTGACGATCCGTCCTGGCTACCCGGTCAGGATCATCGTCACCCGCGATCTGGTATTCGAGCCGGCAGGAGGTTGACCATGACAAAGCTGAAACTCGGCCCGCTCCCCGACGACAAGCCCGTGAAGGTGACGGTGGAACTGCCCGCGTCGCTTCACCGCGATCTGGTCGCCTATGCCGAGGTACTGGCCCGCGAGACCGGCCAGCCCACCGCCGATCCCGTCAGGCTGATCGTACCGATGTTGGAGCGGTTCATCGCCACGGATCGTGGCTTTGCAAAGGCGCGAAAGATCCGCTCATGACGTGATCGGGTGTTTGGCCGGGCCGGTTGCCGCGATCATCTCCATGAGCGCGTCTATCACGCTCTGCGTCGAGTCCCACTTCGCCGCGTGGTCCAGCAGGCGGTTCTGAATGTTCAGACTGACCGCTCCATGGATCGTTGACCAGAACATGAAGCCGTAGCGTTGCAGGTCAGCACCCGGCAAGTAACCATGCTCCTGAGATGAGCGCAGGCCTGTCAGCAGCAGACTCAGGACCTGACGACCCGCTTCGCTTGACCACGGATCATCGCTCACCCCAAGCTTCGGGGGCGGTGAGAACATCAGCCGGTACAGAGTGGGGTTCTCCAGGGCGAAGCGCGCATAGGCATAGCTGCCATCGCGCAAATAGCCGAACGGATCGCCTCGCATCTGTTCGAAAACCGCGAACTTCTCGTTGTAGAGGCGTCCAAATCCTTCGTCGCGCGCCGCGCGCAGTAAAGCATTCTTGTTGCGGAAATGGCCGTAAAGGGCCGGCGCCGTGCAGCCCACGGCCTGTGCCACCGAGGTCAGTGGAACATCGAAGTCGCCTTGCTGTGCCAGCAGACGGATCGTTTCCTCGACCGCACGGCGAGCAATATCAAGTTCCTGCTCTTTTCGGGGGCGAGCCATCGAGATCCCTGTTGCGACTGTCCGCTGAAACTGAATACGATTTATTTTTTTCGTTGACGGAGCCGATGTCAAGCAGCACCATCTGGGAACTGAATGGTATTAAGTTTGAGGTGTGGAGGACGGCAGATGGTCGCGTATGAACCTGGCCATCACGGCACGCACCATCGCCTTCGCTGGCAGGCCGCGACCGAGCGCTGGCCAGAAGACGACTGCGGTTCGGGATGATGTGCCATGCCTATGCACCGAAACAGGGACGCCCCATCTGGTAGCTCCGTCCTCGCGCGTATTGTCGAGGGCAGCGCTGGTAAGAGCACAATCCGGTTGCGCCAGTTGCGGCATTTCCTTGCTGCGGCCGACCACGGGAGCTTCCGCAAGGCTGCAATCGCCTTGGACATCAATGAATCATCGGTCAGCCGCCAGATCCGCGACCTTGAGGATGAATTGGGTGCCTCACTATTCATACGACATTCGGGCGGGGTGCGGCTGACGGTCGCCGGGCAGGAGTTTCTGCGCAGCGCCCGGCATGCTCTTCGGCAGATCGACATCGGCGTGACCAAGGTTGCCGCGGTCGGTCGGGCTGACCAGGGACTGCTCAAGGTCGGGATATTTTCTTCGCTGGCGTCGGGATTTCTGTTTAACCTCCTGCGACGGTTCGGGACGCGCCATCCGACCGTTCAGGTCGATCTTATAGATGGAAATCCGTCCGAGCACGTCGCTGCCGTCCGGCAGTTGGATCTGGACATCGCTTTCATAACCGGAACGGCACCCTGGGATGGCTGCGAAACGGAGCATCTCTGGTGCGAACGGGTCTTCGTGGTGCTGCCTGCTGGCCATCCCTTGGCCGCCAAAGCCGAACTCGAATGGCCTGATCTGACAGGTGAACGCTTCATCGTGAGCGATGTCGCACCGGGCCAGGAGATCCACGACTATCTGATTGCTCACCTTGCCGGTCTCGGTCATCACCCTGACATTCAATCCCAGCATGTGGGCCGCGACAATATCCTGTCGCTGGTAGCTGTCGGTCGGGGGCTAACGCTGACAAGCGAAGCCACCACCGTTGGGCAGTTTCCGGGGATCGCCTTCCGGCAACTGGCGGATGAAGTGCTGCCCTTCAGCATGGTCTGGTCGGATAGAAACGATAATCCGGCCTGCAGGCGCCTGTTGAGCATGGCTCGAGCGATGGGGAAAACCTCGTCAGCATTACAACCGAACGCCTGAGGGGACATCGTCGCTTTCCAAATGTGTGCCTCCGTTGCGATTCCTCTCATACAGCACCACTTTCAGCGCCGACGGGAAGCCTCAGTTCCGCAGGATGCGTGGCACAAGAACTCCTGCGTTCCCCCCACCGAACGAAATTCGGCGGAAGTCGCGGGCTTCAGGAACCGCAGTTTCGATTATGGCGTGCGGCTATCCACTGGCTGAGCGCCTTCACCTCGGCAGCGCTGAAGCCCGTGGCCATCGCATCGGCAACGCGCTGCATCATCGCCCGATCATCCGGGCCGGTCGACTTTGCGGGCCAGGATGATCGGAAATGCCCACAGGCATAACTGAACCCGGCCGCCCAGTCCCGCATGGCCATCTGGCTTCGCGCGGACATCGCCGCTGAAAACTCCGCAGCCTCTTTCGCTTGGTCCAAGCAGGCGTTCGCGCGCATCAGGATCAGATCGGCGAAGCGCTGGATACTATCCGACGTGAGGTTGCCAATGGCGCTGCCGAGGATCTCGGGTAGCCACCTGTTCGGCGCGATCACCTTCGGCGCGATGGTGGCCGACATCAGGAACCCGTCGATCCAGTCCGCCGTGATCGCCGAGCCTTTCACGAGGCGCGCCAGTTCGCCCTTCCGCTCCGGCTTTGGCGCATCTGCCTCCGCCTCTTCCACCCATTCCTCAAGCGTGGCGTCCTGATCCACGTCCGGATCGTCGAACACCCACGCCTCGATTGTCTGGTCGTGGACATCGGCCATGACCGGGATCTTCTTCAGATCGCGTCCTTCGAGGAGCGCCATTGCCGTGGCCGTGAAGCTGGCGGCGTCCGGGTGGTCGCTTGCGGCCAGCACATCTGCCGCCCGCGCGACAAGCCGCGCCCAGAAGTCGCGCCGGGTCTCGAGCCATCGCCAGAGCGCCGCGTCCAGCGCGCGCGGGTTGTGGCGGCCCTCGAGCACCTCATGCGCATGATCACTTTCCTCGAACCAACTCTGGACGATCTCATGGCGATCCCACCAGCCCTCGCTGGCATTGATCAGCTTGCCTTGCGCCGGAGCCGAGAGACCGCGTATGCGTTCCGCGACGGGCAGCGCCGCGATCAGGGCCTCGGTCGTGACCGCTTCCGGCCGCAGCTTATCGAGGCCGCAAAGTTCCGCCACCTCGATGAGGCCCGCGGCCGGGGGCAACCCTGCTGCAAGGCCATCGGCCAGCGCCATGGCGAGGCTGCCTTCGAGCCAGGAGAGGGGCACCTTGACCGCGCCGGTCTCCTGGCTGATGCGGCTTAACAGCGCCTTCTGTTCGTTCGCCGATTTGCAGGGCACGGTGTAGGCGTCCTTGACCCCGTGGCCCTGCTTGAAGAGCAGCATCGCGGTCTTGCGGCTGCCGCCCGACTGCAGCGCGATCATGAGGCTTTGCGCGCCGCCGCCATCGGGCAGTGTGGCCATGACCGAATGGATAGTCCACGGCTTGGCTGACGCGCCGGTCGCCAGACCCGACCGCATGGCGAGTTTCAATGCCTTGTCCACCGAGGCGCGGGCCTCGTCCTGAGGCATCCAGCTGCGCAGGATCACCATCTTGCCCGCTATCTCCTGCGAGAGCGTGCCTGTCGCGGCGCGTTCGCCCAAGGCGTGCGCCGCCGCAGCGCGGATCTGCGCTGACGGATCGAGCAGCCAGAAACATGCCAGCTTCGCGTGGATCGGCTCCGATCGTCCAACCGACCATGCAATGACATGCTGACGCATTGCCGACGGCATTGCTGGGAACGTCTCGGTCAGCGCTGCATGCAGCGCGAGCGCATCGCCTTCGGTCTGCTCGATCAGACTGCGGAACAGATCTTCCAGCGCCGCCTCCGCCGCGACACGATCCTGCGGGGCAGGACTAGGCGCTGCGAGCATCATATCGGCGGCAGAAACCTCCAGAGATGTGGGTGCGGGCAGTCCGTTCGTGGTCCATGCGCTTGCAAGGAGCAGGCGGTGGAAGGGGCTCAGGCGCCCCTGGCCAGAAGCCAGTTCGACCGCATCTGCCACGGCCTCTAGAAAGGTATCACCTCGCTTCTTTCGGTTCTCCCTAGCGATACGTGCGGCATCCAGTGCCGATGCCAGCAATTCGGTGAGTGGCTCCAGCTCCGGGGCACTCTCCTTCGTGGCGCAGAGCTTCGCGACCAGACGGCCACCCAATGCTGGCCGATGCAGCATCGAAAAACTTGCGCGGTCGAGAACCTCGCCGCGCGCACTATCATCGTCCTGCAGCCGCGACAGTTCCGCCAATGCTGTCTCGATCGGTCCTTCCGACACGTATCCCCACTTTCTGAATCGCGCCCTTATATTTTTCGCAGCCTATTCGCCGGCCGTGGGATTGTCACCGACGCGAGCACTGAGAGCGGCACTTATTGGCCCAGAACAGGTCCGACCCGTCGTCGTTGGCCACAGGTCCAGACCGGAACATCGATGCTGACGCGACGGTGACCACAAGTTATGGTGCCCCATGACCTTTGCCTTCTACGATCTGGAGACGGGTCGTGTCTCGGAAGTGGTAGAAATTGGATGGCGGCGTAATCTCCGGGTGAACTGACACCCACCCAGCCGGCGGCTGCAACCGCCAGGGAGATCACGCCATGAAGCAGAATACCGACAGCTCGTCCTTTTCGCTACTGCCCGACGCAGGCGGGTATGATCCGATCGAGGACCGCCTGCGGGCGAATGTCCGGGCCACCATTGAGGCCATGTTCGAAGAGGAACTGGCCGACTTTCTTGGACGGCTTCGTTACGGCCGCGGCAACGAGCGGGCCAAGGGCTACCGCCACGGGCATCGCGATCGGCAGCTGACCGGCACATTCGGCACTGAGACGGTGCGGGTTCCTCGTTCCCGGATCGAGAACGAAGCCGGCAAGATCACCGAATGGCGCTCGAAGGCACTGCCCCGCTACAGGCGGCTGACAAAGAAGGCCGAGGCCCTGATCGCGGCGGTCTACCTGGCCGGCACCAACACGCGCCGGGTCAAGCGGGCGCTGTTCGGACTGTTCGAGGGGGCGGTGAGCAAGGACGTGGTCAGCCGGGCCTGGCGCAAGGTGAAGGTCGATTGGGACGCGTGGTCCACCCGCGACCTGGCCGAGGAGGATATCGTGCGGCTCATCCTCGACGGCACCGTCATAAAGACCCGGCTGGACCGCAAGGCCACCAACATCTCGGTGCTGGCGGCGATCGGCGTGCGGCGCGACGGACAAAAGGTGCTCCTCTCAATCAGGAACATGGGCGGCGAAAGCACGGCTGCCTGGAGCCAATTCCTCGCCGATCTGGACGCGCGGGGCCTGAGGCGGCCCGAGTTCGTGATCGTTGACGGCGCCCCCGGCCTTGAAGCCGCGCTTGTGGCACTCTGGGGCGGGGACCTGCCCATCCAGCGCTGCACGGTTCACAAGCACCGCAACCTGCTCGGCCACGCCCCAAAGCGCCTGCATGACGAGCTGAGCGAAGACTACCGCGACATGATCTACGCCGACAGCGCCGCCGAGATCGAGACGCGCCGCAAGGCCTTCCTCCGCAAGTGGAAGCTCAAGTGCCGGGCCGTTGCCGATAGCCTCGAGGAGGCCGGCGATCGCCTCTTCAGCTTCACCCGCCTCGATCCGTCGCAATGGAAATCCGCACGGACCACCAACGCCATTGAGCGTCTGAACGAGGAGTTCCGCCGCCGCATCAAGACCCAGACCGTGCTGCCCTGCGCCGAGACCGTGCCGATGCTGCTCTGGGCGCTCTTGGCGTCAGGGCAGATCCAGATGCGGAAGGTTGACGGCTGGGAAACTCTTTCTCAGCCGCTCGAGCCGATGTCCCTTGACCTCGCGGCCTGACTGGAGCCATCGTTACATGCCCGGAGCCCGCTGCTCGGCAATTTCCACCACATTCGCGACACAACCTGGAGACGACCGGCACTTCCCCTGCATTCGATCAGCCCCTGCAATTCGCTGCCATTTTGACGGATGATGCGCTCGCGGAGATCGAGCGCGTCAATTTGCGTTGCCGCATCGCGCCGCATGTCATTCCGTCGCCTTGGGCGCTTGCAGTTACCGGGGTGCGCCCGGCGCAGCTCCTAGACCCGGCTTTGCCGACGTTCTTCGAGCTTGCGCAGCAAATCGGCGCGCTGATCAAGCGCTGGTCTCCCGCGATCTGGACCGGTTTCAACAGCGTCCGCTTCGATGAGGAAATGCTGCGCCAGGCCTTTTATCAGAACCTGCAGCCCGACATCTTCGCCACCCAGTTCAACGGCAACACGCGCTTCGATGTGCTGACCGCGCTCTATGCCTTCTGGTATCGTCAGCCTGACCTGTTTGAGTGGCCGGTCGAGGTGGACGGCAGGTTACGCTTCAATTTGGACCGCATAGCGCCGCTGAACGGCTTTGCTGCACACGATGCGCATGATGCGCTCGGCGATGTCGAGGCGACCATACACATCGCCCGCCGCATCGCCGACCGTGCCCCGGCGCTCTGGGCAGAATTGCTGGCCAACCGGGACAAGGCGCATGTTCAAGCCAGCCTTGAAACCTACCAGCCCATGGCGCTGGTGGAGCGTTTTGGCGGCGGCCCGCCGCACGCGACCGTCGGCTGCTTCTGTGGGATGTCGGCCAGCAACGCCAATCAGGCGGCCTTCTTCGATCTTGATGCCACTGATCCGGCAGATCTCCTTGCGGTCGATGACGCAACGCTCTTTGCTGCCGTCGATGCCATACCCAAGGTCATCCGGGCCTTCTCGATCAATAAGTCACCCGCTTTACTTTCGGTCTCGACGCCCAGCGCTATCCAGGTGCAGCGGGCACATGTGATCGCTACTGCTCCTGACTTCCGGGCGCGGGTCGCGCAGGCGCTGGCCGCCCGCTTCCCCAAAGATCCTGCGGCACCGCTGCCTCCGGTAGAAAAGCAGATCTATGACGGCTTCTACGGCCATGCGGACAAGACTCTCCTTGCCAAGTTCCAGCCTGCGGACTGGCGTCGACGGCAGGAGATCGTGTCCAGTCTTGCAGACCCCCGCCTGCGCCAGCTCGGCCGCCGCCTCGTCGCGTTTCACGCGCCCGATCTGCTCTCGACCGAAGAGCGCGGGCAATACGAGGCATGGTTGCGGGGGCGCTGGTCTGCACCGGAGGACCGGGAGACTGAATGGATGACCACGGTTCGCGCACACGCTGCTCTGGACGAGATGCGGGCCGATGAAGGGCTCGATCTGGGACTTGTCGCCGAGATCGAGATATTCCTGCAACGGTTTGGTCTGCCGGAAAGCTAACGATCAGAGGCTGTTCAGCTACCAGAATCATTTTATTGCGAGGGACTAATTTATGGTTCTATACTCGCAACAGGTGAAGGAAAGGCTCGGTGTGCCCCGCAGACAGATCAAACAGCTGAACTGGGGTGCGGAGCGGCGTAACGAGTTCATCGAATTCCGGGTGTTCTGGCATGGCCGGATCAATCGCTCGGACCTGATGGAAACTTTCGGCATCTCACTCCAGCAGGCATCCCTCGACCTGACGGGCTATGCAGAGCGGTGGAAGCGAAACCTCGTCTATGACAAGAGCCAGCGTGCCTATGTCCGGGGTCGGAGCTTCAAGCCGCATTTCATAAAGCCTTCCGCCGAGGACTATCTCGCTCAGCTGCGTGCCCTCGATCAGGGCCTGGTCTCGCGCGAGCAGAGCTGGATCTGTCTGTTTCCAGGCTATGGAACCACGCCGACACCCGCGCGGGGGATTGCGTCCGAAACCCTGCGCGAGGTGTTGACCGCCATTCATGAGCCATCGGCTCTTGAGGTAACCTACCAGTCGATGTCGCGCCCCGAGCCAAGCGCGCGCTGGATCGAGCCGCACTCACTGGCCTTCGACGGGTTTCGCTGGCACGCCCGTGCGTTCTGTCAGAATGACCAGGTGTTCAAGGATTTCCTGCTCTCCCGGATTGTCGAAACAGGCAAGCACGGGCCGGTCACGGCCGATCCTCAGAGTGATGTCGATTGGCACACGGAGGTCATCCTGGAAATCGGGCCGCATCCTGATCTTTCTCCAACGCAACGTCGTGCGATCGAGATGGATTATGGGATGGAGAACGAGCGCGCGCAGATTCCTGTGCGCAAGGCGCTGCTGTTCTATGCGCTCAAGCGTCTCGGCCTCGACACGGACCCGGCGGCGCGGCGGCCGCAGGACCAGCAAATTGTACTGATCAGCCAGAATTCCCTGCCAAAGGTCTACGCATGAACCCCACTGAAATTTACGAGGCCTTGGCCAATCTTGCGAGCAAGCCCTTCGATGCTGCGGAATTTCCCTTCGAGTTCGCCTTGGCGACCGACAACGCACCCGCGACGATCGCGAAGCTCAAGGGCGGCACCTACAACAAGTCCGACATTCCCGATGGGGTGCTTCTGAACCAGAAGTTCCATTTTTCCCCGGCACTGCCCGGCATGAGCGCGGCGTGTCTGGATGCCTTGCGGGCCAGCAAGCGAAACGCGAAGCACCGGCCCGCTATTCTGATCGCCACAGACGGACAAGAAATCGCCGCCGAGCATCCAAAGTCCGGCGACACCCTTTATTGCGCCTTTTCGGAACTTGGCGACCGCTTCGGCTTTTTCCTGCCCGCCGCCGGGAAGGAACGCTACCGCGCGGCCGAGGAGAACCCGGTTGACGTCAAGGTCGCGGGCAAGCTGGCCAAGCTTTACGACGCGCTGATCCGCAAGAACCCGGACTGGGCAGAAAAGGCGCGTCAGCATGACATGAACCAGCTGATGACCCGGCTGATCTTCTGCATGTTTGCCGAAGATGTCGGTATCTTCCCCGAAAATCAGTTCAGCCGCCTGATCTTCACCCATGCCGGCGACCGGGGTGAAGGGATGCGTGAGGTGTTGATCAACGCTTTCACCGCGATGAACACGCCCAAGCCGGACAGAGGCGGGCTGCCCGCCTGGACGCGCGAGTTCGAATACGTCAACGGCGGCCTCTTTGCCGGCCGCATCGACGCGCCGGTGTTCGACGTGACCGCCACCCGGTATCTCAAGGATGTCTGTGGCGAGACCTGGACCGGGATCAACCCGGACATCTTCGGCTCGATGATCCAGTCGGTGGCGAACGCCAAATTGCGGTCGGAACTGGGGATGCACTATACCAGTGTCCCGAACATCATGAAGGTGCTGGGGCCGCTGTTCCTTGATGATCTTGATGCCGAAATCGAAAAGGCTTGGGGGCGCGAGCGGGCCTTGCGGCAGGTGCTGGAGCGGATCGGGAAAATCCGGGTGTTCGACCCGGCCTGTGGCTCGGGGAATTTTCTTGTCGTCGCCTATCGGTCCCTGCGCGAGCGCGAGATCAGGATTCTGACGCGGCTTGCCGAACTGACCGGCGGTGCCCAGACCGAAATGTGGTCGGTGGTGCCGATCCGGAACTTCTATGGCATTGAACTGACCGATTTTGCCGTGGAAACGGCCAAGTTGGCGCTGTTCATCGCCGAGTATCAGGCCAACGCCCTGTTCAAGGAGGCGTTTGGCCGCAAGCCCGCCGACCTGCCGCTGAGGGACGCAGCGAACATCATCTGCGACAACGCGCTGCGGGTTGACTGGGAAACGGTCTGCCCGCCGCCGGAGGATGGCGGCGAGGTGTTCATCGCGGGGAATCCGCCCTGGATCTGGTCCAACGAGCAATCGGAGGTCCAGAAATCAGAAATGCGGGATATCTTTGCCGCGCGGATGAGCACATTCGGTACTCTCGACTATGTGTCGGGTTGGTTGATGAAGGCAGTCGATTACGTAGCCGAAAACGGAGCAAATTGCGCACTGGTGACGACGAATTCTATCACACAAGGACAATCAGTACCTTTCCTTTGGCCCACCTTGCTCGAACAAGGTGTTGAGCTTTGCTTCGCGCATTCAACCTTTCAGTGGTCAAACAATGCGTCCGGAAATGCCACAGTTGATGCCGTAATTCTCGGATTTTCGCGGAAAACCGATGCACCCAAACGCTTTTTCCATGACGGGTTCGAAGAAAAATGCTCGGTGATCTCACCCTATCTCATCCCGAACATTGACGTTATCGTCGAAAAATCGAGTACGTCGCTCTTTGGGCTTCCGAGCATGGAGTACGGAAGCAAGCCGATTGATGGAGGCCAACTGATTCTGTCACCCGAAGAGGCGAGTGACCTTCGAAGCTCCCATCCCGAAATCGGGCACTTGATCAAGCGGGTCTACGGTTCGGATGAACTTATTTATGACCGCATGCGGTATTGTCTTCATATTGATGACGCTGATTTGCCCTTGGCCCTAAGTGTTCCCGAAATCTCCCGCCGTATCGAAAATGTGCGCGGGACACGACAGAAGAGCACGGATGCCGGTGCCCGAAAGGCAGCGCAACGAGCGCATCAATTTCGAGAGCACCGCGCGCAGAAGATTTCTGCGATTTACCTGCCTGCGGTATCTTCCGAAAATAGGCTCTATCTGACACCTATCATCGTTGGCACCAGCGATGCCTGCACCAATCGCAACTTCGTCCTTTACGACGCGCCCGAGTGGTGCCTGTTGATCCTTTCCTCGACCCTTCACCGGCTCTGGGTTCTTACAGTCTGCGGCAAGCTGCAGAAGCGTCCTAACTATTCCAACACCCTCGGCTGGAACACCTTCCCGGTCCCGAAATTCACCGGCGATCAACTGGCCGCCCTGACCGCCTCGGCCATGGCCATCCTGCGCTGTCGCTATGGCCATTACCCGGCGACCATTGCCCAGCTTTATGATCCCGACAAGATGCCCGACGATCTGCGCGCCGCCCACAAGGCGAACGATGACCTGCTGGAAAGCATGTATATCGGCCGCCCGTTCCGCAATGACACCGAGCGGCTGGAGCACCTGTTCAAGCTCTATGCCGCGCGGGCGAAGAAGCTGAAGAAGGGGACCGCCTGATGTCCGATTTCGTTCGCGTCACCTATGGCCAGACCGGCAAGACGCAGGAGCCGAACCCGATGGGCATGCGCCCCATGCAGGCCCGGGTCTATGACGCCCGCGCGGCCCAGTTCATCCTGCTGAAGGCGCCGCCCGCCGCCGGGAAATCCCGCGCGCTGATGTTTGTGGCACTGGACAAGCTGGAAAACCAGGGGGTGGGCAAGGTCATCGTCTGCGTCCCGGAAACCTCGATCGGCGCCTCGTTCCGGTCAACCGACCTCACGTCGCACGGGTTCTTTGCGGACTGGCAGGTGGACCCGCGCTGGAACCTCTGCCTGAGCGGTGCCGAGGAAGGCGCGACCAGCGGCAAGGTGCGCGCGGTGCGCGACTTCATGGCATCCGGGGACCGGGTGCTGGTCTGCACCCATGCCACCTTCCGTTTCGCCTTCGATGAGATCGCCGAGGACGAGGGGACGGCGGCCTTCGACGATTGCCTGGTCGCCATCGACGAATTCCACCATGTCAGCGCCGGGGATGACAACCGGCTGGGTGAAATCCTGCGCCGCATCCTGAACCGGGGTCAGGCGCATGTGATGGCGATGACCGGATCCTATTTCCGGGGCGACAGCATCCCGGTCCTGCGGCCCGAGGATGAAGCGCGGTTCCGGTCGATCACCTACAGCTATTACGAGCAGCTGGACGGGTACCGGTTCCTGAAAAGCCTTGGAATTTCCTACA
The DNA here is from genome assembly GCF_030388245.1 of Paracoccus sp. TOH. Taxonomy (NCBI): domain Bacteria; kingdom Pseudomonadati; phylum Pseudomonadota; class Alphaproteobacteria; order Rhodobacterales; family Paracoccaceae; genus Paracoccus; species Paracoccus sp. TOH. The sequence goes on from NZ_CP098361.1 coordinate 706,178, forward strand.
GTTTCTACCGGGACCAGTATATCAGCGCGATCCCCGAGGTGCTGAACCCGGACCTGAAGACCATCATCCATATCCCGCATCGCGGCTCGGCCGAGGCCTATGATGTCAAGCAGTCCGAGGTGGGGGCGATCCTGAGTTGCATCGGCGAGGTGATCGGCCGGGAAGAGCAGACCGGATTCGATCTGGTCCGGCTCCCCGATGGGCGCGTTCTGAAGGTGGCGGACCTGGTGGACGACGGGCCGGAGCGCGATCTGGTGAAGGCCTCGCTGACGCGCGAGATTGTCGGGCCGGACGGCAAGCGCGACGATGATACGGACCGGGCCAAGGTGGACCTGATCATCGCCCTCGGGATGGCGAAAGAGGGGTTCGATTGGGTCTGGTGCGAGCATGCGCTGACCATCGGCTATCGTTCCTCGCTGACAGAGATCATCCAGATCATCGGCCGTGCGACCCGCGACGCCCCCGGCAAGCGCCATGCCCAGTTCACCAATCTGGTGGCGGAACCCGGTGTCGAGACCGGGGTGGTCACGGACGCGGTCAATGACATGCTGAAGGCGATCTCGGGGGCGCTCCTGATGGAGCAGGTCCTGCAACCGAACTTCCGGTTCTACAGGCGCGAAGATGGCGATACCCGACCTCCGGTCGAGGTGGACGGCGAGGGCCGGGTTCATATCGGGATCGGTGGCTTGATGGCCCCGCCGACGGACCGCGCGCGGGCGATCGTCGAGAATGACATGCACGAACTGGTGGCGCAGGCATGCCAGCAGATGGACCGGCGCACGGTCGCGGATGACGTGGCCCCGGAGGTCGCGACCCAATTGGTGCTGACCAATATCATCGAGAAGACGTATGAAGACCTTACCCCCGATGAAACCGAAGCCATCCGGCAAGACCTGGCCGCCCGCATGAACATCGCCGCAATCGCGCGCCGACTGGCTCAGGAAGAGATGGAAAGTGGCGAGCAGCAGCCCGTCGAGGATAGCGGCGCGGACGAAGAGCGGTCGCCGGACGCGCTGAACCTGATCCGGATGGTGAAGAAGTTCATCAACGTGCGCGAACTGGACATCGACCTTATCGACTCCATTAACCCGTTCCGGGAAGGGTTCGATATCGCATCCAAGGCGTTGGACACCCCGCTGCTCCAGCAAATTCAGAGCGCCATGGTCGCTCAGCGCGTCCAGATGACCGAAGAGGAGGCGCTGGTCCTCTGGCCCCGGATCAAGCGGTTCACTGCCCAGGAAGGGCGCCCCCCAAACCCCAACTCGCCGGACGATCTGGAACGTCGCCTTGCAGAGGCCCATGCCTACATCCGCACGAAAAAGGCGGAGCGGATGCGCGCTGCTCAAGGGGGGTCGTGACGGGTGCCCCGATACAGGTCGATCGACGAAGTCCTTGAGGAAGAGGACGAACTGGGCCTTCTGAACGTAACCCTGCGGCCCCGCGCTACCCGATCACCTGAGCGGGAGCGGGATGCCCAGTTGGTCACGGAGGTGAACGCATTCTTTGAACGGCATGGCCGTGTCCCGGATGCGGCGGCGGCAGATCATGACGAGATGCGTCTTGGCATGATCTGGAGCCGGCTGGTTGCCAAAGGGGATGCACCCGATCTGCTGGATGTCGATCGCAATGGCCTTTTGTCTGGCGGACAATTTGAGCTGATACCCGAACCGTTAGCGGCGGAACACAACTGGCGCGACGATGTGGATAACGACGAAGTGCCTGCTTCTCTTGATGACATCTTTGACGACGAGGAACTCGACGTTTCAGAGGCATTGACCGTGATCCGAAACGTGACCCCGGCGGAGGAACGGCTGGTTCCGGATCACCGGGCCGAGTTCTACCCCTGTCACGATTTTGACCGCTTCCGCGCGATGTTCGAGGGAACCCAGGCCGCGCTGGAGGCCGGCGACCGTGAGGTGCGCCCGATCAATCCGAATGAGGAGGTCAGAGTCGACGAAGGTTCCCTCTTCATTCGAAAGGGCTTGCTGACCTATGTCGCCGAGAAGGCGGAAATGACCGCTCGCGCAGGAAAACGCGATCACAGGCTCCGCATCATCTTCTCAAACGGCACGGAGAGCGATCCGCTCTTGTCGTCCTTCCGAAAGGCGCTCGCAGACGATCCTACCTCCCGCGCAATCCACAGGCACGGCATGGGGGCGTTGGATCCCGATTGGGAGGCAGACCGGATCGATCTGACTGGGACCGTTTACGTGCTTCGGAGCAAGTCGAACGAACCACAAATCGTTGAAGTGCGGAATATACTCCTGAAAATTGGAGTGACGACACAAGAGGTGCGCCGCCGGATTGCCGATGCGCGCAATGATCCGACCTTCTTGCTGGCTCCGGTCGAGGTCGTCGCCACCTATGATCTCGTCAATCTGTCCTGGCGAAAAGTGGAGGGACTCCTGCACCGATTCTTTGATGCTGCCCGTCCGCGAGACCTGTGGATCACGGACCGTTTCGGCCGAAAGGTCTATCCGCGGGAATGGTTCTACGTTTTGCCGGAGCACGTGAGCAGGGCGGTCCAGGCAATCAAGGACGGCACCCTTCACCAGATTGAATACGATCCGGAAACACAATCAATCCGGAAGAAAACCTGAGAGACCTGACAAATTCTTTACACCGACAAGGTGCCACAATGACAATGCGTAATCCCCCGAAAGTAAGGGGCTGAAAAGCAGAATTTTCTCGGCTTGATGCGCGAGGAGATTTCGAATGAAGGCAATCAGATACACGCGCTCATCGGGCAGATGGGTGCGAACCACTTGGAGAGGACAGGTTCACGTTGTCAGGCATTCTGACCTCGTTCCGACAACAGCCCCAGAAGGGCAGGGTTGATATAGAGATTCTCGCGCCCGACCTTCACCTCCTCCAGCAGCCCTTCGGCAACCAGCGCCTTGAGATAGACCGCCGCAGTCTGGCGTTTGGCGACGCCGGCCTCGACCAGATCACCGATCCGGCAATAGGGGTTCACGAAGATCAGCTCGGCCAGTTCGCGGGAATAGACCTTGGGCAGGTTCTGGCGCATTCGCGCGGCGGTCTGCTCCAGCAGGTCGCGGATCGCGTGGATCCTTGCCGTGGTCCAGTGCGCCGTCGCCCTGACCGCCTCCATCATGAACAGCAGCCATTGTTCCCAAGCGTCCTGCGTGGTGACCTCCAGCAGATAGCGGTAATAGAGCGCCTTGTTCTGGATGATGTGTCGGCTGAGATAGAGCACGGGGATATCCAGCAGCCCCTTGTCCACCAGATAGAGCAAATTCAGCACCCGCCCGGTGCGGCCATTGCCATCGACGAAGGGATGGATCGCCTCGAACTGGTAATGCATCACCGCGAGGCGGATCAGCGGATCGATGTCCTCGGCCTCGTGGATATAGCGTTCCCAGTTGGCAAGCTTGGCGCGCAGCAGATCCTCTTCCTCCGGCGGGGTATAGATCACGGCCCCGGTGGCATCGTTCATCAAGGCGGTACCGGGCGTGCTGCGGATGTCGAGCTCGACACCCTTGATAGTGCGGCAGACCTCGACCGCGATGGCGGTTGACAGCGGGCGTTGCCGCAGCATCCCGAAGCCCCGGTTCAGGGCGGTGCGATAGCGCAATGCTTCCTTGGTCGCCGGGTCGGCCTGACCGCCGGTGTCATTGGCAAAGCGGAACAGCCGGTCGGTGGTGGTGACGATGTTCTCGATCTCGGAACTCGCCTGGGCTTCGAGCAGCGGGATGGAGTTGATCAGCACCGCCTGGTTGGGGATAATCTGGCCAGAAACCCGCAACGCCGCCAGAGCGGCCCGTGCCTCGATGCAGGCTTTCAGCACGGCTTTGGTCTCGATATCCTGTGCCGGCGGCAGGGCAGGGAGGTCGTTGAACGGGCGGTCCGGGCGGAAGGTCATGTCGATCACCTGGTTCCTGATCGACATGACGGTTTGACAAGTCGAAGACATCGACATGTCGGGAATATGTGTCGACATTTGTAGATTGTATCGACATGGACGATCTGATGCAAGTCGTGCGACGGTTGGGTGACGGGCATCCGAGAGAAGGCCAGCGGTGCGCATCAGCCGACAGGGTAGCAAGACAGTTTGCGTGGGGATGTGGCAGTGCAGGTGATAATGGGTTCAGTTGTTGCTGACAAAACAGTATGTTACACTATGCTGCATGCTTGGGGATCTGACGTTCGACCAATCGCAAGTATCGTTGGTTGCCTGCCCCCGCAACCAACACTGTTTCTCCAATGATATCAATGGCTTGAGAATCCGCTGCGGCGGATTGCGCATTGATAGAGTTTGCCAGCCCCGCTTCCCGCGGGGCTTTTTGCATTTGGGCTGCCGCTCCGATGACCTCATGCACCGGCTGCCCTGTTGCCAGGCGCAGTAGGCTCGCCAGGGCGCCATGCAGGTCGATCGCCAGGCGCGTGCCGCCCTCTTCGGTCTCGACCGGCACCAGGACGATCTTCTCCACCAAGGCCCGCAGCGCTTCCTTGGCCTCTTCCTGTCCCTCGGCATCGGAGAGGCCGTGGATCAGCTGGCCGACGCGGGTCCGATAGGTCTTCGCCATCGATGGATGAAACCGCAGCGGATCCGCAGCGGGGGCGGTCGAGAGCTGCCGCTCCAACTCCTTGCGGCGGGCATCCAGCTCGATCATCCGGTCCTTGACCTGCTCGGCCGGGACGCCGGCGATGATGGCATCGACCAGCTTCTTGTGATCGCCCGTGACCTGGCGCAGCTCCTTCTCGAGCGCCGTGCGACCGGCGCCGGCCTCGGCTTGCAGCCGGTTGCGCTCCGCCGCATATTCCTGGCAGAAGATCTGCACCACCTCCGGATCCATCAGGTGATGTTCGAGCGCATTCAGCACCGCGCCCTCCAGGTCCTCGCGCCGGATGACGGTCATGCTGGTGCAGACCGCCGGACCCTTCTGCCGCGCGGCCGAGCAGCCAAAGGCATCCTTCGACACCTTGGAGAAGCCCGAGCCGCAGCAGCCACACTTCATCAACCCGGAGAACAGGAACCGCGGCCGGCGCCGGTCCCAGACCGGGACATCCGTGTTCTTCGACTTCATCGCACCCTGGCGATGGCGGGCCGCTTGCCAGAGGGTGTCGTCCAGAATCCGCAGCCCCGGGACCTCGGTGATCACCCAATCCGCCTCCGGGTTCAGCCGCGAGACGCGCTTGCCGGTCGACGGATCCTTGACGTATTTGAGCCGATTCCAGACCTGGCGGCCGACATAAAGCTCGTTGTTGAGAATCCCGGTGCCGCGCTCGCGGTTGCCGTGGATGGTCGAGGTGCCCCAGGCGCCGCCCTGCGGCCCGGGGATCTTCTCCAGGTTCAGCTGCTCGGCGATCTTCTTCGGCGAGATGCCTTTGGCGTAATCGGCAAAGATGCGTCGCACGACCTTGGCCTGGGCCGGGTCGATCTCGCGGTCGCCGCGGATCGGCTCGCCGTTCGCGGCGAACTTCACCACGGGTTTGTAGCCATAGGTCAGGCCGCCGGCGGATTTGCCCTCCAGGGCTCGGCCCTTGAGGCCGCGATGGGTCTTCTTGCCGAGCTCCTTCAGGAACAGCGCGTTCATCGTGCCGGTGAGGCCGATATGCAATTCCGAGACCTGGCCCTCGCTGATGGTCTCGATCAGTTGGCCGTTGAAGGTGATGCGCTGGTAGAGGGTGGCAATGTCGGCCTGGCTGCGGCTGAGCCGGTCCAGCGCCTCGGCGATCACCAGGTCGAATTGTCCGGCCTGGGCGTCGCGCAGCAGCTTTTGCAGGCCCGAGCGCATCATGCTGGCACCGGAGACGGCGCGGTCGGAATAGACCTCGACGACCTCCAGCCCCTGGCGGGCGGCATAGTCGCGGCAGGCGCGGATCTGGTCTTCGATCGAAGCATCGCGCTGCAGGTCCGAGGAGAACCGCGCATAGATCGCGGCGCGCAGGGCTTGGGTCATGGCATGGTCTCCTCGTGGCGACGCTCAGTGCGGGCGGCCCTCCCGGTCACGGGCATGATCGGCGCGGGCCGCGGCGCGCGCAAGGGCGCGGATGAAATCGAGATAGGCGGCACGGTCGGCAGGGTCAGGGCAGGATGCCGGCACAGGCCGGGCCGGGGCTGCTGCCCCCGCCTGTCCCTTGCGCCTTGCGTCCTGTTGCCCTGCCTGTGCCAAACGCAAATCTCTCCCATGCCGCGCAGAGCCAGGCTCCCGCGGGTCATCTCATCCATCAATCCGGTATCCATCCGGGTCATGAGGGTATTATAGGGCATCGATAGAAACTCCGAAGGCGTTTATGGCCGCATGAATGACAGAATATGTGGATAACCAGATCAACACATTGAAAGTAATTAAAAAAATAAGGCAAAGGCGCCTAAATGGAAAAGACTGAAGGATAAAATATAACCGTATCAGATCTGTCTGGATTAAAAATATCCGGAGAGCAGAAAATCGCCCCTGCAAGGAAGAAAAAAGAGAAAAAATCCCTGTTGCATATGAAGCGGGTGGAAAAAGAAAAAATCAGAAACCTGCACGAGAGAAAAGAAGACGCGCGGCACCCGAGCCGCGCCTTGGAAAAGACAAAACACCCTGGCCCGGATCATCCCACTGCGCGGGTTACCCAGGTTCAGGGCGCGCCGGGATACAGGCCGGACAGGTGCCGGTGCAGGTCTTCCCCGCTCAGATGCCGGCGGCGTTGCAGATCGCGGGCGATGGCGTCCAGCTGGTCCCGCTGTGCGCCGAGGATCCGTGTGGCCCGTGTCTCGGCATGCTGCAGCCGTGCCCGGACCCGCTGTTGCAGCGCGGGGGCGAGGCGGCCGATGGCGGTCTCTCCGGTCCAGAGAGGGCCGTCAGATCCGAGACCATAGGCGGTCTCGATGGCGACGGCGATGCGCGTGGCGAGGGCGAGATCAGACTCTTCGCCGCCGCCGGCGCCGGCCGAGACATGGCCCAGCATCAGGCGTTCCGCGCAGCGCCCCGCCAGCGCGTGGGCGATCTCGGCCTCGTAATCCGCGAGCAGCATCTGGTGATGCGGCAGGTTGCGCGCGATCTCGCCGCCGCGTGGCGTCAGCGTGACGCGCGTGATCTCGCCCAGGTCGAGTGCGGCACAGACCACGGCGTGGCCGGCTTCGTGGACAGCGATGCGCCAGTCGAGCGCATCCTGCTGCGGCGGCAGGGCAAGGGCATCGCGGACGTCGTCGAGCCGCAGATCCCGGCGTTCGGCCCGAGAGATCGAGCGCGCCATGCGGACGGCGGCGTCGATCTGCGCCGGGGTGCAGCCCGAGGCTCTGCGGGCCAGTGCGGCGATGGCCTCGGGATCGAAGCCGGCGCCGAGCTTGCCGGCCAGGATCTGCGCCAGCGCCGCGGGACCCGGCGGACCAAGCTCGATATGGAGATCGAAACGACCGGCGCGCAGGATCGCCGGATCGATGCGTCCGGGATGGTTGCAGGTGGCGACGACAATGACGCCTTCCTTGCGGCTGATCATGTCCATCTGCTCGAGGAACGCGTTGATGACCTGGGTGCGATAGCTGCGGGCGTGGCTGTCGCTGCCGTCGCGCGCGCCGACAGCGTCGATCTCGTCGATGGTCAGGATCGCGGGGGCTTGTGCGAACGCCTGGGCGAAGCATCGGCGCATGGCATCGAGCATATTGCCGAGATGGCCGGCGGCTTGCCACTGCGCAAAGCTGCCGCTGACATGGGTGATGCCGGCGCTGGTGGCCATGGCCTGCGCGAGCCAGGTCTTGCCGGTGCCGGGTGGGCCGTAGAGCAAGAGCGAGCGGGTCAGGTCCGACCATGCGATCTTGCCTGATTGCCAGTCCTCGAGATCGGCGACGATGCGGCGCGCGGCGGGCAGGGCCGGGTTGTCCCCGGCGATCCGGTCGAGATGCGGACCGGATGCGACCGGTTGGGGCGCCGGTTGCGCCAGCCGTGCGAGGGCCTCCTCGACACCCGGGGCCGCGAATGCGAGGCGCAGCGCCAGCGGGGTCAGCCCGGCGATGGCCGCGTCATCGGGCAGCCGATTCGCCAGCGATGCGTCGGCCATGACGCCGACATCCGGATGCCATGCGTCGAGTGCCGCGCGCAGGATCTCGCGCGACAGCGGCGCCAGCAGGATCGGTTCGGGCAGGGCGGGGCGCAGCTCTTCGGGCAGGATCACTTCATCCGGCACCGGCAAGACCAGCGGCAGACCCGCCTCCATCGCCTCGGCGATGCGCTCGGCATATGTGGCGATGCTGATGGCATCGATCTTGTCCATGTGGACATCGGGCCGGAGCACGACGGCCGCCGGCGGCATAAAGCTCACGATATCGCTGCGGTAGAGATACTCCCAGCCCTCCGGCAGCATGAGCTTGCCGATGGTCCTGGCGACATGCGGCAGGTCCGGGATGGCGAAGCCGCGCAGCAGCGTCAGCCGGTGATCGGTCAGCTGCGCCTCGAAGGCGGGGGCCGATCCGAAGGTGCGCGCCAGGCGCATGAGCAGCAGCAGCTGCGCAGCCGGCAGCGGCCGGCGGGCGACGGCGACGGACGTGGTGCCGGGGATATTGTCATCCTCCTTGCCGCCCGTCTTGCTGTCCGCCGGCCAGTCGGGATCCACGACCCGGGCCGCCTGCTGCGCCGGGAGGGTCGAGGCGAAGGCGGCCTCCTCGACCAGGACCGCGTTTTGGCGGGCGAGCAGATCCCGGGCGTAGCGGATCCAGGAAGGACAGTTCTGTGAGGGGAGAGAAAGACTTTGAAGCATGGGGAGGTTCCTTGCAGGAAAAGGGGCATCTGTCCCGGACGAGGCGGGCCTGCTTCGGTCTGGGCATGGCTGGTCATCGGTGGATTGGGCTCCGCCTTGCGCGCGCTCCATGGCGGCTCGGGCGCGTGGCAGTCCAGGTCTGCGGTTCAGGGGCGGCGGGCATTGGATGCGGGGCGCTGGTAATCGCGCGCAGGACGGGTTGGGGCGAAGCCCCGGCCCGGGCTATGAGGCCGGCGTTCTGGCGATCCGTTCCAGTTCGGTCCGGATGGTCGGCTCCAGGGCGGCGTCGTAGATCTCGCTCTTGACGTTCAGATGCGGCGCGATCCGCTCTGCCGGGATTACGGTTTGCGGATGTTGATGGCGCAAGAATCCGTGCAGCCGCTTCTCGGTGCAGATCGCGTCATGGCCGGTCGCCATTGGGATTTGATCCAGAATCCTGCAACCGAGATCCGGTGACATGCCGAGCTGATGACGCATGCGCGACTGTGGATTGCGACTGTATCCCAGCTTGACCACGGGGCCGTGGCCCGGCAGGTGCAAGCGCAGCAGGTAGAGCCAGCTCGGCGCCGCCGACCAGCATTCGCCGCAGCAGCCGCAGGAAAATCTGCCGGTCTGCAGATTCCCACGCGCGATGCGCTGCCGATGGCCGCAGTCGTGCTGATACAGCCGGTAGTTGGCGTCGCCTTCCGGATCGGACCCGATCAGCGTCCAGCCGCAAGCTTCTGCCTCGGCGGCTTCGCGCGCGGCATGGCAGGTCTCGCACCGGAAGCTGTTCCGCCCGGCGCCGATCTGGCGCATGCGGTCGGGCTGGCGCCGGACCTCGTGGCCGCACGGCGCGCGATACCAGGCATACATATTCTCCTCGGGATCGCGGCGCAGGTATTCCAGCCCGGCCTGTTCGGCAGCGGCGCGCCATTGCGTCTCGAGGCAATGCGGGCAGCGCGGCTGACACGCCTTCAGACTGTAGATCTTGTGCTTGCTGGGCCGGCCGCAGGTGCCGCAGGCCAGGGCCAGGTGATAGCGATCCTGCACCCGAGCGATGATGGCCATGCCTTTCTGGCGCGCGATCTCATGCCAGGCCTCGGGGATCGGTAGGTCGACGGCGGGCAGGTCCTGTTGCGACAGGTTCAGCCTGGTGTTTTTGCGGTGGGCTTTATGCATGAGGTATCCTCCCGGGTGATGGGGGTCTGGGAATAGAAAGAGAGTGGGCGTTCTGACGCGGCGTAGCCGCAGCCGCATGGCGCGCGCCAGGACGCGCCATGATCAGCGGCTATGTGAGCAGGATGGGGTGCAGATCCGCGCCGGATCAGCCGCCGAGGCCGGGCCAGTCGTTGAGCCCGTCCGGATCGCCTGCGCTGGGGATCATCTCCAGGCTGCCGATCTCGGCCAGCCGCGCCTCCGCGCTGCGCAGCATCTCGCGCAGGCGCCAGGCGACGGCATGATCGCCCCGCAAGGTCGGGCTGTCGCCGCAGCCGGCCAGATCCGCCACCGCGGCGTCATATTCCGCCGGATGCTCGCAGCCGAGGGCGAAGTGCAGGATCCGTGCGGCCCGGATCAGCACCCGGTCGGCGGCGCGCAGCGCCGGGCTGTCGGCCAGGGCGCGGGCCTCGGCCGCAGCGCGCTGCCACAGCAGCTCCGACTCGCGCAGCCAGTGCGCGAACGCTGCGTCGCGCGACCAGCCGTGCTGGATGTCGCGCTCCGCTTCGATGGCATGCGCCAGCGTGCCCAGAAGCTCGGAAAAGCGGCGTGAAACACTGGTGTGGGTGAAAGCGCAGACGGCTTTCTGCGCCCCGAAGGGCGTGGTAGGACTGGCATTAGCCATGGTCGGTCTCCTCAGACGAGATCGTTGTGGTCAGGGCGGCGCGAGAGGGTAGGATCTCTTGCGTCCGCCCGTTAATTATGTAATGCTGTAATCAACAAGTCAAGCAGTATTGCAGAGGATATTCCATGGCCGAGAAAAAAAAGATGGGCCGACCGGTCGCCGACACCGAGCCCGTTATGATCAGAATGGAGCGCGACATGATCCGCGCCATCGACGATTATCGCAGGACCCTCGACGATCTGCCGACCCGGCCCGAGGTGATCAGAAGGGTGATGGCAGACTTCCTCGAAAAAGTCGCGAAGGATCGCTGAACATCGCGCTGCCATTGGCTATGGTTGCCTCCTGTGGACTATCTGATCCAGTTTTCGATCTTCAGGCCGCGAACGCGGCAAAATTTGCCGGTGTTGTCGGTCACGAGGACTGCACCGGCGGCGCAAGCATGAGCCGCGATCAACAGATCGTTCGGGCCAATGGGCTCCCCAGCGGCCTCGAGCTCAGTGCGTATGCCGCCATATTCTCTGTCAGCAGGCGTATCCAACGCCAGAATTTGCACACTTTGCAGTATCGCTTCGACATGGGCCAAGAGTTTCGCGGATCCTTTCCTGGCGCACCCATATCGCAGCTCTGCAGCTGTGATGATGCTCACGCAGATCGCATCCGGGCCAACCTCGGCAATGCGCTTTGCTGCGCTGCCGCCGGGATTCCGAAGCAGATCGGAGACGACATTGGTGTCAAGCATGTAGATGGTCAAAGGTCGATTTCCTTGGCCGGGAGAAGCGTCTCGTCCACGTCAGGAAACTGATCCTCTGGCCCGAGCGGGTCTAGTCCGGCCAACACTTCAAGCAGGTTCTTGCGGCGCACCGGCTCGATGATAAGCCGGTCCCCATCACGATAGATGTTCACCCGATCACCCGGCATCTCGAAGTCAGTCGGGATGCGGACGGCCTGACTCTTGTTGTTGCGAAAGAGCTTGGCTTCACGAGGCTTCGAATATGATTGCGGTTGCGGCATGATCACCTCCCCACCTCTCATGTATATGCATCAACATATACATGATGTTGTGGCGATTTTCAATCCTCCGAAGCATCGAGGGCATGGACCGCGTGCTGACCCACGCCGCCTTCGACCTTCCCGCCGACTGCATCGGCGATCTGGTGGTGGCCAGCACTGCCGGGAAAGCCCTCGGCACTGCCGAGGAAGAACACGACCTCACGCTCCGCTTCCATGGTGGGCTTGACCAGCAGGTGTTGGCCTTCATCGTGAACGGTGCGATGAACGAGACGGGCGATCGGGACAAGCTGCACAACTGCGATGCCTGGATCACCGCGGTTGCGGCGGGCTGATGCAGAAGATCCGTGGCGTAAACAAGACCGCCACGGGCGACTGTATCGCAGTGGTTGTTTAGTCCAGGCATCGTTCCCAGGATATGGACTGCCCCGAGCTCCAGGACTTCGCGATCCGATCGGCAGAGAAGGTATGTGGCCATACACGCTTTTCCTGCATGATCCGCGCGCCTGTCCAATGCAGCACCCTGGCATCCCACCTGTGATGAGCTATTCTATTCGCTTGCAAGAAAGTCGCTGTCCGTCGTCAGGAATGCATGGGGGCCGGGTTGTGCAGGCTTGATGCGGCAGGGCTGAAAGCCCTCAGCATGGCATGGCTGTCGAAGGTCAGGACCCTGGCCCGGGATATCGCCGCAGCAGCCGGATGCTGTCCGGATCTTGCAGGGAAGTCTTGGGGAGGACGATCCGGCCGGCCAGGAGTTGATCGATCTGCGCCTGTCGCTCGGTTGTTGCCTCCCCGGGCGCGACCAGGATCAGCGCGGGATCGCTCGCGCTCATGAGGGCCGTCACGATGCGCTGCGCAGATCGGGCACCATGCGGCAGCGCCGGGTGTTGCGCGCGCCGATCAGCGCGAGACCCTCTCGTCCGCCAGGGACCGGGCCGGGCGCGACATTGCTTTGGTCGAGATCGGGGCGCGAGAATGAATGCCGGATCCGCTCTGGCAGAACTGCCAGACCTCACCGGAGCCCCCGATTTGAGTATTATGTTGCCGACTAAGAAATCACCGGCATGATATGCGGCAGGCTTGCGTGGCAGCGATGATCCCGTTCAGCTTGGCTGATCGGGATGCGGGCTTGTGGTTGTGGCGGCCGTGCCGAGGGATCAGCCTGTTGATCGCCCATGACGAGAGTAAGCTGACCAGGCCGTATTAGCCTTTGCCACCTGCTTGACTCGTTCATAATCGGGCGAATGCGATCCGAGCGTACCGGCACTGTGCGCGATTTCAGGCAAATTGAAGCATGTAGTAATGTCCAGGAGGTCAGGGTCCTTCTGATGCCGCAGTAAGCGGGGTCGTGGAGATGTTCGACTTACTCTGTTTTGATCAGCTTTTGTGACCTGTTCGCCCTTTGTCAGGAGGATTTCCTGTCGAGAGAAGAATCCTGGAACTTCCATGTGCTCGGATCCGTGACATTGGCTTCTCCACATGTTCCGGCATTTCCGCCAATGATATCCGACGTTCCATCTGTTCATGCCGTTCTGATGGCCAGCGGAAGATGCAGTCTGCGGGGCAGGGCCGCTGAAATCCCATCAGCAAGTAGCAGGACCTCTTGGAAGGAAATCCATATTATCACGCCAATCGGAATCTGGTCGAAAATCGCTAATAGCTGGACCCTGTGTCGTGGAGGCAGCAGATCCCGAGCCTCATACAGCACAAAACGCATAGATAAAAATTAACGGCACTGTCATCAAACAAGTATCAGTGGGAAGGCTATTTTGTAACTATTGGTCTATTGCCTGGAGCCTCTTCCGGACATCATCGTGGTGGAAAATAGTCGGGATTGGTATTCACGGATCGCCCCGCTCGCCTATGCCATGGCCGTGATGTTGGCGGAGAACCGGCGGGTCCGGTTTATCTTCTGGACTGATTGCCGTGTCCGTGTCCGCGTCATGGCAAGGTGAGGAGCTGGGGCAGAACCTTGGATAAGCTCCGAGAACCGAGAGGTGGACCCGCCTGGTGAGACAGTTTGGCGGCTTGGCTAAGGTGGATCGGGTTGGTTTCTATGCCGCCAGTCGCTCCGTCATTTCCGCCGTAGCATAGACCTCGTCGGGTGTCCTGCCGCCGAAGGTCGAGTGCGGGCGTCTCTCATTGTAGTAGGCTATCCATGAACCGATCCCGTTGCGGGCTTCGCTTCCGGTCTCGAAGGCGTTGAGGAAGACGCACTCGTATTTGAGGCTGCGCCACAGCCGCTCGATGAAGACGTTGTCCATCCAACGGCCGCGCCCGTCCATCGAGATGCGGATGCCGGCGTCCTTCAGCGTGGTGGTGAAGGCGAAGCTGGTGAACTGGCTTCCCTGATCCGTGTTGAAGATGTCGGGCCTGCCGTGGTGGGCGATTGCCTCTTCGAGCGCGGCCACGCAGAAGTCGGCGTCCATCGTGTTCGACAGCCGCCAGGCAAGCACCTTGCGGCTGAACCAGTCCATGATGGCGACGAGGTAGAGGAAGCCGCGCCGCATCGGGATGTAGGTCACATCGGCACACCATACCTGATCTGGTCGCTCGATCGCCAGATTCCGTAGCAGGTAGGGATAGATGCGGTGCTGCGGATGCGGCTCGCTGGTCCTCGGTGCCTGGTAGATCGGCTACAGGCCGATCTTGCGCATCAGCCGCCGGACACGCTTGCGGCCGACGCACCAGCCCTGGCGACGCAGGTGCCGCGCCATCTGACGCGAGCCATACCAGGGCGTTTCCATGAAGGCCCCGTCGATGACACGCATCAACTCAAGATTCTCCGGGCTCTCGCCAGCGGGCTGGCGGTAGAACGAGGCTCGCGAGATCGAGACCAGCTCGCTGGCGACGGATCGAGAGCCGTTCGTGATCGGGATCAATCATCATTCTCCTCCGATCCAGGCTCAGCGATCGAAGGCTTTGGCCAAAAAATCGCGCTCGACGACGAGCTGGCCGATCTTGGCGTGCAGCTTCGTGACCTCGGCCTCCCGGCCGACCTGTGCGTCGGAAGCCTTGTCGTCGAACGCCTTGGCCAGGTTCTCGATGGCCTGCCGCTTCCACTGCGTGATCTGGTTGGGATGAAGCTGGTGTTTCGTGGCTAACTCCGAAATCGTCCGCTCGCCGCGGATCGCCTCAAGCGCGACCTTGGCCTTGAACTCGGCCGTAAACCGTCTGCGTGTCTTCATGCTGGATCGTCCTTTTCATCGGTCGATCCACCTTATGCCCCTGTCTCAGAAACCGGCACCACCTCACCGGAAGTGCCGGTGCGCTCATCCCTATTCAAGGATCAGGAATGCCTGATTTATTTTTTCCAAAATCTCGAGAAAGACTTGAATTGCATCAAAGGACGGATTATAAAGTGAGCGTCGCACCAAGAAATTGGTAGACCAAGGCAGTCTTTCCCGCCGGGTAGGCGGCTGAAAAAAGATAGGCGCTTTGATTTTTGTCCGCCGGGTAGGCGGTCCGAATGGGTGGGGCTTTGGCCCCGCCCATTCTTTTTCTGAAGCTATGCGCCTATAAAGTGTCGACCATGGGGCTCTGTTGCGCAAACCCGGAGATGGGCGGACCTTGCCGTTCCCCGGACGGACCTATTCTGCGACCTTTGTGATGGGTGTGCCGAGCACGGCGACCCGGACTTGGAACTCAGCGACCTGACGGTCGAAGCCACGGGCGAAGAGGCGCTGGCCCAACAGCTTGATGCAGTGCATCTTGGTTTCGGCCCGACTTCGGCGGTGATAACCGCTCCATCGTCGCCAGATGGTCCGGCCGACACGCTTCGATGTGCGCAGGATTTCGTTGCGGGCGATGGCCCCGGCGGTGTCGGGTTTCCAAGGCTTGGCGTTCTTGCGCGGTGGGATGATCGCCGCGGCCCCACGTGCGGCGATGGCGTCATGGCACTTGCGGGTGTCGAAGGCGCCATCAGCGGTGACCGTGGCGATCTCCTGTTCGGGTGGGAACTGGTCGAGCTGCTCGGGCAGCATCCCTCGCCGGTTCGCTCGAACCGGTGGCGCTTCACCGGCTCGACATCGCCCACGTCGCTGGTTGTGAATTCGGCCGCCCGGATTTCCAGTGATTTCTCGTCGATCCCGATATGGATCTTGCGCCAGATGCGCCGCTTGGAGCCGCCGTGCTTGCGGGCGTTCCATTCCCCTTCGCCCTCGACCTTGATCCCGGTGCTGTCGACCAGCAAGTGCAACGGGCCGTCCGAACCGCGATAGGGGATGTTCACCTTCAGGGTCTTCTGGCGCCGCGACAGCGTGCTGAAGTCGGGCACATCCCAGTTCAGGCCGATCAGACGCAGCAGGCTCTCGACCAACCCTGTCGTTTGCCGCAGCGCCATGCCGAACAGCACCTTCATCGTCAGACAGGTCTGGATGGCGGCGTCGCTGTAGTCGGGCTGCCGCCCACGCTTGCCGGTCGGCGCTGCCTCCCAAGTCATAGAAGGATCGAACCAGATCGTCAGCGAGCCACGGCACTTCAGCGCTTCGTTATAGGCGGCCCAGTTCCTGGTCTTGTAGGCGGGGGGCGTTGGTCTGCTCATGCAGCCCAGCTACCATGCTGGATTCACAAAATGAATCCCTCGCGGGATTTGTGCAACAGAGCCTCGACCATGCACTGCGCCGGGCACGTTGACATCGTGTGGTGATCTCCCTGCTTTTGGGCTATGGATCGCAGGGGTTCGTGGCCTGGCCGCAGATTTCCATCGAGACGTGACCCGGCCGGAGGGGGCCATCATGACACGAAAGGACGTTTACAGAGATCCTGCGGGGGCGGTCTGCTGACCGCATCTCGTCAGGAGCGTCGGTGACGCAAGAGGTGCATTGACCACGTATGGGCAAAAGATCGACGGATCCGGATGGACGAAGCCAGTGTTAGGCAGAGAACTCTGAGCTCGTTGTTTTGAAATGGAGTCCATCCGCGTATCACCATACCGGCCAGCGGTGTAAGCGCCGCACGCAAAGGCCTTACACATGTTCGCAGCCGATCACCGCTCAGACGGATCAACAAACCACTTGCTCAAGCGGGGATATCCACACATGCCTGATGGTGAAAGTGCTGTTCGGCCTGCCGCTCCGGCAGACGACCGGAATGGTATCCAGCATCCTGCAGATGGCAGAACTGGATTGGCCGGTTCCCGACTAGTAAGTCCCGCCTGAATAACCCTTACGGCGTTGATTTTTCGTGCTGAAGCTTCGGATTTGTTCGCTTTGAACCGCAGGATTCTGTATGCTTGCCGAAAGCGGGTTGGCTGCTGGCCGACAGGGGCTATGATGCCGATTGGTTCAGAGATGCGTTGAAAGGCAAGGGGATGAAGGTCTGCATCCCCGGTCGGAAATCCCGCAAGAAGGCCGTCAAATATGACAAACGGCGCTACAAACGGCGCAACCGTATCGAGATCATGTTCGGCCGCCTGAAGGATTGGCGGCGCGTCGCCACCCGATACGACCGGTGCCCGGAGACCTTCTTCTCCGCCATCATGCTCGCCGCAACCGTCTTGTTATGGCTGTGAAACTCAATGAGTGTAAGCGGCAAGGAGACCCCGTGGGTTAGCGGCGTTGCCGGTCCGGGATAGGCTGGTGGCGTTGGTCTGACGCCGGGGTTCCATGTCTACGACTAGTTCTACGCCTATGCCTGCGACTGGTAGCTTACAGTTGGTCGAGGCTGTGATCGAGCGTTTCGACGGAGCTCCGGTTGGGGAGCGCCGCCGGTGGTCGGATGAGTTCAAGGCCCAAGCCGTCGCGGCGGCGCTGGAGCCAGGTGTGAATGTTTCGGCGTTGGCGCGCCGCCTGGGGATTTCGCCGCCGCAGCTGTTCGGATGGCGTAAGGCCTTCCTGAAGAAGCAGAACGCAGACGCCCCGGCGGGTGCGCCAGCGCCCGTGGTGGAGATCGTGGTGGGCGAGGTGATGATCCGCGTCGGCCCGGACCTCAGCGAGGCTGCGTTGCGCCGGATCCTTCGTGCGGTGCGCTCGGCATGATGCCGTCGGGTGTGAAGGTCTATCTGGCCAGCCAGCCGGTAGACTTCCGCAAGGGGCCTGACAGCCTGCTGTCGCTGGTGCGCGATGCTGGCAGTGACCCGTTCAGCGGGGCGCTTTACGTGTTCCGGGCGAAGCGGGCTGACCGGATCAAGATTGTCTGGTGGGATGGCAGCGGGATCTGCCTCTTTGCCAAGCGGCTCGAGAAATCCTCGTTCTGCTGGCCGCGGATCGGGCCTGTCCGGGTGCAACTCAACCATGCCCAGCTCATGGCGTTGCTCGACGGTTTGGATTGGAAACGGGTTCGCCCCGTAGTGGTAAAAGCGCCTGTATTTGCTGGATAACCAGCCTGCGGCAAAGTGAATCACCCCAGCCCGGAATGTCGATCGCCTGAGGCATGGCGCGGCGGGCCGTGCTATCCTGTGCGGCATGCGCACCGATGATCTTTCCCTGCCCGATGACATGGACCTGCTCAAGGCCATGGTCCGCGCCATGGCGGAGAAGACGGCCGTGCTGGAGGACGAGAATGCTGCCCTGAAGGCGCGCAGCCTTGATGCCGACGCGCGGATCAAGCGGCTGATGCAGATCCTGAAGGCCTATGACCGGGCTCGGTTCGGGCGGCGCTCCGAGAAGCTTGGCACCGCTGGGGCTGGTGCTGACGAAGAGGCGCAGCAGGCCTTCGTCTTCGAGGAGATCGAGACCGGCATCGCGGCGCTGAAGGCGCAGACAGGCCAAGGCCGGGCCCCGGGCGAGAAGCGGGCTCCGCGGCCGCGCAAGGGCTTCCCGCCCCATCTCGAGCGGGTCGAGGTGGTGATCGAGCCCGAGGACCTGCCGGAACACGCGGGCAAGCAGAAGGTGCTGATCGGGGAAGACATCTCCGAGCGGCTGGACGTCATCCCGGCGAAGTTCCGTGTCATCGTGACCCGCCGCCCGAAATACGCGCTCAAGGGCTGGGACGGTGTCATCCAGGCGCTTGCGCCGGCCCACATCATCGAAAGCGGCCTGCCGACCGAGGCGCTGCTGGCCCAGATCGCGGTCTCCAAATATGCCGACGGCCTGCCGCTGTTCCGGCAGGAGGGGATTTATGCCCGTGACGGCGTAGAAATCGACCGGCGGCTGATGGCGCAATGGATGGGCCGGGTCGGCTTCGAGTTGGAGATCCTCGCCGCGCATGTGCTGGGCGAGATCCTGAAGGGACCGCGCGTCTTCGCCGATGAGACCAGCCTGCCGACCCTCGCGCCCGGCACCGGCGCTGTGAAGAAGGCCTGGCTCTGGGCCTATGCCCGCGACGACAGCACCTTCGGCGGCAGCGGGCCGCCCATGGTGGCCTATCGCTTCGAGGACAGCCGATCCGGAGAATGCGTTCGTCGGCATCTCGGCGGGTATGGCGGCATTCTTCAGGTCGACGGCTATGCCGCCTACAATCAGCTCGTCCGCAAGGACGGGGGCAATGATGGCCCGCGCCTCGCTGGATGTTGGGCCCATAGCCGGCGGCGCTTCTTTGAGCTCCACACCGCGGGGGACAGCCAGGTCGCCACCACCACGGTCGAGCGCATGGCCGATCTGTGGAAACTCGAAGCCGAGGTGCGCGGCCAGAGCCCCGAGGCCCGCGCCGCCGCGCGACAGGCCATCTCCGCGCCCATCGTCGCCGAGCTGTTCGCCCTCTGGCAACAGACCCTGCCGCGCATCTCGGGCAAATCGAAGCTGGCCGAAGCCATCCGCTACGCCAGCGCCCGGTGCGACATTTTCGAGCGCTTCCTGACCGACGGCCTGATCGAACTCGACTCCAACATCGTCGAGCGCGCCATCCGGCCCCAGACCATCACCCGCAAGAACAGCCTCTTCGCCGGATCGGACGGCGGCGGCCGCACATGGGCCACCATCGCCACCCTCCTGCAGACCTGCAAAATGAACAACGTGGACCCCGCAGCCTGGCTGACACAGACCCTCGAGCGCATCGCCAACCAATGGCCAAGCGCCGAAATCGACGCCCTCATGCCCTGGAACTACACGCCCTGAACGGCATCAGCTTCCCGCTTACCAGCGATCGAAGGCTTTGGCCAAAAAATCGCGCTCGACGACGAGCTGGCCGATCTTGGCGTGCAGCTTCGTGACCTCGGCCTCCCGGCCGACCTGTGCGTCGGAAGCCTTGTCGTCGAACGCCTTGGCCAGGTTCTCGATGGCCTGCCGCTTCCACTGCGTGATCTGGTTGGGATGAAGCTGGTGTTTCGTGGCTAACTCCGAAATCGTCCGCTCGCCGCGGATCGCCTCAAGCGCGACCTTGGCCTTGAACTCGGCCGTAAACCGTCTGCGTGTCTTCATGCTGGATCGTCCTTTTCATCGGTCGATCCACCTTATGCCCCTGTCTCAGAAACCGGCACCACCTCAGACGCAACTATTAACTCTTCCACTAGATAGCTACGTCTATTTGCACACACACCTTTTCGACTTCATGACGGCCTACAGCTTCGCTAGCAACATAAAGACCTTCAGCAGCCCTCACGCGCTAAAAATACATCTGCAAAGCTGGACTGCAGATCCAGACAGATTCACCGCTAATGCAATCCATCAGATGCCGGGGATGAGTGCCTAGCTGACGAGGCTTGTGCCTTTCTGACGATGACGTGCAACGAGCTTTCGTGCCTGAGTTCCAGACGCTAACATCCGGGCACCCGGCATAGGCATCTCCATGTCGCGCAGGTTGGGAAACAGTGTGAAGATCTCCTCTCGTGCAGTATGTCCCACAGTTTTCAGGATCTCGGGGCTGGCATAGAGTGACTCGGTTTCTGCACCATTTGATATTACTATCTCATGCCGGTCAAAAAGAAATTGAAAGTATTCGATTTCAGTCAAATCCGTGGCAATGTCAATACCCTCCACTCGAAGAAGCTGCTTGGCTGGGGCGAGAAATTCCTCCCTGCCAAACATGTGCAGTACTAAACGAGAGCGAATAAGGATTCGGTGCTGCGGCGAGACCAAAAGATCGCTGGCAGGAATATTTTTTCCCAACGCGCACGCGCGAAATCGGATAGGGCGCAAATTTGGCTCACTTCTCAGATCAGAAGTGCAAAGCTTGCGCGAGCCGATCCAGCGCACATGCTGCAGCCCGTGATCGCGAGTCAGGACTAGATTGCCTGCGACCAAATCCTCAATCGCGACCAGCCCCCTCTCTGTCTCCAGCATCGTTCCAGCTGCAACGCCCGGCATGATCTGGTAGGGTATCTGAGCAGCGGCACAGCGGCCGTCCCATTGAGCGCAGCCCTCACTGGATTCGACATGCAGATCGATGCTGGAGGGGGGGATTCTTCCAATAATGCCGAAGCCCATTCCTCTATTGCCGATTTTGATGGGGATAAGCCAACTCACACAGCGGGCACCGTCTTTGTCGGTGTAAGAAACCATCAACTTATATCCAACCATAACATCCGTACCGGCCGGATATTTTTCGCCGTTTAACATTGTATCTTCGGCTAGGATTGTAAATGTTCCATTATTCCGCTCAGAGCTAATATCATAATATTCGAGTGCAGCATCGCAACTAGAAAGCGTCAGATTTACGGGCTGATATCCCGAAGGTAAGGATAGGTTTTTCCCGACTGCATCTTCGCCGCTGCAGCTATCGAACACAAAACTCGCCCAAGAAGCGGCGGGAGAAATACTTCCTAGATCGACATAGGGGATGGTATTTACGGATGGCATGCGCGTAACCTCGTTGATGCGCTATATTGTTTTTCTCGATCAAGCATAGAGTTATCTTCATAGGCGAAAATGATAATCCATGCTCTGTTATGCAGAAATCATCAAGTCGTCATTATATTTTGGCTTCTTCCTGCGCAGGCACGTTCGACTGCGTAGGTGTCTTGACCGCTCAGTCAGTCGCCGTCAATAGCTGTAATGCTGTAACCGCCTGCGACGGCATCAACGTGCAAAGGTGGATGACACAATCCCTTTTTGGGAGGTGGTTATGGAGGTTATAGCGGTTGGGCTCGATCTGACGAAGGATGCGTTTCAGGTTCATGGATCTGATGGCTCTGATCGCGAGAAGCTGAGGCGGGATCAGATGCTGATTTTTTTCAGGTAGTTGCCTTGCTGAGCTATACTACGGGAGCTTGCGACGGCTTGCGCTTCCGGGACCGTGAGATCGGCAAGCGGGGTCGCGATGTGCGGCTGATCCTACCCATACCGCCGCTCAGGGCACCACCGCTTCCTCCTCGCCATTGTCGCCCTCTCCGCGGCCTTTTTTCGACGAGGTGCCCGATCGTCGCACCGGACTTTGCGAGGGGATGGCGACATCTGGTAGCATCGGCTAGCGATCCAGTGCTTTTCGGCTTTCCCCTGCCGAGGTCAGCCGAAGGGTGCGTGACGGGGATGCCAAGAGCATGGAATCGGTTCATGATGGCGATGCGGACTTGGAGTTCAGCGGTCTGGCATGGACTGCCCCCACCGAGTGGTCCGGGTTGATTGTTAGTGCATCGTCGGCCGCTGGTCTATTGGGATGACGGCTTCCGGTGCGGGTGGGCGGTATCCCAGGGAGCTGTGCGGCCTGACAGTGTTGTAGTGGCGGCGCCATCGCTCGATGAGGATCTGGGCCTCCCTGAGCGAATAGAAGACTTCTGCATCCAGGAGTTCGTCGCGGAATCGAGCGTTGAAGCTCTCGCAATACCCGTTCTCCCAGGGTGAACCCGGCTCGATGAACGCGGTCTTGGCACCAACTGCGCCGATCCAGCCCTGCACCTTCTTGGCAATGAATTCCGCGCCATTGTCGGACCTTATGAACGCAGGCGGGCCACGCAAGATGCGCGGCTTCTGTTGTGATACCCGCTTCAGCGCCGCCAGGTGCTTCTGCCGAGGAGGTCGATGGCGCGCAGATCCTCGTTCCTGTCCGCCGCGCCGGGTGTGTCATTTTTCCACGGCGTGACATTGCGCCGGGGCGGCGCGACCGCATCCGCGCCGCGGTTCGCGATGGCGTCGCGGTAGCCCCGCGCGTCGTAGGCCCCGTCCGTGGTGACCGACGCGAGCGGCTCGCCTTCAGGGATCTGGGCGAGCCGATCAGGCAACGCGGGCGAATCGCCCACGCCACTGCCGGTGATCTCGACTGCACAGACCTCCAGAGTCGCCTCATCCAAGGCCAAGTGGACCTTCACCAAACCCGCCTCCGCGCTCCACCGCGCTTGCGGGCATGCCAATCGCAATCGTCGCTCACTCGCTGCGAGGGTGATTCTGTCTGGCCATTGACTCCCGGAAGAGGTATGTCGTCGTTAGGTTTGCATCTATTTGAGCTGCTTATGTTGTCACAGAAAAGCGTGGATCTCGAAGGCCTTCCCTTTCCTAAAGCGCGGGAACATTGGCTGACAGCCTCCAAACAGATGGATAAGAAGAGCGCCATTGATTTGGCATGCAAACTGATTCCACTTTACCCTGAGCGGCCCTTCTTTCCCGCACATGCACTGGACCTTGCCAAGGCAACAGGGGATGAGTTGCGGGTAGCACGCCTTGTCTTGGAGGTGGCAGAGGGGGAGGTCAGTGTAGCTCTGCAACCCGTCTTCACTGCGACCGACATGCTGTTAGCCTCGTCTCAGGCTTCCCCTGCGGAATGCGCCAAAGCCATTTATCTGCGGGATCGCTTGATGGAGGTCTCACCGCAACGGCATTTCTTTCGCGCGCAATTGGCGCGACGTGAGAACAAGGTCGATACCGCACTGAACGAGGTCTCAACTCATCTAGATTTGTTTCCGTCCGATGCACCAGCCCTCATATTGCGGGCGACTTTGGCAATGCAGACGGGGCGCTGGGGACGCTACTGCAACGAGATCTCGGCACTAGCCTCGATTCAGAGCAATCCGCGCAGCACCGAGTTGCTGAACCTGTTTCAGACGTTTCAAGCCGCGCAGGGATTGTCTTCCACTACGCCCTCCGACCTTGTCCTGAATCAGGAACGGCTGGAAACACCAGGTGCAGTATACGAATATGCAATGGACCGAGCTCCCGAACCTGACACGGCCGTGCGACAGGGGGTCGTATTGCTGACAGGCTCCTTGGCAGGAGGCGGTGCCGAGCGCATTGTCGCCACTATGTGCCGGCAGTTCAAGGAAATGGAGCCGGCTGAAAATCTGCAGTTATGGCTGTTTTCCAAGACGAACGGGCCAGCCGGAAATGCGCTCTTCTATTTGCCCCTGACCGGTTTGCGTGAAGAAGAGTTGCATATTATCGAGCCTGTACGGCAATCCAGCGAACCCTTTTGCTGGCTACCGCCATTTTATGCGCAGCGGGCACAGGCTATCTACGACGATCTGATGCGGTTACGGCCTCGCGTACTTTATATCACCTTGGACGAAGCGATTATTGCTGGCGGTATTGCTGCAGTCATGGCGGGAGTGCCTAGGATCGTCTTGCACTGTCATAATATGAGCCCCCCTAACTTGCACGGCGATACGCGCCTTTCTTTCGGGTGGGACCGTGCGTTCCGTATGCTATTGGCCCGCCCCAATGTTCAGTATGTCAACGTAGCTCAGGTTGCTGTGGATGATTACCTCGACTGGTGTGCCACACCACCCAACGCCTGCCGGGCGGCAGTGATTCACAATGGAGTGGATTTCTCGCCAATCGATGAAGGATTGAGGGACGATCAACCCTCCCGTATCCGATGCGAACTTGGGATTCCCCCAAACAGCCCGGTCATAGGCGCAGCGATACGGTTCACCGATGTCAAGCAACCGTTGGTCTGGCTGGAGGCTGCCCGCCTGATCCGTAACGCGCGACAGGATGCGCATTTTATTATGTATGGCGACGGCGTTCTGTTGGAATCTTGTAAAATTCGCGCCGCCCACCTTGGTCTGGAAGACTGTGTTCACTTTCCCGGACGTGTATCCGATCTCGCACAGCGGTTAGCGGTGTTCGATATCATGATGCTGTCTTCCCGGTCGGAAGGCTTTCCGAACGTACTGATAGAAGCGCAAGCCGCCGGTGTTGTCCCGGTTTCCTTCGATGTGGGCGGCTGTCGTGAAACGATGGAACCAGGACGCTCGGGACTGGTGGTACCCGAATGTACGGCAAAGGCGTTGGCTGCAGAGGTAATTACCTTGCTTAACAAGCCGCAGCGATTGAAGCGGATGAGTCGGCGCGCCATGAAGTTCGTCCGAAAAACCTTTTCTATTGACCAGATGATGGAGCAGTTGCATGATTTGGTCTATGGAACGCGGCTCTCGGATTTCGGAGAACGTGCTCCGTCCGCAAAACTCGCGCGTAAGGGCAAGCGCCCAGCTAAATCTCACGCAAACGCAAGTCTGAAGTAAACCAAAACACGATGATTGGATGCAGTATGACACATAGAACGCTTGTCACCGGAGGCGCAGGCTTCATTGGCAGTCATCTCGTAGATCGCCTTGTGGCAACCGGTGAGCAGGTTATCGTGCTGGACAACCTCTCTAGTGGAAAAAGCAAGAATCTGCCGCCTCAAGCAGATCTGGTTGAGGGCGACGTCATCGACGACGTGTTAGTGAAAGACTTGATGCAAAGTGTTGACAGTGTCTTTCACCTGGCAGCGCTGGTTTCGGTTCAGGAATGTATCAAGGACTGGAACCTAGGCCATCGAGTTAATCTCGGTGCGACGGTGCGGCTGCTTGATGCCGCTGCCAAGGTTCGCCCCAGCGGTGTTCCGGTGGTTTATGCCTCATCGGCCGCAGTCTATGGCGACAACTCCGGAGCTGGTTGCAGTGAATCCAGTCTGCCAGCTCCGATTTCTCCCTACGGGGCTGACAAGCTTAGCTGTGAGCATCAAGCTCGCGCAATGGCAGCTATCCATGGCTTACCCTCCGTCGGCCTGCGTTTCTTTAACGTCTACGGGCCTCGCCAAGATCCACAATCTCCCTATGCTGGCGTGATCTCACGCTTCTGTGCAAACCGTCTGGCGAACAGCCCCCATACCGTATTTGGCGATGGTCAGCAAAGCCGCGACTTTATCTACGTCTCTGATATTGTTGATGGCTTGATCCGTGCACGCGCCTATGCCAAGAATAGAGCAAACGCTTCTGTTTTCAACTTATGCACGGGGGTTGAGACAACGCTAGTCGGTCTCGCATCTCACATCGACGGCGTTACGGGCCGCAGTGCAACCCCAATTATTCATGCTGCTGCTCGCTCGGGGGACATTCGCATGTCGCTGGGTGATCCATCGCTGGCTTTGCGCGACTTAGGCTTCGTGGCACAGACGAATATCCGTTCTGGTCTCAGCCATCTATGGAGCGCATTAACCAAGGATCAATATCTCTGATGTTAAAAGGGGCCATCTGGCCCCTTTTTTAAATGCTGTTACTATCCACGCCTAAACGCTTTAATAGATCCTCTCGGAAACGATCTTCCCAACGCGCGTTCAGATCGGTGGACTGCCGCTCGATCCAAGGCTCATGCTGTGCCGCTTCAGGATAATCATTTAGATCACAGCCGAAGAAAGCCGCAATTTCGGCCAGGACGGGCTTTTGGTTCTTAACGAACTCCTCGTAAACTACATTATATACAGGAAGCCCGAGTAGACCTATAAATCGCTCGATCATACGGTTTTCCTGATTGGCGGAGTTCAATATACGAAGAATTTCGTCGAATGAATAATCGTCATCCGAGACCTCGGCCCGCGCTGCCATTACGTGCGTCCATTGGCCTGTTTTACGGGCGACAGCACCAGATATAGCCTGGCGGACCAGATTTTCACGACGCAAGTAAACAAATCGCCATTGATCCAGATTCTTGGGAAACTCCCCCATCATAAAGAGGAAAACGAGGCCGAGAGGCGGCATCTTGATCGACATGCGACCGTCTTGTGTCGCGAATTGCTCAAACGGCTGCGCTAGCTCCGATGTGTACTTTATAGCAGCATCTACTACCACCTTTTTCAACAGGTCGCCGGCATTTAGATATTCCCTGAACCGAAACCCATAGGCCTCCATAGCAATCGAGAGCAAAGAGCTTCCAGACCGCGCGGTGCACAGGATGGCTGACTTCATCAACCCGTCTTGAAAGCCATGTCCCGGTTGGTCAAATGCCAATGATGCCGGCATGTTACGTACGACGGCAGGCTCAGGAAGGCCGACGATCTCCCTGGCTTCCTTAAGAAAATCACTCATGTGTACACCTTGCCTTGTCAATTCCGACTAGGTATGGCTTACGTTAGGCCTTGAACAACTTCAAGGTGATTTCCTCATGAATGCTGATGCGGAACGGAAGGTGCTTTTCGACGGTGCCGATTTGGTCATCGTGAGCGTAGACGGCGGGCGCGGACGCGGCGTCGTGACATTTGGTCCATGGTTAGCCAATCCATTGGGGTCTGCACCGGCGGAACAGGCCCGAGGATTCGTTGAGCGCGCTTTTGAACGGCAAGCTCAGGCCGATGAGTTGCATATAATACCTCGCCGTAATCACTGGTATAACTGCGCCGAACGCAATACAGCCGTTGATTTCGTGGCGAGCTTTGCAGCGTCTCGGCGGGTTGTCACCTGTGGTTCTAGTATGGGAGGGTATGGGTCCGCTTTGTTTTCGGCGCTGCTGGGGTTGCCTTGCATAAGCGTTTCACCACAGTTTAGCCTCGCTCCGGAATATGCACCTTTCGAGACGCGTTGGCGGGATGAGTTCAAGCAGATTGAGAGCTTTGACAGCGAAACAATGTTTCACAACAGCAAAGCGACTGGCTATATTTTTTATGACCCTTTCACTGAACTTGATGCTCGACAGGCTCAGCTATTTCGGGGGCGATCCGATTTACAATTCGTACCTTGCCCCTTTTCCGGCCATGCCACCGTCGCTATGATGAACAAGTCTTACGGTCTCGCTCGCATAGCATCTGAGGTGCTGAGTGGAACTTTTGAAATTAGAAATCTTTTAGACGCGCGCCGCAATCGTCGCCGTGGGGATGATCTCTATTTAACCCTGCTTTATATTCAAGCTGGTTCAAGAGGGCACAGGGCGTTGTCCGAAAGTTTACGCATTGAGCTTGAGGATAAAAAGGGAGAGCTCGGACTGAACCCACATTTCCCAAGTAAGGCGCTGATTTCGCTGTCCTGACCATTATATTTCCTATATAAAACATGGTGTTGAAGGCTGCGAGGGGCGCGTTTCATGGATCACCCAGAGGGTGCGGGCTTGCAACGGGCAGATCGGGTGGATTTCGACCCTCGCGTGCGGCTGGAATTTCGCGGCACGCAGCTCAGTTCCGACGGCGGCCTTCTGGTGATGCGCGAGCTTGATGACGCGCTCGGGTTGTCCGATTTGGCGTCAGCGGCGCTGCGCGATACTCGCTCTGGCAAGAACACGGTCCATCGGCTCGACGGCCTGTTCCGGCAATCAGTCTTTGGGCGGCTGGCCGGATACGAGGATGTCAACGACGCCAACCGTCTCGCCTGCGATCCGGTCATGCGCCAAGTTGTCGGCGGCAGAGCGGTCGATGCACAAGCGGCCTCGGCATCGCAGATGGGACGGTTCGAGACCGAGACGCTGGCTCTGGCCGGGAACCGTGCCGCGCTGGCCGACCTGAACGGGCAATGGATCGACCGGTTCCATGACCGTAACGGGCTGAAGTACATCGTTCTGGACATGGACAGCTCGGTCAGCCCGACCCATGGCGACCAGGAAGGGTCCGCCTGGAATGGCCATTTCGACTGTAGCTGCTATCACCCCAACTTTCTGTTCAACCAGTTCGGGATGCTGGAACGCTGCGCCCTGCGCCATGGCAACGTCCACAGCGCCGATGGCTGGCGTGATGTTCTCGACCCCGTCATTGCGCGCTACGCGGAGCGCGACCTTGGTGGCAGGTTCTTCCGGGCCGATGCTGCCTACGCGATCCCGGCGATCTATGAGCGATTGGAAGAAGCGCGGTTCTTCTACGCCATCCGGCTGCCCGCAAACGCGGTCCTCAAGGACAAGATCGCGCATCGGCTAACGCGCCCTGTCGGGCGGCCGTCACTGACCAAGGTCAAGCGGTTCTTCGAGGAATTCGAGTATCAGGCGGCGTCCTGGGACAAGGAACGCCGGGTGATCGCCAAGATCGAATGGCATCCGGGCGAACTGTTCCCGCGTGTCGGCTTCATCGTCACCAACCTGCCGATGGAGCCGGACTGGGTGGTGCGGTTCTACAACCAGCGCGGCACCGCCGAGCAGCACATCAAAGAGGGCAAATACGCCTTTCGCTGGACGCGGCTGTCGTGCCGGAAGTTCCGCGACAATGAGGTGCGGCTGCAACTGCACGCCCTGGCGTACAACCTGGCCACCTTCTTGCACTGCATCGAGCTGCCCGAGGCCATGGCCGACTGGTCGTTGACCAGCCTGCAACTGAAGCTGATCAAGATCGGGGCACGTGTGGTCCGTCACGCCCGCACCATCACCTTCCAGCTGGCCGAGGTCGCTGTCACCGGCACGATGGTACGCGCCATCCTCGCCGCTATCCGCCGATTGCGAGCGCCACCGCTATGCGCATGATCGCGATCCACGCTCAAACTGAACGAAAGCGGCTGGACAGATCTGTCCGCTGCGCTGAAAAACGCCGCCCCTGGGCAAGGAAACAGCGGCTTCGCGGTCTGATCCGTCCAGATCCAGCAGTCTGCGCGACCGCAGGTGCCGCTTGCGGCAGAAAATCCTTGTCTAGCGCTCGGATACAGGCGATCTTCACCTCAAACGACACGCCACTTGGGGAATGCAGGCTAACGCTATAAGTTTTGCGTTTGCCGCGAATGTCCAGAGAGTGGACTGCAACCGCAGCATTCACGCGGAGCACTCAATGTCGACTGTGGGCCGGGCGTGCCATGTCGCTCTGCCAGGATGGTCACACGGCCTGCCGCACCGCCGCATGACCGCATCGAGCCCAAACCAGCCGCCCCGGCTCAGAGTTTTTAGCATTCGCAGCATTCTTATCCGTGGCGACATAGAACAGATTGGGTCGAGCATCCGGTAACCTCGCCACAATGCTCCTGTCTTGCGAACCGGCCCTCCGCTATAGGAATTCTGCGCTGCGCCGCTCCCGCATCAAGTCCACATGGATCAAGAATGCCATCGAGAACGGGACGATGGCCGTTGCGGCGAGAAGGACCATCGTCGTTTCGGCGCCGACCTTGTCAATGAGCAATGCCCCAAGCGTCGGGGCGGCAGCGCCAGCCAACAGCATCGGGCGAGCCAAGCGTCCCATTAGAGCGCCATAGTGCTCCGGACCGTAGAGCGCGAGCGGAAGAGCACCGCGCGCGATGGACCAAAGGCCATTTCCGGCCCCGTATGCGACGAGAGCGGCGGCAGCTGGAAATCCCATCTGCAGCCCCAGGAAGCCGACGAAAACGAGCATGGTCGCTGCAAGCATGGTCCATATCGGGTGATGTCGGCCCCCTCCCATCATTTCGACGACGCGGGCACCGACTTGGGATGGCCCGATCAAAGTACCGACCGCGATCGCTGCAGCCGTGGTGTAGCCCCCGGCGGTCAGGATCGTCACCATGTGAATGGACCAGATGGTCGCAAGAAGAGTCAGCGCTGAAGTCCCTGAACTCGCTCGTCGCGTTCGCAATGCGCCAAAGGGACCAATCCGAAGCAGTCACCTGGGCAAACCTTGCGGCCGATCTCGACTATAAATACCCGGATGAATGGCTTATGGTGTCGAAAATGCTGCAACGGGTAGGCGAGATGGCTAAAGCTACAGAGGCTATACGGCGCGGAATCTCATTAGCCCCCAATAGCGCTTTGCTAAAAAAAGAGCTGGAAAAGCTTACATCTGTCGATTGAGCTTTTCAAGCTGAAGCAGTTAGTTTTGAATTTGTCGAGAGGAGATTGGGCAGAAATAGGCAGCGTTTGGCGGGGAGCCTGGCTCATGGTTGAAGCTAAGATGTCGCTATAGGAAAGTAAACTCGAGGAGAAAAAGTTGGGGAGATGGCGGCGATCAACGAGCTGACTATACCTTCTTGAGAGCTAAGGAATGAATTGCGCATTTCCGTTTCCTCACCAAAGCCGTGTTTGGGATGAGCGGGAATACGCTCGCAAAGGCGAATGTCCTTGCAGAATACCGGCGTTGCTGTTAATAATTCTTCGGTGGCTGGTCATGCAATCGCTCGGGCGGCAGTTGCTGGAAAGCCAGTCATTTGAAATATATCCTGAATGATAAGGGGAATCAATGGCAATAGCAGATGCAGCCAGCATTCAAGACCTCATGCAACTCGCCGCTTTTGGAGGGGGATTTTCCCTCGATGCGGAAATTGTCAATTTTGAAGACTTGAAGCGTTTGGCAGTAAGCGCCGCAAAGGGAAACGCACGATTGGAGATTCGGAATGCATCAGCGCTTGCATTTGATGAGTTGAAGACGATTGCAGCCTTCGGGAAAGGCTGTATTTTCTTTTCATAAAGTTCCAGCAGCTTGGGCGGGATGACTTTCGTATCATGATCCTTGGATCTCGGACCAGTCAGGTTCCTTAGGCATCGTAATCGGATACGATAGCGCGGTTGGGTGTCTCGACAAGCCCTTTATCAGTAAATCTTAACTAACCGATTATGCGGCGCGCGATAGTTTTGTTTTAAAATATCGCGCGCCAACCTTGGGAAGCTCTTTTAGTTGGAAATTAGCTGCGCAGTAATCGGCCGAAACTGGCCTGCATACGCCGAGCGGAGAATTGACTTCGGACGAACTTTTTCCCACATTTCCTTGCAGCACCGCGCCATTCGGAGTCACTTAGGACTTTCAGGACAACGTTGGCCAGTGCTTCGGCTGATTGCTCGTGGACCAAATGGCCTGTAACTCCGTCGATCATCGTCTCCCGGCAACCTCCTACATCGAAAGCTATTGGAATTACCCCTGCAGCCTGCGCTTCCAACAAAACATTAGGAAGCCCTTCCGAGCGGGAAGACAAGACAAATATATCTAGAAGCGGCAATCGTCGATAAAGATCGTTTATATGCCCTGTGAAATGAACCCGATCTTTGAGCCCAAGTTCCCGGCATTGCAACTGTGCCGCGTCAAGAAGTGCCCCTTCACCAAAAAGAACAAAATGGACATCTTGTCGTTCTCTTCCTACCTGCTGAGCCATCCGAAGCCAAAGATCCGGGCGTTTGACTTCTTCGAAGCGAAAAGCCGCGCCTACAACCAATGATGCCTGAGGAATACCTAGCTCCGTTTTGAATGCCCTAATGAACGGCTTATCCGGTTTCATGAGCTGTCGCAAATCGAGACCGTTTCGAACGACTTCAATCTTACCTAATTGGGCACCTGTCCAATCGATGTAGTCATCGGACACGGTTTGGCTGACCGCAATGATTCGGACCTCTTCCCGCTTCAGAAGTGCATGATATGCTGCCGCCCATCCTTCTATTCCTAGGTTTGCATAGACGCTTGACGGGCGCTGATTATGGCAATGGAGAACGATATTTGGAACCCCGGCGATGACCGCTGCGAAGCCGCCGGCTAAATTGGCCATGTCTAGTGTCAGGTATAATGTGCGAGGTCGGCGTTCGATCAGGAAATCATGGATAGCTTGTGATTTTCGAGATAGGTTCGGAGGCAGCCATTTAAAGGGTTCCCGGAGGTCGCTACTTAGATCGAGTACCTGTATATCCTTCGTAGAAAGGCCCGTTGTCGGCAAATAGAATAAGGGATCACGTCCGGACGCATTGGAAACTTCATATATCGCCATTTCGACTGATCTACCCTTGGTGAGCAAACCATTACAAATCGTAGCAGCGATCCGTTCGGCTCCTCCGCCCGCCAAAGATGGCACGATCATGACGACGCCTGCTCGTTTTTCTTTGCGGGAAGCGGGGCATGAGTCAAGAACATGTCGAAATACGGATCCCGGGCTTTGCAGCGTTTCGCGCTGTTCTGAATCCTGTCGGGAAGACATAGGGATCGAGCAAGCCTGAAAGAACGATTGGACGGTTTCAAAGGCATCTCTTGCCTTTTTATCGTGAGGGTAATCATGCAGTGCTAAAATAGCAGAGATACGCTCACCCCAAGACCCGCTGCGGTAGGCTAGCAGACCTAGTTCAATCGTTCTTCTTATGTCCTGTGGATGACTCTCGACGTACTGTTCAAGAACTTTATATGCATCGTTCCACCGTCGTTCTTTTTTTGCTCGATACACCTCTGCCAGAAGCGACGACGCACCTTTTACGAGTTTTTGATTTCTTCTGGCCTCAAGTGCATGCGGCGCGCGCGCGATTTCAAATGTGCTATCGAGCACCATTTCGGCTCTAATTAAGATTTTGTAATTTATATCAACCCCGGCCTCGGCCATCTTCAGTGCAGAAATGGCGGCGCGACGCCTGACCTCTGGGTCGACGCCTTCCGATAGAAGCTTATTGTAGAAGAACTGATGAGCCGGAAAAAAAGGAGCCGCGCGCAGTGCGTATTCTTCAGCTTGGTGAGTGTTTTTTAGCCTTAACTGTTCATACCTAGCGCGCGCCTCTGCATAGCGAAGGGATGCAAAGCATGAATTGTCTAGATCTGATTTATTTTTGGACATAGGCAGGCCAGGGGGCAGGAGCTCAGTAGTCAATCGGTTTCTAATTCTGTGAGATTTTAAGGCCGTAAGGCTTTGGCCCGTCTAAGCGAAGATTTGATACAGTTATCCTTTGGAGCTGCACGGCAAAGACTCTCTTTCTATAAAAATGAAAAGTTCGCTTTCTAGAATAGTTAGTGTAAGCGCTACTGGGGCTGACGTTATTGGTGGAGATGGAGTCTGGCTGGCGGCGACTAATGTTCGGTGATAAGCTGCAGAGCTATTTTTCTGCGCTGTTAGAAGGATTTTTTTGCTCATCGTTGGATAGGTCACAGATAAAGAACGGCAGATACATGTAGCGCGTTGAATAAATTGAACGGTCATTTTGATCATCAACAGCTTCTTCTTCTCGACTCGGGCCAATGTAGATGATCCCTCATTGATTGTATAGCGAGATGTATCGGTTGAGAAGCCCTAGTGGTGCGAAGGCTGGCCGCACGTTTTCGCATGCATTAGCGGGTTGCTGAAAATGATCGCGTCGCCGGAATTTTTCCCTTATGTGTCCATTGCGACTTTCGGCCGGCGCCCGCGCCTAGGTGTTCAGTCCCGGCATCTGATGGATCGGATTGACGATGAAACTGTCGGGCTCTGAAGTCCAGACCTTGCAGATGTATTCGTAGGGCGTGAGGCCGTTGAGGGTCTTGAGCCTTCGGGCGAAGTTGTAGGCCGCGACGAAGTCGGCGAGATGGCGGTGCAGTCGTGGCTGTGGACTGCCCCCACCGAGTGGTCCGGGTTGATTGTTAGTGCATTGTCGGCCGCTGGTCTATTGGGATGACGGCTTCCGGTGCGGGTGGGCGGTATCCCAGGGAGCTGTGCGGCCTGACAGTGTTGTAGTGGCGGCGCCATCGCTCGATGAGGATCTGGGCCTCCCTGAGCGAATAGAAGACTTCTGCATCCAGGAGTTCGTCGCGGAATCGAGCGTTGAAGCTCTCGCAATACCCGTTCTCCCAGGGTGAACCCGGCTCGATGAACGCGGTCTTGGCACCAACTGCGCCGATCCAGCCCTGCACCTTCTTGGCAATGAATTCCGCGCCATTGTCGGACCTTATGAACGCAGGCGGGCCACGCAAGATGAACAGATCCGTCAGGGCGTCGATTACGTCGGTGGAATTGAGCCTGCGGTTTACACGGATCACCAGCGCCTCCTTCGTGAATTCGTCGATGATATTGAGCGTCCGAAACAGCCGTCCGTCATGTGTCCGGTCCTGAACGAAATCATAGGACCAGACGTGGTTCGGGTGCTCCGGCCGGAGACGGACGCAGGACCCGTCGTTCAACCAGAGCCGACCCTTCTTTGCCTGCTTTTGCGGGACCTTTGTAAGCGGCAAGGAGACCCCGTGGGTTAGCGGCGTTGCCGGTCCGGGATAGGCTGGTGGCGTTGGTCTGACGCCGGGGTTCCATGTCTACGACTAGTTCTACGCCTATGCCTGCGACTGGTAGCTTACAGTTGGTCGAGGCTGTGATCGAGCGTTTCGACGGAGCTCCGGTTGGGGAGCGCCGCCGGTGGTCGGATGAGTTCAAGGCCCAAGCCGTCGCGGCGGCGCTGGAGCCAGGTGTGAATGTTTCGGCGTTGGCGCGCCGCCTGGGGATTTCGCCGCCGCAGCTGTTCGGATGGCGTAAGGCCTTCCTGAAGAAGCAGAACGCAGACGC
This sequence comes from Paracoccus sp. TOH, assembly GCF_030388245.1. Classification (NCBI taxonomy): domain Bacteria; kingdom Pseudomonadati; phylum Pseudomonadota; class Alphaproteobacteria; order Rhodobacterales; family Paracoccaceae; genus Paracoccus; species Paracoccus sp. TOH. Next base: position 740,842 of record NZ_CP098361.1, read on the forward strand.
CCCGGCGGGTGCGCCAGCGCCCGTGGTGGAGATCGTGGTGGGCGAGGTGATGATCCGCGTCGGCCCGGACCTCAGCGAGGCTGCGTTGCGCCGGATCCTTCGTGCGGTGCGCTCGGCATGATGCCGTCGGGTGTGAAGGTCTATCTGGCCAGCCAGCCGGTAGACTTCCGCAAGGGGCCTGACAGCCTGCTGTCGCTGGTGCGCGATGCTGGCAGTGACCCGTTCAGCGGGGCGCTTTACGTGTTCCGGGCGAAGCGGGCTGACCGGATCAAGATTGTCTGGTGGGATGGCAGCGGGATCTGCCTCTTTGCCAAGCGGCTCGAGAAATCCTCGTTCTGCTGGCCGCGGATCGGGCCTGTCCGGGTGCAACTCAACCATGCCCAGCTCATGGCGTTGCTCGACGGTTTGGATTGGAAACGGGTTCGCCCCGTAGTGGTAAAAGCGCCTGTATTTGCTGGATAACCAGCCTGCGGCAAAGTGAATCACCCCAGCCCGGAATGTCGATCGCCTGAGGCATGGCGCGGCGGGCCGTGCTATCCTGTGCGGCATGCGCACCGATGATCTTTCCCTGCCCGATGACATGGACCTGCTCAAGGCCATGGTCCGCGCCATGGCGGAGAAGACGGCCGTGCTGGAGGACGAGAATGCTGCCCTGAAGGCGCGCAGCCTTGATGCCGACGCGCGGATCAAGCGGCTGATGCAGATCCTGAAGGCCTATGACCGGGCTCGGTTCGGGCGGCGCTCCGAGAAGCTTGGCACCGCTGGGGCTGGTGCTGACGAAGAGGCGCAGCAGGCCTTCGTCTTCGAGGAGATCGAGACCGGCATCGCGGCGCTGAAGGCGCAGACAGGCCAAGGCCGGGCCCCGGGCGAGAAGCGGGCTCCGCGGCCGCGCAAGGGCTTCCCGCCCCATCTCGAGCGGGTCGAGGTGGTGATCGAGCCCGAGGACCTGCCGGAACACGCGGGCAAGCAGAAGGTGCTGATCGGGGAAGACATCTCCGAGCGGCTGGACGTCATCCCGGCGAAGTTCCGTGTCATCGTGACCCGCCGCCCGAAATACGCGCTCAAGGGCTGGGACGGTGTCATCCAGGCGCTTGCGCCGGCCCACATCATCGAAAGCGGCCTGCCGACCGAGGCGCTGCTGGCCCAGATCGCGGTCTCCAAATATGCCGACGGCCTGCCGCTGTTCCGGCAGGAGGGGATTTATGCCCGTGACGGCGTAGAAATCGACCGGCGGCTGATGGCGCAATGGATGGGCCGGGTCGGCTTCGAGTTGGAGATCCTCGCCGCGCATGTGCTGGGCGAGATCCTGAAGGGACCGCGCGTCTTCGCCGATGAGACCAGCCTGCCGACCCTCGCGCCCGGCACCGGCGCTGTGAAGAAGGCCTGGCTCTGGGCCTATGCCCGCGACGACAGCACCTTCGGCGGCAGCGGGCCGCCCATGGTGGCCTATCGCTTCGAGGACAGCCGATCCGGAGAATGCGTTCGTCGGCATCTCGGCGGGTATGGCGGCATTCTTCAGGTCGACGGCTATGCCGCCTACAATCAGCTCGTCCGCAAGGACGGGGGCAATGATGGCCCGCGCCTCGCTGGATGTTGGGCCCATAGCCGGCGGCGCTTCTTTGAGCTCCACACCGCGGGGGACAGCCAGGTCGCCACCACCACGGTCGAGCGCATGGCCGATCTGTGGAAACTCGAAGCCGAGGTGCGCGGCCAGAGCCCCGAGGCCCGCGCCGCCGCGCGACAGGCCATCTCCGCGCCCATCGTCGCCGAGCTGTTCGCCCTCTGGCAACAGACCCTGCCGCGCATCTCGGGCAAATCGAAGCTGGCCGAAGCCATCCGCTACGCCAGCGCCCGGTGCGACATTTTCGAGCGCTTCCTGACCGACGGCCTGATCGAACTCGACTCCAACATCGTCGAGCGCGCCATCCGGCCCCAGACCATCACCCGCAAGAACAGCCTCTTCGCCGGATCGGACGGCGGCGGCCGCACATGGGCCACCATCGCCACCCTCCTGCAGACCTGCAAAATGAACAACGTGGACCCCGCAGCCTGGCTGACACAGACCCTCGAGCGCATCGCCAACCAATGGCCAAGCGCCGAAATCGACGCCCTCATGCCCTGGAACTACACGCCCTGAACGGCATCAGCTTCCCGCTTACGGACCTTCAGCCCTTCACGCCGCCATATCCGTTCCACGCGTTTATGATTTACATGCCAACCGGCGTTGTTCAGCAATCCGGTGATCATCCGATAGCCATATCGCCCGTAGGTGCGAGCGAGCGTGATGATGTCTTCCGTCAGCCGGTCGCGCAGGCGGCCTTTGCGCTGCCGGGGCGGAAGCACACTGACCAAGGAAAAGCGATAGTGTGCGCATGGCATGAGGCAGATTAGCTTATAGACAGTTACAATTTTTTGTCTATAAGCAAGGTTTGGCTCAACTTAGCTGGAGCTTCATCCGCTCTTGCATCGCCTTGATCACCGGTTTTTTCAGCATGGCAACCCCTTCAAGAAGCTTGCTCCTCCAGTTCGGTCCCCGGTCCATCGCCTCGGTCCAGACCGCCTCCAGCTCATAAGGGCGATCCTCCAGCAACACCTCGAGGAGGGCCTCCGCCTGGCGGATGTCCTTCCGGGCCTTCGCCTGACTCTCGGCCGTCTCGATCCTCATCCGGGAAACGATCAGCTTGTGGACCGCGTAGCGCTCCGGCGCCGGCACATTGATCGGCACGCCCAGCCCGTATAGGGCGACCGCGTTGATCTCGCCGTAGATCAGGAAGTCGAGGTATCGCAGAAGTTGGGCATCGCTCTTCATTGCTTTCAACTCAGTAATGCTTCCGCGCTCTGGCCCGCGCAGCGGGCACAGAAGATCGACGGCGAACTCCTCCTGATTTCCCACCCGGATGGCGTATCGCAGCGTTCGCCTCCCATCCATCGGCGATGGTATCGCCCTGAACCGCTCATCTGCTCTCTGGAGGGTAGTGAGGAGATCCTGCTCGATGGCATCGTCGACCGCCAGCGAAATCGAGTGGAATTGCGCTATGTCAAGGTCCCCGGTCTGGCCTGCCGTGTTGTCGAAACGCACCCCCAGCATAGGCGAATAGGTCTGAAATGCCGCCGATCCCACGACGACGGCCCTCAGCCGGAAGGCCCCGGCCTCTGCCAACGTCGACATGATTTTTCCAGAGAGCGGATCCGGACCGGGCAGCCGGGCCGCACGCAGGGATCGGATCATGGCAAGGCGCTCGCCGCGCACGGCTTTCAGATCGTGATGCTGATGCAATCGGGCCTGAACCTCGGAACTGTCCGGCCCCAAGTAGAGGTCTTTCTTCCTGACGCCATTCACCATGGGCATCTTCAGATACCAGAACTCCCGGCCTCCGATCGTCTGCCGGTAGGGCGCGCCCCCGGCTTCGATCAGTTCCGCGTAAGACCCTGACCAGCTGCGATCGACCATGTCGGCGTAGAGCGTCTGCAAGGAAACGGGTAGACGGTCCATAGGCACCTCCTGAAAGCCCTTGTAGACATAAATTTATTAATTGTCTATAAGCGTCCAGAGCGGTCCTATCGTTTTTCCGTTGGAACCAACCGATTATTACCGCGGCGACTGTGCCTTGATGCAGATTTTCTGGTCATTGACCAAGTCGTCGTGGAACGCGTGCCAGGTTTCGATGGCGATGCGCGCATCCCTGAGCGTGTCTTTCAGTTTATCGATGCCGTCATCAGTCAGGGCAGTGAGGGTATTGCTCATGCGCCGAGCACAAGTCATGTTGTTTCCGAAGAGCGGAACACCCATGTTTGGCAGGGAAAGACTGCTGCCCATTTCAGTGTGATCAAGACGGTTGGCCGGCGCTGCGAGAACGGCAGGGAAGGTTGAGCGCGCTCGACATTGCGAAACAGTGTCCAATGCGCGCCCCCGCAACCAAAAATCACATTGCATTACAACCGCTTAAGCCTCCCCGGGAGGCCTATTGCATTTGTGCCCCAAACGCTCCGGAAGCATATCGGAAGCAACCGGGAGCGAACACCAGCGCAGAATCGGCGGGATCACAAATCCGTGCGGGGCAGCGTCGGCCCCTGCGATGATCGCCGATGGCGCGCAGGTGCGATGCTCGGCGGCGCGCTTCCACGACGAGGCGCCGGGCCGCGCAGGGCCTGTCCGAGATGCTTGCAGCGGCGCGGGACGAGGGAGAGCTCGACCTGACCGACGCTTCCGTGGCGGCCGGGCAGTTCCTGTCCCTTCTGTGTGCTCGATCCACATGGAACTGCTCTATGGGCCGGGACCCCTTGTCGGCTCGGGAGCGATCGGCCTGTCCGGGCTTCGGTTGCGCTCTTCCTTGACGGATATCGCCCGCGGCGGCAGCCTCGAGATCCCGGCGGGGATCGGTCAGCGCCCCCAATCGGAGGAGGACAGGTTTCATGCAGAAACTGAAATGGCTTTTGCTGGCAGTTCTGGTCGCTGGGGCGGCGATCCTGACCCTGCGCCTGATCTTTCCGCTGCCGGATGTTTCTGCCCGCCCGCATGAGACCTCGCTGCCGCCGGATGCGCAGGGCCGGATCGGCCGCGCTTTCGCGGATCGGATCTCGGCCCATCCCGGCCAGACCGGCGTGGTCGCGCTTGGCAACAGCCATGATGCGCTGGCCAGCCGTCTGACCCTGGCCGATCTGGCCGAGACCTCGATCGACGCGCAATATTACATCTGGCACGACGACACTTCGGGCCTGCTGCTTCTGGACGCGTTGCACCGGGCGGCGCAGCGCGGCGTGCGGGTGCGGCTGCTTCTGGACGACAACGGCATCCCGGGGCTGGACCCTCTGCTGGCCACGCTGAACGCGCAGGAGAACTTCCAGATCCGGCTGTTCAACCCCTCGACGGTGCGCAGCCCGAAATACCTGGGCTATGCCATCGACTTCTTCCGCATGAACCGCCGGATGCACAACAAGAGCATGATCGTGGACGGCAGTGCCGCGATCATCGGCGGGCGCAATATCGGCGACGAATATTTCCAGATCGGCAATGCCTTCTATCTCGACATGGACGCGGTCGCCGTGGGCCAGGTCGTGCCGGAGACCAGTGCGGTCTTCGACGCCTATTGGAACGCCGCCTCGGTCATCGAGCTTGAGCGGGTGGTCGGCGGCGCAGGCGATATCGCCGCCTTCGAGGCGCGGACCGCCGCCCTGCGCGAGACCGACGAGGCCCGCGAATTGCTGGGCGCGGTGGAAAGCAGCGCCCGCGCCGCCATCGAGGGGAGGGTGGCGCATGAATGGACCCATGTGCAACTGGTGGCCGACGATCCGGCCAAGGGGCAGGGCATCGCCACCGAGGACCAACTGATGATCTCGCGCCTGGTGCAGACCCTCGGCGGGATCGAGACGCGGCTGGACCTGGTCTCGGCCTATTTCGTGCCGAGCCGCAGAGGCACCGATGTCTTCGCGGATCTGGCGCGCAGAGGCATCGAGGTCAATATCCTGACCAATGCGCTGAACACGTCCGACGTGCTGCTGGTCCATGCCGGCTATACGAAATACCGCCGCGACCTGCTGCAGGCCGGCGTGAAGCTTTACGAGCTGAAGCTGCGCGGGGCTCAATCCGACAAGCAGATCTTCCCGATGGGGGTTTCCGGTGCAAGCCTTCACGCCAAGACCTTCGCGGTCGATCACCGGCGCGTCTTCATCGGCTCGTTCAACTTCGATCCGCGCTCGGTCGATCTAAATTGCGAGATGGGCTTCCTGATCGACAGCCCTATGATGGCCGCGCAAGTCTCCACCGCCTTCGATGACACCATCCCGCTGGTCAGCTACCAGCCCGCGCTGACGCCCGAGGCCAACATGGTCTGGGTCGAGACCCTGCCCGAAGGCCGGACCGAGATCTACCAGCAGGAACCCGGCGCGACATGGCTCCAGCAGATCGCCATCGCGGTGATCGGTATCCTGCCGGTCGAATGGCTGTTGTGAAGGTCGGAAGGGGGATTGGGATCCGCGATGGTGCAAGCGTGAAGGGCGGAAAGCCGCCATTCGTCGCAAGTGCTACTTGCAAAAAACAGGCTCCGCAAAGCGGTCATTCGGTTCAAGGAATCGTTTACATGATATCAGACGGTTTCTCGGAGATGTCGCGCATCACTGCCGCCACCATCTTACCGTCAGCGAGCCCCTGATTTAATGCCGTACACGTCTCTTCCACGAGTGCAGCGAGTCTTGCGAAGTTCACTTCTTCGCCCGCGACAGTCTTTCGGAAGGCGCTTCTTTTGACAGCTTTAGTTTTCATGTCCCTCACGTCCTCCCTATAGTGGCAGAAGCGTATGACGCCGGAATGCTACGACCATCGCCTCTTCGGCTTCGGTGAGGACGGTGGACCGCGGCTCCGACGGTCCGGTCTTCATATCCTCGACCGTTGCGCGCTTGCGCCACTTCGCAACGGTCTTGGGGTTGATGCCCAGTTCCCGGCAACACCGTCCCCCGCGCTGCGCTGACCCGTCCGACCAGCTGGAAAGGGTGTCCGCTGGCTTGTTCCTTCGCCTCCGGCTTGGCCGGCTTCAGTTATCGAGGGGGCAAAGATCGGCAAGCGTCCGCGCGCCAAGAAAGCCCATCCCCGTCCGCATCTCGGCCAGGATGATCTCCAGCAGTCCCGCGGCGCCGGCCTCCCCTCCGGCGGCAAGGCCCCATAGCGGCGCGCGGCCCAACTGGACGGCCGAGGCGCCGAGGGCGAGGTATTTCAGCACGTCCGAGCCGCGCCGCACGCCGCTGTCGGCCAGCAGTTCGGGAACCGTGGCGGGATTGGCAGCGATGCGGTGCAGAGCCTCGGCGGTGGTCGGCAGGGCGTCGAAATTGCGCCCGCCATGGGTCGAGACCACGATGGCATCGGCGCCCTCGGCCTTGGCGCGCATGGCGTCCTCGGCGGACAGCACGCCCTTCAGGATGATCCGGCCCTGCCAGCCGTCACGCAGCGCGCGGAAATCCTGCCATGTCAGTGCCGGATCCAGGCGCAGCTCCTCGGCCATCACGGGCGACAGCAGGCCCGCGCGAAACTCGGGCGGATAGTGGCCATAGCTGGGCATTCCCCGGCGCAGGCCCGGCCGCAGGATCACCTCCCACAGCCAGCGCGGATGGCGCAGCATGTCGGTGACATTGCACGGCGTGGGCCGGAACGGCACGCCGAAGCCGTTGCGCTGGTTGTATTCGCGCTTGGGCGGCATTTGCGTGTCCACGGTCAGCACCAGCGTGTCGCAATCGCAAGCCGCGACACGGCGCAGCAACTCGGCGGTGCGGGCGCGGTCCTTCCAGACGTAAAGCTGGAACCACAGCTTGGCATCGGGGGCGCCGCGGCGGATGTCCTCGATCGGCTCAACCGATTGCGTCGAGACGGTGAAGGGTATGCCGAAGCGGCTGGCGGCACGGGCGAGTTTCGTCTCGCCCCTATCCGCCACCATGCCGGCCAGCGCGGTCGGTGCGATCACCAGCGGGGTCGGATGGCGGCGGCCTAGCAGGGTGGTCTCCAGCGAGGCGGGGCAGTCGCCGTTCAGGATGCGCGGCCGAAGCCGGACCCCGTCCAGCGAGGCGCGGATGCGGGCCAGCGAAACCTCGTCCTCGGTGCCCCGATCGATATAGTCAAACAGGCCCCTCGGCAGGCGCCGCCGCGCGGCCGCGCGGAAATCGTCCGTGTTCAGCGGCGCCATCCCCGGCGGTCCCTATGCGGCCAGCAGCTTTCTGACCTCGGTCCGCAGCCGGGCCGAGCGTTCGGGCTGACAGGCATCCAGCGGCATCAGCACCTTTTGCGCGTCGATGCCGAACAGGTCCAGCACCGATTTCATCGGGCCGGGATTGGTCTCGCCGAAGGCCGCGTTCATCATCGGCAGGGCCTGGCGGTGCAGGGCCAGCGCGCCGGCCAGGTCGCCCGCGGCCAGCATGTCGTGCATCTTGACCCAGAAGGCCGGCAGCATCGAGGCGGTGACGATGATCCCGCCCTTTGCGCCGGCGGCCATATGCACGGGGAACAGCGAGTCCTCGCCGCTGAGGATGGTGAAGTCGTCGCCGACCCCCGCCGCGACCTGCAGGAAGTGATACATGTCGGTGTTGCACGCCTTCATGCCGACGATGTTGGGGTGCCGCGACAGCTCATGCGTGACCTCGGGCGGGATGGCGACGCGGGTGCGATAGGGGATCTCGTAGATCAGCACCGGCACCGGCGAGGCGTCGGCATAGCGCATGAAATAGTCGCGCAGCCCCATCGGCGTCGGATTGGTGTAATAGGGCGTCAGCACCAGCAGGCAACTGGCGCCGGCCGCGGCGTAATCCTTGCCGGCCTTGATGGCATCGTAATAGCCGGCATCCAGCACCCCGGCCATGACGGTCTGTCCGGCCTGGCTGCGTTCGGCGCAGACAGCCACGGCATCGACCCGCGTCGCATGCGGCAGCGCGCCGTATTCGCCGGTGCCGCCGATGGGCAGCACGCCCGTGCAGCCCCCGGCATAGACGTGATCGACGAGTTTTGCCATGTCGCCGCGTGCCAGGCTGTCGTCGCCGTTCACAAGGGTCGGCAGGGCGGGGATGATCCCGCGAAGGTCTTTCGAAGTCAGCATTGTCTATCCGTTCAAGTTTATTTCTGGCGACGGTTCAGCAGTCCGACCGCGACGATCAGCACCGTCACGAACAGGAACAGGCAGGTCGAGACCGCGGCGAGCAGCGGCGAAATCGACAGCGATACCTCGTCCCAAAGCTGCTTGGGCAGGGTCGCGGACATGCCGCCCGAGGTGAAAAGCGCGATGGTCAGTTCATCGAAGCTGATGGTGAAGGCGAAAAGGAAGGCCGAGATCATGCCCGCGCCGATGATCGGCAGCGTGACCAGCCGCAGCGTGCGGATCGGCGTCGCGCCCAGGCTTTGCGCGGCCAGGTCCAGCCGGGTGTCGTAGTTGCGCAGCACCGACATGACCGTCAGCACCACATAGGGGACGGCGATGACCGTATGGCCGATGATCAGGCCCAAGTTGGTGCCGACCAGCCCGATCTTGGCATAAAGGTAGAACAGCCCGACCGACAGGATCATGTTCGGCATCACCACCGGCATCAGGGTAAAGGCCAGCAATGCCGTCTTGCCCCGCATCTTGCCGCGCACCATGAGGAAGGCGACAGGCGTGCCGATCAGCAGCGCCAGGACCGCGGTGCTGAAGCCGACGACCAGCGAGCGGGTCAGCGCGCTCATCCAGATCGGCGAGTTGAATATCTGCTGATACCATTTCAGGGTAAAGCCCTGCGGCGGCCAGTTCAGCCCGCTTTCCGCGAAGGACAGCGGGATCATCAGCAGCACCGGCAGCGTCATCACCGCCAGCAGCACAGTGACGAAGCCCACCAGCGGGCGCGGCGCGCCTTCGCGCGCGCGGCGGCGGGGAAACAGCCCGATGATCGCGTCCGAGGCATGGCCCAGCCCGGTCAGGATCGCATCTCCGATGCGCGAGAAGATCCTCTTGCGGCCGGGCCGGCCTTTCCTGGCCGAGGATTCGCCGGTCATGGTCGAAAGCCCGACGGCGCGGTCGTAAAGGACGAAGACCAGCAGCACGACCGCCAGCAGCAGCACGGCGACGGCGCTGGCAAAACCCCAGTTCATGGTCTGGATGATCTGCTCGATGATGATCTGGGTGATCATCGTCTCGCGACGGCCGCCCAGCAGGGCCGGGAAGATGAAGAAGCCGATGGCGGTGACGAAGACCATCAGCGCCCCCGAAGTCACGCCGGGGAAGGACAGCGGAAAGTAGATCTTCCAGAAGGCCATGCCGGGTTTGGCGCCCAGGGTCGAGGCGGCGCGGGTCAGGTTGCGGTCGATGTTCTCCATCACCGACAGCATGGTCAGCACCGCCAGCGGCAAGAGCGCGTGGACCATGCCGATGACGACGGCCGAGAAATTGTACATCAGCGCGATGGGCGCATCGGTGATGCCCAGCGTCTGCAACAGTTTGTTTACGACGCCGTTGCGGCCCAGCAGGATGATCCAGGCGAAGGCGCGCACCAGGAACGAGGTCCAGAAGGACAGCAGGATCCAGAACAGGATCCGGCCCTTTTTCGCTTTCGGCAGGATCGAGATTAGATAGGCTACCGGATAGCCGGCGATGACGGCAAAGATCGTGGTCACGACCGAGATCTTCAGCGTCAGCATCATCACTGTCAGATAGACCGGTGTGCCGAGCAGGCGCTGGTAGTTTTCCAGCGTAAAGCCACCGCCCTTCTGGAAGGACAGCAGGAAAAGCTGCGCCGAAGGGTAGATCAGGAAGGTCACCAGCAGCAGCACCATCGGCGCGGCCATCAGAAGCTGCTTGCTTCTGCGGCTCATCGGCCTGCGGGTCGCAGCCGGGGCGGGGATGGCGGTCATCAGGCGGCCTCGTCGGCGGGGATGGCGACGGCGTCGCGCGGATCGAAGCTCAGGCGATAGTCGCGGCCGGGCTCGGGGGCATGGGCGCTCATCGCGGTGGCGCGGGTGGCGATCAGCGGCTCGGACCCGATCGCCGGCGCGTCGAGGAAGAACTTAGTGCTGGCGCCGGTCACGCTCCAGCTGCGCAGCCTGGCGTTCAGCCCCTCGCCGGGCGTGGCCTCAAGGCGGATGTTCTGCGGCCGCAGCATGACCTTGACCGCCGCGCCATGACCCAGCGGCCGAGGCAGGGTGACGCGGATCTCGCTGGCATCGCCCAGCCGCACCACGCCCTCGCCGTCCGCGCCCGAGACGAGGCGGCCTTCCAGCAGGTTCGCCTCGCCCAGGAAATCGGCGACGAACAGCGATTGCGGGCGGAAATATAGGTCGGCCGGGCTGCCCAGCTGCGCGATCCTGCCGCCGTTCATCAGGCAGATGCGGTCCGACATGGTCATCGCCTCTTCCTGGTCGTGGGTGACATAGACGATGGTGCCGCCGATCTCCTTGTGGATGCGCAGGATCTCGAACTGCATCTGGTCGCGCAGCTTCTTGTCCAGCGCGCCCAGCGGCTCGTCCATCAGGATGACCGAGGGGCGATAGATGGTGCAGCGCGCAAGCGCCACGCGCTGCTGCTGTCCGCCGGACAGCTCCTTGGGGAAACGGTCCGCGATATGGGGCAGGCGCACCATGTCCAGCGCCTCCTGCACCAGCCGCCTGATCTCGGCCGCAGGCGTGCCGCGCATCTTCAGCGGAAAGGCGATGTTCTCGGCGATGGTCATGTGCGGGAACAGCGCATAGTTCTGGAACATCATGCCGATGTCGCGCTGATAGGGCGGTGCGTAGGTCACATCCCGGTCGTTCATCAGGATGCGCCCGCTGTCGGCCTCGGCCAGCCCGGCGATCAGGCTCAGCAGCGTGGTCTTGCCCGAGCCGGATGGCCCGAGCAGCGTCAGGAACTCGCCCTTCTCGACTTTCAGGTTGGTCGGTGCAAGGGCGACGAAGTCGCCATAGACCTTGCCCAGGCCCTGCGTTTCCAAAGTGCTCATGTCGCGATCCGTTTCCCCGGGGCCTAGCCGATGAACCAGCTGTTGAAGCGCTCGATCACCGGGTCGGCGTTCTCCAGCCAATAGGCGGCGTCGATCTGCAACCCGGTCTCGATGTTCGCCGGATAGGTCGGGCAGTTCTTGGCCGCGTCCGCCGGGATGGTTTCGAAGGCCGCCGGCTGCACCACGCCGGCCGGGAAGAACTTGACCAGCTGTGCCATGCGCGCCGGGTCCGAGGCGAACTTGATCAACTCGCGGCAGGCATCGGCATTGGGCGTGCCCTTCAGGATCGACCAGCCGTCGCAGCCCCAGATGTTCTGGTTCCAGACGATCTCGACCGGGGCGCCTGCCGCCTGCGCCGATTGTGCGCGCGACACCCAGGTCGAAATCAGATCGACCTCGCCCGAGATCAACAGCTGTTCGGCCTGCGCGCCGCTGGTCCACCAGATGTCGGTGGCGGGCTGCACCTTGTCCAGCCGGGCGAAGGCACGGTCCAGGTCCAGCGGATAGACCTGGTCCGCGGGCACGCCGTCGGCCATCAGCGCCTGTTCCAGCGTGTCATAGGGGTGGCGGCGCAGGGCGCGGCGGCCGGGGAACTTCTCGGGGTCCATCAGGTCCGCCCAGGAGGCAGGCGCCTCGCGCCCTTCAAAGGCGTCGCGGCGATAGGCCAGTACGGTGGTATAGACGTTGGTGCCGACCTGGTATTCGTTGCGGAAATGCGCCGGGATCGACTGGATCACCGCCTCGGCATCCAGTCCCACGGGTTCCAGATACTTGGTTTCGCCCGTGGTCAGTTGCAGCACTGCTGGGACCGAGATCTTGCCCATGTCCCAGGTATAGGTCCCGGTTTCCACCATCGAGCGGATCTGCGCGGTCGGCTCGGCCTGGGCCTGGGCGGGCACGACCTCGATTCCAGTCGTCTCGGTGAAGGGGCGATAGAAGATCTCTGTATAGGCCTGGGTATAGATGCCGCCGTCGTCGCGCACCACGATGCGGGTGGACTGGGCGCGCGCACCCGAGGGGCGCCAGATCGCCGGCGCGGCCAGCCCTGCAGCCGCCCCCAGCAGAAGGGTCCGACGTTTGATCGTCGGCATGGTGGGTTTCGTCATGTCACGTCTCTCCCGTTGATTGGTCTTGTCGGGTGGTCAGGCGGTCGGGCCGATGACGCGGTCGCGGTTCATCAGTCCGTCAGGGTCGATGCAGCGTTTCAGCGCGCGCATCAGGTCGAGCTCGGGGCCGGTCTTGTAGCGCTCCATCAGCCCGGTCATGGTCTGGCCGACGCCATGCTCGGCGCTGAAGGTGCCGCCAAGCGCGATGGCGATGTCGTTGACCGCGTTGCGCACCTGCGCCTCGACCACCGGGCGGTCGGGCAGCGCCGCCCAGAGGTCATGCGCAAACAGCGCGATGAAATGGATGTTGCCGTCGCCGACATGGCCCACCACGGTCACGAGAATGCCGGGATGGACCTGCATGACGGCATCCGTGGCGCGGGCGATGAATTCGGGGACGCGAGCCACCGGAACCGCCGTGTCCGAGGTGATGCTGACCCCGACCCGGGCATTCGATTCCGTCACGCTGTGGCGGATCGCCCACATCGTCTCGGCCTGCGTCAGGTTCTGCGCGATGCTGCCGTCAAGGACCAGCCCGGCCTCGAATGCCTGCTCCAGTATCTCGACCATCAACGCGTCGAGGTCGGCAGAGGCGGTATCGGCCAGTTCGACCATCAGGTGCCAGCCCTCGCGGCCCTCGACCGGCGCGGCGTGGCTGCCGTGGTCCAGCACATTGGCAAGCTGCTGGGCGTTCATCAGCTCAAAGGCCGTCAGGCTGCGCCCGGCATGGCGGCGGAACAGTTGCAGAAGCTCCAGCGCCTCGGCCGGCCCGGCGATGCGCAGCCAGCACATGCCGATCGCCGGGGCGGCGGGATAAAGCCGCATGACCGCGCCGGTGACGATGCCCAACGTGCCCTCGGCACCGATGAAAAGCTGCTTCAGGTCGTAGCCGGCGGTATCCTTGTGCAGCGCCCGCATCATGTCCAGCACCCGGCCGTCGGGCAGCACGACCTCCAGCCCCAGCGTATTCGCGCGCGTGGTGCCATAGCGCAGCACCGCCGTGCCGCCGGCATTGGTGGCGATGGTGCCGCCCAACTGGCAGCTTCCCTCGGAGCCGAGGCTGACGGGATAGAGCAACCCGTCGGCGCCGGCCGCCTCCTGCAACTGGGCGATGGTGCAGCCCGCGTCGGCGGCGATGGTCAGCCCGAAGGGGTCGACGGCGCGCAGCTTGTTGAGGCGTTCGGTCGAGACGATCACCGGCAGGCGGTCATCGGGCGTCGCCCCACCGCACAGGCTGGTATTGCCGCCTTGCGGCAGCATCGGCCAGCCATGCGCATGCAGCAGTTTGACCAGCGCTGCGACCTCGGCCGTGTCGCGCGGCTTGCAGACGCAAAGCGCGGGTGCGTGGAATTTGCGCCTTGCGTCGGTGCAATAGCCCTGGATCTCGGCCGGGTTCTCCAGCACGGCGCCGGGGCCGAGCAATGCGCGGATCTCGTCCATCAGAAGCGTGCGAGAGGACTCGTGTCGGGTCGCAGACGTCATATGATTTCCTCCAGATCCTTGGGGGCGACATCTTCGCGATGCTTCGTCCGCAGAATCGTTCCTTCCGTTCTCCTAGCTCAAATAATCGAGCAATGATAGAAAAATTTATCGTATAGGATAAATTAAGCACTTTAGTGGAGAAGTTTTATCCGCTAGACAGGGATTAGGGCCTGCGATGGCCCGCAGCACAAGGAGCGATCCCGATGAAAGATCTGAACGATGGCGGCGTGCTGGTGGTCGGTTGCGGCCGGATGGGCGGGGCGCTGCTGGACGGATGGATCGCGCAGGGATTGCAGCCCGCCAGCCTGTGGATCGAGGATCCGCATCCCGGCGAAAGGTTGCTGGCGCTTGCCGCGCAGGGCGCGCATGTCAACGCCCCCCGGCCCGTCCGGCCGGCGGTCGTGTTGCTGGCAGTCAAGCCGCAGATGATGGCGGAGGTGTTGGCGGGTCTTGCGGCGCTGCCCGGGGATGTGCCGGTGCTGTCGGTCGCGGCCGGGGTCTCGCTGCAGCAATACGGTGCGGCGCTTGGCGACCGCCCGATCATCCGGGCGATGCCCAATACGCCTGCGCTGGTCGGTCGCGGCATGACGGCGATCATCGGCAATGACCATGCCGGGTCCGGGCATCTGGCGCTTGCGACGCGGATGTTCACGGCGGTGGGCGAGGTCGTCGCCCTTGAGACCGAGGCGCAGATCGACGCGGTGACGGCGATTTCGGGTTCCGGTCCGGCCTATCTGTTCCTTTTTGCCGAGGTGCTGGAACAGGCGGCTCGCACCCTGGGCCTGTCCGAGGTGCTGGCGCGGCAGCTTGCCCGCGGCACGGTCGGCGGCGCCGCCGAGTTGATGGTAGCCAGCGGCCGCGATGCGTCCGAGCTGCGCTACGAGGTCACCAGCCCCGCCGGCACCACGGCGGCCGCGCTTGCGGTGCTGATGCGGCCGGATGGCCTGTCGGAGCTGATCGCGCGCGCGGCAGAGGCGGCCCGCGACCGTTCGGTCGCCTTGGGGTAATAGCGGACGCCGATCTTGCCCCGGCCTTATCGAGACCTTCCCGCCATCCTATGTTTACAGGGCACCAGGGCGCGGGAAAGTTCGGGGCGGGGGGAATTCGCGCGGGACAGGGATGCCGCGCAGCGGATAACGTGACGTCAGGAATGCAAGGCTGGAGAAACATGCCGATCGTGAACCAGATTGGTGACATCGCAATGAGGCAGCGCCGCACAGCCCGTCCCCGGCGGGAGCGGCCGCTGGAGCTTGGCCCGCGGCTGAAGGCGCTTCGCAAGGGCCAGCAGCTGACCTTGCAGGAGGTCGCTCGCCTGACCGGCGTATCGACCTCGGCGCTGTCCAAGATCGAGCGCAACGACCTTTCGCCGACGCTGACCACCTTGCAGCGCATCGCCAGCGGCCTTCAGGTCGAGCTGTCAGCCTTGCTGGGCGACGAGCCCGGCCACGCGCCCACCACCGGCCGCCGCAGCATTGCCCGGGCCGGGCAAGGCGACAACCTGAACAACGCCACCTGCAACAACAAGCTGCTTTGCGCGGATCTCAAGGACAAGTGCTTCACGCCCATCCGCACCGTGGTCAAGGCCCGCTCGCCCGAGGATTACGAGGCATGGGGCGTTTCGGACGGCGAGATCTTCCTGACCGTCCTCAAGGGGGAACTGGTTATCCACAGCCGGATCTACGAGCCGCTGGTGCTCTATCCCGGCGACAGCATGTATTACGATGCCTCGACCGAGCATTGCTGGACCTCGCAAGGCGATGTCGATGCCGAACTGATCTGGGTGCTGGGCACGCGGACGGCCTGAGGCAAAGACGCGCTCGCACCTCGGGGCCGGACGCGGAAAGCTTGCTGCGGCGGGATGCTGGCCAGTTGCATGGGCATCCCGCTCCGTCTGCTGAATCGCGGTGCCACAGGTCGCATGCCCGGCAAGGGGGGTGGCTTGCGGCTTTGGCGTGTTTCCTGCCGGATCATCGAACCGCGGGGGCAAGCGCCCGGCCGCTCAATTCGATCAGCGCATGCGCGGCATGGCGGCCATCCGATCGGCAGCCTGGCCCTTGGCAATGCCCGACAGGTCCGGCCCGCGTGCGTTCAGCCGCCTGACCCGGTCCGGCGGGGGCAATATTCCACTCCGGCCCGCAGCGGCCGCAGCAGATCGCGTCTTCGTCTGATCCACCCCCATTTTACGGCTCCACCTTGAGGTATGGTTTGACCATGAAGGAGGACCACCATGGCACAGAAGCGATACCAGCCCGATGAGATCGTGACGAAGCTGTGGCAGGTTGAAGTGCTGCGCGACCAGGGGATGACGATGGCGCCAGATCGGTGTTTCCGAGTTGACCTATCACAGGTGGCGCAAGCAGTATGGCGGTCGCGATCAGCTTCGCCAGTTGAAGGAGTTCCAGAAGGAGAACGAGCGGCTTCGCAAGGCGGTTGCCGATCTGACGCTGGACAGGCTGATCCTGACGAAGGCGGCACGAGGAACCACAGGTCCGCGCAGCGAAACTTTTGAGCCGCTCGCGCCGCCGGGCCTGCATCGACCACGTTCGCACTGTGCTGCCGCGTGTCTCGGAGCGACGGATGTGCGGTGTGTTGGGGCAGCATCGCTCCACGCAGCGCCGCACTCCCCGCGGTCGGGGCGACGAGCAGCAGTTCACCCGGCATGAGCGGCTGGAGGCTGCGAATAGGCAGGGTGTGGAGCGTGGAACTGACCGGCAACGCGCTTGTCGGCCCCCCCCGCTTGGTGCAATGCTGGTGGCGATGGCGCTGCCGTTCGTCGTTATCGGAGTGATACGATAAAACCGCAGACAGCTTCCTCGGCTTCGTCGATATCGTCTGTATCAGGCTGTGGTTCCGCCATTTTTCAACATGACTAGACAGCGATCTGCTCCACAGAAAGCTTGGCTGGAACCACGGCGCAAACATTCTTGGGCCATCTGGACTATACAAGCTCAGAATATCGATGGTCCGGCTCTGGTTATTCTCTACCGCAACGATGATTTTTGCAGCGTGGTCGAAGGGAGTTCGCGCGGGGCAATGAACATTTCCATGTTGCTGCGGCAGATGCCCCAATGCTGGTAGATGAGCTGGACCATGCCCTCTTCATCCTGGCGGGCGATGGCCTCGATCATCTGGTCGTGCTGGTCGCAAGATTGCCGCAATTCCTCCTCCATCTCTGCGGTCTTGGGGCGAAAGAAGGTGTGGCCGATCCGGGCGTGGTCAATGAGGAGCTTGCTGTAGCTGGGGCTCAGGAAGGTGCTTGCCGACATGTCGCCGATCACCGCGTGAAAGAGGGTGTTTTCGACCACCATCGCGACGTGATCGCGCGATCCCAGCGCTGCGCGAAAGCGCGCCTGGCAGGACTTCAGTTCCTGCAATTGCTGCGGCCGGAAGTTCCGCACCGCCAAACGCGCCACCGCCTCATAGATGACCGGCGCAACCGAAAAGAAATCTCGCATCGTGGCATGGTTCATCGGAATGACGCGGGCGCCGCGGTTTTCGCGGATCAGGACATAGCCTTCGCCCGCTAGCTGGCGCAGCACATCCCTGACCGGCGTGCGCGAGATGCCGTAGCTTTCGCCAAGGCCGACCTCGTCCAGATCCTCGTCCGGGGCGCGTTCCAGCGTCAGGATCTGGTGCTTCAGATCCTCGTAAAGCGCGGTCTTGCCTGTTCTCATTCCCAGCTTCCGTGTCGTTGCGGGCTCGCGCCCCTGCGCCTGCCCGATCCTGGCGCAGATCGCGCGCCAGAACCGGACATGGCCGATTTGTAACATCTCTTCGAGCCAAGACAACGCATGGGCCAGAAGGGTCCAATCACGTAGCCTTGCCAAGAGCCGCGGCCTTGGCCGAGGCGGCTTTCAGCCCCAAGGCGACGGCGCGGTCGAAGCCATTGTCAAGCATGGTTTGCAGCGCAGCGGCGGTGGTGCCGCGATAGTCGATCATTCCTTGCACGATGGCGGCCGTATCGGCCTCCGCGCCTGCAAAAAGCTGGCTGGCGCCCGCGACCACGCCCTTGGCCGCGCGCTGCGCAAAGGTCGCGGGCAAACCCTGCGAGGTGGCATGCGCCACCAGCGCCTCGGCCAGCAATGCCGGGAAGGCGGCACCCGAGCCGGTCATGCCGACGCAATAGTCGATATGCGCCTCCTCAGGGACTTCGGCGCCTTCACCGCAGGAATCGAACAGTTCCTGAACGATCTGCTTGTTGGCGTCAGAAACGCCCGGCACGGCATACCACGGGGTAAAGGATTGCCGGATCGCCGCCGCTGCATTCGGGATGGCGCGGACGACTTCACGCGCGCCAGTCCTATCGGCGATGGCCTGCGCGGCGACGCCCGCCATGACCGAGATCACCAGTTTTCCGGATGCGTTGATATCCACCTCGGGAAAGTCCTGAGGCGGCACGCAAAGCACGATTATATCTGCGCCTGCAGCCAGTTCGGCATTGTCGCGGGTATGAACCGCGCCGGGCACCGGCAAGGCGCCGCGTTTGTCGGAGCGACCCGAAAGGATAAGCCGCTCACCGGCAATGGTGCCGCTGGCCACGGCGGCGCTGGCGATCGCATTGCCCAGCCAGCCATTGCCGCCGATGATCCCGATCCGCTTGTCGATGGTCATGATATTCTTCCTTGAAACTATGGAGATTGAATTGCCGCCCGGCGGGGGAATGGGATTAACCGCGTGCGCCGGTCAGTCCGGACAGGAACCGCTGGCAGCGATCCGTTTGTGGTGCGAACAGCACCTGGGACGAGGGGCCATGTTCGACGATCTGGCCCGCCTCCATGAAGATGGTCTGGTCCGAGACATGGCGCGCGAACTCCATCTCATGCGTTGCGATCAGCATGGTCATGCCGGATTCGCGCACCTCGCGGATGACGTTCAGCACCTCTTGCACGGTTTCCGGATCCAGGGCCGAGGTCGGCTCGTCGAACAGCATCACCTTGGGATCCATCGCCAGGGCGCGGGCGATGGCGACGCGCTGCTGCTGGCCGCCCGACAGCTGGCGCGGAAAGTTCTGCGCCTTGTCGGCCAGCCCCACCCGGTCCAGCAGCTGCATCGCTCGGGCATGGGCCTGGGCAGCGGCCGTCCCGCGTACCAGTCGGGGTCCCGAGGCGACATTGTCCAGCGCCGTCATGTGCGGAAACAGGTTGAAGCTTTGAAAGACCATGCCGATGTCTTCGCGCTGCCGGGCGATCTTCGGTTCGGGCAGGCGCTTCTGACCCGAGGATTGCGGTGCATAGCCGATCTCGACCCCTTCGACGCGGATGGTGCCCGACGCGATCGTCTCAAGCGCGTTGATGCAGCGCAGAAGCGTGCTTTTCCCCGAGCCGCTTGGCCCGATCAGCGCCACAGCCTGCCCCTTGTCGACCGACAGCGACACCGTCTTGAGCGCGGTATAGCCTCCGTATGTCTTGACCACCCGGTCGACCTCGATAAAGGATTGGGTCATGCCACCGCTCCTGTCTTCGCGGGTTTGCCGGTTTCGGCGAACCACCTGGAATTGCGGCGCTCGAAGGCGTTCTGCAGGATGGTCCAGATCGCGGTCAGGCCAAGGTAATAGATCGTGGCGACCGTCAGCGCCTCGAGCACGCGGAAATTCGATTGCATCAGGTTGTCGGTCGCGCGGAACAGCTCGGTCATCGAGATCACCGAGACCAGCGAGGTGTTTTTCAACTGCCGCACGAACTCGTTGCCCAGCGGCGGCACCGCGATGCGCAGCGCCTGTGGCGCGATGATCTTGCGCATGATGGTCGCGGGGCGCATTCCGATGGCCTTTGACGCCTCCCATTGCGCGACCGGCACGGCCGAGATCGAGGAACGCACGATTTCCGCCACATAGGGGCTTTCGGACAGCATCAGGCCGATGATCGCCGCCTGCACCACCGTCAGGTTGATGCCCATCTGTGGCAAGGCGCTGTACAGAAAGACCAGCTGCACCAGCAGCGGCGTTGCGCGAAAAAAGGCGACGTAACCCTGATAGAACCAGCGCGTGGCGAAGGTGTCTATGCGCCCGATCAGGGCCACGACCGACCCAAGGATGATCGCCAGGGCCAGGGTGACCAGCGTCAGCCAGACCGTGGTCCACAACCCCGCCAGAATGGCGGGGCGGGTCAGGTTATGGTAAAAGACGGACCAGTCCCAGGCGGCCATGTCAGTCCCTCGCCCCGTCAAGGGCCAGCGGTCCGACCGCCGACTGCTCCAGGATCGCGCGCAACTTCTGGCGCAATTCGTCCGAGGCGGGTGTCACCGGCTCGCGCGGCTCGCCCAGCGGCAGGCCGCGGATCGCAGATCCGGCTTTGGCCAGCGCGACATAGCCGTTCAGCAGCATGAAGTTCAGGATCGGCCACAGCCGGTCCCAGATCTGCAGCGCGCGCGGCAGATCGCGCGCGGTGGCCGCGTCGTACAGCGCGACGCAGAGTTCCGGCACAAAGGTCGAGGCCCCGATGATCGAACCCGGCGCACCATGTGCCAGCACCGCCAGCAGCGCCGGATCGGAGCCGGCCAGGACGGTCGGTGCATCCGGGTTCGACAGCATCCGCATGGTGCGGGTAAAGCTCGCCGGACTGTCCTTGATATGGGAGACCAGCCCGTCCTGGCGCAGCGTCACCATCTGCTCTTCGGAAATGTCCAGACCGGTGATGCCCGGGGTGTCGTAATAGATGATCGGTCCGCCGGCGATCGCCACGACCTTTTCCAGGAAGCGCTGGACCTCGTGGAATTTCAGCCGGTCGAAATAGGGGGTGACGACCAGCATCTGGTCGACGCCCTGATCCTTGGCGGCGCGGGTCAGTTCCAGCGCATCGCGGACATTGTTCGAGCCGACATGCGCGATCACGTCGCAACCGCCGGCCGCCGCCTCGGTTGCAAGGGCAAAGACGCGTTGGCGTTCCGCGACGCTCAGCGCCGGATGTTCCCCGGTCGAGCCGCTGGCGACGATGCCATGGATGCCGGCCGCGACCTGCGAACGGACAAGCGCCTTGTAGGCCCCTTCGTCCAGTTGCCCGTCGCTTGTGTTGAACGGGGTCAGGATCGCGCTGAGGATGCCGCGAAGTTCGGTCTTCATCTGTCTGTGCCTTTCAAAGCGGTTGTCGTCGGGGCGACAGGCATCGGCCCCCGGGCGGGGGTGCGGGCTGCGCCCGTCGCGTTGATCCGTTGGTGATGCGGTGACGCGCCCCCGGGGGTCGCGGCACCGCGCGGGCCTAGTTGAAGCTTTCCACGGCCGCCGTCTCGATATCCCATTCCTTGAGGATCGCGGCATAGCTGCCATCGGCCTTCATTGCCGTCAGCCCGTCCCGCAGCCTGGCCGCCAGCTCTGCATCGCCCTTGGGCAGGCCGATGCCCAGCACGGTCGGCTTGATGCCGGTGGCGATCTTTTTCAGCCCCGGCATTTTCTTCATGTAGTAGGAGATCAGCGAATCGGTGGCGATGAAGGTATCGACGCTGCCGTTTTCCAGCGCGCGCATCGCGACGGGCTGCGAATCGAAGGATTGGATGCGGATCGCCGCCTCGCCCCTGGCCGAGCATGCGGCGCTGGCCTCTTCGAGAACCTTCAGCGAGCCCGAGCCTTGCAGCACGCTGGCGGAATGGCCGCAAAGCTCCTCGATTCCCTGGATTGGCGCGGTTTCATGGGCGATGACGGTCTGGCTGGCCTGGATATAGGGCACCATCCCGATCGCCTCCTGGCGTTCCGGCGTCACATACATGGCCGCGCAGACGATATCGAAGCGATCGGCCTGCAAGGCCGGAATCAACCCCTTGAAGTCAAGGCTGATGAATTCGGCCGTGGCGCCCAGCCTTTCGGCCAGCGCGCCGCACAGCGCGACATCCACGCCGGTCGGCTTCTGGTCCTGATCATAGAAACCCCAGGGCATCTGCGTAAGCGAGGTGCCGATGCGAAGGGTTTCCTGCGCCTGGGCGGCACCCCCCAGAACCAGCGCCGCTGCGAGAGCGATCTTGAGCCGTTTCATTGTACACTCCATGTTGATATGAATGTATAACAACATAGTGCAATTGATGCGTCAAGAATATCCTCCGCTGCCCGAGCGTGTAACCTGGAGATGCGTGTCAGCTGCAAAGCAAAAGCCGCCCCGGTTGGGGTGGCTGCACCATGTTATCGGGGTTGTCATGCTTTCCCGGTGAATTCCGGCACCCGGAGAACAGGTCGTTCAGGCGCAGGTCGGCGGTGACCACCGCCGGCAGCGCGCCCTCGATGGTCTGCGACCCGCCGTCGACCTCGCGGGTGACTTTGGCCTTGCCGCCGTAGTTCCAGCTTCGAGGCGAAGGTCGCCTGCGCCCAGCCCAGGATCGCCGCCAGCATCTGGCCGGTGGTGTTCATGTCGCTGTCCATCGCCTGCTTGCCGGCGATGATGATCTGCGGCGAGGATCTTGGCCACCGCCAGCGGCTCGATGTCCTGCTGCACCTCCTCGGCGCCCATCGCCAGCGCGGTGCGCAGCGTCTCGGCCGCCTGCTTCACGCCGATCAAGACCGCGATCACCTCCTCGGCCCTGCCGGCTTCCTTCAGCCGGATCGCCTCCTCGACCGCGATCTCGTCGACAGGCTCAACGACATCCTCACCTTCGCCAGATCGACACCGGAGCCGGCGCTCTTAACGCGCGCCCTCACGTTGCAGTCGATCACGCGCTTCACCGGCACGAGAGGTTTCATGACTGCCTGCATGTCTACAGATCTTTGCACAGCCGCAGGCTGTCATAGATAGCCGCGTGGATGTTGCGGCAAGCGACCGCGTCGCCAACGCGGAACAGCATGTATTTGGCATCCGGATTCGAGACCGTCGTCTGCGGCCTGCCATTCAGCAGCGCGTCGTGATCGACCGCGCCGCGGTTTCGCGAGCGGTCCTTCAGTTCGAAATACAGCTCGTCATTCGGTAAGGTTCCACTGTCGCTGACCACCAGATCTATCTCGCGGGTTTCCTCGACCTGGGTATATTCGTTGCGCAGCGTCGCAACCAGGCTGTTGCCCAAGCGGGCGACGCGGCGCAAACGTCGGTCGGGTGAGATGGTTGCGCCGTTGCTGTAGAGGTGCGACAGGTAATGCGGGAAATTATAGGCCCCAGCCTCCACGCCAAGATGGCGTTCGGGCGTCACCACCTCCAGCTTTTTCTGCGCTTGCGACAGGTAGTCGGCGCAGCTGATGCCGCTGTCGGCGCCCTGGTCGTCGAACATTAGTACCCGCTCGCCCAACGCCACCCGGCCGCTGAGGATGTCCCATGTGCTGTAGACGTTCTCGTCGCCCTCGATCTCACCGACATTGGGGAAGCCGCCGGTCGCGATGATGACGATATCGGGCGAGAAACGCTCGACCATTTCGGTATCGGCCATGTAGCCCAGCCACAAGTCGACGCCCAGCTTGCGGCACTGGTCCTCGAGCCATTGCGAGATCGTCTGCAGGTCCTGGCGCCACTTCACCTTGGCGGCGATGTTGATCTGGCCGCCGGTCTGGGGCTCGGCCTCGATCAGGGTAACCTTGTGGCCGCGCTCGGCGCAAACGCGGGCAGCTTCCAGCCCCGCTGGACCGCCGCCCACGACGACGACGTTCTTTTGCACCTCGGCGCGCGGGATGACATGCGGCAGAGTGGTTTCCCGGCCGGTGGCCGGGTTCTGGATGCACAGCGCCTCGCCCCCGGCATAGATGCGGCTGATGCAGTAATTGGCGCCGACGCAGGGGCGAATGTCGTTTTCGCGCCGCTCCATCATCTTGCGGACCATGTGCGGATCGGCGATCTGGGCCCGGGTCATGCCGACCAGATCGATCAGCCCCTCCTCGACCGCGCGCGTGGCGGTGGCGAAGTCCAGGATGCGGTTCGCGTGCATGACCGGGATCGTGATCGCTGCCTTCATCGTCGCCGCCATGTCCAGGTAAGGCGCCAGCGGCGCGCTCATCCCCGGCATGGAAAGCGAGGCGGTGCGCCAGTCATAGACGGTGCTGGCCATGACGTTCAGGTAGTCGATATCGCCCGCGCCGGCGATTGCCTTGCCGATTGCCAGGCAATCGTCGCGGGTCAGGCCGGCCTCGAAGAATTCATCGCCGGTGATGCGCACGCCCAGGACCAGCTTGTCGCCGACGCCGCGCCGCACCGCCTGGATGATCTGCAGAGGAAAACGCAGACGGTTTTCCAGGCTGCCGCCATATTCGTCCTCGCGCCGATTGACGGCAGGCGACAGGAATTGCAGCGCGAGCTGGCCGCCGGCGAACAGCAGTTCGACTCCGTCAAGCTGGGCTGCCGCGGCGCGCTGGCCCGCCGCTTCGAAGTCGTGCAGGATGCGCTGGAAATCCCATTCCTCCATCGCGCGCGGAAATGAGCGGTGCTGCGCCTCGCGCACGGCCGAGGCGCTGACCGGCGCGATCCAGGCACCCGAATCCCAACGGCCCCGGCGTCCGGCATGGGAGATCTGGCAAAAGACTGCCGCGCCATGTTCATGCACGCCCTCGACCAGTTCCCGGATATGAGGAACGGCCCTGTCCTCGGCCAGGGTCAGCTGGCCAAAAGGGGCGGCGGCATCGGGCGAGACCGCGGTGGAACCGCCGATCATGGTCAGTGCGACGCCGCCTTTGGCCTTTTCCTCATGATAGCGGCGATAGCGTTCGCCGGCCAGCGATTGCACGCTGTAGCCCGGCGCATGCGCGGTGCTGACGATCCGGTTGCGCAGGGTCAGCCCGCGCAGGCTAAAGGGCTGGAGGAGGGCATCATACGCAGACATTGGGGTCGTTCCTTATGTGCGGTCGGTTGCTTGCGATCAGGAGGCGCGGCGCCTTCACTGGGCGAGCGTGTGGGTGTAGCGGGTCAGGAAGGCCTTGAGGCGGTCGGTGCGCGGGTTGCCGAGCAACTCGGCAGGTGGCCCCATCTCGGCGATGCGGCCCTTGTCGAAATAGATCAGCAGGTCGGCGACTTCGCGGGCGAAATGCAGCTCATGCGTGACGACCAGCATGGTGCGGCCTTCGCGCGCCAAGGCCTTCATGACGTCCAGAACCTCGCCCACCAGTTCGGGATCGAGGGCCGAGGTCGCTTCGTCGAACAACAGAACCTTGGGTTCCATCGCCAGCGCCCGGGCAATGGCCACGCGCTGTTGCTGGCCCCCGGACAGCTGCGTCGGATAATGCCCGGCGCGTTCGCGCAGGCCCATCCGGTCCAGCAATTGCATGGCCAGGGCCTCGGCCTTGTCGCGCTCCATCTTGCGGACCAGGGTCGGTGCCAGGGCGACATTCTGCAGCGCCGTCATGTGCGGGAACAGATCGAAGCTCTGGAACACCACCGCCATCTTGCGGCGGAATCCCAGAGCGTCCTTTTCGCCCTGTACCTGCTTTTCGTCCTGAAAGCGCACCTGCTGGTCTCCGATGCGGAAATCGGCGTTGGTGGGCATTTCAAGCAGGTTGAGGCAGCGCAGGAAGGTCGATTTGCCGCAGCCCGACGAACCGATGATCGCGGCGGTCTTGCCCTCTTCGAGTTCCATGCTGACGTCATCCAGCGCGCGGAAATTCCCGAAATTTTTGGTCAGGTTGCGGATCGAGACATAGCTCATCAGGCAAGCCTCCGTTGCGAGCGGCGCTCGAAATAGTTGGTCAGGCTGGCCATGGGCCAGATGATGGCGATGTAGATCAATGCGGCGAAAGTCAGCACCTCCAGCGGGCGATAGGTCTCGGCCGTCAGCGCATTGGCAGTATACATCAGGTCATGCACCGCCACGACCGACAAGAGCGAGGTGTTCTTGAACTGGATGATCGCCTGGTTGACGATGGCGGGCGTCATCCGGCGGATTGTCTGCGGCAGGATCACGTGCCACATCGTCTGCCAGTAGGACATGCAGAGCGAGCGGCAGGCGCTCCACTGGCGCTGGTCGATGGATTGCACGCCGCCGCGAAAGATCTCTGCCGAAAACGCGGCCATATAGAAGGTCAGGCCGCAGCCCGCTGCCAGCCATGCCGGCAGATTTACTCCCAGCACGATCGGAAAGGCGTAGTAGAACCAGACGATCTGGATCAACGCCGGGGTGCAGCGGAACAGGCCGATGAAAAACTGCACAGCCCAGCGGCCCGGCGCGAATGATCCGATCAACACGAGGCCCAGTCCCAGTCCCAGAAGCAGCCCGATCACTGTTGTGCCGATGCCATAAAGCAGCGTGATGTAGATTGCCTCGAACCAGGCGTCCGGCCGGAGCACGACCGACCAGTCATATTCATTCGGCATGTCCCGCGTGAGCTGCCGCTTCTGCATCATGTCCAGCCTGCCCGACCTTGCAGCGGCCGCGCGCCAGCCGGAGGCCGCGCCGCTCTACCGACGCATGGTCACGCTTGAGGCTGATAGCGGCTTTGCCTTCCAGGGCGGGCGCTGGCTGGGCGACATTGCGCCGGATCTGCTCGATGCCGATCTGCGCGACCGACTGGCGCGCGCAAAGGAGATCGCCGCCATCCGCTCCAGCATCGAGGCGACAATCCCGAAGAACATGCTCTATGTGAAAGGCTGGCCCACCCGTCCGCTGACCGACGAAGAGGCCGTGTTCTTGGCTGGCATCCGACAGAAAATCACCGCTCTAAAGGCCCATGCTCATGATGCGACGCTGCAGAAAGACGGAGCGTTGATGGGTATCGCGGGCGCTCCTGTGCAAGTGCGCAATCCCGACGCCGCTCAGGTGGAAACGGCAAATGGACCGTTCATGACGTCGTCCTTGCCGGTGGCTGGCTTTGCCATAATCGAAGCTGCCGATTTGGCCGAGGCCATAGACATGGTCTCGCGGACCCCCTGCGCTGTCGCACACGGCGTCGTCGAGGTGTGGCCACTGGAGCAACCATCGTAGAACGGCAACAGGTCTCATTGCGCCCCGAGGCGCGAAGCATTTCAGCTATTCTGTATGTGGTGGTGCTTCGATTGCCCAGCTCGGATCGGCGCCAAAGGGGTGGTCCAGGAAGAAGACCCAGGTCCCATCGCTTAGGCGCCGGTGAACTTCCATGCCATGATGATGCACTTTCGTCGGCTTGCCCTCCTTGTCCATGCCCCTGATCAACCACTGCGAGCGTGTCATCGCAAAGTCGCCGGAAACGGTCGTGTGGTGGGTGATCACATCCATATGGGGCTTCAGCCCGATATAGCCGGCCATCGTTTTACGGATAGCCTCGGCGCCGCGCGCGATGCTGGTGCCGCCATGGACCTCGTCGACCTGAACGATCGACGCTTCGGGATGGTACATGGCGGCAGCGGCTTCGACGTCCTGCGCATTGAAGGCGCGCGCAAGCCAAAGATTGCAGAGTTCGGGAGAGGGAGCGCCCATCTTTGTTCTCCTTTTGCGAGTAGCGGCTATGAGACACCCGCGAATTTCTATGGGAGCGTTTCCTGGTCATCGTGAGCCGGAACGCGGAGACCGCGTTGCACAGCCGGCCGCGCCGCGATTTCAGCAAACCAGCGGGCGACATTCGGGTATTGGCCGAGATCGACATCAAGCTTGGATACGGCAGCGTTGATCCATGGCCAGGTCATCACGTCGGCGACACCGAAAAGATCGCCGACAAGATATGGTCTTGGTTCCAATTGGCCATCCAGCACCCGCAGGATGCGGGCTGTCTCCCGTTCGAAACGGGCGATCACCTGCGGGAGCCTTTCGGCGGCAAAGATCTTGTAGTTCCAGAGCTGGCCGAGCGTCGGCCCGACATGCCCCGCCTGAAAGAGCATCCATTGCAGCGTGAGCCCGGCCTCGATGTCGTTCGCCGGCTTCAGCACACCCGAGCGATCAGCAAGGTAGAGCAGGATCGCGCCACTCTCGAACACCGTCCGGCTCCGGTCGGGGTCAACGATCACCGGGATCTTGTTGTTGGGGTTCAGTGCGAGAAATTCTGGCCGGAACTGGTCGCCCTTTTCGATATCCACGACATGGACGACATAAGGGAGCCCTGTTTCCTCGAGCATGATCGAGGCCTTGTGGCCGTTGGGAGTCTGGTAGCTGTAAAGCTGGATGGGGGTCATGATTGTGCCTGCCAATATCCCGACATTCCCCAAGTGGCCTGCCGCTTGACTTCAAGATCGCCTGATTTTGCTCGCTGGGCAAGCGTTTTTCGCCCCGAGCGGTGTCTGTCGTCGCGCAAACGGCCGAAGTCGGGTGGATCAAGCCTCGAACCCGCAGCATTCTGGCCCGGCAGAGCCGCTTTTCCGCGCGGCAGACGGACCTGTCCTGCCGCTTTCGTTCAGCTTGGGCATGGATCGTGGTCATGCGCATGACGGAGGCGTTCGAAGACGGCGGATGGCGGCAAGGACGGCCCGCACCATCGGGCCGGTGACGGCGACCTCGGCCAACTGGAAGGTAATGGCGCGGGCGTGGCGGACGACGCGGGCGCCGATCTTGATCAGCTTGAGTTGCAGGCTGGTCAACGACCAGTCCGCCATGGCCTCGGGCAGTTCGATGCAGCGCAGGAAGGTTGCCAGGTTGTAGGCCAGCGCGTGCAGTTGCAGCCGCACCTCGTTGTGCCGGAACTTCCGGCATGACAGCCGCGTCCAGCGAAAGGCATATTTGCCTTCCTTGATGTGCTGCTCTGCGGTGCCGCGCTGGTTGTAGAACCTCACCACCCAGTCTGGCTCCATCGGCAGGTTGGTGACGATGAAGCCGACTTTGGGGAACAGCTCGCCCGGATGCCATTCGATCTTGGCGATGACGCGGCGCGGCTTGTCCCAGGACGCCGCCTGATACTCGAAGTCCTCGAAGAACCGTTTGACCTTGGTCAGCGAAGGCCGTCCCACGGGCCGTGTCAGCCGATGCGCGATCTTCTCGCGCAAGACGGCGTTGGCGGGCAGACGGATGGCGTAGAAGAACCTGGCTTCTTCCAGCCGCATATAGATCGCGGGGATCGCGTAGGCAGCGTCGGCCCGGAAGAAGCGTCCACCAAGGTCGCGGCCAGCATATCGGGCAATGACGGGATCAAGGACATCCCGCCAGCCATCGGCGCTGTGGACATTGCCGTTACGCAGGGCGCAGCGCTCCAGCATGCCAAACTGGTTGAACAAGAAGATGGGGTGATAGCAGGTGCAGTCGAAATGCCCGTTCCAGGCAGCACCTTCCTGATCGCCGTGGGTGGGGCTGACCGAGCTGTCCATGTCCAGCACGATGTATTTCAACCCGTTGCGGTCATGAAACCGGTCGATCCATTGGCCGTTCAGATCGGCCAGCGCCGCCCGGTTCGCGGCCAGAGCCAGCGTCTCGGTCTCGAACCGTCCCATCTGCGATGCCGAAGCAGCTTGCGCCTCGACGGCCCTGCCGCCAACGACCTGACGCATCACGGGATCGAGGGCCAAGCGGTCGGCATCGTTCACATCCTCGTATCCGGCCAGTCGTCCGAACACCGATTGCCGGAACAATCCGTCAAGCCGATGGAGCGTGTTCTTCCCGGTGCGGCTGTCTCGCAGCGCCTCCGACGCCAGATTGGACAGGCCGAGCACGTCATCAAGCTCGCGCATCACCAGCAGGCCACCGTCTGAACTGATCTGCGCACCACGGAACTCCAGACGCACACGGCGGTCGAAATCAACCCGATCTCCCCGCGCCAAGCCCGCACCCTCCAGGTGATCCATGAAACGCGCCCCTCGCAGCCGTCAACGCCATGATTTATATGCGAAATATCACGATTACGACAGCGAAATCAGCGACTTACTTGGAGAATGTGGGATTCATATCCCATGAGCTTCTCTCTGAGCGATAGGTGCCTGCGCGGAGGCGGAGCGTCGCATCCGCGCGCCTGCGTGGGAGCCTATGGCTCAGAACTGGACTTCGGGCGGGACATTGCCGATGTCATAGCCGGCCTTCTTCATGACATTCAGGAAGATTTCCCGGATCGAGCCATCCGCCTTGTGCGTCGTGGCCCAGTCTGTCAGCCAGGGCGTCAGCTTGTCGGCGGATTTCACCACCCCCGCCGAGGAACCCATGGCCTCGATCGGGGTAGGGAAAAACACGCTGTTGAAGACATTTGGCGCGGATTGCATCACGTTCAGGCAGCGCAGCACATCGGCGCCCATGATGTCGGCGCGGCCCGATTGCACGGCCAGCGTGATCTCGGAATATTCGGACAGAGTGACGTGCTGGGCCTTGGGCGCCATGCGCTTGAACGCGGCCTCGACGCTTGTGCCGGTGACGGTGGCGATGCGCACGTCGGGCGCGTTGAGTTCGTCCCATGTCTTGCCGACCTTGGCGGTCTTGCCGTCCATGGCGCAGAAGGCCAGGTCGTACATCGGCCCTATCATGTTCAGGGCCTGCTTGCGCTGTTCGGTCGCGCTCATGCCCGGCCAGATGTCGATCTTCTGCGATTGCAGGTCCAGCACCACGGTCTTCCAGCCGGTCTCCTGGAACTGGACCTTCAGTTCTTTGCCCATCTCCTTGCCCAGATCGGCGGCGATGGCGCGGCACAGGTCGATTTCGTAGCCTTCCCACTGACCGGTGGCGCTATCGACCCAGGAGCCGATCTTGTCGTTCGGGATGGCGCCGCAGGTGATGGTGCCGGTGCTTTCGATCCGGTCCCAGACGGGATCGGCCAGCGTAGCGTCGGGCATGAGCGGCAGGCCGACGCAGGTCGCGGCCAGCATCAGGCGGATTGTCAGTCTCATCGGTTTTCTCCTTGTTGGGTAAAGGCCCGGATCCTTTGGCGTCCGGGCCGTTGTGTTTCATGCGCGGATTACTGCGGGACCGCCTTGCCTGCATTGGCGTAGATGGCGCGGATGCCCTTGCCGATTTCCTCGATCTTGGCGGCATCGGCGGGCAGATGCGGGCGGCGCACGGTGCCGCCATTCAAGCCAAGCGCAGCCATGCCCGCCTTGACGAAGGCAAAGTTCGACAGGCCCGAGCGCGCCATCAGGTGGTAAAGCTGGTCGATGATCTGCTGATTGCGCGACATTTCATCCAGATCGCCCGACCGATAGGCGTCATAGGTCGCGACGACCTCGGCCGCGCAGATGTTCGAGATGGTCGAGACCGACCCCGAGGCGCCGCGGCTGAGCAGGCTGGAAAGATAGGGTTCAAGGCCCGCAAAATGCCGCAGCTTGTCGCGGGTCGCGTAATAGGTCTCACCCACTGCATAAAGGTCGCGGGCGCTTTCCTTGTAGGCGACGACATTGGGAATGCTGGCCAGTTCCGCCGTCAGCGCCGGGGTCAAGCCGACACCGACACGGGCAGGGTTGTTGTAAAGCATGACGGGCAGGCCGATCTCGGCGACCTCAGCAACCGCGGCACGAATTTCGGCCGGAGTGGGCAGGCAATAGACCGGCGGCAGCAGCATGCAGCCGTCAAAGCCGACATCCTTCGCATAGCGGGTCAGTTCCAGCGTGTCCGCATGGTTCAATGACGAGGTGCCCGCGACCAGCATGGCGCGATCACCATAGGCATCGGCCACCAGCTTGAACAACGCTTTCCGTTCATCCGCAGACATCGAGTAATATTCGCCGGTACTGCCCGAGACGACGAAACCCTTCACTCCGGCAGCCAGCATCCGGTCGAAATGCGCATGCAGCGCTGCTTCATCCACCGCCCCGTCCGCGTCGAACGGGGTGATCGCCGCTGTCAGAACCCCGCTCCAATCATTTCCAATCACGTTGCTACCTTTCCGATTGATCATATGTGATACATGATATATCGTATTTTGAAAGAAGCAAGAGTTTCGGTGAAGGACGCAAAACATGGCAAAATCCAAAGGAAAGGACGTCTTCTGCGCCGTTCGCGGTGATTCGCTGGCGGAACAGGTCCATGCGCAACTGGCGCGCATGATCTTGTCGGGAGCCTTTGCGCCGAACGACCGAATCAATCTTCGGCAAATCGCCCCCGATTTTTCGGTCAGCGTGACGCCGGTGCGCGAGGCGGTCCTGCGGCTGGTGTCAGACGGCATCCTTCAGACCACCGACCGCAACGCCATCGTGGTCCCCCAGCGGGGTGCTGACGAGATTCGCGAGATCTTCGAGATCCGCCGCGTCCTTGAAGGCGATCTGGCCGAGGCGGCAGCGACGAAGCTGCCCCCTGCGGATATCGAGGCGCTGCGCGAGACCCAGGCCGATTTCATTATGGCGTTGGAAAAGAAGGATTATCGCGAAGCCCTGCGCCTGAATACAGAGCTGCATTTCCGCATCTATACCGCTGCCGAAATGCCGGTGCGGGTCAAGATCGTCGAGGGGTTGTGGCTTCGCATCGGGCCGACGCTGCGCAACATGTACCCTATCCTGACTTTGCATCGCCCCGACAGCAGTCCGCATGACCGGATCCTGTCCGCTGCTAGCGCGAGGGATGCGCGGGGTCTGCGCGAGGCGGTGGTGGCTGACCTGAATCGCTCGGAAGAGGCGTTGCTGGAATATCTGCGGCGGGCAGAAGAGGCGCAGCCCTTCGTCTCTCCGACCCAGGGTGACGGCAGGTGAGAGCCGCGGGCGTCGGGAATGATCGGCAAATCTACGATTCGCTGATCATCGGTGGCGGGATCTTCGGCCTCTATGCTGCGATGCTGCTGGCCCAGAAGGGGCAGAGCGTGGCCCTGCTGGACCGCGGCGAGATCTGGACGGAAGCGTCGGCGGTCAACGCAGGGTCGTTGGGGGTGCAAAACAAGTTGCCGGCGCTGGTGCCCTATGCGCTTTGGTCGTGGGAAATCTGGCAGGGGCTGCTGACACAATTCGGCATTGACGCGCATCTGCGGCGTGCCGGAGGCTGGAAGGTCGCGATGACCGCAAACGAGGCCGACCGGCTCCGCGATGTCGCGCGCCAGCAGGCCGAGGCTGGGGCGCGCATCGAGATCCTGACCCAAGCGCAGATTGGCGATCGCGCGCCGTGGTTGTCGCCCGATGTCGCCGCCGCATCCTATTCGCCGCAGGACGGTTTTGCCAGCCCGACCCTCATGGGTCCGGCGCTGGCCAAGGCTGCCGCGAATGCCGGGGTGCAGATTTTTGCGCACCACCCGGTCAGCGCCATCCATCCCGGCCCCAGCCCCGAGGTCGACACCCCACATGGCCGAGTCCGGGCCCGCCGCCTGGGCATCGCCACCGGTGCCTGGACGCAGATCACCGCGGCAATGCTGGGCGTGCATCTTCCGGTCGCGCTGGATGTGAATATGGTCACGGTGACAGAGCCCGCGCCATTCACGATGCAAGGTCTGGTCAGTCATGCCCGCGGCATCCTCACGCTCAAGCAGGCGCTGAATGGCAGTTGCCTGATCGGCGGCGGCTGGCAGGGCATCGGCACCCTGGAGGACCGGCGCAAGGATGTGGATCACGACCAGGTGGTTCACAATATCCGGCTAGCCCTGCGTGTCGTGCCGGGCCTTGCCGGGCTGAATGCCTTGCGCAGCTGGGCCGGATACGAAGGCGTGACGCCCGATTCCCTGCCCTATCTCGGCCCGCTGCAGGGCCATGACAATATCTTCGTCGCAGCCTGTGCCCGTGGCGGCTTCACCCTTGGCCCAGCAATGGGCCAATTGCTTGCCGAGGTGATGGCAGGGCAAGCGCCATCGCGGCCTATCGAGATTTTTGACCCGGCGAGGTTCCAGCATGGGTGATTTTCGTCTCATCCCCGGCGTGAAGCCGGGGCCGATCATTTCCTTCACCTTCAACGGCGCCGCTATGACCGGCCATCAAGGCGAAAGCATCGCCTCTGCGCTCTTGCGGGCCGGCATGGCGGCGCAGCGGATCTCGGCCCGCGACGGGGCCCGCCGTGGCTATTATTGCGGCATGGGCCAGTGCTGGGAATGCGCCGTCTGGGTCGAGGGGCTGAACACGGTCCGCAGCTGTATGGAGCCGGTCGAGGCCGGCATGGTCATCCGAACCGGCGACGAGGGCGTGCGATGACGGCCCCGGTGGTGATCATCGGCGCGGGGCCGGCGGGCCTGTCTTGCGCCGCGGCTCTCGCCGAAGCCGGACGCGAGGTCGTTATCCTGGACGAGAATCGACAGGCGGGCGGCCAGTATTTTCGCCAGTTGCCCGCGGCATTCTCGGCAGACTATCGGCGGCTGCCGCATGATCGTAAAGGCTATGCCGCGCTGGCGCAGGTTCTTGCCAGGCCCGGCGTGCGGTTCCTGCGCGACACGACCGTATGGTCGGCAGTGGCGCCACATTGCATCGCCTATGCGGGGCGCGAGGGCAGCGGCAGAATCGACGCGAGCGCAGTCGTGCTCGCAACCGGCGCGCAGGATCTGCCGATGCCGTTCCCCGGCTGGACCCTGCCGGGGGTCATTTCCGCTGGTGGCTGCCTGAATCTGGTCAAGGGTCAGGGATTGGTGCCGCAGGGCCGTGTCGTTGTCGCCGGTAACGGACCTCTGGTCCTGGTGACGGCAGCGACATTGATTGCCGCCGGAGCCCAGGTCGTTGCTGTCCACGAGGCACAGCGTGCGGCGCGGCTTTTGCCGGCCAGCATGAGGGGGCTTTGGGCCGCGCCCGGGATTCTGCGTCAGGCTTTGGCTTATCGTGCGGCGATGCTGCGCGCCGGCGTGCCGATGCGTTTCGGACATATGGTAGCAGAGGTCTCGGGTCGCGAGGCGCTGGAAAGCGTGACCGTCGCTCGAATCGGGCCCGATGGCCGTCCGGACGACCGGCGCCAAACCCTCGAAGCAGATATTTTGGTGACAGGCTACGGACTGGTGCCCGGATCAGAACCCGCGCGGTTGTTCGGCTGCCGAATGCGGTTTGAACCAAGCCTCAACGGCGCGGTCCCCGAACGGAGCGGGACGTTCGAGACCAGTGTGGCAGGTGTCTATGCCATCGGCGACGGCGCCGGAATCGGTGGCGTCAAGGTTGCCATCATCGAAGGCCGGATCGCGGCGCACGCAATCCTTGGACAAGGCGTGCCCGCACCCTTGCGTCGGGATCATGGACGGCTGGACCGGTTCCGTCGCAGTTTGAACCTGGCCTATCGGCTCGCGTCGCCGCTGAACGCCGCCACGCCCGACACCATCGTTTGCCGCTGTGAAGCGCTGAAGCTGGCAGAGCTGCAATCGCATCCCCGACTGCAGACCGGCAACCTGAATGCCTTGAAAACGGCAACGCGGCTGGGCATGGGCCGCTGTCAAGGTCGCAACTGCTTGCCCGCCGCGCCCACATTGTTGGGCCTGGCGCCTGACGATCTGGCGACCCGGCCCAGAGTGCGCCCACCTCTTCGTCCGATTCCGCTAGGCCAGATTGCCGCCGATCGCGACGCTCGACCGGTCCCCGAGCCGGACGAACCACAGATCCCCCAAACAGGAGAAACCCCATGAAAGACCTTGCTCCGCATCGTCACATCGACCTGAAGCCCTTCATCGACGGCGCTCATGTGCCGACCGGAAACGATGCGGCTGTGCCGACCTATGATCCGGCCACCGGCGAGGTGCTGGCGCAGGTTCCGGTTGCCGATGCCGCTTTGGTCGACCGGGCGGTGAAATCCGCCAAGGCCGCCCTGAAGGGTGCCTGGGCCGAGATCACTCCGGCCGAGCGCGGTCGGATCCTGTTCCGGGTGGCGCAAGCCATCCGTTCGCGGGCCGAGGAGCTGGCAACGGTGGAATCTCTCGACAGTGGCAAGCCCATGCGCGAGGCCAAGGGCGATATCGAAACCTCGGCCCGATATTTCGAATATTACGCCGGAATGGCGGACAAGCTGCAGGGCGACACGATCCCGTTGGGCAAGGGTTTCGTCTCTTTCACCCAACACGAGCCGGTTGGTGTCACCGCACACATCATTCCGTGGAATTTCCCATTGGTGACCACGACGCGCGGCCTGGCGCCTGCCTTGGCCGCAGGCGCGACGGCCGTGGTCAAGCCCGCTGAACAGACGCCGCTGACCGCGCTGATGTTGGGCACCATTCTCAAGGACGCCGGCGTGCCTGATGGCGTCGTGAACATCGTCTGCGGCACCGGCGCCACCACCGGCGCCCCGCTGGTGGCCCATCCCGACATCGCGCATGTGACCTTTACCGGTTCGGTCGCCACCGGCATCAGTGTCATGCGCAGCGCCGCCGAACATGTCGCCTCGGTGACGATGGAACTGGGCGGGAAATCGCCCGTGGTGGTTCTGGACGATGCTGATCAGGAAGCGGCGCTTGAGGGTACGCTGAAAGCGATCTTCACCAATGCCGGGCAGGTCTGCTCGGCCGGTTCCCGGCTGGTGATCGAGCGCGGCTGTGCCGACGCCTTTATTGAAAAACTGCGCGCGCGCGTGCGTCAGATCGGCATTGGCCGCGGGATCGACGACCCTGGGCTTGGTCCGATCGTGTCGCTCCAGCAATTGCAGAAGATCGACCAGATCGTGACTGCCAGCATCGAGGCGGGGGCAGGGCTTCTGGAAGGCGGCAAGATCCTCAATCCCGAAGGCTTGGGCGGCTGGTTCTATGCGCCGACGCTGCTCAAGGCTGCCAAGGCCGACATGCCCGCCGTGCAGGAGGAGATCTTTGGCCCGGTGCTGACCATCCAGATCGCCGATGATTTCGAGCATGCCTGCGAATTGGCCGAATGTACCCGGTTCGGCCTGGTCGCCGGCATCTATACTGCTGACTTCTCGAAGGCGATGCGCTTTGGCCGCTCGGTTTCTGCAGGGCAGGTCTATATCAACCAGTATTTTGCAGGAGGCGTCGAGACACCATTCGGTGGCACGAAAAATAGCGGTTTCGGGCGCGAAAAGGGCCTTGAAGCACTGCGAGCCTATTACGCTGTCAAAACCATCACGGCGAAGATTTGAAGCGATAAGGTGATGGACGGCGTTCGCGCCGTCCCTGAACGGCAGTGCAAAGTTGGGGGGTCTTTTCGCTTTATCTTGCTGTGGCGAAGTTGAACGCGATGGTGAAGGGCGTACGGCCAAGGATCCAACCGCATCACCTTGGCTCTCCGTGGTCGCCAGATCCACCAGGACAGGCATGCCCGTTCTGCTGCCAAGGCCGATCGCCGTTGCCAAGCTGCGATGTTGCGCCGGACGCGGGCTGGCTGGCGGCCCAGTGCCCGGCGCATCTTCCGCCCGAAAATTATTAACCAGAATACCCAAAACCCGCGATACACGCGGGCTCACCAAGGCAGTTCAGACCCGGGAGCATGGTTCTTGGTCACCCGGCATTCTGCCAGGCCTGCATCGCAGGTGAGGTGGGGCCGCGCTATCCGAAAGTCGCAAATTTCTTGCATTTTCGGCTTTTCTCGTCTCCGGTGTCGCGATCGGGTAGCTGCCGCCTGCGCCGCAAAGGCCGCGATAATGATGTTGGGGCGTTCCCCCGTCACCAGAATGGCGGCCTGGCTTCGCGCCGGGACGCAGAGGCGCTGTGGCCGAATGATCCATGGCCTCAACCCTCTTGCCGTCCGGTCACGTTTCGCAGCGTCTCGGACGGGGATTCTCCGTACATCTGGCGATAGAAGATCGAGAACCGTCCCAGATGCGTGAAACCGTGGTCCATGGCGACCGAGGTGACCGTCACCCCCTCGCCGGGGCTGAGCAGCGCCTTGCGCGCGCGGGTCAGGCGGCGCCGCTTCAGATAGGAATGCGCGGTCATGTCCATGCGCCGGCGGATGATGGATTCAATCGTCCGCAGCGAAAGACCGGCCCTCTCGCATAATTCCTGAAGCCCGATGAGATGATCGGAATCCTCGTCGATCAAGCGGTCGATCCGGCGCATCGAGGCGGTCTGCAGCCGATGGGCCAGATGGTCGGTCCGCAGGTCGCCTGTGTCCAGCAGCCGGACCAGCGCGGCGGAGATCGCGTCGCTGGCGAATTCCGTCAGCGCCTTGCGCCTTGCAATCATTTCCCAGCCTGCGGCATCGACCGCTTGGGTGATGAGGGCGTAATGGCTATGCAAATTCGCCAATTGCGCCACGCCGGCCCTTTTCAGCGTGGCCGGGGTCTCCAGAGCCGCCATCTTTTCCCGGCCGGTCAGCGCTGCCGAGGCGCGGCGCAGGGCCGAGTTCAGGATGCACACCGCGCGGAGCTCGAAGGGGCCGGCCGTTCTCAGGCTGGAGATATCGCCGCAACTGCGGGAAAAGACCATATCCGCAGCCAGGTGGATACCATCGACTGCGGCTTTCGGATCGGGGTTGGGCACAAAGAAAAACGTGGTGGCCGGCGTGTCGCCGCCGATCAACTCGGTGCGAAGGGTAACCGGGGCGGTGGCACCCGCAGACTGCAGCGACACGCCCTTGCCCAGGTTGACCAATCGGACGGTGCCACGAAAATCCCGGTATCCTGTCGGAACGACATCGACCTTTCCGCCGGGAATGCTTGCGGCCAGGGACTCGCTATCGGTGAAAGTCCTTGAAAAGAATTGGGTCGGAGAGAACCGCCTTTCCTCTTCCTCGGTCATGCGCCAGTCCCCGCATGTTGCGGTTTCGATCCGCGTCGGGTCGAACTGCTGCCAGCCTCAAAAAGGCGAATGCTTCTGGGATTACTCATTGTCAAATTATGTCAAATATGTTTTCGATTTTGTTTCGAGATTGTGGCTTTATCCAACGGCCTTGCGGACATGCAGCGCCGGCTGTCCTTGGGCGTCGATCCGGATCATCCGATCTGTTCCGGGGGCATATTGAGACTGCGGTTCTCACGCTGGCCGCGCCAGAAAGCGTGCTCTTGCTGCATGGTTTCGGCGGCCTAGGCCGCTTGCGTGGCGGTCGTTTGCCGGAACTGCAGATCCGTGCCCGCAATTTCGATCTGACCCATGAAACGGTTGGAGCCGCCATAGCGGCCGGCCGCCGCAATCTCCAGCATGAGCTGCGCTTCGGGCATCACGGCCTGGCCAAGTATATCCTTCGACAGCCGCTGCGCCATCAACATCGGCGCCGCGACCGGTTCCTTAGCGGTTTCGATCGGCGGACCACCGGACGTAAGGGCGTCCGTTTCTGTACGCGGCGCGAACGGAATCGGGCTGCTTGTGGCCTGAATCAGACGCAAATTTGAAATCACTTCCGCCATTCTCCAACCCAGGAAACATTCACAATCGTCACATCGAGCCGCGCCTCCACAGGCGGAATCGTTCGTACGCGATAGGCTACCCGCCCTTCAAGTCCCGCCTGCCGAAGATCCGTCTGGCTAGGATATTCCTGTAATCGCTCATCCATAATGCCATCGCTTTCGGGCCGGCCTCTTCAGCGCATCTGAACCATGTCGTTCTGTTCTCGCGCAGGACTAGATGGCCTTGTGCGGCTGCACTATCCATATTCCGCATGGTTTCTACCAATTTCTTGTTTTTCCATGATGATAAGTTGGCCAGACCAGTGTCAAACCGACTGAACCGGGGTACGTGTCGCAGCGGCGATTGGCCGGGCGATACCGATCTTGTCGCGTAAATAATTGATAGTCTGCGCAATATGGATAGTCAGGCAATCCAAAGTGGTGTGGTTGGTGTTTGTGCAACCATGCAGCAATCGCCGTCCTTGGCGACCACGCAGTGGCGGCCGGCACTTCGAGAATCAGGAAACCCAGGAAGGCAAGACACCCAAAAATGGCAGGATTCGACCACGCGGTCGCGCCCGAAACGATCTTACTCCAGGTTCTCCGCTCTGTAGCCGCAAGGGCGCGCAAAGCTCATCCCAGAATTTCTGCTGAAAAGCGAATCAAGACAACCGAGGCCCTATGACGTTGCTGCATGACATCCGACCCGAGTTCCCCAGCCAGGATGCCATTTCCGCCTATGGGGCCTTGAGCTTTCTCTACATGCATTCGTCGCGACACCTCGATTGGCCGCTGCGCGACATCCGGCGCATTGTGCAGCCCCCGATCGACCTGAAACAGGCGCGGATTTTTTATTATGACGGGGTTCCCAGGGCGGCCTGCACCTGGGCGCATCTGAATGGCGAGGCCGAGCGGCAATTTCTGGCCGGTGCGCCCCTGCGACCGGCGCAATGGCGCAGCGGTCCCCGTTTGTGGCTGATGGAGATCGTCGCACCATATGAACAGGGCACGGGGGCAAACGCCTTCCGGGCTTTCATCGAGCATATCCCCGAGGGGATCAAAAGCTTCCGCTACCTGCGGGTGAGTGGTGCGGGCGAGGTCCGGCGCGTCGTCGAATCGACGCGGCTGCGGGACCGTTCCTGGGGTGCAAAAATCTTAACGACTGCTCTTGAGAGGACGTAAATATGGGTATCAACCTTACGGATACGACAAATCAGCCTGGGATTGTGCTGACCCACGGCACCGAGGAAAGCCCCGGAAACTACGACAACTACACCTATACCATCGACATCGACCAGTTCACCGATCCCGATGAAATCATCACGATCACCGGCGACTGGGGCCGTTCGGACAATCCCGCGCTGGACGGGGACCAGACGACGAATGGCGGCGAATATGTCGCGGCCCAGATCCCGAACCCCAGCGGCGGAATCTACTTCGGCGACCTTTCCGTGAATCTGCAAAATGGAAACATGACCTGGGCCTTTACTGTCGCCGAGCTGCAGCAATTCGCCGGACAGAACTATGATGTCTACTTCGTCGGAAAATACGCCGGGCAGAACAGCGATTCCGATCTGCTGAAGCTGGTCATCACCTGTTTTCTTGACGGCACGATGATCGCGACCCCCACGGGCGAAACGGCGGTCGAGAGCCTGGCCATCGGCGACCTGGTCAAGACGGCGGACGGCCGGTCCGTGCCGGTGACATGGGTGGGGCGCAAGCGGATCACGAACCATGTGCTGCTGTCCGACAAGGCGGCGCCGGTCCGTGTTTCGGCCGGGGCGCTGGGGCGCGGCCTGCCGCACAGCGACCTGCTGCTTTCGGCCGATCACGGCCTGATCGTCGACGGCATGGTGGTGAATGCGGGGGCGATGGTGAACGGCGGCTCGATCCATTTCGTCGATCTGGCGCAGATGCCCGAGGAGTTCACCTATTACCATATCGAGACCGAAAGCCATGACGAGATCCTGGCCAACGGGCTGTGCGCTGAAACCTTTGTCGATTACATCGGCCGCAAGGGCTTCGACAACTACGATGAATATCTTAGCCTTTATGGCTGCGACCGCATCATCCCGGAAATGAAGCGCCTGCGCATTTCGTCCCGGCGCCAGCTGCCGGACGGCCTGCGCGAGCAACTGAACATTCCCGCCTTCAGCGAGGGTGTCGAGGCCCTGATCGAGCAGTTCGGCCAGGCCGCATAGGTCCGACAATCTCTGAAACCACAGCCGGTCATCATTGGGATGACCGGCTGCGCCGTGCTGCCCAGAATTCGACGGAGACGCCATGATCCGGCGCTTGACCCATCTTTACCGCTGGTATGAGACCGCGCATATCCGACTGGATGGAATGCCCGGCCCCATCCTGAACAGCCTGGGGGAGGCCGTCGGCCATGTCGATGTCGTCCAGATCCGCAACGGCCGGCTGCATGTCGCTGGCTGGGTTCTGGCGCGCAAGGTGCGGCTTCTGCTGGCCGGGCTTGATGTCGAGGCCATGCCCTGCATCCATCGTCCCGATGTCAGCGCGGCGCTGGGGCATGCGGACCATACCGGCTTTGACCTTGCCGTCCCCGCCGACCGCCGCGTCATCGCGGCCTGCGCCGCGCCGGGACTGGTTTTCCTGACCGATCCCGATATGCCCGCCATTCCGGCCCTCAGCCTGCCGGTTTCGGTCCGGCGACGGGCGGTGGCCAAGGTGGGGCTGGCCTTCGCCCGCGACATGGCGCTGGCGCTGCCCGCGATCGCCTGCTGGTGCGCGACACGCGCGCCAGTCTGGCGCAGCCGGATCAAGTCGCGCTTGCGGCTTTTGTCGCCCCGCCCCGCCATGGCCCAGCTTGAGACGCGGCTGTTCCGGCGCGACGACGCTCCGCCCCAGGCGGTGCGGCCCAAGCGGTTGACCATCGTGCTGCCGGTCTACAACGCCTTCGATCTGCTGCGCGAATGTCTGCGGCGGGTGGAGGACAACACCGACATGCCGTGCCGGCTGATTCTGGTCGAGGACGGCTCGACCGATCCGCGCGTCTTGCCGTTCCTGCAGGACTGGGC
This sequence comes from Paracoccus sp. TOH, assembly GCF_030388245.1. Lineage (NCBI taxonomy): Bacteria > Pseudomonadati > Pseudomonadota > Alphaproteobacteria > Rhodobacterales > Paracoccaceae > Paracoccus > Paracoccus sp. TOH. Next base: position 782,738 of record NZ_CP098361.1, read on the forward strand.
GTCCGGGCGCGGCTGGGTCGAGCTGATCCCATGCGCCCAGAACCTGGGCTTCGTCGGCGCAGTCAACCGGGGGCTTCGGCACGCGATGCTCCATGGCGGCCCGGACGAAGGGCCGGTGGTCATCCTGAATTCGGACGCGCTGGTGCCGCCGGACTGGGCCAGCCGGATCCTGCGGCCGTTCCAGAACAACGAAAACATCGCCAGCGTCACCCCGATGTCCAACGATGCCGAGATCCTGTCGGTGCCGGTGATCTGCCAGCGCAGCAATCTGATCGAGGGGCAGGGGGATGCCATCGATGCCGTCGCCCGGCGCTTCGCGCCCGAGGCGTTGCCCTGCGTTCTGCCGACCGGCGTCGGCTTCTGCATGGCGATGAGCCGGCAATGGCTGGCCCGGCTGCCGCTCTTCGACACCGCCTTCGGCAAGGGCTATGGCGAGGAGGTGGACTGGTGCCAGCGTATCGCCCGCATGGGCGGCGTGCATCTGGCGCTGCCGGGGCTTTTCGTCGAGCATCGCGGTGGCGCCAGTTTCGGCACGGCGGTCAAGCAGGAACGGATCAGCCGGAACGGTGCGATCATTCGCGAACGCTACCCGGATTTCGACCGGTCGGTACAGCAGTTCATTGCCGCCGATCCCTTGTCCACAGCCCGGCTGGCCTTGGGCCTTGTCTGGATCGGCAGCGCCGATCCGCTGCGGCCGGTGCCGGTCTATCTGGCGCATAACCTGGGGGGCGGCGCGGATATCTGGCTGGAGCGGCAGATCTCGGCGGATTTGGCAGAGGGGCGATCCTCGGTCGTGCTGCGGGTCGGCACCTCACGGCGTTGGCAGCTTGAACTGGTCACGCCGCTGGGGCGCGGACATGGACAAAGCGACGACATCGGCATCATCCGCGAATTGCTGGCCTGCCTGCCCCGGCGGCGGCTGGTCTATTCCTGCGGCGTGGGCGATCCCGACCCGGTCGAGATCCCCGAGATCCTGCTGTCCATGATCGAGCCGCAGGACGAATCGCAGATCCTGTTTCACGACTACCTGCCCCTGTCGCCCAGCTATACGCTGCTGGACAGCGACGGCAGCTATCGCGGCCCGGTCACGCCCGCGCGCGAGGACGCCGCCCATCGGGCCCGCCGCCACGACGGCAGCCCCGTCGCCCTTGCCGTATGGCAGGCGGCCTGGCGCAAGCTGGCCGACCGCTCGCAGATCGTGGTCTTCTCGGCCAACAGCGCCATGCATGTCGCTTCGGCCTGGCCGCATCTGCGCGACCGTATCGTGGTTCGCCCGCACGAGCCGCGCCAGCCGATGCCGGTCTTTGCCGCGCCTGCGCGGGACAAGCCGGCCGTGATCGGTGTCCTGGGCAATATCGGGTTGCAAAAGGGCGCCCGCGTCCTGCAGGACCTGGCCGGGGAAATCTTCAGGACCGGGAAGGACACCCGGTTGGTTCTGATCGGCAATATCGACCCCAGCTATGCGCTGCCGAACTCGGTCCAGGTGCATGGCTCGTATACGCTGAACGATCTGGGCGTCCTGATCCGCCGTTACGGCATCACGCATTGGCTGATCCCTTCCGTCTGGCCCGAGACCTTCTGCTATACGGTTCACGAGGCGCTGGCGACGCGGCTGCCGGTCATGGCCTTCGGAATCGGCGCGCAGGGGGATGCCGTGCGCGCGGCGCCGAACGGCATCGTCATCCCGTTTCACGGGGGCAGCCAACTGGCCTCGCGTATCCTGATGTCCTTTGACGCTCTCGAAGCGTGCGCCGACCAGCGCCTTCTGGCCTGAGCGCGGCTGGAGCGGAGAATGCGTCCAGAAACGAAGGCAGATCCGGCGGCATCCCCGCCCCGCGCGGCCACGGCGCCGACCGGCACCTCCTCTGACGCCTTGCTGCCCGCCGATGCGGCCGGAACCGTCGCGGCGGGTCTGCGGCGGGCCCATGAACTGCGCCAGCGCGGCCGGTATGGGCAAAGCATCCTGTGCCTGGAAGAGTTGCTGCGAGGCTTTCCCCGGCATGGGACGATCCGATACGAGCTATCGTTATCGCACCGGCTGGCAGGGAATTACGACGAAAGCATCCGCTTTTGCGACGATATCCTTGCCATCCAGCCCGGCAATACCGTCGCTCTGGGCGGCCGCGTCGAAACCGCCATGCGGCTGGGCCACCCCCAGAAGGCGCTGGCCTTCCTCGACCAGGCTTGCGAGGCAGCACCGGATCACCTGCCGTTCCAGCTCCGCCGATGCGCCCTGCTGCGCCAGGCAGGGCAGATCGCCCGCGCGCAGGAGCTTGTGGCGGCCCTGCGCCACCGCCATCCCGACCAGTCCGACGTGCTGACCGAGCTGGCGCTCGTCGCCCAGGCAGGCGGCTCCCACCTGGATTGCCTTGCTGCCTGCGAGACGGCATTGGCGCGGGCGCCCGATGATGCGCGGCTGGTGCTGGCGCGGATCAATGCTCTGACCGGCCTGCGCCGCTATGACGATGCGCTGGCGCAGGCCGAAGCCTTCCTTGAAAACACCGCCGACAATCCGGCGATCCGGCTGCGGCAGGGCAGCCTGCTGCGCCAGCTTGGCCGCATTCGCGACAGCATCACGCTGCTTGCGGCGCTGGCCCGGCAGCATCCGGAGAATACGCATATCCTGCTGAACCTGGCGCATTCCCATCGCCATGGCCAGCAGCACGAGGCCAGCCTTGAGGTTCTGGACCGGCTGCTTGCCCTTGACCCGCATCACCAGGACGCCCTGCTTGCCCGCGTCGAGGCCTTGCGCCTGGCGGGTCGGACCGATGAGCTGGCGCGGATGCTGCAAGAGGTCTCGGACCGGCTGGCGGGCGCGGCCCAGCCCGCACAGCGGCTGCCTCTTGGCGTGCTGCTCTGCAGGGGGTTGCACCATGTCGCCGATGACCGGGCGGCGGACCTGCTGCGGCGCAACAGGGACGCGCTGGCCGCGCTCGCCCCCGAACTGCCCGCGGACCTGCTCTGGCAGGTCTACCGCAAGGCCGACATGGTGGGGCAGGGGGCCGCGTTCGACGCCGTGGCTCGGGCGCTTTTCGGCAAGGAAACCGTGCGGCTGGACACTGCCCGAGCCATCCTGCAGGCGAGCTATCGCGCGGGGCTGCCGCATTGGCGGCGGATCGGTCGCCATTTTGCGGATCGCGTTCCGCCCGAGGATCGCAGCCGGATCCTTATGGACCTGGCCGCGCTGACCGATACGCCGGCAAAGGCCCTGGCGCTTCGGGACAGGCATCCGGCGCTGCCGCGCGCCGAGGCCGCGCTGCAGATCGCCGGCCTTCTGCGGCAACAGGGCCGCATCCGGCTGGCGGCTCGCTATCTGGGGCTCATCTGGCGCCGCCATCCCGACAATCCGGCCGTGCTGCGGGACTACCTGTCCAGCCTTTGCGGCGCGGGCTTGGATGCGGTGGCCGGACAGGTTCTGGAGACCGCCGCCCGGCGCCAGCCCGATATGCCCCCGGCCTGGCGCAGGGTGATCGCGCAGGGCTGGGCCGAGCTGGACCAGCTGCGCCGGGCCACGAACATATGGGCCGAGGGCGGTGCCGCGATGGTCCCCCATGCCGACTGGTATGTCGCAAACGCACTTTCGATGGCCGAGGGGACGGCACTCGGGGAACTGCGCCAACGCCTGTGGCGGGACAATCCGCGGGCGCATCTGGCGCCCTCGCTGCAGGGCTTCCTGCTGGCCGAGGCGGTGCAGCTTCCGGCGCCGGGCATCGCTGGGGCCGACCTGACGCTGCGGGCGATGGCGGTGCTGGCCCAATGGATGGACCGGCCCGGCCGGCCCGAAGCCGCATCGCCCCAGCCGGTGCCCCGCAGCATCGTCCAGTTCTGGAGCCAGGGAAATCCGCCGCCGCAGGTGCGCGACGCGGTCGCGACCTGGCAAGGGGCAAAGGGTTTTGCGCATCGGCTGTTCGACCGCCGCAGCGCCCGGGAATTCCTGTCGGAGCGGCTGGGACCGGACTGGCTGCGCGCCTTTGGCCGGGCCGGTTCCGCGACCGAGGAAAGCGATTTCTTCCGCCTGTGCCATATCGGGCTGCACGGCGGCATCTATGCCGATTGCGACGACTGGTTGACCGGGGATGCCGCCGACCTCCTCCAGGGGGCATCCTGCCTGACGCTTTACCGCGAACCGACAGGCGCGGTCGGCAACAATCTGATCGTCGCCCCGCCCCGGCATCCCGCCATCCTGTGGGCCGCGCTTTGCGCCAAAAGCGCGCTGGAGGAACGCCATAACGAAACCGTCTGGGGCAAGACCGGCCCGGGCCTTCTGACCCGCGCCGTCGCCTGGCATATCCAGACGACCGCCGCCTCGGGCCTGGCGCCCTCGCTGCGCGTGCTGCCGCGCTGGCAACTTGGGCGCACCGTGCAATTTCACAGCCCGCTTTCCTACAAGGCGGGCAAATCCTACTGGAACCGCCGCGACGCGGCGGGCGGGCTATCCCGCCTTGCCGCAAACCTGTCCCCTTTGTCCGAGCCGCAAACATGACCGACGTCCCATCGCCCCCGGAACCAGCCTTGTTCGACCAGAACCTGCCCCCGAACCAGCTTGAGGCCGAACGCCGGGTTCGTCCGCGCGCCGGGCGGAGCTATGTGATCTTCTTCACCCCGCGCAGCGGCAGCAGCTGGTTGACCGATATCTGCGAACGCAGCGGTCGTCTCAGCCGTCCGGACGAATGCTTCAACCCGCAATTCATGCCCCGGATGACCCGCGCGCTTGGTGCCCGGAACATGCCGGAATATGTCGAGCTTCTGCAGCGGCGGCGAAACACCCATGGTGTCTATGGCTGCCAGATCACCTATCACCAGTTGCAGGCGGTCTTTGCCGATGAGGCGGCCTTCCTGGCGCATTTCCCGCAGGCGCCGGTTTTCTGGCTGATCCGCAAGGACATCGTGGCGCAGGCCGTGTCGCTGGCCAAGATGGTCGCGACCTCGGTGTCGCATTCCGCGCTGAACAGCAATGATGAGATCACCGCGAGCGACCGGAGCTTCGACTATGATCCGGCGGCGATCCGGCACTGGCTGGACCATATCCTGATGGCGGAGCGGCAGACCGAGGCGATGCTGGCCCGCCACGGCATCGCGCCCCTCCGCATCAGCTATGAGGGCATGACCGCCATGGGCGAGGCCGGGGCCGTGGCGCGGATCGCCCAGGGCATCGGCGTGGCTCCCCCCGGCGATGCGTCCACCGGCTCGGCGCACCGAAAGATCGCCACCGCCAAGAATCAGGATTTCGCCCAGCGATTCCACGACGACGCCGCAGCTTACCTTGCCGAGATCGATGATGAACGCGCGCCCTGGCTTACACTTTGCGCGCCCTGAGGGCCACCGCCGGTTCCCCGGGCTCCCGACCTTCTCCCTTCAGGATTTCATCATGAACCGCATTATGAGAAAGCTGCCTTTTCGCAAGTCCGAGACGGTCGCCGCCGCGCCCGAATTTTCCGGCCATATCGATGGCATCCACGACGGGGCCATCATGGGCTGGATCAGGGCCGCCAGCCATCAAGGGCCCCTGCAGGTCGACCTGCTGGCGAACGGCCAGGGTGTCGGCTTCTCGGTTCTGGCGGGCGACCATCGGCCCGATGTCGAGGCGGCGGGTTTCGGCGATGGCCGATACGGTTTTCGCTGCCCCATGCCGGCGACGGACGCGCGGGGCCAGCCCTGGCCGAGCGACCAGACCGCGCTGATCGAGCTGCGGATCGCGGGCGGGACGCAGACCCTCATGACGCGGCAGGTCGCGATCCAGATGCCCCCGCCCGCGCCGGAACCCGAGTCCCAGCCTATCGCCCTGGATTGCGACGGCCGGATCGAGAAGCTGGGCGAAACCCATCTGCGCGGCTGGGTGACCAACCGCAACAACATCGGCCAGATCCTGCGGATCGAGGTGCTGATCGACGGCGTCTTCTTCTGCAAGGTGCTGAACGATCAGCTCCGCGACGATCTCCTGCGCGCAGGCCTGTCCGAGGGGCGCGGTGGTGTGCGCCTGTCGTTGCCCCTGCGCCAGCTTGGCAAGGGGACGCATGCGATCTCGTTGCGGCTGCCGGACGGCAGACTGATCAGCAAGACGGTCGAGGTGCAGGGACAGCTCTATCTTCCCGCTCCCGCCGCGCGGATCGCGCCCGCGGATTGCGCGGTGATCGTGCCGGTCTACAACGCCGCCGAGGACGTGGCGATCTGCATCGAACGGCTGCGCGCCCATACCCCCGCCGAGGTCGAGATCCTGTTTGTCGACGACGCTTCGCCCGATCCCGGGATCGCGAGATTGCTGGATCAGGCCAGCGCCTGCCCCAACATCCGGGTGCTGCGCAACGATCGCAACCTGGGCTTCACCGCCACCGTGAACCGCGGCATCGCCGAGATCGGGCGCAAGCATCCGATCCTGCTCAACAGCGATGCGCGGGTGACGCCGGACTGGATCGGCGGCCTGTTGACCGCTGCCGGTTCCCGTGCGCGGGTCGCCACGGTGACGCCCATGTCGGACAGGGCCGGTGCCTTTTCCGCGCCCGACATGGGCAATGACAACGGCCTGCCGCCGGGGATCGACGAAATCACCTTTGCCCGCGCCTTCCGGCGCCGCGCGCTGGGCCTTTACCCGCTGGTTCCTACCGGCAACGGCTTTTGCATGTTCATCCACCGGGCCTGCCTGGACGAGATCGGCGCCCTGGACGTCCAGGCATTCCCGCGCGGCTATGGCGAGGAAAACGACTTCTGTATGCGGGCCGGTCGCGCCGGCTGGCTGCATCTGGTCGACGACCGCACCTATGTCTTTCACGACCGCTCGAAAAGCTTCGGCAGCGCCAAGGACGAGTTGATCAAGGCGGGTCGCGCGGTGATCGACCGCCGCTATCCCGAATACAAGAAGGCCATTCGGGTCTTTGCGCATGGCGACGAACTGGCGCTGGCCCGGATGCAGGCGCGGCGCGCGCAAGAGGATTGCCAGGATCCGCGCGCGACCCTGCCCCGGACGCTTTATGTGGTGGCGACCCAGACCGGCGGTACACCGCATACCAATATCGACCTGATGACGGCCCTGTACGATGTTCGCGATTCATGGCTGTTGCGCTGCGATTCCACGCATCTCGTCCTGTCGCGCTGGCAGGACGGCAAGCTGCACGAGATGCTCCGCCACGATCTCGGCGAAGCGATCGACCCGATCCGCCATGCCTCGACCGAATATGACGAAGTGGTCGCGGGCTGGCTGCGGCGTTTCGAATTCGGCATCGTGCATATCCGCCACTTGGCCTGGCACAGCCTGAACCTGCCGCGCATTGCCAAGGAAACCGGTTGTAGGGTGGTGTTTTCCTTCCACGATTTCTATACGATCTGCCCCTCGGTCAAGCTGCTGCAGGCCGACGGGGTGTTCTATGGCGGCGATCTGGACCAACTGGCCGGCGAGGTCGTTCCCGAGCTGTGGAAGCCCGATGCCATGCCCCCTGCCGGGGCGGCCTGGATCGGCTTTTGGCGTGAACGTTTCGACAGGGCGCTGGCCTGTTGCGACGCTTTCGTGACCACCTCGGCCAGCGCCAGGGCGCGGATTCTGGCCGCGCTGCCCGGAATCGACCCGGCGGCCTTCGCCATCATTCCGCATGGCCGCGACTTCCCTGAGCTGTTACGGCTGCGCCAGGTGCCCCGGCACGGACAGCCGGTCCGCATCCTGGTGCCGGGCAATATCGGCACCGCGAAAGGACTGGGCGTGATCCAGGCGCTGCTCGACATGGACCGCGACCGCCTGCTGGAGTTCCACGTTCTGGGCCGGGTCGATGCCTCGGCCCAGATCGACGATCCGCGCCTGGTCCGGCATGGAACCTATAGCCGTGACGATTTCGCCAGCCGTGTCAGAGGCCTGGGTATCCACCTGGGGGCGGTGTTCTCGATCTGGGACGAAACCTATTGCCACACGCTGACCGAATTGTGGTCGGTGGGTATCCCGGCTCTGGTCTTCGATTTCCCCACGGTGGCGGGCCGCGTCCGCGCCAGTGGCGCGGGTTGGGTGCTGCCGCATGACGATATCGGCCTGCTATATCGGCAATTGATCGGGATCGCCTTCGACCCGGCCGAACAGGATCGCGCCGATCTTGCGCTGGCGGCGTGGCAGAATGGTCCCGGACTGGCCGAATCCACCCGCTTGATGGCGGCCCGCTACCTGAACCTTTACCGCCGGGCGCAGGGACAGGCGGCCCTGCCCGTGGTCGGGGTCGTTGCGCCGCCGCCACCGGAGCCAGAGGCACCCCCGCCCTGGGGCGGCGTCCGGCAGGAAGCCCACCGCGCGCTGCAAGGGGATTGCATCTGCATTACCATGCCGGCGCAGGCCCTGCTGGCCAATCTGAACAGCGGCACCCTGGATGGCGCGACCGTGCAGAGCGACGCGGTGCCGGTCACCTTGGCCAGCGCCTTGCACGAGGCGCTGCACCGGGCGGCGATTCCTTATACATTGTGATCATACATTGTGATCCGGCCGATGCCCGCCCCAGGCATCGGGCGGGCATCGGCGGCCTATCCCGGGGGCTTGCCTTGCCTGGGCTTGCTGACGGCGACAGGAGGGGCGGCCGCTGACGTTCTTCATGACCGCCGGCCAAGTCGGAGACTACACCGGTGCGGTCGCGCTGCTGGGCAGTTTGCCGAAGGCAGAATGGTTGTTGGCCGACCGGGGCTATGATGCCAACTGGTTCCGAGATGCATTGAAAGACAAGGGGATAAAGCCATGTATCCCGGGCCGGAAGTCACGCGGAAAGCCCATCAGACACGACAAACGACGCTACAAACGCCGCAACCGGATCGAGATCATGTTCGGGCGACTAAAAGACTGGCGCAGGGTCGCTACCAGATACGACAGATGTGCCAAGACATTCCTGTCCGCCGTCGCCGTCGCCCTCGCTGCGACCGTCATGTTCTGGCTTTGACCATCAATGAGGCTGGACCCTAACGCATCGCCCCACGAGTGCATCGCCAGCGCAAGCCGCAACCGGCTGAGTGTCCGGTGAAACGGGGCAAGACCGGACCGCTAAGCAGCGCGTTTCCCGGTCACTGGTCCAGAGGATTTCAGGACGAGCGATACAGGTGCATCTGATCGGACCATCGGGCCCGGCGGCACGATCTTTGTCCTGCAGCCCGTGATACGGCATCAAATGGCGGGGAACAGCGGGCATACTGCCCGGGGACAGTCTTGAAGCGGGGCAACATGGGTCAGAACGAAGCGGGCTTGGCAACAGGTGATCGCAACCTCCTGCCGCATTTGCGCATCGACGCCTATGATGCCAGCGCCAAACCCTTGCGCATGGCGCAGCGGCAATTGCTGCACGAGTTGACGGTGGGGGTGCTGTGGCCGCATCGTCCCCGCGACCTGGATCTGTTCCTGTCGCTGGGGCAGGGCTACCTGGCGGTTGACGAGATCGGCCGACCCCTTGGATCGGCCATGTATTTCCCCACGGGCGACGATTTCGCCATGCTGGGGATGATGGTCACGGTGCCGCGGTTGCAGGCGCGTGGGGCGGGCAAGTGGCTGTTGCAGCGGGTGATGGCCGATTGCGCGGGCCGGGATCTGCGGCTCAGCGCGACGCATTCGGGGTATCGCCTTTATACCGCGGCGGGGTTCCGGCCGGTGGGCATCATCCGCCAGCAGCAGGGCATTGCGCGGGACATTGGGCCCGTTGACGCACCCGGCATTCTGGTCCGCGATCTGCGGGCAGAGGATGAAGCAAGCCTTCGGTCACTGGACGCGATCGCCTATGGCGCGAAGCGAACGCGGGTGCTGGATGCGCTGCTGCCCCTGTCGACCGGCATAGTCGCGCTGCGCGACGGTGCCGTTTGCGGCTTTGCGCTGCAGCGTGATTTCGGCAAAGGCACGGTGATCGGTCCCGTCGTTGCTAAGGAGGACGCCATGGCAAAAGCGCTGATCACACCGCTGATCCGGGCGAATGCGGGGCGTTTCACGCGCCTCGATACGCCGATGGACAGCGAGGGCATCTTGTCCTTCTTGACCGATGCCGGGCTGCTGGCCTTCGACACGGTTACGGAAATGTGCATCGGCCCCCACCGTCGTGCCACGGAAGGGGCGGTGATCTACGCCTTGGCGTCGCATTCGCTGGGGTAGCGTTCCCATCGCCGCGCGATCAGGACAGCCGGTCTTTCAGCCCGAACCACAACCCCACCAGCGGCAGGAACCAGGGCTTGCCGCTATGCGCCGGGATCGCGGGCCAGGCGAGGCCCTCCAGCGGATTCGTGCCGCGCCGGCCCAGGGCGATGTCCGCCAGGACCTGCCCGACCAGCGTGGACATCTGCGCGCCATGGCCGGAATAGCCCATGCCGTAGATCATGCCGTCCACCTCTCCGGCGCGGGGGAAGCGGTCCTTGGTCATGTCCACCAGCCCGCCCCAGCAATAATCGACGGGAATATCCGCCAGATGCGGAAAGATCGCGGCCATCGACCGGCGCAGGATCGTGCCCGATTTCGCGTCCGAGGTCTGGTCCGACCGGGCCGAGAACCGTGCCCGCCCGCCAAAGATCAGCCGCCGGTCGGGCGACAGGCGGAAATAGTTGCCGATATTCATCGAGGTGACGCAGGTCCGGTCGCCGGGCAGGGTGGCGGCGACCTCGGCATCCGACAGGGGCCGCGTGGCGATGATGAACGACCCGACCGAGATGATGCGCCGCCGGAAATGCCGCAAGGGCGCCGTCGTGCCATAGGCGCCGGTCGCCACGATCACCCGGTCCGCGGTCAGACTGCCGCGCGGGGTCTGCACCTGCCAGCCATCGGCCAGTTTTGTCCGGCCGGTCACGGGCGCGCCTTCCCAGATCCGCGTGCCTTGGCGATGCGCCGCCGTGGCAAGCCCCTGCGCATAGCGGCCCATGTGGATCATCGCGGATTTCTCATAAAGCATCCCGCCGTGGAAGCTGTCGGACCCGACCTCGCTTCGCACCTGGTCGCGGTCCAGCCAGCGGGTGTCGGGATCGACCTCGGCATGGATCAGGTCGAAATTCGCGCGCAGGCTCGCGACATGGCTGGGCTTGGAGGCCAGCTTCAGCTTGCCCGAGCGGCGGAAATCGCAGGCGATGCCTTCCTCGGCCACGATCTGCTCGATCATGTCGATGGATCGGTCATAGGCGCGATACAGGGCATGGGCGCGCTCTGCCCCCAGATGCGCCTTGGCATCGGCATAGCCATGCGCGATGCCGTTGTTCAGATGCCCGCCATTGCGGCCCGACGCGCCCCAGCCGACATGCTCGGCCTCGAGCAGCGCCACGCGCACCCCGGCTTTCGCCAGGCTGCGGGCGGCGTTCAGCCCGGTGAAGCCGCCGCCGATCACGGCCACGTCGAAGCGGCCCTCGACCGGGCCGGCCTCGGCGCCCGCAAAGGGGGGCACGCCATCGTGCCAATAGGATGCGTATTTCGTCACAGCCCCACCACCTCGGCCAGGCCCGAGATGTCCCTGACCTCGATATAGCCGTAATGGGGATTGGCCGGCTCATGGCCGCGATTGACCCAGACCTTGTTGCGGATGCCCAGGTCATGCGCGGTCATCAGGTCATAGCGGAACGACGAGGACACATGCAGCACGTCCTCGGGGCCGCAGCCAAGCTGGTCGAACATGTATTCGAAGGCCCGCATCTGCGGCTTGTAGGCGCCCGCGCTTTCGGCGGTGAAGACATGGTCGATGGGCGCGCCCAGCCTGGCGATGTTATGCGGGATCTGGTCGTTCATCGAATTGGTCAGCGCGACCAGCGGGATCTTTCCGGCGATGCGCCCAAGCCCCGCAGGCACGTCGAGGTTCGGCCCCCAGGTCGGCACGCGGGCATAGATGTCCTCGGCCACCGCGGGATCGAAGGCGATGCCGTTGCGCTTGCAGGTGCGTTCCAGCGCGTTGTGGACGACCTCGGCATAGGGTTTCCAGGCGCCCAGCACCTCGTCCAGGCGGTAGGCCGCGAAATTGGCGATGAATTTCTCCATCTGCGGACCGGAAAGCTGCGCGCCGTAATGGTCGCGCGCGGCGCCTGCCATGTCGAAGAAGATCATCGTGCCGTGGCAATCGAAGGTAATGAATTTCGGGCGCAGCGCCATGGGGGCCTCCTGTTGGTCCGTCTGATCCATCATTGGCGCGGTCTTGCGACAGCGCATGCGGCAGTCGGGCGCCTGACGGCAGGAGATTGCGAAATTCCGGCAATGGACGGCAGGCCCTGCCGCCCATGACCCGGCAACGGTGCCCGACCCTGTGCGGATCGGGCCAGGCTGGCGCCGTAACGGAAAGGAACCCCATGACCCTGCTGACCCCCATCGACACCGCCCCCGCCTTTGCCCCGCGCGAGGACGTGGTCGCCCCTGAGAAACTGATCGACGGCGCGCCCGCCTTCAAGACCTGGGCCCTGGACGAGGTGCCCCTGGGCAACTGGTCGAAGATCCGCACCGGCATCTGGGAAGCGACGCCCGGCACCACCCGTTCCACCAAGGGCGAGGCGCTGGAGTTCTGCCATATCCTCTCCGGGGTGGTCGATCTGACCGAGGACGGCGGCGAGACGCGCCGCTTCACCGCAGGCGACAGCTTCCTGATGAAGCCGGGCTTCAAGGGCACCTGGAAAACCATCGAAACCGTGCGCAAGATCTATGTCTTCGCCGACTGATCTTCTGGCCCGGCTGGTCGGGTTTCCCAGCGTCGTGGGCGGCCCGAACGGCGACATCATCGGCTTCGTGGCGGATTACCTGCGCGGGCACGGGATCGAGCCGGCGCTGGTCCCCGGACCCGAAGGCGACCGCTGGAACCTGTTCGCCAGCATCGGCGATGCCTCGCGCCCCGGCTATGTCCTGTCGGGCCATCTGGACGTGGTGCCGGCGGGCGAACCGGATTGGCGGGCCGATCCCTTCGTCTTGCGCCGCGACGGCGACCGGCTGATCGGGCGCGGGGCCTGCGACATGAAGGGCTTTGTCGCCGCCGCCCTGGCGATGGTGCCCGAACTGGTCGCGATGCCGCTGTCGGCGCCGGTCCATATCGCGCTTTCCTATGACGAGGAGGCGGGCTGCCGGGGCGTGCCGCATCTGCTGGCGGCCCTGCCCGGGCTTTGCGCGCCGCCGCTGGGGGCGATCATCGGCGAGCCGTCCGGCCTGGTGCCGGTGCTGGCGCACAAGGGCAAGGCGGCGCTGCGGCTGGTGGCGACGGGGGTGGCGGGGCATTCCTCGCGCCCCGACCTGGGCGCGAACGCGATCCACGCGCTGCTGCCGGCGCTGAACGCCGCCGCCGCGCTGGCCGTGGCGCTGCGATCCGGGCCGCAGGATCCGCGCTTCGCGCCGCCCTGGTCCAGCCTGCAGATCGGCACCGTCGCGGGCGGACAGGCCGTCAACATCATCCCCGACCGCGCCGAGGCGCAGATCGAGGCCCGGGCGATCCACGGCGTCGATCCCCGGGCGGTCCTGGCGCCGGTGGTCGCGGCGGCAGAGGGGCTGGCCGTGGACTGGCTGTCCTCCTATCCGGCGCTTGCGCTTGACGGCGACCACCCGCTGGCGCGGCTGTTGGCCGAGCTGACGGGCGCGACGCCCCTGGGCGCGGTCAGCTATGGCACCGAGGCCGGGCTTTACCAGCAGGCCGGGATCCCCGCGATCATCTGCGGCCCCGGCGACATCGCCCGCGCGCACCGCCCCGAGGAATACCTGACCCAAGCCGAGCTGCAGGAGACCTGCGCCCTGATCCGTCGTCTGGGACAGCGGCTTTGCGTGTGACAGCATTTTCTGCGGCGGCAGTCCTGCCATCCGCAGGACATGCCGCGCGCCCTTGCCAGATCGGCAATCCTGCGGGCGCGCCCGTGGCAGGATGGTGCCAACAAGGACAAACCGCATGACCACGACCACTGCTCTTACTGCCTTTACCCCCGCCCATCTGCCGCAGGCGCTGCGCCTGTCGCAGCAGGCCGGCTGGCCCCACCGGGCCGAGGACTGGGCGCTGACGCTGTCAACGTCGCAAGGCGTCGTGGCGCTGGACGAAGGCCGCGTGGTCGGCACCGCGCTGTGTTCGCCCTTCGGCGCGGTCGCCACGCTGAACATGATCATCGTCGATGCGGCGATGCGCGGGCGTGGCCTGGGCCGTGCGCTGATGGAGGCGATCATCGCCCTGGCCGGCGACCGCGAAATGCGCCTGATCGCCACCACGGACGGGCTGCCGCTTTACGAAAAACTCGGCTTCCGGGCCAGCGGCCAGATCGTTCAGCATCAGGGCCTTGCCATCGCAACCGCGCCGGAACGGCCCGTCGCCACCGGCCGTCCCGCCGATATCGACCGCCTCGCCGATGCCGACCGCGCCGCCAGCGGCATGGACCGCGCATCCCTTTTGCGCGACATCGCCGCCGCCGGCGCGGTTCTGATCTGCGACACCGGCTTTGCCCTGCTGCGCGATTTCGGGCGCGGCCGCGTGGTCGGGCCGGTTGTCGCCCCCGACGCCGCCACCGCCCGCGCCTTGCTGGCCGAGGCCGCGCGCCGCTGCGAAGGCAGCTTCCTGCGTGTCGATCTGCGCGCGGAACAGGGCCTTGGCGGCTTCGCGGCGACGCTGGGCCTGGCCCATGCCGGCGGTGGCACCGCCATGACCCGCAACCCGCGCACCCCCGCACCCACGACCCAGGCCCTGATCTCGCAAGCCCTGGGCTGAACCCGGAGACCCCCATGCTGAGCAATTCCCTGGCCGAGCTCGACCGCCGGCACCTGATCCACCCGGTTTCGTCCTTTCGCGGGCACGAACAGCGCGGCGTGCGCATCCTGATCGGCGGGCAGGGCGCGACCGTCACCGACAGCGAGGGGCGTACCCTGATCGACGGTTTCGCGGGCCTGTGGTGCGTGAACGCGGGCTATGGCCACGAAAGCATCGTCGAGGCCGCCGCCGAGCAGATGCGCAAGCTGCCCTATGCCACCGGCTATTTCGACCTGGGCGCCGAGGCGCCGATCCGCCTGGCCGCCGCCCTGGCCGAACGCGCCCCGGGCGATCTGAACCATGTCTATTTCACGCTGGGCGGATCGGACGCGGTGGACAGCACCATCCGCTTCATCCGCTATTACTGGCATGCCAAGGGCCAGTCGGGCCGCGACCAGTTCATCTCGGTCGCCAACGGCTATCACGGCTCGACCACCATGGGGGCGGGGCTGACGGCGCTGCCGGGCTTTCATGACGGTTTCGGGGTGCCCTATGACTGGCAGCACAAGATTTCGTCGCATGACCTGTATCGCAACCCGGCGGGCCGCGATGCGCAGGCCGTGACCGACGCCTCGGTCGCGGAACTGCGGGCGAAGATCGAATCGCTTGGTCCCGACCGCGTCGCCGCCTTCTATGTCGAGCCGATCCAGGGCTCGGGCGGCGTGCTGGTGCCGCCCAAGGGCTGGATCAAGGCGATGCGCGATCTGTGTGCCGAATACGGCGTGCTGTTCGTCGCCGACGAGGTCATCACCGGCTTTGGCCGCACCGGCCCGCTGTTCGCCTGCGAGGACGAGGGCATCGTTCCCGACCTGATGACCACGGCCAAGGGGCTGACCTCGGGCTATGTGCCGATGGGCGCGGTCTTCATGCGCGACTATGTCTATGAAACCATCGCCGATGGCGCGGGGGCCAAGGCCGTGGGCCATGGCTTCACCTATTCCGCGCATCCGGTCAGCGCCGCCGTGGCGCTGGAGGTGCTGGCGCTCTACGAAGGCGGGTTGCTGGAAAACGGCCGCCGCGCAGGCGCGCGGTTGCAGGCCGGGCTGGAAAGCCTGCGCGATCACCCGCTGGTCGGCGATGTGCGGGGCAGGGGGATGCTGGCGGCGGTCGAATTGGTCGTGGACAAGGATGCCAAGACCCCTCTGCCGCCCGAGGTCCAGCCGGCCACGCGGCTGTTCGACCGGGCCTGGGACCAGGGGCTGATCGTGCGGTCCTTTGCGCAGGGCATCTTCGGCTATGCGCCACCCCTGTGCTGCACGGCGGACCAGATCGACCAGATCGTCGAACGGACCCGCAAGGTGCTGGATCTGACGCTGGAAGACCCGGAAATCCGCGCGGCCCTGCGCTGATGGCGCTGCTGCTGCATTCCACCCCCGAACGCGGCGCCGTCTGGGGACGCATCTTCGCCGAGGCGGGCGAGGGCTTCATCCCCGACGCGGCCAGCGTGACCGACCCCGCGCAGGTCACGCATCTGGCCTGCTGGATGCCGCCCGCCGATCTGGCGCGCTATCCGAACCTGCGCACGGTGATCTGCGTCGGCGCGGGCACAGACCATTTCCCGGCCTTGCCGGATGGCGTGGCGCTGTCGCGCACCATCGCGCCGGGGATCGAGGCCATGGTGCGCGACTGGGTGGTCATGGCCACGCTGGCGCTGCACCGGGACCTGCCGTTCTATCTGGATCATGCCGCGCGCGGCGAATGGCAGCCCCGCCCGGCGCGGCTGGCGTGCACGCGGCGGGTGGGCATCATGGGCATGGGCCGGATCGGGCGTCTGGCCGCCGCAAGCCTGCAAGCCCTGGACTTTGCCGTTTCGGGATACAGCCGCTCGGGCCTGCCGGTCGAGGGGATCGAGATCTTCGGCGCGAATCGGCTGGACGCCTTTCTGGCCGGGGTCGATATCCTGGTCTGCCTGCTGCCGCTGACGGACGAAACCCGCGGCCTGATGGGCAGCGGCTTCTTCGACCGGCTGCCGCAGGGCGCGGGACTGGTCCATGCCGGGCGCGGCGCACAGCTGGACATGGCGGCGCTGCGCCGGGCGCTGGACGGCGGGCGGCTTTCTGCCGCCATGCTGGACGTAACCGATCCCGAGCCTTTGCCGGCGGATCACTGGGCCTGGCGCGATCCGCGCGTGCTGATCACCCCGCATATCGCCGCCCATACCGATGCCGAGGAAGGCGCCCGCCATGCCCTGGCCGTCATCCGCGCCAACCGCGACGGGCTGCCGGTGCCGGGCCTGGTGGACCGCAACCGGGGATACTAGGGCGCTGGCGATATGCCGCGCCCCAGCCCAATACGAAAGAATCTGCTGCGCCGACCGCCCGTTTCGGCGTTTTGCAGCCCCCGAATGGCGCAAATCTGGATGTGACGGGATGTGACGACCCGCGCGTCCGCCGATCTGACCGCCGCGGCCCGCGGCACCTGCGAAAGGAAGTTCACCCCATGGCCACCCTGACGGCGGCAAGACCCTTGGACCGTTTTTCCTATGTCACCTTCGACGTGGTCGGCACGCTGATCGACTTCGAGGGCGCGATTACCGGCGCGCTGGCGACGATCGCAGCCGATGCCGGCATGACCATCGACGGCGAGGAGGCGCTGGCCGTTTACCGCAACGCCCGCTATCAGCCGGACGCGCTGCGCTTCCCGGACGACCTGGGTCGTTGCTACGGTCAGATCGCGGCCGCGACCGGTCTGCCCGACACGCCGGAAAACCGCCGGTTCATGATCGACGCCGTGGGCGAGGCGCAGCCCTTTGCGGACAGCGTCCAGGCGATGGCCCGGCTGAAGGCGCGCTACAAGCTGATCGCCATGACCAATGCCCGCCGCTGGGCTTTCGAGAAATACGAAGAAAAGCTGGGCAATCCCTTCTGGGCCAGCTTCACCACCGACGATACCGGCACCGAAAAGCCCGATCCGGCCTTTTTCCAGCAGGTGTTCGACTTCGTCGGCAAGAATGGCGGGACCAAGGACGACATCCTGCATACCGCGCAAAGCCAGCACCACGACATCGGCATCTCGCGCGCCTTGGGCATGACCAATGCCTGGATCCAGCGCCGCCATGCCCAGAACGGCTATGGCGGGACCATCGAACCGGCGGAATTCACCGAACCCGACTACCATTTCCACGCACTGCTCGACCTGGCCGAGGCCGCCGACAAGGCCTTCGACAACTGACTCCACCCGCCCGAGCGGACATGAGAGCCGCCGGGCAAGCAACAGGGATGACGACATGAAAGACCTCAAGCCGAACAACTGGACGGGCCGCGACGACGCGATGGTCGAGGCCGCAATCCGCCGTGGCGCTTCGCGCCGGGACCTGCTCAAGATGCTGATGGCGTCGGGCGTGGCGCTGTCCGCGGGTGGATCGCTGCTGCTGCGCGCCGGTCAGGCTGTCGCGCAAACCCCGGTCACGGGCGGGCATTTGAAGGCCGCGGGCTGGTCGGCCTCGACCGCCGACACGCTGGACCCGGCCAAGGCGTCCCTGTCCACCGACTATACCCGCTGCTGCGCCTTCTATAACCGGCTGACCTTCCTCGAGGAGGGCAGCGAGGTGAAGATGGAGCTGGCCGAGTCCATCGAGACGACGGACGGCAAGACCTGGCAGATCAAGCTGAAGCCCGACGTGACCTTCCATGACGGCAAGACCTTGACGGCGTCGGACGTGGTCTGGTCGCTCAAGCGCCATCAGGATCCGGCCGTGGGGTCCAAGGCCGCCGCCATTGCCGAACAGATGGCCGAGATCACCGCCGTGGACGACCGCACCGTCAGCATCGTGCTGGCGGCGGCCAATGCCGACCTGCCCACCATCCTGTCGCTGCACCATTTCATGATCCTGGCCGAAGGCACCAGCGATTTCAGCAAGGCCAACGGCACCGGCGCCTTCCTCTGCGAAACCTTCGAACCCGGCGTGCGGTCCGTCGGCACCCGCAACCCGAACTACTTCAAGGGCACCGGGCCCTATCTGGACAGTTTCGAATATTTCGCCATCTCGGACAACAATGCCCGCGTCAACGCCGTGCTGTCGGGCGACATCCACCTGGCCGCCGCGATCAACCCGCGCTCCATGCGCATGATCGAAGGGCAGGACCATGTGGTCAGCGCGATCTCGACGGCTGGCAACTATACCAACCTCAACATCCGTCTGGACATGGCGCCGGGCGACAAGGCCGATTTCGTCGAGGGCATGAAATACCTGATGAACCGCGACGCCATCGTGAACGGCGTGCTGCGCGGTTTGGGCGAGGTTGCCAACGACCAGCCCGTCTCGGCCATGGACCGCTATCACAACCCGAACCTGAAGCCGCGCGCATTCGACCCCGAGCGCGCCAAGGCGCTGTTCGAAAAGGCCGGGGTGCTGGGCCAGGCGATCCCGATTGTCACCTCGGACGCGGCGAATTCGGCCATCGACTATGCCATGGTCGTCCAGCAGGCCGGCGCCCAGGCCGGCATGCCCTTCAAGATCGAGCGGGTGCCGTCCGACGGATACTGGTCGAACTACTGGCTGAAGGCACCGATCCATTTCGGCAACATCAACCCGCGCCCGACGCCGGACATCCTGTTCTCGCTGCTCTACGCATCCGACGCGCCCTGGAACGAAAGCCACTACAAGTCCGAGAAGTTCGACGCCATGCTGGTCGAGGCGCGCGGCTTGCTGGACGAGGAGAAGCGCAAGGCGATCTATTGGGAGATGCAGGAAATGATCGCGGCCGAGGCAGGCACCATCATTCCCGCCTATATTTCCAACGTCGACGCACATTCGTCGAAGATGAAGGGCATGCGCCCCAATCCCTTGGGCGGCCAGATGGGCTATGCCTTCGCCGAATATGTCTGGCTGGAGGGCTGATATCCCCACGCCCCGCGCCCTTGCGCAATGCGCGCAGGGGCATCCCCTTGATGGAGGTGCGACATGCTGCGTTCCGCAACCACCTGGATCCTGGTCGGCCAGCGCCTGGGCATCGCGCTCATCACGCTGCTGATCGTGTCCTTCGCGGTCTTCTTCGCGACCGAACTGCTGCCCGGCGACGTGGCCGAGGTGCTGCTGGGTCAGGCCGCAACCCCCGAGGCCGTGGCCGGCCTGCGCACCGCCATGGGCCTGGACGAGCCGGCGATCTGGCGCTTCCTGTCCTGGCTGGGCGGGCTTGCCACGGGTGATCTGGGGATGTCCTATGTCAACAAGATGGCCGTGGCCGACCTGTTGTCGGGGCGGCTGATGAACACGCTGCGCCTGGCGGGCATCGTCACGCTGGTCTGCGTGCCCGTGGCGCTGACCCTGGGCATCGCCGCCGCCATGTGGCGCGGATCCTGGCTGGACCGTCTGGTCTCGGTGCTGACGATTTCCGTCATCTCGGTGCCCGAATTCATGGTGGCGACGCTGGCGGTGCTGGTCTTCGCCGTCTGGCTGGACTGGCTGCCCGCGCTGTCCTTCGGCGTGGAGGTGGATTCCCTGGGCGACATGCTGCGTGCCTATGCGATGCCCGTGATCTCGCTGTCCTTCGTCGTCTCGGCCCAGATGATCCGCATGACGCGGGCCGCGGTGATCGAGACGATCAACACTCCCTATGTGGAAATGGCGCTGCTGAAGGGCGCGTCGCGCACGCGGATGGTGCTGGGCCATGCCCTGCCGAACGCGCTTGGCCCCATTGCGAACGCGGTGGCGCTGTCGCTGTCCTATCTGGTCGGCGGCGTGATCATCGTCGAGACCGTCTTCAATTATCCGGGCGTGGCCAAGCTGATGGTCGACGCCGTGTCCACCCGGGACCTGCCGCTGATCCAGAGCTGCGCGATGATCTTCTGCATCAGCTACCTGCTGCTGATCACGCTGGCCGACATGATCGCCATTCTCTCCAACCCGAGGTTGCGCCGTTGATGTCCCTTGCTTTGCGCCTTCCGACCCCGGCCCGGCTGGGATATTCCTTCAACTGGGTGGGCCGCATCGGTCTGGCCGTGATCCTGTTCTGGGCGGTGATCGCCATCATCGGCCCCTGGATCGCGCCCTATCCCCCCGGCGACATGGTCGATTTCGACTATTTCGGCCCGATGAGCAGCCAGTTCTGGATGGGCAGCGACTATCTGGGCCGCGACATCCTGTCCCGCATCATCATGGGCACGCGCTATACCGTCGGCATCGCGCTGGCCGCGGTGATCCTGGCCTGCGCGGGCGGCGTGCTGCTGGGCATGATCGCCGCCGTGGTCGGCGGCTGGTTCGACACGCTGCTGTCGCGCTTCCTGGACGCCTTCAACGGCATTCCGCACCTGCTGTTCGGCCTGGTCGTGGTGGCTGCGGTCGGATCCTCGATCCCGATCCTGATCGTGACGCTGGCGGCGATGTATCTGCCCGGCTCCTATCGCTTTGCCCGCGCGCTGGCGGTCAATGTCAACACCATGGATTTCGTCACCGTGGCCCGCGCCCGGGGCGAGGGCTTCGGCCACATCATCCTGCGCGAGATCTTTCCCAACATCCTGGGCCCCGTTCTGGCCGACCTGGGCCTGCGCTTCGTCTTCATCGTGCTGGTGCTGTCGGGCCTGTCTTTCCTGGGCCTTGGCGTGCAGCCGCCCAATGCCGACTGGGGCGCGCTGGTGCGCGAGAACATCGAGGGCCTCAGCCTCGGGGCGCCGGCGGTGATCTTTCCCTCGATCGCCATCGCCTCGCTGACCATTTCGGTCAACATGTTCATCGACAACCTGCCCACCCGCATCCGCGACAGGAGCGAATGATGGATCAGCCGCTTGTTTCCGTGCGCGACCTGAAGATCGGCGCCAGGACCGACTCGGGCCGCGAGGTCGAGATCATTAAGGGTGTCAGCTTCGACATCGCCGCGGGCGAGATCGTGGCCCTGATCGGCGAAAGCGGGTCGGGCAAGACCACCATCGCCCTGTCGCTGATGGGCCATGCGCGGCCCGGCTGCGCCATCCAGGGCGGCAGCATCCGCGTGGGCCGCCGCGACGTGACGGCGATGCCCGAACGCCAGCGCGCCGCCATGCGCGGGACCGAGGTGTCCTATGTCCCGCAATCGGCGGCCGCGGCCTTCAACCCGGCCAAGCGCATCATGGATCAGGTGGTCGAGATCACCGCCATCCACAAGCTGATGCCGCGCGAGCAGGCCGAGGCCCGGGCGCGGCAGCTGTTCCGCGCCCTGGCGCTGCCCGATCCCGACACCATCGGCAGCCGCTATCCGCATCAGGTCTCGGGCGGGCAGTTGCAGCGCCTGTCGGCGGCCATGGCGCTGATCGGGGATCCGGCGCTGGTGATCTTCGACGAGCCGACGACCGCGCTGGACGTGACCACCCAGATCGAGGTGCTGCGCGCCTTCAAGTCGGTCATGGACAAGGGCGCCATGGCAGGGGTCTATGTCAGCCACGACCTGGCCGTGGTGGCCCAGATCGCCGACCGCATCATCGTGCTGAAGAACGGCGTGGTGCAGGAGGAAGGCCCGACCGAGCAGATCCTGCACGCGCCGAAGCACCCCTATACCCGCCAGCTTCTGGAGGCCTTCGAGCCGGTGCCGCATGTCCCGGTGGCCCGGCCCGACGCGGCCGAGCCGATCCTTGCGGTGCAAGACCTCTGCGCGGGCTATGGCGTGATCCGCGACGGCGTGCCGGCGGCGAAGATCCTGCAGGATGTCAGCTTCCGGCTGGAACGCGGCCGCAACCTGGGCGTGATCGGGGAATCCGGGTCGGGTAAGTCGACGCTGGCCCGCGCCATCGCCGGCATCCTGCCCGCCTATCGCGGCAACCTGCTGCTGGACGGCAAGGAACTGGCGCCCTCGCTGCAACAGCGCAGCAAGGACGAATTGCGCCGCGTCCAGATCGTCTTCCAGCTGGCCGACACCGCGCTGAACCCGGCGCAGTCGATCGAGACGATCCTGGCCCGGCCCCTGACCTTCTATCACGGCATGGCCGGGGCCGCGCGCAATGCCCGGGTGATCGAGCTTCTGGACATGGTGCGCCTGCCCGGCCACCTGCGCCATCGCCTGCCGTCGGAATTGTCGGGCGGGCAGAAGCAGCGGGTGAACCTGGCCCGCGCCCTGGCCGCCGAACCCGAACTGATCCTCTGCGACGAGATCACCTCGGCGCTGGACACCGTCGTCGCGGCGGCGATCCTGGACCTGCTGAAGGAGCTGCAGCGCGAGCTGAGCCTGTCCTACATGTTCATCAGCCACGACCTGTCCACGGTCGAGGCGATCTGCGACGAGGTTCTGGTGATGCTGAAGGGCCGCGTCGTCGAGGCGCTGCCCGCGGCGCGCATGTCGACCGAGGCCGCGCATCCCTATTCGCGGCTGCTGATCGGCTCGATCCCCCAGCTGGATACCGGCTGGCTGAAGGGGCTGGAACAGGATCCCGCCCTGATGGCGCAGTTCGCCGGAAGGTAGCGCCGACCGGCAAGGGCCAACGCCTTGCCACGCGCGCTGTCCCATCCACGGATACAGCCGGGCCGCCAAGGCCCGGCCGGCGCCGGCCGCTGTGGTCCGGCGTCAGGACCGTTCCGCGAACAGCCTGGTCAGCGGGATCTGCGTCTTGACGAAGGGCGTCTTGATCACCACGAAGCTGAAATACTTGTCCACGCCCACGTCGCGGTCGATCAGCGATTCGATGATGTTCTGGTAGTCCACGATCCCCGAGGTCACGAATTTCGCCAGATAGTCGTATCCGCCCGACACCAGGTGGCATTCGATGCAGCTGTCGATCTTTTCCAGCGCCTCCTGGAAACGCGCGAAGTCTGGCGGGCGGTGGTTCTTCAGGGTGAACTCGGTAAAGACGGTCAGCGTTTCGCCCAGCTTCGCCACGTTGATCTGGGCGCTATAGCCGGTGATGTACCCGGCCTGCTGCAGCTTCTTGACCCGCATCAGGCAGGGCGAGGGTGACAGCGCCACCAGATCGGCCAGTTCGACATTGGTGATGCGGCCGTTCTTCTGCAGCTCGGCAAGGATCTTCACATCGATACGGTCCAGTTTCAGCGGCGGTGTCATTCGATCTTCCTTCCCGTTCCGGGTTCCTTCTGCTGCAATTCGACCTCGCTGCCAACTGGCGGCAATTCGACAGGAAATGCCGCCGCTGCCGCGAGATGCGGCACAAGCGGCTGGTCACCCGCCGCTAGCCTGCGGGGACACGACCGGAGAAGCCCATGCCCGCACCGCTTTTGCCCATCGAGACCGCCGGAGACCTGCCCGCCCGCGCCGATTGCGTCGTGATCGGCGGCGGTATTGTCGGGGTCTCGACCGCCTATTGGCTGGCCCGCGCCGGGCAAAGCGTGGTGCTGCTGGAAAAGGGCCGGATCGGCGCGGAACAGTCCAGCCGCAACTGGGGCTGGTGCCGGCAGCAGAACCGCGACGCCCGGGAATTGCCCTTGTCCACGCGTAGCTTGGACCTGTGGGACCAGATGACCGCCGACCTGGGCCCCGGCATCGGCTTTCGCCGCTGCGGGCTCTTGTATCTGACCGATGACCCCGCCGAACTGGAAGGCTGGGCCGCCTGGGGCCGCTTTGCGCAAGGCGAGGGAATCGACACGCGGATGCTGTCGGCCCCCGAGGCCGCCGAGCGCGGCCGCGCCACCGGAAAATCCTGGCTGGGCGGCGTCTGGTCGCCCACGGACGGTATTGCCGACCCCGCCAGCGCCGCGCCGCTGATCGCGCAGGGCATCGTCAAGCATGGCGGCCATGTGATTCAGTCCTGCGCCGCCCGCGGGCTGGAGCGCGAGGCCGGCCGCGTCGCGGGCGTCGTGACCGAGCGCGGCACGATCCGCACCGGCACGGTGGTGATGGCCGGCGGGGCCTGGGCCGGCAGTTTTCTGCGCCAGTTGGGGATCGGCTTCCCGCAAGCCTCGGTACGCAGTTCCATCCTGTCGGTGATGCCGGGGGCCGAAGGGCTGCCCGATGCCTTGCACACCACTGCCGTATCGGCCACGCGCCGGGCCGACGGCGGCTATACGCTGGCGATCTCGGGCCGGGCCAATGTGGATCCGACGCCGCGGATGATCGCCGGCGCCAGGCATTTCCTGCCGATGTTCGCGAAACGCTGGCGTGCCCTGCGCCCCGGCGGGCTGCAGGGATGGGCGGCAGAGTTCGAGACGCTCGGCCGCTGGTCGCTGGATCGCGAAACGCCCATGGAGCGGGTGCGGATTCTCGACCCGCATCCGTCCAAGGCCCTGGTCAGGGAAACGCTGGCCCGCGCGCGCCGCCTGCTGCCCGCGCTGCGGAACATCCCCGTGCAGGCCAGTTGGGCAGGGTTCATCGACAGCACGCCCGACGGGGTGCCGGTCATCGACGCGGATTGCGGCCTGCCGGGCCTGGTCCTGGCGGCGGGCCTGTCGGGTCACGGCTTCGGGATCGGGCCGGGGGTCGGGCATCTGGTGGCCGACATGATCCTGGGCCGGACGCCGATCACCGAGATCGCGCAATACCGGCTGGACCGCTTCAAGGGCAGCCAATGGGGCAAGGTGGCGAAGTTCTAAGCTCATGCCGCAAAACGCCCGATGTGGAAATCCTCCAGCGGCGTTTCGCAGCGGTCCGTTGCGACCAGTTCCGCCATCGCATCGCCCACGCCGGGGCCCAGCTGGAAGCCGTGGCCGCAGAACCCGAAGGCATGGAACAGCCCCGGCGTGGTGCCCGAGCCGCCCATGACAGGCAGGCCGTCGCGGACATAACCCTCGGCCCCCGACCATTGCCGGATCACGGCGACATGGCGCAGGGCCGGGCACAGGCGCACCACGGCGCGCAATTGCGCGGGCAGGCGGGCGGGGTCGGCATGGGCGCGGCCATCCGCGCCGACCGTCATCCGGTCCACCGCGCCGCCAAAGACCACGTTGCCGCGTTCCACCTGCCGCAGATAGGCGCCGTGCTCGGCGGACCAGACCCCGACGACCGGCTGGATGCGGTGCGGCAGGGGCTCGGTCACCGCCATCTGCGGACCGCGAACCTCGATCGGCACGGGTTCGCCGAACTGCGCCGCCAGAGCCGCGCCGTGATGGCCCGCGCAGTTGACCAACCGATCGGCATGGAACGTCCCGCGCGCGGTTTCGACGGTAAAGCCGGGCTTGACGGACAGCACCTGCGCCTGGTCCACCACCTGCACGCCTGCCCGCACCGCGGCATCGGCAAAGGCCGGCGCGATCAGCCGCGGGTTGGCCGACCCGTCGCGGGGCGAGAACGACGCGGCGATGGCCTCCGGCCCAAGCCCGGGAAAGCGCTGCCGGATCTGGTCCGGGCCAAGCTCCTCGAGCTCCAACCCCCAGGGCCGGGCGTCTTCGGCAAAGCGGCGCATCAGGGCCAGGCCCTCGGGGTCGAAGATCAGCCGCAGATGGCCCGTCGCGCGGAATTCCACATCGCGGCCCAGCAGCGCCTCCAGTTGGCCCCACAGGGCAAGCGAGCGATGCGCCAGCGGTAATTGTGGCAGGTAGCGGCCGCTGCGCCGGATGTTGCCGAAAGATGCGACGGTCGCCCCGGCGCCGATGCGGCCGGTGTCGATCAGGGTCGCGGCGATGCCCCGGCGCGCCAGGAAGAACGCCGTTGCGCTGCCCATCAAGCCGCCACCCAGAACGATCACCGACATCCGCGTTCCCCCGAAAACCTTGCCCAAGGGAACGCCTTGGGTCATGAAGGGTCAAGGACGGGTTCTTGGGTAAGCCATAAGTCGACCCTATGGAGTGGTGATGCGGGCCAGGCAGCTTGAGGTGTTCGTGGCGGTGATGCGCGCAGGCTCGATCACCGCCGCGGCGCGGATGTTGAACATCTCGCAACCCGCTCTCAGCCAGGTGCTGCTGCATGCCGAGGACGAGTTGGGTTTCGCGCTGTTCACCCGCGAAAAGGGGCGCCTGCATCCCACGCCCGAGGCGCTGGAACTGCTGCCCGATGCCGAGCGGCTGTTCGGCGGGCTGGAAGGGCTGCGCCGCAAGACCGCCGACCTGCGGCAGGGGCGGGCAGGACTGGTGCGCATTGCCGCCTCGCCCCCGCCCGCGATGTCTTTCCTGCCGGGGGTGCTGGCCGCCTATCGCAAGGCGCATCCCGACATCCTGGTGCGCGCCCATGTCGCCCCGGTCGCCTCGCTGATCACCATGCTGCGCGCAGGGGATGCCATGCTGGCGCTGGCGCTGGACGACACGATGCCGCCCGATATCGACGTCGAGCCGCTGGGGGGCACGCGGTTTACCTGTCTTTTGCCGCCGGACCATCCGTTCGTGGACCGCGACGGGCTGAGACTTGCCGATCTGCAGGATCAGGCATTGATCTCCTATCGCGCGGCGACCCGCCCACATCATGAATTGTCCCAGGCGGCCCGCGCCCAGGGCCTGCGGTTCGAGCCGATCCTGGAAATCGACATGTCGATCACCGCCGTCGGCTTCGTGCAGGCGGGACTGGGAATTGCGGTCGTCGATTCGCTGCTGCCCTGGGCGCAGTTCGCGGGCATCCGCCAATGCCCGCTGCTGGACGAGGTGGCGCTGCCCCTGTCGCTGCTGACACTGAAGGGCCGCGTGCTGTCGCGCGCGGAAAGCCTGATGCGGGACACGATCCGAAAGCATAAGTCCGACTTATAGGCCGTGCCGCTTTGCGTCTTGGACGCGGATCGCCGCTTCTGGTTCCATCCCCCGTGACCAATGACGGAGTGGCGGAATGGACGGGACCGGAGCGGACTGGAAGATCGGCGTCGATATCGGCGGCACTTTCATGGATTTCTGCGCGCTGGAGGCGAGTTCGGGCCGCGTCGCATCGTTGAAGGTGCTGACCACGCCCGACGATCCCGGCGCCGAATTGCTGGAAGGGCTTCGGCTGCTGGCTGAACGCGAGGGGCTGGATCCGGCAACGGTCAGCCGCTTCGTGCACGGCACCACGGTCGGCATCAACACCATCATCCAGCGCAAGGGCGCGCGTCTGGCGCTGATCACCAATGCGGGCTTCGAGGATGTGATCGAGCTCGCCCGGTTGCGGATGCCCGAGATGTATTCGCTGTTCTGCCACCGCCCCGATCCGCTGGTCTCGCGCGATATGATCTTCGGCATCCCAGCCCGGATGCGCGCCGACGGCCGCCAGACCGTCGCCCCCGATAAGGTCGCCATCGCCGATGCCGTGGCCCGCGCGAAGGCCGCAGGCGCCGAGGGGGTGATCGTGGCGCTGCTGCATTCCTGGCGCGACGGTTCGCAGGAGGCCGCCGTCAAGGCGCAGATCGAAGCGCAGGCGCCCGATCTGTTCGTCTTCACCTCGGCAGAGGTCTGGCCGGTGATCCGCGAATACGAGCGCAGCTCGACCGCGATCCTGAACGGCTATGTCCATCCGCGCGTCGCGGGCTATCTGACGGCGCTGGAATCGCGGCTGGCGGGGCAGGGGGTTCCGGCCCGCGCCATGCTGACCAAGTCGAACGGCGGGCTGATGACCGCGGCCGAGGGGCGGCGCGACTGCGTGTCGATGCTGCTGTCGGGCACGGCATCCGGCGTGATCGGCGCAAGCTGGCTGGCCCGCCAGGCCGGCGAGGAGCGCATCCTGACGCTGGACATCGGCGGCACCTCGGCCGATTTCGCGCTGATCGTGGACGGGCAGGTGCAGTTCGGATCGGACGAGCTGATCGGCGAGTTTCCGTTGCACATCCCTTCGGTCTCGGTCAGCTCCATCGGCATCGGCGGCGGCTCTATCGCCAGCGTGGACGCGCAGGGGGTGCTGCGCGTCGGGCCGGAATCGGCGGGATCGAACCCCGGTCCGGCTTGCTATGCACGCGGCGGGACACAGGCCACGGTGACGGATGCGATGGCGGTCTGCGGCTGGCTGGGCCACAGCCAGATGGCTTATGGCCAGTTGCAGATGGATGTGGCGCTGGCCCGGCAGGCCGTTGCTGCCTTGGCCGAGCAGCTTGGCCGCAGCCCCGAGGAAACCGCGCAGGCGATCCTCGACATCGCGATTTCCGAGATGTTCGTCGAGGTCGAGAAGCTGTCCTCGCGCGCCGGCGTCGATCTGCGGGATTTCGCGCTGATGCCCTTTGGTGGCGGCGGGCCGATGCTGGGGGCGTTCCTGGCGCGCGAACTGGGGATCGCGCGCGTCATCGCTCCGCGCCGTCCGGGCGTGGTCTCTGCGCTTGGCGGTCTGGTGGCCGATCTGCGCGGCGACTTCATCCGCACGGTCTTTGCCGATCTGGGTGCGGATCTGACCGCGCCGTTCCGGGCGCTGACCGATGACGGTCGCGCCTGGCTGGCCGCCCAGGGCCATCACGGCGCTGCCGATCTGCGCCTGTCCGCCGACATGCGCTATGCCGGCCAAAGCTACGAGATCGAGGTCGATCTGGAACCCGCCTGGCTGACCGATCCCGCCCGCATCGCGCAGGCCTTCCACGCCACGCATCTGCATCTTTACGATTTCGACGACCCCGAAGGCCGGATCGAGATCGTGAACCTGCGCCTGTCCGCCATCGGCGCCGGGCCGAAGCCGGAATTTCCCGTGGCAATGGGCGATCCCGCCCCGGCCCGACCGTCGCGCCATGTGCCGGTGCATCTGGGGGCCTGGCAGGACGTCCCGCTCTATGACCGCGCGGACCTGACGGGGGGGGCGCGTTTCCACGGCCCCGCCATCGTCGCGCAGGAAGACACCACCTTCGCCATCCCCGAAGGCGCGACGGCACGGGTGGACGACCACCTGAACATCCACCTGAGCTTTGCGGAGTAATAAGGCCATGTTCGACAAGATGACGCTTCAGGTCCTGGCCAACCACGCCCGCGCGGCGGCCGAGAACATGGCCCATACGCTGCACCGCACCGCCCATTCCGCCTTCGTCAAGGAAACCCAGGATTTCACCGTCATGCTGATGGACAAGGGCGGCGACACCTTCGCCGTGCCGATGGACCTGGGCGCGACCTGGTATCCGGGCCTGACCTATGGCCGGGCCATCGCCATGGTGGACGACTATCGCCCGGGCGACGTGGCTTTCACCAACGACCCCTATTCCGGCCATGTCGCGACCCATGCCCCCGACACCCACCTGTGGAAGCCGGTCTTCGCGGAGGGCGAGATCGTCGCCTGGACCGGCGGGCACATCCACAATACCGACATGGGCGGCGCGGTGCCCGCCTCGCTGTCCCGGTCGCTGACCGAGATCCACCAGGAAGGCATCCGCTTTCCGCCGATGAAGCTGGTCAACGAAGGCGTCTTCGACGAGCAGATCCTGCGCATCATGCAGACCAATGTCCGCAAGCCCGCGCTAAACATCGGCGACATCAAGGCGCTGGTCGGGGCGCTGAACACCGGCGAGCGCAAGGTGCATCAGATGATCGCCCGCTTCGGCAAGCAGGGCTTCGTCCGGGGCGTCGCGGCGCTGAAGGACCAGGCCGAGGCGCAGGCCCGCGCCATCCTGCGCGCCATCCCGGACGGCGATTACCACTTCGCCGATTACGCCGACGAGGATAGCGACCAGGCCAATCCCTGCCGGCTGAACCTGGTGCTGAAGATCTGCGGCGACAGCGCGGTGCTGGACTTCACCGGATCGGACCCCCAGCTTGGCAGTTCGCTGAACGTGCCCTCGGGCGGGGATCCGCGACATACCATCCTGCTGGTGGGGATCTATTATGTCCTCTATACGCTGAACCCGCGCATCCTGCTGAATGCCGGGCTGACGCGGCCCTTCACCTGCATCGCGCCGGAAGGCACGGTGCTGAACCCGGTCGCCCCGGCCGCGGTGGGGATGCGGTCGCTGACCTGCGCGCGGTTGCGCTCGGTGATCTTCGGCGCGTTCTCGCAGGCCATTCCCGACCGGATGCCCGCCGCGCCCGCCGGAAACAACTGCATCATCAACGTGATGACGCGGGACGAACGCACGCAGAAGACCGTCATCGCCGCCGTGAACCCGGTGGTGGGCGGCGGCGGCGGCATGCCCTGGCGCGACGGCACCAACGGTTCGGGCGCGGATGCGGCCTATTTGAAGAACACCCCCATCGAGATCACCGAGACCGAGGTGCCGGTGGAATTCGTCCGCTATGGCCTGGCGCAGGACAGCGGCGGGGCCGGTCGCTGGCGGGGCGGGCTGGCCACCGAAATGGCCTTCCGCGTCTTCGCCCCGGACAGCCGCATCACCGCGCGCAACCGCGACCGCAGCGTCTTTCGCCCCTGGGGGATCCTGGGCGGCAAGGCGGCGGGCCTGGCCGAGATGGTCCTGAACCCCGGAACGCCCGAGGAACGGCGCACCGGCTCTGCCGATACCGCGATCCTTGGCCCCGGCGATGTGCTGATGATCCGTTCCGCCGGCGGCGGCGGGCGCGGCAACCCCTTCGCGCGCGAGGTCTGGCGGGTCGAGCAGGATGTGGCGCGGGGCTATGTCTCGGCCGATGCGGCGCGGCGCGATTACGGCGTGGTCGTCGGCGATGCCGATGCCACGGCGGCGCTGCGGGCGCAGGCGACGGAACACAAGGGGCATTTCCATTTCGGCCCCGAACGCGACGGCTTCGAGGCGCGCTGGACCAACGCCGCCTATGACGCGCTGACGGCGATCCTGGCGGCGCTGCCGATCCACTGGCGCTTCTTCGCCAAGACCGAGATCTTCCGCCGCATGGAGGGCGATGGCCCCGAGGCCGTCCGCCGCGCCTTCGACGCCGTCTGCGCGCGCTTCCCCGACCTGCCGCGCCCGGCCCTTGCGCAGGCCGCGGAATGAGCGGGCAACTGGTCCGGCTGGCGGAAACCGGGCGTGCGCCGGTCGCCTTCCGTTTCGACGGGCGGGACATGACCGGGCTGATGGGCGACACGGTGCTGACCGCGATCCTGACCGGCGCGGGGTCGCTGCGCCCGGCCGAGTTCGGGCCGGAACGGCGGGCGGGCTTCTGCCTGATGGGCGCCTGCCAGGACTGCTGGATCTGGGCCGAGGACGGCGCGCGCCTGCGCGCCTGCTCGACGCCGCTTGCGGCGGGGATGCGGCTGCTCTCCGAAGCGCCCCGGGGGTGGCCGGCATGACGCGGGTGCTGATCGTCGGCGCTGGGCCTGCGGGCATCCGCGCGGCGGAACGGCTGGTTCGCGCGGGTCTGCGCCCGGTCGTGGTGGACGAAGCCGCGCGGGCCGGCGGCCAGATCTATCGCCGCCCGCCCGAGGGGTTCACCCGCCCCCCGGAAAAGCTCTATGGCTCCGAGGCCGGGAAGGCGCGGGCGCTGCACGCGCTGTTCGACGGATTGGTGGCGGCGGGGCAGGTGGATCATCGCCCGCAGTCCTCGGTCCATGCGATCCGCGACGGGGTGGCGCATGTCGGGGCGCAGGCGATCCCGTTTGACCGGCTGATCCTGGCGACTGGCGCGACCGACCGGCTGGTCCCGGTGGATGGCTGGCAGCGTGCCGGGGTCTATTCCCTGGGCGCGGCGCAGATCGCGCTGAAGGCGCAGGGCGTGGCCATCGGGCGGCAAATCGTGCTGGCGGGATCGGGGCCGCTGCTGACCCTGGTGGCGACGCAGCTGCTGGCGGCAGGGGCAGGGGTCGCGGCGGTGCTGGACACCTCCTCGCTTGCCGGGCAGGCGCAAGGCGGCATCGGCATGGCTTTGGCGCGCCCGGCGGTGACGGCGCGGGGGCTGGCGATGCGGGCGCGGCTTGGGCGGCTGTATCACGCCGGCGTCCGGCTGGAGCGGATCGCCACGGATGCGGTCCATTGGCGCGATGCCAAGGGCCGGGCGCAGGTCACGCCCTGCGACGCGGTGGCGCTTGGCTGGCACCTGCGGGCGGAAACCCAACTGGCCGATCTGGCGGGCGCGTCCTTCGAATGGTCCGACATCTGGGCGCAATGGCTGCCGGTCGCGGACGAGATGGGCCGGGCGGCGACGGGCCTCTATCTGGCGGGCGACGGGCTGCGCATCCTGGGCGCGGATGGCGCCGAGGTCGCGGGCAGGCTGGCCGCCGATGCCTGCCTGAACGACCTGGGGATCGCCACGCCCGGCACGCGCGCGCTGCTGCGCCGCGCCCGGCGGCTGCACCGCTTCGCCGCCGCGATGGCGCGGGCTTTCCCGTGGCCTTCGGGCCAACTGGACGCGCTGCCCGATGCAGCTGTCCAGTGCCGCTGCGAGGGCATCACCCTGGGACAGATGCGCGATGCCGCAGGCCTGGGTGGGGCCGAGGCCAATCGCGTGAAGTCCCTGGGCCGTATCGGCATGGGTCGCTGCCAGGGCCGCTATTGCCAGCTTGCCGCCGCCGCGCTGATCGCCCGCCACGCCGGTCTTGCTCCGCAGCAGGTGGGCCGGTTGCGCGGCCAGCCCCCGGTGCGGCCGGTGCCTGTCGGCGCGTTGCTGGAGGACTGACGGCATAATCTTCCGTGCCTCGGTGCGGCACGGTGGTTTCTGCTGCCCGACGCGCCCCTTCGGCAGCTTTCGCCGGCCGCTCCGCGCCACCCTTGCCCCAACAGCCGAGGATGCCATGACCTTTGCCTTCGATCCCCTGTCCCTGACCCTGCCCGCAGGCCATTTCATCGACGGCGCCTATGTCGAGGACCAGGCGCGGCTTGAGGTGCGCGCACCCTCCAGCGGCCGGGTGATCGGCCATATCCCGGTGGCAGATGCGGCCATGGTGGACCGCGCGGTGACGGCGGCGCGGCGGGCGCTTGCCGCGTCGGGATGGGCGACCCTGCATCCCCGCGACCGTCTGCGCGCGCTGCATGCCTGGGCCGATCTGATCGAGGCCGAGGCGCCGGTGCTCGCCCGGCTGGAGGCGGTCTGCTCCTCCCGCCCCGTCGCGCATGTGGCCGCTGGCGACGTGCCGGTCACGGCAGAACAGATCCGCTTCTTCGCCGAATTCGCCGACAAGGAAGGCGGCGCGCTGGTGCCCACGGGCGCGGGCAGCCTGGGTTTCATCGCCGCCGAGCCTTATGGCGTGGTCGGCGCCATCGCGCCCTGGAACTTCCCGATCTCGATGGCGGGCTGGAAGCTGGCGCCGGCCTTGGCCGCCGGCAACGCCGTGGTGCTGAAACCGTCCGAGATGACGCCCTGGTCCACGCTCTACATGGCCGAGCTGTCGGTGCGCGCAGGCATTCCTGCGGGGCTGGTCAATGTCGTCCTGGGCGACGGGCCGGTCACCGGGGCGGCGATCACCGGGCATCCCGGTATCGACAAGGTCAGCTTCACCGGCTCGACCCGTGCAGGCGCCGCGATCATGGAGAATATCGCGCGCACCGGCATCAAGCCGATGACCCTGGAACTGGGCGGCAAAAGCCCGATGCTGGTCTTTGACGATGCCGATATCGACCTGACCGCCACCTGCCTGGAACGCGGCATCCTGCCCAATGCCGGCCAGTTCTGCATCGCCGGATCGCGCATCATCGTGCAGCGCGGCATCGCCGATGCGCTGGCCGCGCGGCTGGCGGAGCGCTTTGCCAAGCCGCGCCCTGCGCCGACCTGGGCGGAAAGCCCCGGCTTTTCGCCCATCATCTCGGACCCGCAGCTGCGGCGGATCGACGGCATCGTGCAGGCGGCGCGGGCGACGGGGGGTGAGATCCTGTGCGGCGGCGCCCGCTTCGATCACGAGGGCAGCTTCTACCGGCCGACCCTGATCGGCGGCGTTTCGGCCGACAATCCCGCCGTGACCGAGGAAATCTTCGGCCCGGTCGCCACCTTCCAGACCTTCGATACCGAGGAGGAGGGGCTGGCCCTGGCCCAGCACCCTACCTATGGGCTTTGCGCCGGGCTGTTCACCCGCGACCTGTCCCGCGCCCTGCGCCTGACCCGGCGGCTTGAGGCGGGGACGGTCTGGGTCAACCGCTATGGCCGGTCGCGCGACCATATCCTGCCGACCGGCGGCTGGAAGGCCTCGGGGCTGGGCAAGGATCTGGGGCGCGAGGCATTCGCCGCGAACCGCCGCACGAAATCGGTGCTGATCGACATCTGAAGGAGAAGACCATGACCGCCCACAAGATCGCGCTGATCCCCGGCGACGGCATCGGCGTGGATGTGACCGACGCCGCGATGCAGGTGCTGGACGCCGCCGCCGCGCGCTGCGGCTTCACGCTGGAACCGACCCGCTTCGACTGGTCCTGCGAGACCTATCTGGAAACGGGCCGCATGATGCCCGAGGACGGAATCGAGCAGCTGTGCCCCTTCGACGCGATCTACCTGGGCGCGGTCGGCTGGCCCGCCACGGTGCCGGATTCGGTGTCGCTGCACGGGTTGCTGCTGCCGATCCGCAAGGCCTTCGACCAATATGCCAACATCCGCCCGCACCGGCTGCTGCCCGGCGTGGAAGGTCCGCTGAGGGCGGAAGGCTTCGACATCCTCTGCATCCGCGAGAACACCGAGGGCGAATATTCCGGCGCCGGCGGTCGCGTCCACCAGGGCCGCGACAACGAGGTCGCCACGGAAACCGCGATCTTCACCCGCAAGGGGGTCGAACGCATCATCCGCTTCGGCTTCGAACAGGCGCGGGCGCGGCGCGGGCACCTGACCTCGGTCACGAAATCCAATGCGCAGAAATATTCGATGGTGTTCTGGGACGAGGTGACGCGCCAGATCGCCGCCGAATATCCCGACGTGACCGTCAGCCCCATGCATATCGACGCCATGGCCGCGAAGATGGTGATGGCGCCGCAGGATTTGGACGTGATCGTCGCCTCGAACCTGTTCGGCGACATCCTGACCGACCTGGGCGCGGCGATCCAGGGCGGCCTGGGCTTCGCGGCCTCGGCCAATATCTGCCCCGACCGCAGCGGCCCGTCGATGTTCGAGCCGGTGCATGGATCGGCCCCCGACATCGCGGGCAGGAACCTCGCCAATCCCATCGCCGCCATCTGGTCGGGGGCGATGATGCTGGAGCACCTGGGCGAGAAGCCCGCCGCCGATGCGGTGCTGGCCGCCATCGAAACCACCACCGCCCGGGGCATCGGCATCCGCCCCGGCTTGCACGGCACCGATGCCATTACCGCAGCCGTCCTGGCCGCGCTGGAGGAACAAGCATGAATCAGATGCCCGATTTCGGCCCGCAGCTGAACGATCCCGGCCTGTTCCGCCAGGCCGCGCTGATCGACGGCCGGTGGATCGCCCGTCCCGACATGGAGGTGACGAACCCCGCCACCGGCCGCGCCATGGGCACCATGCCCGACTGCACGGCGGAGGAAACCGCGCGGGCCATCGCCGCCGCGGAACGCGCCATGCTGGGCTGGCGCAAGCGCACCCATGCCGAACGCGCCGACCTGCTGATGGCCTGGTATCAGCTGATGCTGGACCATGCCGACGACCTGGCGCAGATCCTGACCGCAGAACAGGGCAAGCCCCTGGCCGAGGCGCGGGGCGAGGTGGTTTATGGTGCCTCGTTCCTGCGCTGGTTCGCCGAGGAAGCGCGGCGGATCAACGGCAAGATCATCCCCTCGCCGGTGCCGGGCAAGAAGGTCTTTGCCATGAAAGAGCCGGTGGGCGTCTGCGCGATCATCACGCCCTGGAACTTTCCCATCGCCATGATCACCCGCAAGGTCGCCCCTGGCCTGGCGGCGGGCTGCACGATGGTGGTGAAACCTTCGGACTTCACCCCCTATTCGGCGCTGGCGCTTGGGGTGCTGGCCGAACGCGCGGGCATTCCCGCGGGCGTCATCAACATCCTGACCGGCCGCCCCGAGGCGATCGGCGCCACGCTGACCGCCAGTCCGGTGGTGCGCAAGCTGTCCTTCACCGGCTCGACCCGCGTCGGCGCGCTGCTGGCGGAACAATGCGCGCCGACGCTGAAGCGCATGTCGCTGGAGCTGGGCGGCAACGCGCCCTTTATCGTCTTCGACGACGCCGACCTGGACGCGGCGGTGGAAGGCGCGATGCTGTCGAAATTCCGCAACGGCGGACAGACCTGCGTCTGCGCGAACCGCATCCTGGTGCAATCGGGCATCCACGACGCCTTTGTCGCGGCCCTGGCGAAGCGCGTCGATGCGCTGCAGGTCGGCCCCGGCACGGCCGAGGGCACGACCATCGGCCCGATGATCAACGCCGCCGCGATCGCCAAGATCCGCGCCCATGTCGAGGACGCGCTGTCCAGGGGCGCGACCCGCGCCACCGCCGCGCGCGATCTGCCCGATGCCTATGCCGATCCGGTGGTTCTGGTCGGCGCCACGACCGAGATGCAGCTGGCCGCCGAGGAAACCTTCGGCCCGGTCGCCCCGATCTTCCGCTTCGAGACCGAGGAGGAGGCGCTTGCCATCGCCAACGGCACGCCCTTCGGCCTGGCCGCCTATTTCTTCACCCGCGACATCACGCGCGCCTTCCGCGTGGGCGAAGCGCTGGAGTTCGGCCTTGTCGGCCTGAACACCGGCGCGGTCAGCCATGCCGAAACCCCCTTCGGCGGCGTCAAGGCATCGGGCCTTGGCCGCGAGGGAGCGCAGGACGGGATCGAGGAATATCTGGAAACCAAGGCGTTCCATTTCGGCGGGCTGTAAGGCCCGCCGCCTTTCAAAACCCTGTCACAGTTCCAGACATAGCCGATAGGCATCCAGGATCGAGGCATGCAGGTCGCGGCTGGCAACCGCATCGCCGATCCGGTGCAGCGCGAAGCCTTCGCCTGACTGACGCAATTCGCTGAACAGGGCGTCCATCGGCAGCGTGCCGTGTTCGACGACCACCTGCGCGGCATCCAGGTGGCGTTCCGCCCCGGTCATTTCGTTGCGCAAGGTGGCGCGCAAGCCATTGCCCTGGCGCTCGACCCGGATCAGGGCGTGATCGGTCAGGGTGGCGATGCCCGCCTGGTAGAAGCGTTTGCGAAAGCTGGTCGCGTCCTGATAGGGCATCTCGGCCGCAGGGACCGCATCGGGGGTGGCAAGGGTGACGGGCCGCCCGGCATCGGCCAGCTTCAGCGCGCAGGACGGCGCGGCCTGCCGCCCGGTGCCGTCATAGACCAGCACCTCGCCCTGGGCCGCGACCGCGCCGGTCAGCAGATCCCAGGTGCTGTGGCAATGCTCGGCCCCCTCCAGCCAGTCCAGGTCGGGAAGGCCGCCGGTCGCCACGACGACGATGTCGGGGGCCTCGGCCAGGATGTCGGCCGCTTCGGCCCAGGTGTTCAGGCGGACATCCACCCCCAGCCGCTCCAGTTCGCTGCGCCGCCAGTCGATGATGCCCAGCAGGTCGCGGCGCCCCGGTGCCTTGGCCGCCACCAGGATCTGCCCGCCAAGGCGCGCCGCTGCTTCGATCAAGGTGACGCGGTGGCCGCGTTCGGCCAGCACGCGCGCGGCCTCCATCCCCGCCGGGCCACCGCCCACGACAATGGCGCGGCGTGGCGCGGGGGACCGGGAAATGGCATGGCCCAGGGTGGTTTCGCGCGCGGTCGCGGGGTTATGGACGCAATGCGCCTTGCGATACAGGCAATAGGAGGCGCCGACGCAAGGGCGGATGCGATCCTCGTCCCCCGCCGCGATCTTGGCGACCAGATGCGGGTCGGCGATATGGGCGCGCGTCATGCCGACCAGATCCGCGATCCCGTCGCGCAGCACATGGCGCGCGGTGGCCACGTCGCGGATGCCGCCCGCGTGCAGGACCGGCAGCGACACCGCCTGCCGGAAGGCGCGGATATGCGCCAGATAGGGGGCCGAGGGCTGGAACATGCCGGGCATGTTGTCCTCGGTCAGCAGCAGGTCGCTGTCCATCCGGCCATAGATGCAGTCGAACAGGTCCACATGCCCCTCGGCCTGGATCATCCGGGCGATGGTCAGAGCGTCGTCGGCGGTCAGCCCGTCCGATCCCCCTTCATCGACGACATAACGGATGCCCACCACGAAATCGTCGCCCACGGCACGGCGGATCGCTTCGTGCACCATCAGCGCGAAGCGGGCGCGGTTGGCAGGCGACCCGCCAAAGCCGTCGCTGCGACGGTTGGTGCGCGGCGACAGGAACTGGCCGATCAGGTGCCCGCCGGTCAGCGTCTCGACCCCGTCCAGTCCTGCCTCCTGGCAGCGCCGGGCGGCGCCGGCGAAATCCGCGATCACCCGGTCGATATCGGCGCGGTCCATCTCTTTCGGGAAGCTGCGGGTCCGGGTCTCGCGCACCCGCGAGGGCGCAATGGCCGGCAGCCAGGCCCCGCCAAGCGCCGTGGCCCGCCGCCCCAGATGCGAGATCTGGCACATGATCGCCGCGCCCTGGCCATGGATCCGCCCTGCCATCGCCGCCAGATGCGGGATGACCGCGTCATCCGCCAGATTCAGCTGCCCCCCGCCCCAACTGGAATCGCCCGAGATCATGGCAGAGCCGCCGATCATCGTCATGCCGATGCCGCCCCTGGCCTTTTCCTCGTGATAGGCCTGGTAGCGTTCGCCCGGCATTCCGCCATCGTCCAGCATCGAGGCATGGCTGGTGCTGACGATGCGGTTGCGCAGTTGCAGTCCCCGCAGGCGGAAGGGGCGAAGAAGCGGGTCGGTTGATCGGGTCTCGGCGGCGATCATCGGCATGCTGTGGTCCTGTCTGCGGCGCCACGTCGGGGCGCAAGCTGTCCTTCCAACCTGCGCGAGGACGGGCGTTGCAGGAAGCTTGATAATCCTGACAGGGGGTATACGCTGCAGGCATGACCCCTCCGCTCCGACTGGGCGCAGCCACGCGCGCGCTGTTCGTTTTCGAAGCCGCGGCGCGCACCGGCAGCTTCTCGGCCGCGGCGCGCGAATTCAACGTGACCCAACCCTCGGTCAGCCGTGCCATCGCCCAGCTTGAAGCCGAACTGCGCCTGCGCCTGTTCGACCGCAGCCCGACGGGCATTGCCTTGACCGCGGATGGGCGACGCATCTTCGACGCCGTCTCCCAAGGCTTTTCCGGCATCGCCGCGGCCGTTGCCGAGGCGCAGGACCGCTTTGCCCGGACCCGGGTGACGCTGTCCTTTTCCAGTTCCTTTGCGACCCATTGGCTGCTGCCCCGGCTGGGCAGCTTCAAAGCCGCCTTTCCAGGCATCGAGCTGCGTCTGGATCTGGCCCAGGGAATGCTGGGCGAGCCGCCCGCCCATGCGGATATCGCCACCCGGATCGTGCGCGACGATGACCCGCGCTATCATGTCTGGTCCTTCGCGCCCGAGGTCATCCTGCCCGTCTGCAGCCCCGATTATCTGACCGAGCGGGGACCGTTGACGGACGATCCGTCAGGCCATGTCTTCCTGAACCTCGATGACGCGCACGGGGCCCATTGGCAAAGGCTGCTGGGCCCCGGTTTCGTCCGATCGGGACAGTGGCACCGCTTTTCCGACTATTCCGTGGTTTTGCAGGCGGCCGAGCGGGGCGAGGGCATCGCGCTGGGCTGGATCAGCGTCGTCTCGCGCGCATTGCGCGAGGGAAGGATGGTCGCAGCATCGGCCAAGACCTTGCGCACGGGTCGGCATCATTCGCTGATCGCGCCCCGGTCGAAGCCTTTGCCGCCGGTGGTTCCGCAAATCTGCGAATGGTTGGCAGGCAGGATGGCCGAGGATCTGGCGGCAATCGGGCCGGGCACCGTCGGGACGTGTCCGGCAGAGCCCGCCACGCCGGAAAAAGCGCGGCAGCACCGATAGCGGCCGCTGGCCGAGTTGGCCTGGCTGTCCGGGCTCATCCCGGCGCCGATGGCATGGCGTGCGCCTGTCGCGACGGCGGGGCATGTTGCGAGACGCGCAATGCGGTCACGCCGGTCCTGTCCACCGATGGCCACGGCCGCAGGACCAGCCCGAACCTCTACAAGACCACGGCGCCGCGTCGCGGTGTCGGAAGGGGGCGATTTCATGGTCGGGACGGTGATTCCCGCCGGCATGGATTTGATCGCCGGGCTGCTGCCGCGTTTGCCCACAGGTTTCGTGAAGCTGGGCATGGTAGAAGCGCCGCAGGCGCGGCATGATCGGCAGGCCCTTCTGGCTGCGATCCGCGACGCAGGGGACTGAGGGGCGCCGAACAGAATCCGCGCCGGCAAGCGATTGCCCGCGCCCCCAGTCGCCCGAGGGTCCATGTCCGACGCAATGCCTGTTCCGCTTCCTTCCCCCCCCGTGGTGCCTCGTCGGCGGCTGCGCGTGCTTGGAACGTCGGTGACCTTGCTTGAGCCGGTCCGGGTGCAGGCCGAAATCGATCTGGGATTCGACATCCATTTCGCGCTCCGGGATTTCCCGTCGTGTCAGCGATTCGCCGCGATGGAGCCGGACAGCTATGACGTTTACGAACAGTGCTTTCACAACCTTGACATTGTCTGGTTCTGGGGGGCCTTGCAGCCCATCGACACCGCGCGGATCCGCGAATGGGATAATCTTTCCAATCTGGCCAAGCTGGGAACCAGCAGCCGCTATGCCGAGCGTGGCCTGGGAGACGCTCCCGTCAAGAAGCTCTATATCCAGCCCGGCGGCTTTCTGGGGCCGAGACCCTCGCGCTATATCAGCATGCTGCCCACTGTCCACAATATGGACAGCTTCGGGTATGATCCGCAGGTTTTCGGGCATGGGCCGGATGTAAGGCCCAGTTGGGCCTGGCTGCTGGACGGTCGCGCCAGGGGGCGCATCGCCTTGGTGGACGAGCCGGCGATCGGCTTTTTCGACATCGCGCTGGCGGTCGAGGCCATCGGCGAAATCCAGTTCGCCGATATCGGCAACATGACCATCGACGAGATCAACGCCCTGATGCGCGTTCTGGAACGCAAGCGTCAGGACGGGTTCTTCTGCGGCACCTGGCGCGACGGTGACGGCGCCGCGGCTTTGGTCGAGGCCGGCCGCGTTTCCGTTCAAAGCATGTGGGCACCGGTCTACGGCAAGCTGGGCAAGGCCGGCAGGAGATTCCTGGACGCAGTCCCGGTCGAGGGCTATCGCGCCTGGCATGGCGGCGGCAGCCTGTCGCGACACTTGCACGGGGCCGAACTGGACATGGCCTATGAATATCTGAACTGGTGGCTGTCGGGCCATGCCGGAGCGGTGATGGCGCGGCAGGGCTATTACATCGCCAATCCAACCTGTGCCCGCGACCATCTGACCCCGGAAGAATGGGCCTATTGGTATGAGGGCAAGACGGCGGCCTGCGATCTCTGCGATCCATATGGCGACGTGGTGGTGCGGGCGGGCGACCGGCGGGCCGGCGGATCCTATCTGGACCGCACCCGCCACATTGCGATCTGGAACACGGTGATGGACGAATACAATTACGCCGCCCGCGCTTGGGAGCGGTTTGTCCGCCGCGTGAACGATGGGGCATCGGCATGATCCGCGCGGCCAACCCCCTGGCGCAGGAGCCGCGTTATGAACTGATCACGCGTGTCCTGCGCGACAATATTCGGACCGGCGTGCTGCCGGATGGCTTTGTGCTGCTGGAGGCGCCCATTGCCGCGATGATGCGCACCAGCCGGGTGCCAGTGCAGGCTGCGCTGCGCAGGTTGCTGGACGAAGGCCTGGTGCACCGTTTCGAAGGCCGCGGCTATCTGGTGGGGCAG
This sequence comes from Paracoccus sp. TOH, assembly GCF_030388245.1. NCBI lineage: Bacteria > Pseudomonadati > Pseudomonadota > Alphaproteobacteria > Rhodobacterales > Paracoccaceae > Paracoccus > Paracoccus sp. TOH. The sequence goes on from NZ_CP098361.1 coordinate 824,678, forward strand.
GCGGGGCCCGCGCTTCAGCCGCTGCGCGGCGATATCCGCGACTTGTCGATCAGCATCCCGTCGGAGGTCGAGGATGCCCTGCAGACTCGCGGCACCTGGCGTCACGTATACGACCAGGTCGAGGAAGAGATCGCTTCTTGCCAGATATTTGGTGAATTCCGCATCATCGAGTCGGAGCTGGCCGAGTGCTTGGGCGTCAGCCGGACCGTTGCGCGCGATGTTCTGGCGCGCCTGCACGAACGTGGCCTGATACGCAAAAGCACGACCTCGCACTGGATTGCGGGGCCGTTGACCGCGCGAATCGTCAGCGAGAAATTCGAACTGCGCGGCATCATCGAACCTGCGGCGCTGCGGTTGGCTGCGGCAAACATCCGCTATGCCGAAGTGGATGTGCTGCTGGAGCGGATCGGCACCGATGCTTCCATCACGCCGCAGTATCTGGGCGATGCGCTGCTGGAACATTGTATCGCGCAGGCGCCAAACACGACGCTGGTGGAGATGATCCGGGGCAACCGCCTGCTTCTGTCAGCGGTTGACAGGGCGTTGATCCAGCTGGGCTTGCCGCGGGATGAGGAAACGATCGAGCAGTACCAGACGCTGTTCGACCTTATCTCCAGGCATCCGATTGATTCTGCATGTGAATATCTGAAGGATCAGATGCTGATCGCGGCGCGGCGCTATCTGGCGCGGATGAAAATCGTGGCCGTGATCAGCGATGCGGGCGATTTCGCCCCTTACCTGAGTCCATTGTAAAGCGGATATTGTGTTCAATAATCGTTATTAGATCCGCAGAATCACTCGCTCACGTCCGCTTTCCCGCTGCAACGCGGCGAAAAATTATCGAAATGGCGACATTTCGGAAGTTTTTTGTCGTTGACAGGTAAGATAAGCAACTATTTCATACAAAGTACGTTTTGATGGAGCCGCAGCCGCTTGGCTCGACCATCAAGGGAATAACAACCGGGCACCGCTTTGGCAGGTATCCCGGAGTTTCAGGTGAGGTGATGGTGGACACGGCAGTCTTCAGGCTTGAGGGCGTGACCAAGCGCTATGGCGATCTGGTTGCTCTCGACAATGCGACGCTGGAAGCGGGTGCGAATGAATATATCTCTCTCCTCGGCCCGTCGGGTTCAGGAAAAACGACACTGCTGCGCGTCATTGCGGGGTTCGAGGCCCCCGAGGCGGGCAGGGTATATTTTGAGGGGCGCGACATTACCCATGTTCCGGCCCATGAGCGCGGCATCGGGTTCGTTTTCCAGAACTTTGCGCTGTTCCCGCATCTGACGGTCATACAGAATGTCGCCTTCGGCCTGACGCATGGCAAGTCGGGTCTCAGCCCGTCCGAAATCGAGCGGCGCAGTCTTGAGATGATTGATCTGGTTGGCCTTTCGGGCATGGAGGGGCGAGGCGTAGACCAGATTTCCGGCGGGCAGCGCCAGCGGGTGGCTTTGGCCCGGACGCTGACCATGCACCCCCGGCTGGTGCTGCTGGATGAACCGCTGGGCGCGCTTGATGCCAACCTGCGTGGCCGGATGCGCAACGAGCTGCGCGCGATCCGCGAGCGGCTGGGTGTGACCTTCCTGCATGTGACGGGCAGCGAGACCGAGGCGTTGGCGATGGGCGACCGCGTGGTGGTGCTGAACCGTGGCCGCATCATCCAGACCGGCAAGCCCAACGATGTCTATGATCGTCCGGCGTCGCCGGACGTGGCGCATTTCCTCAACCGCTTCAACCTTTTCGACGGGCGGCTGTCGGGTGGCGTGTTCTCTGGCGTATTCGGTGTCGCGCCTGCCGGCCAGGCCGTCCATGCCGACCGCGATATCTACGCCGTGCGCTATGACCGGATCAACGTGCTTCCGGTTGGGGCGGGGGCGGACGGGCCCGGGATCAGGGCCAAGTTCCTGACCTCGGAATATCTCGGCTCGTCGATCGTCAACTTTTTCGAGACGGCGGATGGCGAGGTGATCGAAATGGAGCACCATCTCAGCCTGGGCGCCCCGCAGACCTTCGAGATCCGGCAGGACTACCTGCTGACATGGAACCCCGAACAGGCCATCGCCTTTGGCCGTGAGGCACGCTCATGACCAGCTCTACCACGATCCAGAAACGCCAGGCCGATGTGACGCGCTGGCTTTTGGCGCCCGGCATCATCTGGATGATGCTGTTTCTTGTGCTGCCTATCTTGATGATCGTCTATGTTTCCTTCTGGACGCAGACGACTTTCAACATTTCGCCCGATCCGACGCTGGACAGCTGGAAGCAGTTCTTCATTTCCGACACCTATGTCGGCTCACTGTGGACGACGGTGCGCATCTGGCTGATCGTTCTGGCCTGTACTTTCCTGGTCGGCTATCCAACGGCGCTGTTCGTGGGCTTGTTCATCAAGTCCAAGGCGCTGTCGACGATCCTGCTGGTGGTCTGCGTCATCCCGTTCTGGACATCGTTTCTGATCCGCGTTCTTGCCTGGCGGCCGATGCTTGGCAAAGAGGGTGCCATCAACATCGTGCTGATGAAGCTGGGCATTATCAGCCAGCCCATCGAAGTTCTGCTGTTCACCGAACTGTCCGTCGTCATCGGCATGACCCAGATCTACTGTGTCTTCATGGTCGGCCCGATTGCCTTCATGCTTTCGCGCATCGACCGAAACGTCATCGAGGCCGCGCGTGATCTTGGCGCGGGTTTTGGCCGGATCTTCTGGAAGATCATCTTTCCCCTTTCGTTGCCAGGGGTCGTCGTCGGCGCAATCTTTGTCTCGGTCATGGTTCTGGGCGAATTCGCCACCTCGGGCGCGCTGTCGGGCCGCAAGGTGAACCTGCTGGGCAATATCATCGTAACGCAGGTCGGCTCGTTGAAATGGGCGATGGCTTCGGTGGTGGGTGTGATCCTGACCGTGGTCATGGGTATCGTGATCGCCGGCTTCCTGCGCATCGTCGACCTGAAGCGGGAGCTGTGAACCATGGAATCGCGTGTATTCAAACCCGTTCTCGGACTCTATGTCGTCCTTTTCGTACTGTTCCTCTATGGCCCGTTCGTCGTTCTGACGATCCTGTCGTTCCAGCAGGGCCCCGAGGGCGGGCCGCAGTTCCCGATCATCGAATGGTCGTCCTATTGGTACAAGCACATCTTCGGCCTGACCCCGCCGTCGCGCGTGGCGCCGCTGCCCTTTGGCGAAGCATTGGTGCGCTCGCTGATGCTGGCTCTGATGACCATGGTGGTCTCGACCGTTCTGGGCGTGATGTCCGCGCAGGCGTTCCGGCGCAAATTCAAGGGGTCAGGCGCCGTATTCTACCTGATCGTGCTGGGCATGATGGTGCCGGGTGTGCTGACCGGGCTGGGCACCTCGCTTCTGGCCAACAACGTGGTCGGGATAGAGCGGCACTGGTACACCACCGCATTTGCGACCCATGTGGCCTATACGTTCCCCTTTGCCTTCCTGGTGATGCTGGCGGTGCTCAACCGCTTTGACGGTTCCGTGGAGGAGGCAGCCTGGTCGCTCGGCGTCGACCCCTGGACGACCTTTCGCAAGGTCACGTTCCCACTGATCTTCCCGGGCGTCCTGTCCGCGATGCTGTTCGCATTCACCCTCAGCCTCGACGAGTTCCCACGCACGCTGTTCGCTTCAGGGCGCGATCAGACTCTGCCGCTGGCGATTTACGGTACCTTCTCGGTCGAGATCCATCCCAACATCTTTGCTTTCGGCGTGCTGACGACGCTGTTCTCGTTTGCGCTTCTGTCGGTCTATGGCATCCTGATGGGCCTCTCCGTGCGCCGCGCCAAGAAGATTGCGATGCAGGAGGAAGTGGCATGAGCGACGCTCAAACCGTCATCGTGACCGGCGCAGGCTCGGGCATTGGCCGGGAAATCGCTGTCAGACTGGCCCGAGATGGCTTCAATGTGATGGTCAACGACTATCGGGCCGAAGCCGCGGCAGCGGTTGCCGCTGAGATCGGTCCGCGTGCGGCGGCGTGCGCCGGGGACGTGTCTGATGAGGCGGACGTTGCCGCCCTCGTGGCCCGGACCGGGGCCGCCTTCGGTACCGTCACCCACCTGGTGAACAACGCTGGGCATGTGCACCAGTCCCGTTTCACCGATCTGGCGCCAGCCGATTTCGATCGGATGATTGCCGTCCATCTGCGCGGCACCTTCCTGTGCAGCAAAGCGGTGATCGGCGGGATGCTGGCGCGCAAGGCCGGGGTGATCGTCAACATGGCCTCTCAGCTAGGACAAATCGGCGGGGTGGAGCTGGCGCATTATAGTGCCGCCAAGGCCGGAATAATCGGTATGACCAAGGCGCTGGCCCGCGAAGTTTCCGCCAGCGGGGTGCGGGTGAACGCCGTGGCGCCCGGCCCGATCAATACGCCGCTGGTGCGCGGCCTGTCCGAGGACTGGCGACGCGCCAAGGCCGCGGAACTGCCGCTGGGCCGCTTTGGCGAGCCCGCGGAAGTGGCCGCCGCCGTTGCCTTCCTGTGTTCGCCAGCCGGGTCGTTGTTTGTCGGCCAGACGCTGGGCCCCAATTCCGGAGACGTGATGCTATGACGAAGACAGTTTTGATCACGGGTGCCGGCATTGGCATCGGCCGGGCCGCGGCCATGGCTTTTGCGGCGGCCGGCCACCATGTCGTCGTGACCGATGTGCTGGACGCTGAAGGCCGGTCCTGCGTGGACGCGATCCGCGCCTCGGATGGCAGTGCCGAATATCACCATCTTGATGTGCGCTCGACCGAAGCCGCCGATGTGCTCGTGGCCCGGATCGAGGCAGAGCGCGGCGGCATCGACGTGATCGTCGCCAATGCCGGCATCGCCCACAAGGTGCCCCTGCCGGCCCTGACCGATGAGAAGTGGGACCATACCTTCGACATCGACCTGAAGGGCATCTTCCGCGTCATCCGCCCGACGCTGCCTGGCATGAAGGCCAGGGGCAAGGGCGCGATCGTCGCGCTGTCGTCAATCATGGGTGTGGCCTATGGTTGGGACGAGCATGTGCATTACTCCGCGGCCAAGTCGGGCGTGGTCGGCCTGGTACGCGGTCTTGCCGTCGAACTGGCGCGCGACGGCATCCGCGTCAACGGGGTGGCGCCGGGCTACATACGCACCGCGCAACTTCTGTCCAGGGAAAACTCGCTTGGCCCGGAAGCCGCGGAGAAAGCGGGCGAATTCATTCCGATGGGCCGCCTCGGCGAGCCGGAAGACATCGCCGATGTTGTTGTGTTCCTGGCATCCGAGGGCGCCCGCTACATGACCGGACAGGTTGTCGTGGTGGACGGAGGATTGCTCGTCGGCCGCTACTGACCTTGGGCGATGCAAAAACAATCAACGTACTCAACATGGTGGGTGATACACATGCGTAACAAGTCGCTGTCGCGGCGTGGCTTCTTGCAGGGAACGGCCGGTTCCGTGGCGTTCGCGGCCGCTGGCATGCCGTTCCTTGGTTCCCAGCAGGCCTATGCGGCCGATCTGGCCTCGCAGGAGCTGCGCACAGTCGGTCTATCGGTGACTGTTCAGGAGCGGATCCTGAACGATTTCAAGGCTGCTTCTGGCGTAAGGTCAGTGGCGGGCAAGGCGGACATCTTTCCCAACACCCAGACCGAGCTGCTGTCCGGCTCGACTGCTTATGACTGCTGGGAAATCATCGCCGAGCGTCTGCCCTCGATCGTACAGACCGACCTGGCAGCACCGATCCCGGTGTCTTCGCTTAACAACTGGGCGGGCATCGGCGAATCTTTCCTGAAGCCCAGCGACAAATGGGAACCCCGCGCCCAGATCACCGGTCAGATCTGGACCGACGAAAGCCAGAGCCAGCTTTACATGGTGCCGTCGGTCTATAACTTTGACTCGATCGGCTTCCGCCCGGACATGGTCGATCCCGAAGAGGCTGCCCTGTGGTCATCGCTTTTCGATCCGAAGTTCAAAGGCAAGACCGGCCTGAACGTGGACCCGTTGATTGCCTTTGGCCAGGCGATCATGGCCATGAACGAACTGGGCCTGCTTGCGGTGAAGAACCCCGGAAATCCGGATCCGGCGGCGATCGAGGAGGCCGCGAAGTTTCTGATATCGAAGAAGAAAGAAGGTCAGTTCCGCGCGCTTTGGGGCGATTTTGGTGAGCTGGTGAACCTTCTCGCCTCTGGCGAGATGATCCTGGCCGATGCCTGGCAGCCGGCGGTCATGGCGGTCAAGGCGCAGGGCGTGAAATGCTCTTATGCCACAATGAAGAATGGCTACCGTGGCTGGGCGGTTGGCGTTTCGGCGCTGAAATCCTCGCCCAATTTCGATGCCGTCGTGGCCTATGCCGATTACTGGCTGTCGGGCGCCCCCGCGGTCGCCGTGTCCGAGCAGGGCTATTACTCGCCCAATGACAAGGTCAGGAACATCATGGCGCCAGAGAAATATGCCTTCTGGTACGAGGGGGCGCCGTGGGTCGGCGCGGAAGAGCGCGGCATCAAGGAAGGCGATTTGCGCGATGGCGGGTCTCTGGCTACCCGCGCTGCCAACGTCGCCTACTGGCACCAATGGCCGGACGAATATGACCTGCTGATCCAGAAGTGGGACGAGTTCCTCTCGGCCTAATCCTGCCAGATCCACGGCCGGGGGTGCTGCAAGCCCCGGCCACATATTGAACCGCAATTCAAGGAATACCCAGTGGCCTACGACCTGCAGCTTTCGCATATCGGCAAGGTTTATGCCAACGGCACGCCCGCCGTGATCGACTTCGACCTTGATGTGGAAAAGGGCGAATTCATCGCGTTTGTCGGTCCGTCCGGCTGCGGCAAGTCCACCACATTGCGCATGATCGCCGGGTTTGAATCGATCACCTCCGGCGATTTGCTCATCGCGGGCCGGCGCGTGAACGACCTGCCGCCGGAAATGCGGCCGACCTCGATGATTTTCCAGAACTATGCGCTGTTTCCGCACATGACCGTGCGGCAGAACGTGATGTTCGGGCTGGAGGTCAAGAAACTTGCCGTTGCCGAGGCACGGCGCAAGGTCGAGCGGATCCTGGACAAGCTGGGTCTGACTGAAGTGGCCGAGGTGCGGCCCACCCGGCTGTCGGGCGGCCAGCGGCAACGGATCGCGCTGGCGCGCTCTCTGGTGATAGAACCCGACATCCTTCTGCTGGATGAGCCGCTTGGGGCGCTGGACGCCAATCTGCGCAAATCGATCCAGAACGAACTGAAGCTGCTGCAGCGGGAATTGGGCATCACCTTCGTATTTGTGACCCATGCCCAGTCCGAGGCTTTGGCTCTGTCAGACCGGATCGTCGTGATGAATGGCGGGAAGGTCGAGCAGATCAGCCCGCCGCGAGAGCTGTACACCCGTCCGCAAAGCATTTTTGTGGCCCGCTTCATCGGCTCGAACACACTCATTTCCGGTCAGGTCCGGCAGGTGGGCGGTGCCGGGACAATGATCGAGACACCGTTCGGCATTCTGCAGGCTGAAGCGCCGCCCCATGCCATCGCCCATGGCACCGGCGCGTCGATCGTCCTGCCGGCCGAAGCGATCCACGTTCTGCCGGGCAGGATGCCGGAGGCCGAGATCCGCGCGATCTACGGCGCGAACGTCATTCCCTGTACGATCAACCGGCTGCAGCTGGTGGGGCATATCCTGCAGATCGGCATGACTCTGCCCAACGGCGAGGCCGTGTCGCTGGAAGGCCATGCCGACAAGTATCGTGACACCCTGTCGGCGGACAGTCCGGCCTTTGTGGCCTGGCACCCTGCTGACGCCACCCTGATCGCGCAATAGGTGTGGCGATGACCGGCTCTACGGCAAAGCAATTGGCTGAGGATCTGCGGGCCGGGCGATGCGATCCCCTGGATCTCGTGGCCGAGGTCTATGACCGCATCGAGGCCTATGGTGATGATGCGCTCTTCATCCGTCTTACCCGGCCCCGCGCCGAGGCAGAGGCCCGCGCGGCGCGCGAAAGACTACGAGCCGGCCTGCCGGCCAGCTGCCTTGACGGTGTTCCTCTGGCATGGAAAGACCTGTTCGATCTCAAGGGCACTGCGACGACGGCTGGCTCTGCCGTGCTGCTGGACGCTGCACCCGCGACGCGGGATGCGGCACTGGTTCACGCCGGGATGCGAGCGGGGCTTGTCACCGTGGGCGCGGTGAACATGACCGAGTTCGCCTTTTCCGGCATCGGCATCAATCCGCATTTCGGCACCCCGCGCAACCCTTGCGACAGGGCGGTGCACCGCTCTCCCGGCGGGTCTTCTTCGGGCAGCGGGGCAGTGGTGGCCGCGGGCATCGTGCCCTTGTCGATCGGCACGGATACCGGTGGATCGGTGCGCATTCCGGCGGCCTTCAACGGCGTGGTGGGTTACAAGACCTCGACCGGGCGTTTTCCTATGGCGGGGACGTTTCCGCTGTCGCGCAGCCTCGATACGCTGGGACCACTGGCCCGGACGGTCGAGGATTGCGTTCTGGCCGATGCGGTGCTGCGTGGGCACGCCGACGCGGATCTGCGTGGCGCAGACCCGGCGGCGCTGAATCTCGTGGTGCCCGATGTCGTGATGCTGGACGATCTGGACCCCGGCGTGGCCGCGGCCTTCGAGGCCAGCCTGGCGCGGATTGCGGCCACAGGCGCCCGCGTGCGCCACATTGCTATGCCCGAACTGCGCGAGACGGTTGAGGTGATGGCCCGCTTTGCCCCGCTTGCCGCCGCCGAGGCGATGGATACCCATGGCGCGCGCCTTGCCGGTCCTGATGCCGCGCGTATGGACCCGCGCGTGGTGCGTCGCATCCGCATGGGTGAAAAGATGACGGCGGTGGACCTGATCCGCCTGCACGACGCCCGCCGTCGCCTGATCGGCATTGCGGCCGAGCGTTTGGGCGATGCGATCCTGCTCTGTCCCACCACAGCGGGCGTGGCAATGCCGATCGCACCGCTGGAAGCGGACATTGATTTGTTTTTTCACCATAATTTCCGCACCCTTCGGAACACCTCTCTTGGCAACTTCCTCGATTGGTGCGGAGTGTCGATTCCCAACGGGGTCGATGCGGACGGCATGCCGACCGGGCTTTTGCTCAATGCCGGCCATGGTCGCGACCATGCCCTTCTGGCTGCGAGCCTGACCCTCGAGGCCGCGATCCGCGGCTGACACGATCTGCAGGACGGGCCAACCGGAGGGGGCCGCCCTGAACCTATTCCGGAAGCAAGGAGGACAGACGGATGACCAAGAAAATCATATGCGGGTTCGGCACCGACATCGACTCGGTGGCGGGTTGGATCGGCTCTTACGGCGGTGGCGACAGCCCGTCCGATATCCAGCGCGGCATCTTCGCTACGGAAGTGGGTGTGCCGCGTCTGCTGCGGCTGTTCAAGAGATACGGCCTGAAAACCTCGTTCTTCATCCCCGGCCACTCGCTCGAGACTTTCCCCAAAGAGATGGAGATGATCGTAAGGGAAGGGCATGAGATCGGTGCGCATGGCTATCTGCATGAAAACCCCATCGCCATGACACCCACGCAGGAAGAGGATGTTCTGGTCAAGTCGATCGAACTGATCAAGGGTCTGACCGGCCAGTCGCCCCGTGGTTATGTCGCGCCCTGGTGGGAAATGTCTAACTCGACGGCCGCGCTGCTGAAGAAATACGGCTTCAGCTACGATCATTCGCAGGGTTATCGCGACTTCCAGCCTTTCTACGCCCGCGTCGGCGACAGCTGGAATACCATCGATTACTCCAAATCTGCGAAGGATTGGATGCATCCGCTAAAGCACGGCAAGGAGATCGACCTGGTCGATATCGCCGCCAACTGGTATGTTGACGACCTGCCGCCCATGATGTTCATGAAAAAATCGCCCAACAGCCACGGTTTCGTGAATCCGCGCGACATCGAGGAGTTGTGGCGCGACCAGTTCGACTGGGTATATCGTGAGATGGACTACGCCGTGTTCGCCTTCACCATTCACCCGGATGTTGCAGGACGCCCGCAGGTTCTGCTGATGCTGGAGCGGCTGATCGAATATATCTCGCGCCACTCGGGCGTCGAATGGATGCCGTTCGAGGATATCGCCGCCGATTTCCGCAAGCGCTTCCCATTTGACGGTGGCAAGCGGCCTGAAGTGATCTGATGCAACCCGCACCGGGGCCACGGCCCCGGTGTCAATTCTGCCGGAGGACATCATGTGCAACGCCTGTGGTAACCCTGCCGCTCCTGGTCACTGGACCGAGGCCGGTGCCGCCTCGGCCGGTGATCGGTTGCGCGCACGATTTCATCGCGCCGATGTCTTGCGAAACGTGCTCCGGCCTTACGGGCTGACGGCACATGATGGCGGGGCGGTGCCTGGCATCCAGATCGGTACACTGTCAGGCGCGCAGACCATCGTCCACAATCTGGAAGAGGTCTGGAAAGAGGCCGAGCGCATGGCCGGCCGGCCGATCGACCCTCTGGACCCGCGGTATCTCGGGGATGGCTGAAGGCGATACGGGCGACTCCCGGCTGCGGCTGACGATTCTCGGCGGCTATCTGGGTTCGGGGAAAACCACCTGGCTCCGCCACCAGTTGCACATCGGAGCCTTCGGTCAAAGCGTGCATGTGATCGTGAACGAGGCGGCCGAGACCCCCGTGGATGATGCGCTGTTGCAGCGGGCCGATGCCATTACGCTGCTGGCGGGTGGCTGCTGCTGCTGCGTGGGTCGGGCAGATCTGATCTCGGCCCTGCGCGGGCTGTGCGATGAGCGCAGCAGCGTGTCCGCCGGTCGGCCACGTCTGCAGCATGTGGTGCTGGAAACCAGCGGTCTGGCGGATCCCGGCGCCATCGTGGCCGCGATCCAGAACGATCCTGTTCTTATCAGCCATATATTGCTGGCCGAAACCATCGTGGCCGTCGATGCCCTGCACGCCTTGGCGCAGTTGGCGACCGAGCCGCTGGGCCGCCGTCAGGTGGAGGCTGCGGATCGGCTGATCCTGACCAAGGCTGATGCTGCCGATCTCCAGGCGCTGGCTAGGCTGCGTGCGACCTTGTCCCGGTTGAACGGTCACGCCGCGGTTTCTGCGGCGAGTCTGGGTGAAGTCGTGTTTCTTCCCCCCCTGGCTGTGGAACTGCAACCCGCCGAACTGCCCGCCATCGGCCTCGACGATGCGCGCGGGCCGATCGTGCCGACGCAGGTCGCGATCCCCGATGAGCTGGACTGGGCGGCCTTTACGCTGTGGCTTTCGGCGCTGTTGCATGCCCGTGGCGAGGATCTGGTGCGGGTGAAGGGCGTCATCAGAACCCCGGCGGGCCGGCTGCTGCTGCAGACCGTTCGCAAAGTCGTGCAATCTCCGGAAATCCTGCCGGAACAGGCGGATGAACGGAACGACGATGTCATCGTTTTCATCGGTCGCGGCTATCAGCCCGCAGATCTGGAGCGATCACTACACCGCTTTTTGGGGCTTTGATCCGTCACAGGCTTAATAAGATCAGGAGTGAGCGGCGGAACGTGCGGGAGACCGATGAGCACTGCGTCTACTCTATAGCCTTCCAAACGGACCCTGAAAACTCGCGATAAGCTGCTGAGACAAAAGTCAGAATGGGATGTCATCACCCAATTCCGCAGCCAAGGGAGAAAGAGGGAGCGTGGACTGAACCACTGCGCGCTGAGCAGCCGTATCGTGCTCGCCCCCGTCCGTTAAGCCCCAGCTCTCGATCACGTCAATCAGGGGGGAAGGCTTCTGTCATTGCCCAGTCTATGTAAGGGGACGCCGTTGCACTCCATGGCTCGCGTTTAGGCAGCTTGATCTGGACGCGAGCTGGCATGTGCAGCGCACTGCAATTGTTCAGAGCCGACTATTTAGGCGCGGTAAAAGCCGTGTGGCGTCATTCTCATTCCTCAAGACGTGGCGGAATTGTCGGTTCTTCCCTCACGGCGTCGGCAAATTTGCGCATTAGCCGCACAAGTTCATCAACCTCGCGTGCATCCCATGTTTCGAAAATGGCGCGAACGTTCCTCTCGCGCGCAGTGTCGATCTTGTCGGTCATCGCCTTACCCTTCGGCGTGACCATTGCCTCATTCACGCGACGGTCGGCCGCGCTCTGCCTGCGCTCGGCCAGGCCAAGGCTTTCGAGCTTCGCGACCTGACGGCTGACAGTTGTGTAGTCGCGGCCAGCGCGCTCAGCGAGTTCGACTATGCCGACTGGCCCAAGCCGTTCGATCCCCACCAGCAGGGGGAATAATGCACGATCAAGCGAAATCCCGGCTTCGCGCACAAGGTCTTCGTCCCGCTGCGGCCGGTTCATGAGGCTGACGATATCGATCAGCGCCCCATGGAGTTCGCGAATCTGGCGACTCTCAATATGTGTATTTTTCACATTTGTTCTTGACGGCATTCTGAGCCTCCTATTATGTGCATACTACACATAATGAGGCAGACATGGCAAACGAATTCGAAGCAGATGCGCTCATCTGCGGCGCGGGCGCGGCTGGCCTGACATTGGCGATCGATCTTGCGCGGCGCGGGGTGTCTTTCCGGCTGATCGAGAAGCAACGGGAACCTTTCCGTGGGTCACGCGGAAAGGGAATCCAGCCCAGGACGCAGGAAGTTTTCGAAGACCTTGGCATTCTCGACAAGATTGTCGCCGCCGGCGGAATCTATCCGCCGATGCGCGAGTATCGGGATGACGGCAGCTACGTCGAGAAGGAGTTCGGCGAGCGATCCGATCCGACGCCAGCGGAGCCCTACCATATCGCGCTGATGATTCCGCAATACCTGACAGAGCGAATCATGCGGGAGCGGTTGGCCGAGCTGGGCCATGAGGTCGAGTTCGGGTGCGAGCTGGTCGGGTTCGAGCAGGGCGGGAACGCAGTGACGGCTCGCCTCGCGCGACCGGATGGCGAGGAAACCATTCGCGTCCGCTATCTGGTTGGGGCGGACGGTGGACGCAGCTTCGTGCGCCACACGCTTGGCGTGGATTTTCTGGGCAAGACGTTGGGCGTGCGCGCAATCGTGGCGGATGCCAGCCTGACCGGCCTGGACCGTGATGCATGGCACCAGTTCAACGATGGTGACATGGAACGCATGGTCGCGATTTGCCCGCTCGCGGGAACCGATCTTTTCCAGATTCAGGCCCCAATTCCGCTGGACGGTGAAATTGACCTCTCGGCCGCAGGTCTCGGCCGGTTAATCAGTGAGCGGACAGGCCGCAACGATATTCAGGTGCATTCGGTCGCCTGGGCTTCGGCCTATGCGATGAACGCTCGGCTTGCCGATCTTTACCGGATCAATCGGGTGTTCCTCGTCGGCGATGCGGCCCACATCCATCCGCCAACGGGCGGACAGGGCCTGAATACCGGTGTACAGGACGCCTATAACCTGGGCTGGAAGCTCGGGGCTGCGCTCAGCGGCGCTGACGATGAACTGCTCGACACCTATGAGGCCGAGCGGCGTCCAGTCGCGGAATCGGTGCTCGGCCTTTCGACCCGGCTTCTCGATGCGCAGAGACAGGGCGGGGCGCGGCGAGGCCGCGAGGTGCGCCAGCTTGATATCGGCTATCCAGATTCGCCGCTCTCTAGGCAACTGACTGAGCGCAGCGGGACCTTGCGCGCCGGGGACCGCGCGCCGGATGCCCCGATCAGGGGGGCGGCGGGCCAACCCTCGCGACTGTTCCAACTGTTCCAGGGTCCGCATTGGACGCTGCTTGTTGATCACGCCGGAACGGAGATGGTCGCGACCCGTCCAGGGATGCATGTCCACTGCATCGGCGTGCAAGGCGATGTCATCGACGCCGGGGGGCATGTCCGCGATGCCTATCAACTGGCATCGGGCGAGTGCGTGCTGATCCGTCCGGACGGCTATGTCGGCGCGATTCTGATCCTGGGCACAGAGAGGACGGCGAAGCTCGAACGGTATCTCGGCCACATGGGTCTGGTTCAACTCGAAGGAGACCCGAAATGAGGGCCGCGATTGTTTCTATGGCCCGGCGGCTCCCTGCGCTGGGCGAGCTTTCCGCCCCCGTGGCGTCCGCTGGCGAAAAACTGATCCAAGTAAACGCCGCTGCGATCAGCCATGTCGTTAAAGCTCGTGCGTCGGGCGAACATTACAGCACTGATGAGCAATTTCCCTTCGTGGTCGGCATCGACGGCGTGGGACGGCTGGAAGACGGCGGCCGGGTCTATTTCGCCCTGCCGCGCCCACCCTTTGGAAGCATGGCGGATTACACTGTGGCAGACGCACGGCTTTGCGTGCCAGTGCCGGATGATCTTGACGACTTCACCGCCGCCGCCATCGCCAACCCCGGCATGTCCTGCTGGGTTGCGCTGACCGAACGCGCCCAGCTCAAACCAGGCGAAACGGTGCTGATCAATGGTGCCACTGGCACATCGGGACGGCTTGCGATCCAGATCGCCAAGCTACTCGGCGCGGGCCGCATCATAGCCACCGGCCGCAACGTCAAGGCGCTTGGCGAAGCAAAATCGCTCGGTGCTGATGTAACGATCCAGCTTGGCGAGGATGCAGAGCAGCTTGAACATCGCTTCATGCACGAGTTCGCCCAAGGCGTCGATATCGTGATCGACTACCTTTGGGGCCATAGCGCCGAGTGCCTGCTGATCGCTGCCGCCAAGGCAGGCCGGGACGCAGTGCCCATGCGTTTCGTTCAGGTGGGATCGGTGTCCGCATCGGACATTACCCTACCGAGCTCCGTCCTGCGTGCCTCGGCCATCGAACTGATGGGCAGCGGCCATGGCAGCGTGCCCGTCCCTCGCCTGGTCGAAATCACGGGCGAGGTCCTGCGCGCGACCGTCCCCAGCAATCTGACGGTCGCCTTCAAGCCGGTGCCGTTTGCTGACTTCGATCAGGCATGGCCGCTGGACAACAGCACTTGCCGCACCGTGTTTGCCATGAATGCGGGAAGGACGTGAAATGACCAGTGTTTCCTTACCGGAAGGCGTTACTGGCGAGAGGGAGAGCCTCGACTGGAGGTTGATGTTACCTCTATTCGCTATTGTCAGCCTCTATGCCGCCGGTATCGGTGCGGTTCTGCCCGTTCTGCCGTTCTATTTGCGTGAGATGGGGGCGAGCCCTCTGGTATTCGGCCTGGTGCTTGCCACGGAAGCGTTGAGCCAGTCTGCCGCATCGCCTCTGCTCGGCCAACTTTCCGACCGTTTCGGGCGAAAGCGGGTTCTTCTAGCCAGCCAGACCGTCGCAGTTGTCAGCCTGCTACTGCTCGCCCTCGCGCAAAGCATTTTCACCGTCCTGCTGGCACGTTTCCTGTTTGGTTTCACGGCCGGCAACTTCTCGGCCGCCGCCGCGTATGCGGCGGACAACAGCTCGCCGACCACCCGACGCCAGGCGATTGGCGTCGTACATGCCGGGCTTGGCCTTGGGGCGATCGTCGGCGCGGGTCTTTCAAGCATTCTGTCCGAAATCTCTTTGACCGCGCCAATCTACATGGCCCTGGCACTGTCCGTTTCCGGTGTCGTCGTCACAACCTTCGGCCTGAAAGGCGGCAAGGTGGTGGAGCAGGCTAAGGGCGAGGCCGACCAAGCGAAAATCTCATTCCGGGCAATAACCAGCTCACCAGTGATACGGGTGCTCATTGTCGTGATGCTGTGCCACTTCTTCGCATATGGAATGTATACTTCGCAGCTCCCAATTTTCCTTGCCGACAGATTTGTGTGGAACGGCCACGCTCTTGGGCCGCGCGAGTTCAGCTACATCATAGCGGCGGACGGTGTGATCAACATATTCGTCCAGCTTTTCCTGCTCGGATGGCTCGGCAAGCTCTTCTCGGAGCGCCGGCTGATAGTCCTGATCTTCGCCCTCATTTGCACTGGTTTCGTTAGCGCCGGGCTGGCGAGCACCATTCCCGTCCTCGCCTTTGCCGTGCTCTGCATCAGCACAGGGGATGCTCTAGCGAAGCCCACATATCTTGCGGCGCTGTCAGTCCATGTCCCTTCCGAGCGGCAAGGCGTCGTCATGGGAACAGGACAGGCATTGGTCGCTGTGACGGATATCACCTCTCCGGTTGTGGCGGGCTTCATTCTCGGTTTAGGGCTTTATGAAGCATGGATCGGGGCGGCGGTGGCAATCGCCATCATCGGAGCTTTTATCGCGGCAAGGAAACTGCGAGGAATGAAAGCATGAACGCCGATGCGTAGCCGGTCAGACTCTCCCAATGCAGCCATGGGCCGTCTTTACGGCATGATCGAATTGGTCGATGCCTGCCGCCACCCGCTCAACGAAATGGCGTCCGGCTCCGGTCAGTCGGACGTCCCGTGCATGGTGTTCGAATGGGATGACACACCAAGGTCTTCTTCCAAGGTTTTCACGCGGGTCCTGACCCTAGGTCGTGTTGACAACAGGGATTCCGCTGGTCGGCGACCCATGATTCAAGCCCATCTCTGCGTAGGAGATGATCTTGGCGCGCAATCTGATATCCGACGATGAGTGGGCCTTCTTCGAGGGCTTCATTCGTGCCGTCCGGCACCCGAATGAGGCGCTTGCGAAGGATCTGATCGACAGACTCGCCCACGATAGGAACGCGCAGGAGGCTTTCGTTTCCGAAGCCGAACGGCGCAGCGGCCGCACAAGGCGGGACCGGATCGAAGGCATGGTGCTCGATTGGTTTTGTCGAGGGATTCAGGAGGCCTGCGATCAGCTCTCCGACTGGCTTGAAGCGCGGCGCCAGGATGCTCGGCAGACGCAGGATCACAGCCGAGAGCGGCTGCTGCGCGCACTCGGCTCCGTACGCAAGGCCCTGGACACTGGCGTTTGGGGGCCGGCCGAAGGCGAAGGCAGACTTGCCGAAGCGTCTGGTCTCGTTCTGGCCGAGAAGCTCGATGATTTGCGGAAACTCATCGAAGGTCGGACGGCACTTTCGGTCACGCCGCGCGTGCACGACCTGTTCGAAGCCCCGCTACTGCGACTGCCCGGCGGCTGTCAGGACCGGACCGAGGATGACGGTCCCGTCTTTGAAACTGAGCGTGCGTTACGCGATCATCGCCTTGCCGCCGCGCTCGCTCGACCCGAGCTGATCCCACCGGATGCGGCTCTCGCGCTCGACGCGCGGCTCAAGGAGACAGCGGTGCTCGCTGCGCAGCGCCTTCTTGACCGACTGAACGAGAGCGACCTACCCAAAGATCAATACGACGGCCGACGGCAGCAGCTCGACGAGGTACTCGAAGCTCCCCGTCGAAAGGCGCGCGAGCGTGTGGCGCGTCTTCGGCAATCCTTGACGACGATCGGCTACCTTGATCTCGACGCCGCAACGACGCTGTCCGGTGATCTGTCGCGCCTCGCCCTCATCGATTCCGCCTTGGCTCCCAACGACAGATCGCGC
Source organism: Paracoccus sp. TOH (assembly GCF_030388245.1). Taxonomy (NCBI): domain Bacteria; kingdom Pseudomonadati; phylum Pseudomonadota; class Alphaproteobacteria; order Rhodobacterales; family Paracoccaceae; genus Paracoccus; species Paracoccus sp. TOH. Next base: position 841,937 of record NZ_CP098361.1, read on the forward strand.
GTGCGGGGCAAAGGCTGGCTCTAATCCATCCCAGGGCGTGGCCCATCCGCATCGCTCAAGATCGCAATCAGTAGCATTCAACCGCAAACATAAAGGCGGGTATGATGGCGGGTATAACGCCACAATGGCGATTTTTCATATAAATATCAATAAAGTTGGCGGAGAGGGTGGGATTCGAACCCACGGAACCCGTGAAGGCTCAACGGTTTTCGAGACCGCCCCGTTCGACCACTCCGGCACCTCTCCGCGCTTTCTGGGTGGTGGCGGGGATTTAGACGGGCGGGGGTTGAAGCGCAAGGGGCTTCGCGCGAAAACCGCGAAAATTTTCTTGCGAGGTGGATCATGGCAGCAGGCGCGCAAAACCGGGGGCAGGGGGCGCCGTCATGCCCCTGCTGATCGGGCCCATCGCCCATCCGCTGATGCGCGCCCAACTCGCCCCGCAGGCCGTCGAGGCCGCGCCGGTCCTGGGCGCGCTGCAGGGCGGCGGGATGGCGGGCATCGCCCCGCAGGGCTGGCCGCGGTTGCTGGCCGGCGACCGGATGCTGCCGGTCTGGCAGACCGGCTGGACCCCGGCGCTGCGCCGCTATGCCGAGATCTTCGGCCTGGAGCCGCAGGACCATGATGGCCGGGCGCTGCTGGGCCTGGGCGAACCCGCCGCGGAGGCGGACGAATGGCAGCCGGCGCTGGCCGCGGCGCTGGCGGCATGGCTGCTGCGCCTGCCTGCATCGCGCCCTGCCGGGGATCTGCGCCGGCGCTTGCCGATGATCGCCACCTGGGTCGCCTCGCGCCAGCGTGCCGCGGGCGAAAATCCCGGCCTGCCGCATGTCGGGCCGGCCGGCTCGCCTCGTACCCGCATCGATTCGGTCGAGGAGCCCTATTCCGCGTATTTCTCGATGGAGGAGATCCGGCTGAGCCAGCGCCGCAACGACGGCGATTGGACCCCGCCGCTGTTGCGCGCCGTCTTCGTCTCGGGCGATGCGACGGTGGTGCTGCCCTGGGATCCGGTGCGCGACCGGGTCATGCTGATCGACCAGCTGCGCGCCGGGCCGCTGGCGCGCGGCGATGCCCAGCCCTGGCTCTACGAGACGGTGGCCGGCCGCGTCGATGCCGGCGAGACCCCGGAACAGGCCGCCCGGCGCGAGGCGGTCGAGGAGACGGGCATCGCTCTGACGCGGCTGATCCCGGCACCGCACAACTATCCCAGCCCCGGGGCGATGGCGGAATACCTCTATCTTTATGTCGGCATCGCCGATCTGCCCGACGACAGCGCCGGCCTCGGCGGGCTCGCGACCGAGGACGAGGACATCCGCTCGCACCTGATCCCGCGGGCCGAGCTGACGCGGATGGCGCTGGCGGGCGAGATCCGCAACGGCCCGCTGTTGAACCTGGCGTTGTGGCTGGAGCTGCGACATGCCGAGATCCGGCAGAGCCTGGACGCGGCGATGCCCGGCGCGGCGGATCCGGGCCGGTTGGACCGTCCGGGGTTGCCGCCGTCGACCGGCGGCGTGTAAACCGGGCGGGAACATCCTGCGAAAGGCCAAGCCCATGCGCATCTGCCCCGATCTTGCCTCTGCCATCGGAAACACCCCTCTGATCCGGCTGCGCCGGGCCTCGGAAGAAACCGGCTGCGAGATCCTGGGCAAGGCCGAGTTCATGAATCCGGGCCAATCGGTCAAGGACCGGGCCGCGCTCTACATCATCAAGGACGCGGTGGAACGGGGCGAGCTGAAGCCCGGCGGCACCATCGTCGAGGGCACGGCCGGCAATACCGGCATCGGCCTGGCACTGGTCGGCGCCTCGATGGGCTTCCGCTCGGTCATCGTCATTCCCGAGACGCAGAGCCAGGAAAAAAAGGATATGCTGCGGCTGGCCGGCGCCGAGCTGGTCGAGGTGCCCGCGCAGCCCTACAAGAACCCCAACAATTACGTGCGCTATTCCGGCCGCCTGGCCGAGGAACTGGCGCGGACCGAGCCGAACGGCGCCATCTGGGCCAACCAGTTCGACAATGTCGCCAACCGGCAGGCGCATCTGGAGACCACCGGCCCCGAGATCTGGGAACAGACCGGCGGCCGGGTGGACGGCTTCGTCTGCGCGGTCGGCTCGGGCGGGACGCTGGCGGGGGTCGCCATGGCGCTGCAACCCAAGGGCGTCAAGATCGGCCTGGCCGACCCGGAGGGCGCGGCGCTTTACAGCTTCTATACCGAGGGCGTCTTCGACAGCCCCGGCTCGTCGATCACCGAGGGCATCGGCCAGGGTCGGATCACCGCCAACCTGGAAGGCTTCACGCCGGATTTCGCCTATCGCATCCCGGATGCCGAGGCGCTGCCGGTGATCTTCGACCTGCTGGAGCGGGAAGGGCTTTGCCTGGGCGGCTCGTCGGGGGTGAACGTGGCCGGCGCCATCCGCATGGCCAAGGACATGGGCCCCGGTCACACCATCGTGACGGTGCTTTGCGATTATGGCACGCGTTACCAGACCAAGCTTTTCAACCCGGAATTCCTGCGGGCCAAGGGCCTGCCGGTGCCGGAATGGCTGGCCCGCAAGCCTGCCGATCTGCCCGAAGTCTACGAGGACTGAACCGGCCCATGCCTTCTGCCCCGTCCCGGCCCCAGGCCCGCCGCGCGCCCCGCCATGCCCTGCTGTCCCGCTTCGCGACGGTCGCCGTCGTGCTGCTGCTGGCCTTGTCGCTGGGGCTGGCGCGGCCGGCCCTGGCCCAGGATCCGCAGGCACCGGATTACGACGCCTGGAACAAGTTGGCCGAACAGGCCGAGCAGATCCTGGAATCCGGCTCGGCCAATGATGCGCGGCTGCAGACCATCCGCGACGAGGTGGTGAAATGGCGCGAGCGCTTCAAGGAGGCGCAGGGCATCAACGCCACCCGCATCGCCACGCTCAAGGACCAGATCGCCGCACTTGGCCCGGCGCCGACCGAAGGGCAGACGGAATCCGAAGACATCGCCGCCCGTCGCAAGGAGTTGAACGAACAGCTCTCGACCCTGCAGGCGCCGGGGCTGCAGGCGGTGGAATCGCATGGCCGCGCCGATGGCATCGTCACCCAGATCGACCAGACGCTGCGCGCCCGCCAGACCTTTGCGCTGATCCGCAAGACGCCCTCGCCGCTGAATCCGGCGAACTGGCCGCCGGCCATGGCCGAGGCCGGCCAGGTCGCAGGCAAGATCTATGCCGAGGCGCGCGACCGCTGGGACAGCACCGGCGGCATGTCTGGCTTCACCGCGCGGCTGCCGGCCATCGCGGGCTTCCTGCTGGTGGCGCTGCTGCTGCTGTCGCGCGGTCGGCACTGGATCGACTCGTTGCCGTCGCGGCTGTCGGCGCGGGCCAGCGAGCGGTCGCGGGCGGCGCTGATCTTCGGGGTCTCGCTGGGCCAGATCGCCATTCCGCTGATCGGGGTGATCCTGTTCGCGGCGGCCTTGGGCGCGACCGACCTGTTCGACGACTGGGGCCTGCCGCTCTTGCGCTCGGTGCCGGCGGCGGGGCTGTCCTTCTTCGGCGGCATCTGGCTGGCGCGCGGGCTGTTCCCGGCCCCCGACACCGGCGTGCAGCCGCCCCTGCCGATGAGCGCCGAGCGCCGCGCCAAGGCGCAGTTCCGCGCCACGCTGCTGGCCTCGGCCCTGGCGCTGCACCAGCTTTTCGCCCGCACCATCCTGCCGCTGTCCGGCTTTCACAGCCAGAACGACACCGGCACCGTCCCCGAAAGGCTCAGCGAGGCCTCGGCCGGGGTCTGGCACCTCCTGCTGGTGCTGTTCGGCGCCTTCTGCTTGTTCCAGCTTTGCAACGTGCTGCGCGGCCTGCGCCCGAACGAGGCTTCCGAGACGCCGGATTACCGCATCCGCGTGGTGAACTTTCTGGCCATGGCCGGCCGGCTTCTGGCGCTGGTGACGCCGGTTCTGGCGGCGGCGGGCTATGTGACGGCGGGGAATGCGCTGCTTTGGGCCGCGGTTCTGACGCTGGCGCTGGTCGGGCTGCTGATCATCCTGCAGGATTTCATCGCCGATTTCTATGCCATGGCCAAGGGCGGCGACCAGTCGGCGCGGGACGCGCTGATGCCGGTGCTGGTCGGCTTCGCGCTGATCTTGCTGTCGCTGCCGCTGTTCGCGCTGATCTGGGGCGCGCGGGTCAGCGACCTGGCCGAGGCCTGGACCAAGGCGCAGCAGGGCTTTGCCTTCGGCGGCGTGCGGCTGTCGCCCATGGCCATCCTGACCTTCCTGATCGTCTTCGCGGTCGGCTATTCGCTGACCAGTTTCGTGCAGGGCGCCTTCCGCAGCTCGATCCTGCCCAAGACCCGGATGGATGCGGGCGGGCAGAATGCGGTCTCGTCGATGATCGGCTATGTCGGGGTGGCGCTGGCGGCGGTCTTTGCCGTCACCTCGGCGGGGATCGACCTGACCTCGCTGGCATTCGTGGCTGGTGCGCTGTCGGTCGGCATCGGTTTCGGCATGCAGCAGGTGGTGTCGAATTTCGTCTCGGGCATTATCCTGCTGGTCGAGCGGCCGATCGCGGTCGGCGACTGGATCGAGGTCGGCGGCCAGCAGGGCACGGTGCGCAAGATGGCGGTGCGCGCCACCCAGATCGAGACCTTCGACCGCACCCAGGTGATCGTTCCGAACTCGAACCTGATCACCCAGCCGGTGACCAACTGGACGCGCGGCAGCCTGGTCGGGCGGATCATCGTGCCGGTGACGGTAACCGTGGCGACCGACAGCCGGCTGGTCAGCGATCTGCTGCGCGAAATCGCCGAGGATCAGCCGACGGTGCTGGTCAACCCCGCCCCCGCGGTGCTGCTGCGCAGCATTGCCCCGACCGGCCAGAATTTCGAATTGCGCGCCATGCTGTCGGACATCAACGGCGGCGCCTCGGTGGTGTCCGAGATCAACCACCAGATCCTTGAGCGCTTCGCGGCGGCGGGGATCGTGCTGCCCGGCAGTGTGCGCATCGCGCAGGACATCTTCCTGCACAAGAGCGAGGGCGAGGACAAGACCGTGGGTGAGGGTGAGGGCGAGGACGAAACCGCGCCCGAGGCCGCCCCCCGGCCCGTGCCGCCGCATCAGGCCTGAGGCAAGCGGCGGCTAGCGGCGCAGCCCGCTGGACGGTTCCTGCTCTGGCAGGCCCTCCTGCGACAACAGGATGGCGACCGGGCGCAACCAGGGGATCTGCGCGCAGACGATCATCACCGCCACCATGATCGGCACCGCCAGAAAGGTGCCGGCGATGCCCCAGACCACGCCCCAGAAGGCCAGCGACAACACGATCCCGAACGAGGACAGCCGCAGCGTCTGGCCCAGCAGCATCGGGTCGAAGACATTGCCGACCACGAACTGCACCGCCGTGATCAAACCGCCCAAGGTCAGCGTCAGCGTCGGATCGCCGGTCTGCGCCAGAACCAGGACGATGGCGATGACCGTGGCGATGATCGAGCCCAGCGTCGGGATGAAATTCAGAATGAAGGTCAGCATGGCGATCGCCCCGGCCAGCTCCAGCCCGGCCAGCCGGAAGATCGCCCAGATCAGCGCGGCGGTGACGGCGCTGATCCCGGCCTTGACCACCAGATAGCGGTTCACCCGGCGCATGATGACATGCACCGTGCCCAGCACCTGCCGGGCGCGGTCGGGGTCGCCGGTCAACCGCTCGATCTTGACCGGGAACCAGATCCGCTCGCTGAACATGAAGCCGACGAAGGTCAGGATCAGCACCGAGCCCGAGATCAGGTTCGAGGCCTGCGCCGCGGCCGAGCGCAGCCAGCCGGCGACGTCGATATTGCCCGTGAAGGTGGCGATGGCCTCTTGCGCGCCGGGGCCCCAGCGCTGGCTGAGGCTGGACAGCACCGCCTGCGCCCGGTCGGCATAGGCGATGGCGGTCGAGACCACCTCGTTCACCTGCGCCACTACCGCCGTTGCCGCCCAGAGCAGGCCGACGGCGATGGCGATCAGCGCCAGCGTCGTCGCCAGCCAGTTCGGCACCTTGAGCCGCGCAAAGGCCGAGATCGCATCGCTGGTCAGCGAGAAGATGATGATGGCGAAGGCCAGACAGATCAGGATGAAACGGGCCTGAACCAGCAGGAACAGGATCAGGCCGAAGGCGATGACGCCCAGGAAGCCGGTCCGCAACCGCTCGCTCAGCTGCGAGTCATGCCTGTTCAATCACATCCCCTTGGTTTGCCGGCAAGGCGCGGCCGGGGCAGGGTGCCCCGGCGGTTCATTCCTCGGCCTCATCCTCGCCATTCTCGGCGATGCGGGCAACAGAAACCACTTCCTCGCCGGGCGCGGTGTGGAAGACCCGCACCCCGCCGGCCGAGCGCGAGCGGAAGCTGATGCCGTCCACCGGCACCCGGATCGACTGGCCGGTCGAGGTCGCCAGCATGATCTGGTCGTCGCCCTCGACCGGGAAGCTGGCGACCAGCGGTCCGCCGCGCATCGCCTTGTCCATGGCCATGACGCCCTGGCCGCCGCGGCCGCGCAACGGATAGTCGAAGCTGGAGCTGATCTTGCCGGCACCCTTGGCGGTGATGGTCAGGATCAGCTCCTCGGCCGCCGACATCTCGGCATAGCGCTCCTGCGAGATCGCGGTTTCGGCCACGGCATCCTCGTCCTCGTCCTCCTCGGCGCCGTCATCCAGCGCGCCGGCCACGGCGCGGCGCATCTTCAGATAGGCGGCGCGTTCCTCGGACCCGGCCTCGAAATGCCGGATCACCGACATGCTGACCACCTTGTCGCCGTCGTTCACCAGCCGGATGCCGCGCACCCCGGTCGAATCGCGGCCCTTGAACACCCGCACGTCGGTGGTCGGGAAGCGGATCGCCCGGCCGGCGGCGGTGACCAGCATCACGTCGTCATTCCCGGTCGCCATGCGGGCGCCGATCAGCTCGACCCCTTCAGGCAGCTTCATGGCGATCTTGCCGTTGCGCATGACATTGGCGAAATCCGAGAGCGCGTTGCGGCGCACGTCGCCTTCCGAGGTGGCAAAGACCACCTGGTAGTCGTCCCATTCGCTTTGCGGCGCATCGACCGGCATCAGCGCGGCGATGGAAACGCCGGGATGGATCGGCAGGATGTTGACGATGGCCTTGCCCTTGGCGGTGCGCCCGCCCAGGGGCAGCCGCCAGGTCTTCATCCGATAGACCATGCCGTCGGTGGTGAAGAACAGCAGCTCGGTATGGGTGTTGGCGACGAACAGGGTCGTCACCACGTCGTCCTCTTTGGTCGCCATGCCGGACAGGCCCTTGCCGCCGCGGCGCTGCGACCGGAACTCGGCCAGCGCGGTGCGCTTGATATAGCCGCCCGAGGTGATGGTGACCACCATGTCCTCGCGCTCGATCAGGTCCTCGTCATCCAGATCGCCGGCCCAATCGGTGATCTCGGTCCGGCGCGGCACGGCGAACTGGGTTCTCACCTCGGTCAGCTCGTTCGAGATGATGCCCATGATCCGTTCGCGCGAGGCGAGGATGGCCAGGAATTCGCGGATGGCATCGGCCAGCGTCTTGAGCTCGTCGGTGACCTCTTGCACGCCCAGTTGGGTCAGGCGCTGCAGGCGCAGTTCCAGGATGGCGCGGGCCTGGGTCTCGGACAGGTTGTAGGTGCCGTCCTCGTTGACCGGGTGCAGCGGGTCGTCGATCAGCCGCAGGTATTCGACGATCTCATGCGCCGGCCAGCGCCGCTCCATCAGCCGCGCCCGCGCCTCGGCGGCGTCGGCCGAGCTGCGGATCGTCGCCACCACCTCGTCCACGTTCGAGACCGCCACGGCGAGGCCGCAGAGCACATGCGCGCGTTCGCGTGCCTTGCGCAACTCATAGGCGGTGCGGCGGGCGACGACCTCCTCGCGGAAGGCGATGAAATGCGTCAGGAAGTCGCGCAGCGTCAACTGTTCGGGCCGGCCGCCGTTCAACGCCAGCATGTTGGCGCCGAAGCTGGTCTGCATGGGGGTAAAGCGGAACAGCTGGTTCAGCACCACCTCGGCGGTGGCGTCGCGCTTCAGCTCGATCACCACCCGCACGCCGACGCGGTCGGATTCGTCCTGCACATGGGCGATGCCCTCGATGCGCTTTTCCTTGGCAAGCTCGGCGATCTTCTCGATCAGGCTGGCCTTGTTCACCTGATAGGGGATCTCGTCCAGGATGATCGCCTGGCGGCCGGCGCGGGTCTCCTCGATTCGGGTCTTGGCGCGCACGATGATGCTGCCGCGCCCTTCCAGATAGGCCTTGCGGGCGCCCGAGCGGCCCAGGATGATGCCGCCGGTCGGGAAATCCGGGCCAGGCACGATCTCCAGCAGCCGCTCGGTCGGCAGGTCCGGGTTGTCGATCAGCGCCAGCGTGGCGTCCACCACCTCGCCCAGGTTGTGCGGCGGAATATTGGTGGCCATGCCGACGGCGATGCCGCCGGCGCCGTTGACCAGCATGTTCGGGAAGCGGGCCGGCAGGACGGTCGGCTCGCGGTCCTTGCCGTCATAGTTGTCCTGGAAATCGACGGTGTCCTTGTCGATATCCATCAGCAGATAGGCCGAGGGCTTGTCCATCCGCACCTCGGTGTAGCGCATGGCCGCCGGGTTGTCGCCGTCCATGCTGCCGAAGTTGCCCTGGCCGTCCAGCAGCGGCAGCGACATCGAGAAGGGCTGCGCCATCCGCACCAGCGCGTCGTAGATCGGGACGTCGCCATGCGGGTGATATTTACCCATGGTGTCGCCGACCGGGCGGGCCGATTTGCGATACGGCTTGTCATGGGTGTTGCCGGTCTCGTGCATGGCGAAGAGCACGCGGCGATGCACCGGCTTCAGCCCGTCGCGCAGGTCGGGAATCGCCCGGCTGACGATGACCGACATGGCATAGTCGAGATAGGAGGAACGCATCTCGTGCGAGATGTCGATCACCGGGCCGTCGTGATGCATCACGGCGCGCTCCGATCCGCCGTTCTCGGGGGTATCGTCGTCGTTTTCAGGGATGTCAGCCACGGGGAAACCTCAAGATCTTGTTGGGCATGGGTCTATCCCATACCCGCCTTGGGTGCAATCTTGACGGGCCGGGGCGTGGCGGGAAATCCGTCCTCAGGCCAGCCCGGCCTCGCGCCGGCGGCCGCGGACCGAGGCGAGCCACAGCGCCGCAAGCCCGGCCGACAGGATGGCGTTCCAGCCCGCCATCGAGATGCCGAACAGGCTCCAGGCCACCTCGTCGCAGCGGACCACTGGGGCCTGTTCCAGCGCCGCCATCAGATCCTGCGTGGACATGGTGGCCAGCCCCGACACGCCGCCCGAGCAATGCTGCGGCCCCAGCCACAGCTTCAGTTCGACGCCGGCGTGATAGATGGCAAGGCCGGTGGCGCAAAGCGCCGCGATCAGTCCCAGCGCCGCCAGCCAGCGCTTCCAGCCGAAGAACCAGATCAGCCCGCCGATGACGGCGGCGGCCAGATGCGGCCAGCGTTGCAGGATGCAGAGCTCGCAGGGCGCATAGCCGAGGCTCTGGAAGATCAGCGCCGCGGCCAGCAGCGCGGCGGAGCCCGCGGCGGCGGTCACGGCGATGTGCTTGCTCGAAAATCCGTTCATGGGCCTCCGGTTAGGGCCGCGTGCGGCGGCCGGCAAGTGCCAATCGCGTGAACTCAATGCGGCTTCCAGGTGACGACGCGGTAAAGATAGATCGCCACCACGGCGATCACCACCAGCTTGGACAGCGGATCGACCCAATCCGCGACCAGCGCGTAGTTTTCATGCAGCAGCAGCCCGGCGAAGGTCAGCACCCCGGTCCAGAGCGCGCTGCCGATCACGGTATAGAGCAGGAATTTCCACATCGGCATGCGCGCCAGTCCGGCGGGAACTGAGATCAGCGTGCGGATCGCCGGGATCATGCGGCCGAAGAAAACCGCCATGGCGCCGTGACGCTGGAACCAGTCATGCGCCGCGTCGATATCCGAGGGCGAGAGCGTCAGCAGCCGGCCATGGCGGGCGGCGAAGCGTTTCAGCCGCTCCTCGCCGAACCAGAGGCCGATGTAATACCACATCAGCGTGCCCAGCACCGAGCCCAGCGTGCCGACGAGAATGGTCATGGTCAGCGACAAGCGGCCGCTGCCGGCCAGGAAGCCGGCCAGCGGCATGATCACCTCGGACGGGATGGGCGGAAAGACGTTCTCGGCCACCATCAGCATCAGCACGCCGAGATAGCCCCAGCTTTCGATCGTCGAAACCACCCAGTCGAACATGCCTGCCCCCATCGTTTCGGCCCGTGCTGCGGGCTGGGACCGGAACTGTCAAGCCTCCGTCGGTGTTGCGCCGGGCCGGGCTTTGGATAAATCTGGCATGAGGGCCGGGCCGACGCGGTTGCCGGCGGGGGAGGTGGCGATGGAATGGCGGGGCAGACGCGGCAGCAGGAACGTCGAGGACCGGCGCGGCATCGGCCGGGCGGGTGCGGGCGGCATGGGGATCGTCGGCGTGCTGGTGGTGCTGGCGGTGGGCTATTTCTTCGGCATCGATATCTCGCCCCTGGTCGGGACCATCGACAATGGCGGCCAGCAGCAGGGCCAGCCGCGCGAGCTGACCCAGGAAGAGCAGGAGATCGGCCAGTTCGTCTCGGTGGTGCTGGCCGATACCGAGGAGGTCTGGGCCGGCGTCCTGCCCGAGCAGGCCGGGGTGGATTACGCCGATCCGACGCTGGTGATGTTTTCCGGCATCGACAGCTCGGCCTGCGGCACGGCGCAATCGGCCATGGGGCCGTTCTATTGCCCGAACGACCGCGCCGTCTATCTGGACACCGATTTCTTCCGCACCATGAGCGGGCGAATGGGCGCGGGCGGCGATTTCGCCTTTGCCTATGTCATCGCGCATGAGGTCGGGCACCATGTGCAGAACCTGCTGGGGATCCTGGGCCAGACCATGCAGGCCCGTCAGCAAAGCGACCAGGTGACGGCGAACCGCATCTCGGTGCTGACCGAGCTGCAGGCTGACTGCTTCGCCGGCGTCTGGGCTCGCCATGCCAGCCAGCAGTTCAACAGCATCGACGATGGCGACATCGACGAGGCGATCAATGCCGCCGCCGCGGTGGGTGACGACACGCTGATGGAAAAGGCCGGCCGTGCGCCGATGCCGGACGCCTTCACCCATGGCTCGGCCGCCGAGCGGCAGACCTGGTTCAAGCGCGGCTTTTCCTCGGGGCAGATGGGGCAATGCGACACGTTCAAGGCGGCCGGGATCTAGGCCGGCCGCGACGGCGCGGATGGCGCGGCCGCATGAGTGCGTGCGGAACGAAGCAGCCTGGCCGCTGCGCCTGATGGCGCGGTTGCGGGGGTATTTGGGAAACGGTGAAGGGGCGGCGGGCGGTCTTACGGGCGCTGCAGGTGCAGACCGCGCGGCCGGTCCATGGTCGCCCAGTCCGGCCAGAATCCGAAATGCTCGAGCCCGGCCAGCAGCAGACCCAGCGCGATCACCGCCAGCACCAGCTTGACGGTGCGGGCCTTCGGCGGGTTGCGGGCCCAGCGCGAAGCCCGGATCAGCCAGATGAGGTTGTTCATCGCCCCTTTCCTTTGCTAGTGCTGCCCGAAACGAACGGCCCCGGACGATTCCTTGCCCCAGCACAGCGACAGCCGCATCCTGCCCTATACCGCCGACCAGATGTATGCGTTGGTGGCGGATATTGAAAGCTATCCCCAGTTCCTGCCCTGGAACACCGCCGCCCGCATCCGTTCGCGCCGGCCCGGCGCTTCGGGCAGCGAGGTGGTCGAGGCGGACCTGGTCATCAGCTTCAAGGTCTTCCGCGAGCGCTTCGGCTCGCGCGTGACGCTGTGGCCCGAGACGAAGCGGATCGACACCGAATATCTCGACGGGCCGTTCAAGTATCTGCGCAGCGGCTGGAGCTTCGCCGACCTGCCGGAAGGCGGCTGCAGGGTCGAGTTCTTCGTGGATTTCGAGTTCCGAAACGCCATTCTGGGCAAGGTGATCGGCGTGGTGTTCGGCGAGGCCATGTCGCGCATCGTCCGCGCCTTCGAGGATCGGGCCCGCGCGCTTTACGGCGCCTGACGCGCCGCCTGCCAGATCGCGTATTCCGGCGCCAGTTCCGCGCGCAGCCGCGTCTCGGTCTCGGGCGCAAGGTCGGTCGCGGCCTGCGGCGAGACGTTGCGGCGCGGCAGGTCGACGGCGCTGCCCAGCCGTTCCGACAGGAAGGCGACCAGCGCCGGCATCGCCTCGTAGCGGAAGACATGGTCGACGGCGATGCCGCCCGCGTTGTCGGTCAGGAATTCCGACTGTCGGCCCAGCCGGGCATAATCGGGCCGGTCGCCGGGGCGCAGGTAGTCCCGGACGAAGGTTTCGAAGCTGACATGGGCGGTGCTGTTGGCATGGCCGATCAGGCGATCGCGGGCGCGGAAGCGATACCAGCTGCGCAGCCAGTCCAGCGGCTCGCGCACCACCGCCACGGTCTGGAACTCCGGCCCGCCCAGCGGGGACAGCAGCGGCCGGATGCGGTTGAGATACTGCCGCAGGTTCAGGTGCTTGATCTCGGCCCGCGCGCGAAAGGCGATCTCGGCCTGCGGCGAAAGCGCTTCTTCCAGCGCGGTGGTGCCGGTCTTGGGAACCGACAGCAGCACGATGCGGGGCTTGACGAAGATCAGCATGCAGGACGACCCGTGAAAACCATCCCCGCGCCTTAGCGGTCCGGTTCGGGACTGGCAAGGCGGGCCGGGATCGCCGGCCCGCGCAGGGCTCAGATCACGCCGAAGGCGCGCATCGGCTCGGCGACGCGGATGAAGCCGGCGATATTGGCGCCGATCACGTAATCGCCGGGGGCGCCGAATTCCTCGGCGGTGCTGTAGCAGCTGTCATGGATGTCGCGCATGATCTCGGCCAGCTTCGCCTCGGTCTTCTCGAAGGACCAGCGGTCGCGCGAGGCGTTCTGCTGCATCTCCAGCGCCGAGGTGGCGACGCCGCCGGCATTCGCCGCCTTGCCGGGGCCGAACTTGACGCCGGCCTGCTGGAAGGCGCGGATCGCCTCGGGCGTGCAGGGCATGTTCGCGCCCTCGCCGACTGCCGTCACGCCGTTCGCCACCAGCTTCTTGGCATCCTTGCCGGTCAGCTCGTTCTGGGTGGCCGAGGGCATGGCGACGTCGCAGGCCACGTCCCAGATCGAGCCTTCGCCGGACTTCACGAAATAGGCGCCGTTGCCCTCGCCCTTCATCCGCAGGTATTGCGAGATGCGGCCGCGCCGCACCTCCTTGATTTCCTTGAGGAGATCAAGGTCGATGCCGCCCTCGTCCACGACATAGCCCGAGCTGTCCGAGCAGGCCAGCACCTTGCCGCCGAATTCCTGCACCTTCTCGATGGTGTAGACGGCGACATTGCCCGAGCCCGAGACGACGACGCGCTTGCCGTCGAAATCGCTGCCGCCGGTCTGCAGCATGGCCTGGGTGAAATAGGTGTTGCCGTAGCCGGTCGCCTCTTTCCGGGCCAGCGAGCCGCCATAGAACAGCCCCTTGCCGGTCAGCACGCCGGCCTCGTAGCGGTTGGTCAGGCGCTTGTACTGGCCGAACATGTAACCGATCTCGCGCGCGCCGACGCCGATATCGCCCGCCGGCACGTCGGTATATTCGCCCAGATGGCGGTAAAGCTCTGTCATGAAGCTTTGGCAGAAGCGCATGATCTCGCCGTCCGAGCGCCCCTTGGGATCGAAGTCCGAGCCGCCCTTGCCGCCGCCGATGGGCAGGCCGGTCAGCGCGTTCTTGAAGATCTGCTCGAAGCCGAGGAACTTGATGATCCCGACATTCACCGAAGGGTGGAAGCGCAGCCCACCCTTGTAAGGGCCCATGGCCGAGGAGAACTGCACCCGGAAGCCGCGATTGATCTGCACCCGGCCCTTGTCATCGGTCCACGGCACGCGGAAGATGATCTGGCGCTCGGGCTCGCAGATGCGCTCGATCAGCGCGTCTTCGAGATAGTCCGGGCGCTTGGCGACCACCCGGCCCAGGCTTTCCAGCACTTCGCGGACGGCCTGATGAAACTCGGGCTCGCCGGCGTTGCGGCGGACCACTTCCTCATAGATGGGGGCCAGCTTGTCATCGATCTGCGGCATGTCGCGGAATCCTTCCCTTGGGGTCGGAGGGCTCCTTAGCCCAAGGTTCAGGCATTTTGAATGGGGTCAGGGTAATATTTGGGCAAAATGCCGATGTTTTCGGCGGAATGCTTTGCTGGCGCTGCCGGAAATCCAAGAACATCAAGTGCTAAGGCAATTTTATTCTGCCTGTTGACAGAGCAGCAGGCTTTTCCGGCCTTTGCGCAGACGAAAGGACCGCCCGACGCCTCCTCGCGCCGGGCGGCCCATATGCGCCGGGGGCCGGGGTCAGCGGCGCCCCGTCTCCAGCGCGTCCTCAAAGGTGCGCAGGCCGGTGACCGGCGACTGCACCAGCACCGCCATGTTGCCGGGCTTGTGCTGGTTGCGCAGCATTTTCAGATGCGCCTGCGGGATCTCCGCCCAGGGGAAGACCTCGGACATGCAAGGGTCGATGCGGCGTTCCAGCATCAGCTTGTTCGCGGCGCTCGCCTGCTTCAGATGCGCGAAATGGCTGCCTTGCAGGCGCTTCTGGTGCATCCACATGTAGCGCACGTCGAAGGTGCAGTTGAAGCCCGAGGTGCCGGCGCAGATCACCACCATGCCGCCCTTCTTGCAGACCAGGGTCGAGACCGGGAAGGTCGCCTCGCCGGGATGCTCGAAGACGATATCCACGTTGTTGCCCTTGCCGGTGATGTCCCAGATCGCCTTGCCGAACTTGCGCGCCTCGGCGAACCACTCCTTGTATTCGGGGGTGTTCACCGTGGGCAGCTGCCCCCAGCACTTGAAGTCCTTGCGGTTGATCACGCCCTTGGCGCCCAGCGACATGACGAATTCGCGCTTGTCCTCGTCGCTGATGACGCCGATGGCGTTCGCGCCCGCCGCGTTGATCAGCTGGATGGCGAAGCTGCCCAAGCCGCCCGAGGCGCCCCAGACCAGCACGTTCATGCCCGGCTTCAGTTCATGCGGCTCGTGCCCGAACAGCATGCGATAGGCGGTGGCCAGCGTCAGCGTGTAGCAGGCCGATTCCTCCCAGGTCAGGTGGCGCGGCCGCTTCATCAGCTGCTGGGCCTGCACCCGGGTGAACTGGGCGAAGCTGCCATCCGGCGTTTCGTAGCCCCAGATGCGCTGGCTGGGCGAATACATCGGGTCGCCGCCGTTGCATTCCTCGTCGTTGCCGTCGTCCTGGTTGCAATGGATGACGACCTCATCCCCGACCTTCCAGTTCTTGACCTTGTCGCCCACCGCCCAGACGATGCCCGAGGCGTCGGAGCCCGCGATGTGATAAGGGGCGCCGTGGCCGTCGAAGGGGCTGATCGGCACGCCGAGGCCGGCCCAGATGCCGTTGTAGTTGACGCCGGCCGCCATCACCAGCACCAGCACCTCGTTGCTGTCGATCGGCGGGGTCTCGACCACCTCGATCTGCATGGCCTTGTCGGGTTCGCCATGGCGTTCGCGGCGG
The DNA here is from genome assembly GCF_030388245.1 of Paracoccus sp. TOH. Classification (NCBI taxonomy): domain Bacteria; kingdom Pseudomonadati; phylum Pseudomonadota; class Alphaproteobacteria; order Rhodobacterales; family Paracoccaceae; genus Paracoccus; species Paracoccus sp. TOH. The sequence continues at coordinate 857,422 of NZ_CP098361.1, forward strand.
ATGGCCCAAGCGTACATCTGCTTGGGCACATAGCCCAGGGGCGGCATCTCGCCGATCTCGTAAAGGTCCTTTTCCGGTGCGTCATAGGGCGCGATCGGGGTCGGTTGGTCCAGGGCCATCTCAGAGTCCTTTCTTGCCGCTTCCTTGAACCGAGGCCTCCGCCGCGGCGCAGAATCAGCGCGGGTTGTGTGGCTGGTTTTACGAATCTACACGCAATAATGCAACATCCATTGAGCAGAAATTGTAATTTTCTGTCGCCTCTATTTCCGTCGTGCCGCGATGCGGCAGGGCTCGTGCCAGGCCGCCAAGCCAGCTGACCCGCCGGAAAATCGGCTAGGTGGGCATTGACAGGCTGCGGAAAAAAACCGGCCCGATGGGCCCTGATGCGGCCGGACGGTGCACTCCACCCGGACCGGCCAGCGCCGACAGCATAGCCCGCCAGCCGCGATTCGAAGCTCTCGGTGAATTGGCCGGCTGACCTCGGGTCCAAACCCAGCAACCCGGGGTCGATGACAGCCCTGGCCGGATCGTCCTGGTCGGGCGGCTTCATGCCGGCTGCGACAAGGCTGTGACCTCCAGTCCGTGCTGGTCTGCGGCGGAGACATCGCAGCCGAAACCGCTACTGACAGCCACGCCGAAATTTTCGTGCCGAAGCTCGTGCGATGTTCTGCCAAAGCTGGCCCGCGACAGCGCCGGGGCACGGCAACATCTTCGATCAATGCGACCGAAAGTGCCTGGGCCTAGCTGGTAAACAGCAAGGAAAACAGTGAATAATGCTGATAAATGGTGCCCGGAGACGGATTTGAACCGCCGACACGCGGATTTTCAATCCGCTGCTCTACCAACTGAGCTATCCGGGCTCCGCAGCGTCTCGCTTTGGAATGGCGCGTTGTTATGGCAGCCGAAGCCGGCTGTCCAGAGCCAAAAGTGAAAATTTCACTCCTCCTCGCCGTCGCGCGGAACCGGTTCGCCCGGGATGCGGTAATCGCCGCGGAACCACCGCGCCAGGTCGACATCGGCGCAGCGCCGGGAACAGAAGGGACGGTAGCGGTCAGAGGCGGGCTTGCCGCAGATGGGGCATTTCATCGGTCCTGCTCCGGCTCGGCCAGCCGCGACAGCGCAATGCGGTCGCGCTTGCGGCTGATCTCGTAAAGACCCATGGCAGTCCAGCCGATCAACACGGTTTCGGCGGTCTCTGTGCGGAAGGCGGCGCGCAGCACCTGTTCGAGCGTGCCGCGGTCGCGCTTGGGCATCGGCGCGAAATCCACCACGATCTGGCCGCCGAGCCCGCGCAGACGCAGCTGCCGCGGCAGATCGCGCGCCAGGGCGATGTTGGCCTTCAGTCCGGCGGCAGGCGAATGGTCGCTGCCGGTATTCACGTCGATGGCGACCAGCGCCCGCAGAGCCTCGATCTCGGCCCAGGCGCCGCCGCCCAGCTCAACGCGCGGTCCAAGCAATCGGTGCGCCGCCGCCTCGGCGCCGCTCATCTCGAAGGCATCGGGGTGATCCTCGATCGCGTCGGGTGGCGGATCGGCCCAGTCCTGCCAGGCCTGTTCGGCCGGTTCCGGCGCGTCGAGCAGCAGTTCCGGCAGGCCTTCCTGATCGGCGAGAACGGCGCCGGCCAGGTCCAGAAGCTGACGCAGCTCTGTCATGACCTCGGCTTCCGCAGCGGAGGCCGAGACGCTGCGGAAAACGATGCCGGGCGGTTCGGCCTGGCCCTCCAGGGCGCTTTCGCCCAGCTGGACGAGCGTGTCGCGCAGCGCGGCGTCGCGGATGCGGCGCGAGACGTTCACCCCCTGGATGCCGGGCGTGACGATCACATGCCGACCGCGGAAATTCAGTCTGGCCGAGACCGGAATCGCCTTGCCGTCCTCGGCGCAGCCGCTGATCTGGATCAGCAACGATTGTCCCTCGCGCAGGCCGGAGCGGTCGCGCAGGAAACCGCGCGCGCCCTCGGGCAGGCGCAGGAACACGCCGCCCTGGCCCTTCACGAGGCGGTCGACCTTGGCCCGGCAGATGGCGCCGGGGGCCAGCGGCGTGACGCCGGCCGGATCGACGATCAGATCCTCGAGCTGGCCATCTTGCATCAGCGCGGCGGCGTCGCGGCCGAAAAGCCGGCCCAGAACGATTTGTCGGCCCTTCATTCCACCCGTTCCCGAATTCCGATGGCGGCAAGCATGGTCGCGGTCTCGGCCAGAGGCAGGCCGACGACGGCGCTGTATGATCCCTGCATCCAGGTCACGAAGGCCGAGGCGCGGCCTTGGATCGCATAGCCGCCGGCCTTGCCCTGCCACTCTGCCGAAGCCAGATAGCGGTCGATCTGCGCCGGCGAGAGCGGGCGGAAGCGGATGGTCGTCTCGACCAGGCGCTCGCGCAAGCGGCCCTGATGAGCCAGCGCCACCATGGTCAGGACGCGATGCCGCCGTCCCGAAAGCAGGTCCAGAAAATGCCGGGCTTCTGCCGCGTCCGCCGGTTTGCCCAGGATCCGGCGGCCGGCGACGACCGCGGTGTCGGCGCAGAGGACGGCACCATCCGTGCAGCCGAGCAGGGCGGCGGTCTTTTCGCGCGCGATGCGGCGGACATAGTCGCGTGGCTTTTCGTCCCGATGCGGGGTCTCGTCGATCTCGGCCGGCAGGACGCGGTCGGGGACGATGCCGATCTGGGCCAGCAATTCCAGGCGACGGGGGCTTGCTGAGCCGAGCACCAGTTCCGGTCGGCCGTCGAGCCGCGCCGCAGGCGCATCCGCTGCCGAAACCGCCGTCGTCATGCCGGGGACAACAGCGTCCGCGGGCTTACTTGAAGCGGTAATTGATCCGCCCCTTCGTCAGGTCGTAGGTGTTCATTTCCACCTGAACCTTGTCGCCGGCAAGGACCCGGATGCGGTTCTTGCGCATCTTTCCTGCCATATGTGCGATGATCTCATGGCCGTTCTCTAGCTCGACCCGGAATGTCGCATTGGGCAGGAGTTCCTTCACGACGCCGGGAAATTCGAGCATTTCTTCCTTGGCCATGTCTTCTCCTGTGGGGGTGACCCGCGCCTTGGCGGGCGCAAGCTACATGCGTCCAGACGGCACATTTTTCAAGGGGAATCTGGACCGGGGGTGGCAGGGGATGCCGCTCCACGGCTCGAAATCGGGAAAAGTCGCGTAAAAGCTGCATGACCGGAGCATGTCCCGCCGAAGCATGGCCTTTGCCGCGGCGGTTGTCTTAGCCGGTCGCGCGGAACGGCGGCGCGGCCGGGTCCGGCCCGTCCGGGCGGAAGGCGTCGGGATCGTCGCGGTCCGAGAGGGGCGGTTCGGGCGGGGTCGCCATGCGCTGCGTCGCCGCGGCTGCCGGCTGACCCGGAAGCGCAAGGCCGTCCGTTTCCCAGGCGGCTTGGCGGATTTCCGGCGCATGTGCCGCTTCCCGGGCCAGATCCCGCAGCCGGATGGCGTGGAAACCGTCCGCCTCGCCCAGGCGGCCGCGGGCCAGAAGCTGGCCGAGCGGGGTTTCGATCCGCGCTTCGTCCAGCACGTTCTGCGGCAGCGGAATCAGCGAGCCCGGCCCGAGATTGCGCAACTGTTGCAGGCTGATCTTGCGGCGGCACAGAATCCCGGCCAGCCGGATCGGCGTGTCCCGCACGATTCCGGCCAGCGAGGCCGGGGCGGCGGGGGGCGGGGCCGATGCCGGCAGGGTCGCCTCGGCCCCTTTGGCGCTGTCGGCACGAGGCAACCCGGGCCCCGTCTCGGCCGGAAGCGCGATCATCAGCACCGCGTCGCGCTGACCGCCCGCGCCGATGCGAAAGCGCAGGGTCAGACGGGACATCGGGGCGTCTTCGAGCATCAGAGTCAGCGGCCGGGGATCGTCCATATAGGTGGCATAGCGGAAGGTGCCGAAATCCGGCACCCCCTCGCCCCCGCTGACACATTCCCGCGCCAGTTCGGCCAGCAGCGCATTGACGAAATCCGCCGCCAGGGTCGCGTCGGTGCGGGTGGGCTTGCGTGGTTGCGCCGGGCGCGCGGTGACCCGGCCGATGGCCTGCATCTCGATCAGCGAGGTCAGCAAGGCGGGGCAGATCGCCACCACGCCGATCGCGTCCCGCCGGCCCTCGACAATGGCAAGCAATGCGCGTTCGGGCAGGAATTCCGGCAGTTCCGGCAAGGTCATGCCCGCCAGTTCGACATGTTCCACGAAAACCGGCAGCCGGGCCTGCTTTTCGGCGGCGCGGCCAAGCGCGGTGGCCACCGCGCGTTCGATGCGGAATTCCGGCGTGACCCGACTGCCGGCGGTATCCGGCAGCACCCGCGCCCTTTCCCTGGCGGCGATCCAGCGGCGCAGGACCGAAGCCGGGGCCGCGGCGGCGATGGTGCCCGGTTCCGTCCCGCCGATATCGGTGCGGGCCGCCCGTGCCGTTGCTGCGTTATCCATACCAGACCGAATCAATACCTTCTCTGGGGCAGCATGGCATGGACTGGTTGCGAAAAGATTTAACCCCGGGCATTTTCGGCAATATCCGCCCGACGGCGGGGCCGTGGCGGCAGCGCGATGCGGAAGCAGGCGCCGCCCTGGCCGGGCAGATAGGCGATGGAGCCGTCCAGGAACTCCATGATTTCCTTGCAGATCGCCAGACCCAGCCCGGCGCCGCCGGCCCGGGCCGGATCGTTCAGCCGGGCGAATTTCTCGAAGATCAGCGCCCGGTTTTCCGCGCCGATGCCCGAGCCGTTGTCGCCGATGTCGATCTCGGTTCCGCCCTCGGGCGTGCGGCGGGTTTCGATGCGGATCACCGGCGTCTCGGAATCGCAATACTTGCGGGCATTGGCGATCACGTTGATCAGCACCTGCAACAGCCGGTCGGGATCGGTGATCACCGGCAGGTGCTCGGCGATGGCATTGCGGCGAATCGCGAAATCCCGCCCACCGGCGCTGGCGCCGGCCGAGACGAGCGCCCGTTCGATCAGGTCGTGCAGGTTGAAGACCTCGGGCTTGAGCCGCGCCTTGCCGGCCTCGAGCACCGAGATGTCGAGCAAATCGTCCAGCAGCCGGGTCATGCGGCCGGCCTCGTCATGGATGATGCCGGCGAAGCGGGCGCGATCCTCGGCGGGCAGGTCGGGCTCCATCAGGATCTCGGAAAAGGCCCGGATCGAGGTCATGGGGGTGCGCAGCTCATGACTGATCTGGCCCAGGAAGGCGTCCTTCTGCGCCGAGAGCGCGGTCAGTTTCTCGTTGCTTTCCTGCAGCATGGCCGCGGTCCGGGCCAGCTCGGCCGAGGTGCTTTCAAGCCTCCGGTTGTCCTCGCGGGCGCGGCTGGCCTCGCCCGCCACCGCCATCAGGTCGGCGACCGTGACCCCGCCGCGCCCGCCGACCCGGGTCATCAGCGCCGAGGCGGTGGCCGCCCCGACGGTGCCGGCCAGCCGGCGCTCGAAATCCGCCAGCAGGCGCGGGGTCAGATCGGGCAGATAGCCGGTCTTGCCCTGGTCGTCGGCGGCCCGGCGGAACATCTCCAGCGCGGTTTCGCCGCCCCAGATGCGGCCGGCCAGCGTCAGCAGCGCCTCGGCCTGCACCGCCGGAGCGGCCTTTTTCGGCGCGGCATCGGGGGCGATGGCATGGACGAAGGACAGGGCCTGCATCCGTTCGGTCGGGTCGGGGAAATCCAGCAGCGAGACCAGGATCAGCATCAGCAGGTTGACCGACAGGGCCAGCAGCACCGCGCCGGCGAAGGGGTCGATGTCGGCCGGCAGGGCCGGCTGCGAAACCAGGCCCAGCGAGGGCAGGAAGATCATCCCGCTCCAGATCCCGGCGCCGGCGAGGATGCCGGCGATGGCGCCGCGGCGGGTGGCGCCGCGCCAGAGCAGCCCGGCGATCATTGCCGGCAGCACCTGCGCCATGCCGGAAAAGGCCACGGTTCCCATCGCCGCCAGCGCCGAGGTGCCGCCCGACATGTGGTGATAGAACCAACCGGCGCCGATCACCGCGACGATGGCCAGGCGGCGGGCGTTCAGCATCAGCGCGCCCAGATCCTCGGGCGCCTGGGCCGGCTCGGACAGCGCCGCCTGGCGCAGCCACAGCCACAGCGGCACCAGCCAGTGGTTGGCCATCATCGTCGAAAGCGCGATGGCGCTGACCACGACCATGGACATGGCCGAGGAAAAGCCGCCCAGGAACACCAGCGTCGCCAGCGCCTCGCGGCCCTGCGACAAAGGCAGGGCCAGGACGTAAAGATCGGGATTCGAGCCCTTGGGCAGCATATCCGCCCCCACCACGGCGATGGGCAGGACCAGGAAGGACATGGCGGCCAGATAGGCCGGAAAGGCCCAGCCGGCCTGGCGCAGGCGGTCCTCGTCGCTGGCCTCGACCACCAGGACGTGGAACATGCGCGGCAGCACCATCACCGCCGCCCCTGACAGCATGATCAGCGCGAACCAGCGCTCGGGGCGGATCAGCCAGCCCTCGCCCCCGGCCGAGATCGCCATGCGGTCGATGCGGGCCAGCACGTCGCCGGGCCCGTCGGCGATGCCCCAAAGCACATAGCCGCCGACGGCGACGAAGGCGGCAAGTTTGACCACCGCCTCGACCGCGATGGCCATGACGACGCCATGGTGCCGCTCGTCGGCGGCGAGGTTGCGGGTGCCGAACAGGATGGCGAAGGCCGCAAGCCCCACCGCCACCCAAAGCGCGACGTTGCGAGGCAGGGCGTGCTGGTCGCTGGCGAAGGCCGAAAGCGCCATCGAGACCGACTGCAATTGCAGTGCGATATAGGGTGTCGCCGCCACCACGCCGATCAGCGTGACCAGCGCCGCCAGACCGGCGGATTTGCCGAAGCGGCTGGAGATCAGGTCGGCGATCGAGGTGACGCGATGCAGCCGGGCGACGCGCACCAGCCGCCGCAATCCCCACCAGGCGCCAGCGAAGACGATGCCGGGGCCCAGATAGATGGTCAGGAATTCCAGCCCCGAGCGGGTGGCGTAGCCGACCGCGCCGTAGAAGGTCCAGGCCGAGCAATAGACCGACAGCGACAGCGTGTAGATCGCCGGCCGGTCCATCCAGCGCCAGCGGCCGGCCGCGGCGGCGCGGTCGGCGGCATGGGCCAGCAGGAACATCAGCGCGACATAGGCGACCGATGCGGCGCCCAGCGTTTCAGGCGTCATCCTCGTCCTCCGCCCCCGCGCGGCCGAGCGCGCGATGCAGCGCGGCGGTGACGGCGATGGTCAGTGCCCAGCTGACGGCCAGCCAGACCGCGCCGCGGGCATAGCTGAAATGATGCGGCAGCCAAATCGGCGGCAGCACCGCCAGAAGCGCGAACAGCACCGGCACCACCCGCGTCGCATCGGCCAGGCGCCGCCGGCGATAGGCGTCCCGGCCCAGGAACAGGCGTCGCGCCATCAGCCTCATGCGGCGTCCAGCAATTCGCGCACCACGGCGCGCAGGTCGTCATTGGCGAAGGGCTTGGGCAGGGTGCGGTCGGCGCCTTCGGGCAGGTTGGCCTGGCCGCGCGCGCTGAGCAGCAGCACCGGCAGCCTCCGCAGTTGCGGATCGCCGCGCAGCTCGGCCAGGATCTCGGCGCCGCTGCGGCCGGGCAGCATCAGGTCCAGGATCACCAGCCGTGGCGCCAGCGCCCGGATGCGCTGGACGGCGCCGCAGCCCTCGGGCCATTGCTCGCAGCGCCAGCCCTCGCGCGACAGGATGAAGCGGACCGCCTCGGCGATGCTGGGCTCGTCCTCGATCAGCAGCACGTCGACGGTCACCGGCGGCACTCCCTGGGCTTTTCGCGGATGATGGCGGCAGGCGGATCGGTTGTCAAAATCAGACCGGCCCCAGGATCGAAGGTTCATGGCGCGCGGCGCAGCCGGGGCGGGGGCAGATGCGGCAGGCGGGGCCGACACCCAGCGGCGGGCGGCTGTCCTGCGGGCCGGCCGGGCGGATCAGCATCTGCGCCCGGCTCAGCGCCGGCCCGCCGAAGCCCATGGGCAGCAGCCGCTCGGCCACCGCCCAGGAGGCGAAGCGCAGCCCGCCGCTGGTTGCAAGCAGCCGCGCCACCGGCAGTTGCGGCTGGGCCAGCGCCTCGAACAGCGGCCAGAGCGCGCAGCCCTCGCCGGGCCGCGGCAGCTCGAAGCCCGGCGCGGCGTGGCGAAACGACGTGGCGCCGGAACCGTCGCAGACGATCAGCCCGGCCTGCGCCCAGGGGCCGGGGCGCAGCATGCCCAGCCGGCGCAGCACCAGGTCCAGCGGCCGGCCCAGCCGGGCCGCGATCTCCGCCGGGTCGTCGCCGCGCGCCCCCGCCTCGGCCACCGCCGAGGACAGCGCGGCATCGGGCAACGCCGCCCGGTCGCGGGCCTGCATCGCCAGCACCTCGCGCGCCATGGCCTTGGCCGCGTCCGAGGCCAGCTCGTCGGCCTCGGCCGGCTCGGGCTGGCCGGCGGCGATCCAGGCCTCGACCTCCTCCTGCGGCGACATGGGCACCGCCTCGTCCTCGAAACTGTCCAGATAGGCCACCAGCGATTGCGCGGTGCGCGACAGGCGCTGGCTGTCGCTATCCAGGTTGGCATGGAAACGGTCGCGCCATTCCGGCTCGATTTCGGGCGTCTCGGCCAGGATCGAGGCGGTCGAGCGCAGCGCCGTCACCGCCGATTGAACCTCGTGCAACGTCGTCACCAGATAGGGATCGCGGGTCATGCGGTCGGACAGCGCGACCAGCCGCCGTTCCAGCGCGTCGGCGCGCCGCGTCGCCCCGGCCAGCACCGAGGCCCAGCCGGGAAACCGCGCGGCGAATTCCGCGATCTGGTCCAGCTCGACCGCGATACCGGACTGGTCCGAGGCCCGCGCCGCCGCCTCGCGCAGGGCGCTGACCAGCGTTTCCTCGCGATCCGAGGCGAGTTCGGTCGCGTCGATCTCCAGCGCCTCGGCCAGCCGGGTCAGCAGCGCATCGCCGACCGGCCGGCGGTTGTGCTCGATCAGGTTCAGATAGGCGGCCGAGATCTCGGCCCGCCGCGCCACCTCGGTCTGGCGCCGGCCCAGCGACAGCCGGCGCTCGCGGATGCGGGTGCCGATCAGCGGCCGTGCAGCGGGCGAGCGGTGGGATGAGGGCGAGCGGGCCATGGCTCAGATCCCGTCGCGTTCTTCGTCCAGATGGCGCACCGCCTTGACCACCAGGTCGCCAAGGCTTTGCGCGCCCAGCTTGTCCTTGAGCGTCTGGCTGACGTTGGAGACGGTCTTGTAGCTGATGCCGGCGCGCTCGGCGATCTCGCGATAGGACAGTCCTTCGGCGATCGAGCGCAGGATGTCGGTCTCGCGCGGGGTCAGGCGCGGGCGGGCCGGCGCTGCCCCCGGTCGTTCCATCAGCGCGATCTTGCGCGCCAGATCGGCCGGCACGTAATCGCCGCCCGCGGCGACCTGCCGCAGTGCCTCGCAGATCTCGGCCGAGGGCGAATCCTTCATGATGATGCCGTTTCAGCCTGCCTGCAGCGCCCGGCGCGCAACGATGGGGCTGCGATGCATGGTGAAGACCAGGATCGGCAGCATGGCGCCGGCCGCGCGCAGCCGTTCGATCAGCCGCAGGCCGGCATGCCGCGCCTCGCCCATGGTCAGGTCCACGACGATCACGTCCGGCGCCTCGCGCCGCCAGGCCCGCCAGCCCTGCGAGGGCGTGGCCGCGGCGACGACCTGGCAATCCAGCCGGCCGCGGGTGATCCACTCCCAACCCTCGGCCACCACCGGATGGTCGTCGACGATCAGCACGCGCAGCGCGGTGGCGGGAACGGAGGTGGCGGTTGCGGTCATCGGGCTGGTCCTTGGTCTGGCGGGCGGGGCAGGTGGAATTCGGTCAGGGTCCATGGCCCCTCGCGGCGCGGCGGCAGGTATCGGCCGCCAAGCGCGCTGGCCCGGTCGCGCATGCCGGACTGGCCCAGCCCGCGGCGTCCTGCTGGCATGGGCCCGCTGCCGTCGTCGCTGACCGAGGCGACCAGCGCGCCCTCGCGCTGCGTCAGCCCGACGCGGATGGTTTGCGGCGCGGCATGGCGGAGGGCGTTGAGCACGCTTTCGCGGACGAAACGGTAAAGCGCGATCTGCCCCGCCTCGTCCGGCTCGGCCAGGCCGGGGGCGGCGTCGAGCGTGATCCCGACCTGCGGGGCGATATCGGAAAATTCGATCAGCAGTTCCTGCAGCATCTCGGCCAGGTCCGCATCCTCGGTGGGGGTCAGGCGCAGGTCGTCGATGGCGGCGCGGGCGCTTTGCCGGATCGCCTCGGCATGGCGCGAGACGGCGGCGAGGGCGGCAGACAGTGCCGGGTCGGTCTGGCTCCGCGCCCGGTCCTCGGCCTGGCCCACGGCAGCCTGCAAGGCGAAAAGCTGCGGCCCGATGCCGTCGTGCAGGTCGCTGGCGATGCGGGCGCGCTCGGCCTCGGCCAGCGTCATCATCCGGGCCTGCAGGCGCCGGTTCTCGGCGCGCTGGGCCGCCAGATGCGCAGCCAGCGCGTTCACCCCGTCGCTGAGCGCCGCCAGCTCGGTCAGCCCGGTCTGCGGCGCGGGATGGTCCAGATCGCCGGTGCGCATCCGCTCCAGCGCCGCGCCCAGCAGCCCCAGCCGGCGCAGCACCAGGCCGGTGATCGCCATGGTGACGCCGATGGCCGTCAGCGCGGTCGCCGCCAGCAGCGGCAGGATGCGGCGGAAATCGGTCCAGGCCTCGGCGATCTCGTCCCGGGGATCGGCGCGGATCTCCAGCACGCCCAGCACATTGGGATATTGCGCGATCGGGATCAGGTCGCTGAGCGGTTCCGGCCGGATCAGCGCCGTGAACCAGCCCGGCGCGCTGTCGGGCAGCGGTTGCGGCGGCAGGCGCAGCGGCACCGGCCGGCCGGCCGCGTCGCGCAGTTCGGCCGAGACATGGCGCTGTGTTTCGATGTCGGCGGCGATGCTGGCCGCCTCGGCCATCATGTCGCGCCGCGCGAAAGAGGTCGGCAACCGCAGCGTGGCGAAGGCATTGGCAAGCTGGAAGGCCGCCCGCGTCTCGTGCCGCACCGAATCGCGGGCGTTGAGCACCAGGACCGAGGCGACGATGGCGACCATCGCCAGCCAGGCCAGCGCCGAGCCGCCAAGCGCCAGCAGCCGCAGCGCCACGCCATGCGGCCGCGCCCGCATCTCGGGTGCCTGCCGCCCGGTCGCGATATGGCCCGTTGCGTCCATCTCCCTCCCCGCCGCGAACGCGGCCTCCTCGGGCGAAAGACTAGGCCGGGGATGGGCGCCGGGCAAGCCGGCTGCGTGGATGAGGGGGCGGCGCAAGGATCCGGGACCGAAGCGGCGATGCGCCCCGGCCCTGACGGCCTTCTGGCTTGCGGCTCAGCTCTTGGCCGCGGCCGGTTCGGCGGGTTCGGGTCGGCCGAGTGCCCGGCGCACCAGCACGAAGAACAGCGGAACGAACAGCACGCCCAGCACCGTGGCCGAGACGGTGCCGCCCAGCACCGTGGCGCCGATGGTGTTGCGGCCGTTGGCGCCGGCCCCGGCCGACAGCACCAGCGGCAGCACGCCGAGCGAGAAGGCGACCGAGGTCATCATGATCGGCCGGAAGCGCTGCCGCGCCGCCTCGGTCACCGCCTCGAACAGCGGCTTGCCCTGCTCGGCCTGCTCGCGGGCGAATTCGACGATCAGGATGGCGTTCTTGCCGGTCAGGCCGATCACCGTCAGCAGGCCGACCTGGAAGAACACGCCATTGTCGAAGCCGCCCAGCCAGGCCCCGACCAGCGCGCCCAGCACGCCGATGGGCATCGCCAGCATGACCGCGAAGGGGATCGACCAGCTTTCGTAAAGCGCCGCCAGGCACAGGAACACCACCGCCAGCGACAGGCCGTAAAGCAGCGTCGTCTGGTTGCCGGCCCGCTGCTCCTCGAGCGACAGCCCGGTCCAGGCCACGTCGAAGCCCGCCGGAAGCTGCCCCGCCAGTTCCTCGATGGCATCCATGCCCTGGCCGGACGAGACGCCGGGCGCGGGGTTGCCTTGGATCTGCATCGCCGGCACGCCGTTATAGCGGGACATGCCCTGAGGCCCGTAGCTCCAGCGGCCCTCGGCGAAGTTCGAGAAGGGCACCAGCCCGCCCGAGCTGTTCCTGACCCGCCACTTGTCGATATCGGTCGGCACGGCGCGCGAGGTGGACTCGCCCTGCACATAGACCTTCTTGATGCGGCCGCGGTCGATGAAGTCGTTCACGTAGTTCCCGGCCCAGGCGACCGAGAGCAGGCTGCCGACATCGGTCGCCGAGACCCCCATGGCGCCGGCCTTGCGCCAGTCGATGTCCAGGTTGTATTGCGCCGCGTCCTCAAGGCCGTTCGGCCGGGCCTGGGCGATGCGGCCGTCCTGGCCGACCATGCCCAGAAGCTGGTTGCGCGCGTCCAGAAGCTGCTCATGCGTCTGTCCGGCGCGGGCCTGCAGGTAGAAGTCGAAGCCCGAGACGTTGCCGAGCTCGATCACCGAGGGCGGCACGATCGGGAACACCATGGCGTCGCGGATGCCCATCAGCGCCGGGAAGGCCCGCCCGGCGATGGCCTGCACCGACTGGTCGGGCCGCGGACGGTCCTTCCAGTCCTTCAGCCGCAGGAAGGCAATGCCCATGTTCTGCCCCGAGCCGGCGAAGCTGAATCCGGTGACGCCGAAGAAGCTGTCGACGTTCTCTCCCTCGTTCTGCTGGAAATACTCGCCGACCTGGTTGATGACTGCCTGGGTGCGCTCGGTGGTGGCGCCGGTCGGGCCCTGGACCAGCACGAACATGATGCCCTGGTCCTCGTCCGGCAGAAAGCCGGTGGGGGTGCGCAGGAACAGCAGCACCATGGCGGCGCCGATGCACAGATAGACCAGCATCATGCGCAGCGGCCGGCGGATGATCCAGCCCACCCAGGAGCCGTAACCATGCATGGTCCGGTCGAAGCCGCGGTTGAACAGGCCGAAGATCCCCCGGGTCTTGTGGCCGTGCTCGTTGCGCAAGAGCGTGGCGCAAAGCGCCGGGGTCAGCGTCAACGCCACCACCACGGAAAGGCCCATGGCGCTGGCGATGGTGATGGCGAACTGCTTGTAGATCACCCCGGTCGAGCCGCCGAAGAAGGCCATCGGCACGAAGACCGCCGACAGCACCAGCGCGATGCCGATCAGCGCGCCGGTGATCTGGCCCATGGATTTGCGCGTGGCCTCGCGCGGCTCCAGCCCCTCCTCCTCCATGATGCGCTCGACGTTCTCGACCACGACGATGGCGTCGTCGACCAGCAGGCCGATGGCCAGCACCATGGCCAGCATGGTCAGGGTGTTGATGGTGAAGCCTAGCGCGGCGAGAATGCCGAATGTCCCCAGGATGACCACCGGCACCGCCAGCGTCGGGATCAGTGTCGCGCGCCAGTTCTGCAGGAACAGCAGCATGACGAAGAACACCAGCACGATGGCCTCGACCAGGGTCTTCACCACCTCCTCGATCGAGATCAGCACGAAGGGCGTGGTGTCGAAGGGGATGACGTACTCCATGCCCTCGGGGAAGAAGCGGGCGAATTCCTCCATCCGCGCCTTGACCCGGTCCGCGGTGTCCAGCGCGTTCGCGCCCGAGGCCAGGCTGATCGCCAGGCCCGAGGCCGGCTGGCCGTTGTAACGGGCATCGGTCATGTAATCTTCGGCGCCGATCTCGACCCGCGCCACGTCCTTGAGCAGGATCAGCCCGCCGTCGGCCTCGGCGCGCAGCACGATCTGCTCGAAATCCTCGGGGGTGGACAGCAGCGACTGCGCGGTGATGGTGGCGTTCAGCATCTGCCCCGTCGGCGCCGGGCGGCTGCCGAAGGCCCCGGCCGAGATCTGCGCATTTTCCGAGGAGACCGCCGCCACCACGTCCGAGGGCGTCAGCTCATAGGCCGCCAGTTTCGAGGGATCGAGCCAGATCCGCATGGCGTATTGCGCGCCGAAGACCTGGACCGAGCCCACGCCCTCGACCCGCGAAAGGTCGTTGACGATGTTCGAGATCAGGTAGTCGGCCAGGTCCACCTGCTCGTAGCGGTCGTCGGTCGAAGTCAGGCCTATCACCATCAGGAAGCCCGAGGCGGATTTCTCGACGGTGATGCCCTGGCGCTGTACCGGCTCGGGCAGAAGCGCGGTGGCCTGCGCCAGCTTGTTCTGCACCTGCACCTGGGCGATGTCGGGATCGGTGCCGGTTTCGAAGGTCAGGTCCGTGGTCGAGGTTCCGGCCGAGGTCGAGCTGGACGAGAAATAGCGCAGCCCGTCAAGGCCGGTCATTTGCTGTTCGATGACCTGGGTGACGGTATTGGCCACCGTGTCGGCCGAAGCGCCGGGATAGGTCGCGCGGATGGTGACCGTGGGCGGCGCGATCTGCGGATATTGCGCCACCGGCAGGCTGAAGATCGACATGAGCCCCAGACCCATGATCAGGATCGAGATCACCCAGGCGAAAACCGGACGGTCGATGAAGAAGCGGGCCATGTGCGGTTCCTGTGCTGTTCCCTCGCGGTGTCCGGATCAGTTCGCCGGTGCTGCGGTTTCGGCGGGTGCGGTCTGGCCGGGTGCGGTTTCGGGTGTTTCGGCTTCGCCGGCTTCGGCGGGCGGTTCGGCCTCGGTCCGGGCCTTGGCTTCTGCCGCGCCCCGATCGCCATCCGGCGCCACCTCGGCCTCGGCCCCGGCGGCGGGTTGTTCGCCCCCGGCCGCCTGCGCGTCCTCGGGCGCGGGCGCCTTGCGTTCCTCGGGGGCGACGGTCATGCCGGCACCGATCTTCTGCAGCCCCTCGACCACGATGCGGTCGCCATCCGCCAGCCCCTCGCTGACGATCCACTGGTTGCCCATATCCTGCAGCACGGTCAGCTGGCGCTGCTCGACCACGTTTTCGGCATTGACCACCAGGGCGATGGGCTGGCCGCGGCGGTCGCGGGTCACGCCCTCCTGCGGTGCCAGCACCACGTTGCGGGCGGTCGCCTGCTGCACCACCGCCTGCACATACATGCCGGGCAGCAGGATGCGGTCGGGATTGGCGAAGGCCAGGCGCAGCGTCACCACGCCGGTGGTCTCGTTCACATAGGGCTCGGCTGCGGTCAGCGTGCCCTCCTGGTCGAACTCGGTGCCGTCGGCCAGTCGCAGCGTCACCTTCTGCTCGGCATGTCCGGCGCCCTCGTTCTGCGCCGCCACGGTCCGGCGGAAGCGGATGACCTCGGCCGCCGATTGGGTCACGTCGACATGCACGGGGTCGAGCTTGCGGATCACCGCCAGCGGCGTCTGCTGGCTGGCGGTGACCAGCGCGCCCTGGCTGGTCTGCGCCAGGCCGATCTCGCCGTCCAGCTCGGCGCGGATGGTGGTGCGCTCCAGTTCGATCTTCGTGGTCAGCAGTTGCGCCTCGGCGACCTTGACCGCCGCCTCGGCGGCGTCGCGCGCGGCGATGGCGTTGTCGGTGGTGCTTTCGCTGGCGACGCGGCGATCGCGCAGCGCGCCGACCCGCTCGGCCTCGCGCCGGGCGTTCTCGGCCTGGGCGCGGGCCTGGGCCACGGCGGCCTCGGCCTGGGCCACGGCGGCCTGGTAGGTGGTGGCGTCGATGCGGAACAGCGGGTCGCCGACCTTGACATGGCTGCCCTCGTCGAACAGCCGCTCGGTGACGATGCCATTGACCTGCGGGCGCACCTCGGCCTCGGCCGAGGCGGTCACCCGGCCGGGCAGGGTGGTGGTCAGTGGCACGTCCCGGGCATGGACCGTCACCACCGTGACCGCCGGCGGCGGCATCTGCGACGGGTCCTGGGCCATGGCTGCGACGGGGATAAGGCCCGCCGAAAGCGGCAGGATCAGGAAAATCGCCATGCGGCGCGCAAGCGCTGACATCGTTCTAGCTCCGGGCAGTCTGCTGACGGGAATATAACGAACAGTTTAGATGACGATGATCAATCCCCAATCGCCTTGGCCGCGATCCGCTGCGGCGCATGCGCCCATCCCGCGCGATCCCCATGGCAATCCGCCGCGCGGCTGGGCTAGGCTCCGGCGCGAGGGCGCGTCACGCGCCGGAGGCAACGGGGGGAGCGAGCATCGTGCCGAGTTACGACATCTATAGCCAGGGCCTCGACGCCTGCGCGGCCAATTTCGAGCAGTTGTCGCCGCTGCGCTTCATCGAGCGCACGGCGCAGGTCTATCCCGAGGCGTTGGCCGTGGTGCACGAGGGGGTGCGCCGCAACTGGGCCGAGACCTACGCGCGCTGCCGCCGCATCGCCGGGGCACTGTCGCGGCGCGGCATCGGCCAGGGCGACACCGTGGCGATCCTGGCCGCCAACATTCCCGAGATGTTCGAGAGCCATTTCAGCGTGCCGATGACCGGGGCGGTGCTCAACGCCATCAACACCCGGCTCGATGCCGAGGCGGTGGCCTTCATCCTGATGCATGGCGAGGCCCGCGTGCTGCTGGTCGATCCCGAATTCGCGGAACTGGCCGACCGCGCCGTCAAGATCGCCCGCGGCCGCGAGATCCTGGTGGTGGACATCCTCGACCCCAGCTTCCCGGGCGGCGGCCGGGCCGGGCGGCTGACCTATGACGAGTTGCTGGCCGAGGGCGATCCGGATTTCGACTGGCACCTGCCGGACAGCGAATGGAACGCCATCTCGCTGAACTACACCTCCGGCACCACCGGCGATCCCAAGGGCGTGGTCTATCACCACCGCGGCGCGGCGCTGAACGCGCTGGCCAACATCACCTCATGGGGGATGCCGCATCACGCCCGCTATCTCTGGACCTTGCCGATGTTCCATTGCAACGGCTGGTGCTTTCCCTGGACCATCGCCGCCAATGCCGGCGTCTGCGTCTGCCTGCGCGCCGTCCGGGCCGAGCCGATCTACCGCCTGATCCGCGACGAGAGGGTGACGCATTTCTGCGGCGCGCCCATCGTGATGAACATGCTGGCCAATGCGCCGGACGAATTGAAGGATTTCGACCATCCGGTCAAGGCCATGGTCGCCGGCGCGCCGCCGCCCGCATCCGTCATCGCCGCCGTCGAGGCGATGGGCATCGAGATCACCCATGTCTATGGCCTGACCGAGACCTATGGCCCCTCGGTGGTCTGCGCCTGGAAGGGCGACTGGGACGCGCTGGAGGCCGAGCAGCGGGCGCGGCTGAAATCGCGCCAGGGGGTGCGCAACCCGGCGCTGGGCGGGCTGATGGTCGCCGATCCCGCGACGCTGGAGCCGGTCCCGGCCGACGGCCGGACCATGGGCGAGATCTTCATGCGCGGCAATATCGTCATGAAGGGCTATCTGAAAAACCCCTCGGCCACCGAGCGGAGCTTCCGCGGCGGCTGGTTCGCCTCGGGTGATCTGGGGGTCATGCACCCGGACGGCTATATCGAGCTCAAGGACCGCTCCAAGGACATCATCATCTCGGGCGGCGAGAACATCTCCTCGATCGAGGTCGAGGACGTGCTCTACAAGCATCCCGACGTGATGGAGGCCGCCGTGGTCGCGCGCCCGGACGAGACATGGGGCGAAACCCCCTGCGCCTTCGTGGCGCTGAAGCCGGGGCGGGCGCTGAACGAGGAGGAGGTCATCGCCTTCTGCCGGCTCAACATGGCGCGCTACAAGGTGCCCAAGACGGTGGTGTTCGGCGAATTGCCCAAGACCTCGACCGGCAAGATCCAGAAATTCCTGCTGCGCGACCGGGCGCGCGCCCTGGGCTGACCCGGCGGCTGACCCGGCGCGGTTTCCTGGGTATCGGGAAACCGGAAAGCGGCAGATTGCTCTTGCGAACCGGGCGGCGGCAATGCTATCCGGTCGCCTGCGCGGGTATGGTGAAATGGTATCACAGGAGCTTCCCAAGCTCTTAGCGCGGGTTCGATTCCCGCTACCCGCTCCAGCCTCTCCTTGCTCTTGGCGATCCCGATCCGGTTGCGGTCGGTCAGCGCAGGCCCATCTCGGCCAAGGCGCGGGCGATCTCGGGCGGCAGGTTCGGTTCGGCCCCGCGTCCCGCCGGCAGGTCGGGCGGCGCGTCCGCGGCCGGCAGGTAGCGCCATCCCTGGAAGGGACGGCGCGGCACCGCCGCCACCCGCACCAGCGCCGGCTCGAGGATCAGGGCGCAGCGGCGGATGCCGTCTTCGCCGGTCACCTCCTGCAGGTCCAGGATGCGCTGGCGGGCTTGCATCACCCCCTTGAACACCCAGTAGATCGAGCCGCCGTCCAGCAGCTCGGCCTCGCGCTTGGGCCACATGCGGGTGACATGCCGGGCCGGGCCGCCCTGGAAGCGGTTCTGCTGCCAGGCGGCAAGCTCGGCCGGATCGTCGCAGCCGACACAGAGTTTCATGAGATTCAGCGATGCGCCCATGCGCCAGATATAGCCCAGCCGCCGGCATGCGCAACCGGCCGGGCCTTGAACCGCCAGCCATGCGGGGTTAGGCCCGGGGCGGCGAACAGCTGGAATTCATCATGACCGATCCCATTGCCCGACAGGTCCGCAGGCAACCCCTGCCGGAATTCATCGCAATGCTGGCGCTGATTTTCGCCGTCATTGCCTTCTCGATAGACTCGATGCTGCCGGCGCTGCCCGAGATCGCGGCCGCCCTGACCTCCGAGGACGTGAACCGCGCCCAGCTGGTGCTGACCGCCTTTGTCGGCGGCATGGGGCTGGGGCTGCTGGTGGCGGGGCCGGTGTCGGATTCGCTGGGCCGCAAGTCGGTGATCGTCGCCGGTTTCGCGCTTTACGCCGCGGCGGCGGTGGCGGCGATCTTTGCCGATACGCTGGAACATCTTCTTGCCGCGCGGTTCGTGCAGGGGCTGGGGGCGGCGGCGCCGCGGATCGTGGCGCTGGCCATGGTGCGCGACCTGTACCAGGGGCGCGACATGGCGCGGATCACCAGCTTCGTGATGATGATCTTCATCCTGGTGCCGGCGGTGGCGCCGTCGATCGGCGCGGTGGTGATCCATTTCGTCGGCTGGCGCGGCGTGTTCGGCTCCTTCGTGGTGCTGGCGCTGGTCGGCAGCCTGTGGATGCACCTGCGCCGGCCCGAGACATTGCCGCCCGAGAGGCGGCAGCGGCTGAGCCTGCGCAATCTGGCGGCCTCTGCCGCCGAGGTGCTGGGCAACCGTCAGGTGCAGCTGGTGACGCTGGTGATGACGCTGGGCTTCGGGCAGATGTTCGCGCTGCTCAGCTCGGCCCAGCAGCTTTTCGTCGACACCTATGGCAAGGGCCAGGACTTTCCGCTGTGGTTCGCGGCCATGGCGCTGCTGTCGGGCAGCGGCACGGTGCTGAACGCGCGCTATGTCGTCCGGCTGGGGATGCGGCGGATCGTGGTGATGGCCTATCGCATGCAGGTGGTGGTTTCGGGCGTGATGACGGTGCTGGTCCTGGGCGACCTGCTGCCCGAGGCGTTGCGCTTCCCGGCCTTCTTCTTCTGGGCGGTCAGCGTGTTCTTCATGGCCGGGGTGACCTTCGGCAACCTGTATGCCATGGCGCTGCAGCGCATGGGGCATGTGGCCGGGATGGCGGCGTCGGTGATCGGGGCGGTCTCGACCTTCGGCGCGGTGCTGATCGCGGCGCCGGTCGGCCTGCTTTTCGACGGGACGGCACGGCCCATCGTGCTGGCGACGCTGGTCTGTTCGGGGCTGGCCGCGCTGCTGATGCGCCGGGTGCATGAGGTCTGACGGCGCTGCGGCGCCGCTTCGGGGGATCATGGGGGGAATGGCAGCCCGTAGGGGAGTCGAACCCCTCTTTTCAGGTTGAAAACCTGACGTCCTAACCGATAGACGAACGGGCCATTCCTGCCGGCGCTTTGGCCGCGGATGCGAGGCGTTTAGGACAGCTTGCCGGCCGCTGCAAGGGGACAATCGTAATCAGCTGCAGGTAAAACGCTAAACTCCGGGCGTAGCCACCGAGAGGTGAAACCATGGCGGGGAAAGCCCGTTGATGCGATCGTGATCTGGAAGAAGTGGCAGCCCGTAGGGGAACCTGCGGATTGTCAGAAAACCTATAGAAATCAGGGGCTCTTCTGGGACACGCGCGGCGTTTTCGGGTGTTTGGAGAACAATGGGTTATGTGTCGAAAAGGGACACGTTCTCAGGGAGAGAAAAGGAAACCCCGGCTCGGCGGCAACCGAAACCGGGGTCAAAGCTCATTCGAAAGCGTCCAGCCTTCTTGACTATTATACTATTAGCGCTTCCTTCGAATCAACTGCCGTAAGAGGTCTTGCGTGCAGAAAAGCGGAGGTGCGGACATGATGCAGCACCTCACGCATGCCGGTTTGCCGGCCGATCTGACCCGCTGGCAGTTGTTGCGCCTGGTCGAAACCGCGCGCCGGCCGCTCGGGCTTAGCAAGGGCGCCGTGGGCTACCTGCGCCATGCCATCGGGCTCACCACGGATGGCGACTTTGCCAAGGGCCGAATCTGCGCCTTCTGGGCTTCGGTCACGGAAATCGCGGCCTCGCTGAGCATGGAGCGCCGGCAGATCACCCGGATCGAAGCCGAACTGATCGAGCGGAGGCTGATCCACAAATCCAGCACCAATCGCAGCCGCCGCAGCGGTCATCGGCTTCACGGCGTGATCCGGCACGAATTCGGCATCAATCTGGCGCCGCTGATCGAGCGCGCACGGGAGATTCAGGCGCTGGCGCAGCGGGCTATGCAGGAGCAGGTCGAGGCCAAGGCGCTGCGCAAGCAGATCAACAAGCTGTTCGAGCGCATCCGTGGGCTTGGCTGTGATGAGGCAGAGCTTGCTGCCGATGCCGTCCTGCCGAACCACCGGCCTTCCACGGTCCAGAGTTTTCAGCGGCTCAAGCAGGTCGCGGCGGCGCTGGAGGCGGTGCTGGCCGATTTTTCGGCCGACGCCGGTGGGGGTGAAATGTCCCACCAGTGCGACATTTCCACCCTACCCAATACCAATCCTGAACAGATCGATAAAATCTGTAGGGCTGAGAACAGGGCAGCACGACCGCCGATCCGCACCACGTCGGCGCAGGTCTGGCTGCTGGCATCGGAGCGGTTCAGGGAATACTTGGCGTTCTATGCTGCCGGTTGTGGCTCGGGTCATGCCCCGGATGAGCGATGTTTCGCGATGGCGGCGCGTGACCTTGCGATGAACATCGGCATCTCCACGCGGGAATGGCGGCAGAGCTGTGACGCTCTTGGCGAGGCCCGGACGGCGCTCTGCCTGCTGATCGCGGATCGGAATGCCTGCCGCCATGATGATTTCCGGGTCAGGGATGCCGCCGCGGCCTTTGTCGGCATGGTGCGGAAAGAGGGGCGACAGGGTGCCGTGGTCAATGCGCTGCTGGGTGAGCTGACGGCCTTCAGCCGGGAGACTGGCCATGTCTGACCGCTTTGGGAAATCCATCTTTGCGCACAAGCAGACCTATTCGCGCAAGGGTAACAGCAAGAGCCGGTCGGTCAGCGACATTGCAGATGAGGCCGAACGGCTGGACGGGGCCTGCCCGCATGTCGGGAATCCGCAGCCGCCCACTATCCTCGAAGGCATCCGGCCCTCGGAGGTGGTCGCGCTGATCGAGCAGCGCATTGCCGAACAGAACAAGTTGCTGCGTCGGCTGCGCAAGGAGCAGCCGGAGCGGAAGGAGGCGCTGCGGGGCATCCGTTCGGACACGCATGTGATGATTGGCAGCGTGTTCAGCTTTCCCGATCCGGTCGAGGACATGAACGAGGCCGATTACCTGCGCTGGCGCAGGGACGTGATCGCCTTCGCCAAGGACGATGCAGCGCGCAACGGGGCCGAGGTGCTGAGCATCGTCGAGCATCTCGATGAAGCCCACCCGCATGTGCATGTGCTGGCGGTGCCCATATGTGCAGATGGTAATATGCGCATGGACGCCAAGCGCTGTCATGAGGGGCATCGCGAGCAGGACCAGCACAAGGATCACGGCTGGTCCGGCTCGCCATCGCGCAGCTACAAGCAGGCGATGCGTGGCTGGCAGGACCGCTATCATGCCGAGGTCGGCGCGAAGCATGGCCAAGCCCGGACGGGGCCGCGCCGCCGCCGTCTGGACCGGGCAGCGTGGAAGGCCGAACAGGAGCGGCTGAAGGCGCAGAAGGACGCAGAGATTGCCGTGGAACGTGCCGCAGAAGCCCGTCGCCTTGCCGACGAGGAAGAGCGCCGCCGCGACCTGGTCATGCATGACACGGTCGCCAGCCGGCTTCAGGAGGCCGAGACGGTGCATGCCATCGCTGCCGGTGGGCTGATCGCCGCGATCCGGCAGGTCGATCCCGACCCGGTGCTGCTGGGGTGGCTGGAGACCCCCGGACAGATGGGCAGCTGGACGAACCACGACGCGGATCGCAACCGCGAGATGTCCCTCGCGCTGGCGCCGGTGCTCAGCGACGGATTGGAAGCGCTGCGCCAGCCACCGGTAGGACCGGGGTTGCTCGAAGGGCTCTCCGGTTTCCTGCGCGGGGTCGCGGGCTGGGTCAATCGCCTCGCCGATACCAGCCCGCGCTGGCTGAAATGGCCGGAAACCGTGGCCTATGTGGCCCATGGGGCGAAGCAGGCATTCGGCACGACTTACACGGCCTCGACCCTGGCCGGGGTCATCGAAGCCTCCCCGGCATGGCAGTCCTTCACCGGCAAGGCGAGGGCGCGGCTGGATCAGGCGCGGGCGGTGCAAGCGCTGGCCAACCCGCACGATCTTCGGCCAGACGCTTCATCGCAACGGAGCATATGACAGCATGCGCTTATGCCAATATGCCCATCCGGCGGCGGAGAGCCGGCAATTTCGGCTGATACGATTTCTTGGTGATATCCGGTATAGACGCGCAGGAGGCCCGCATGTCCCGCAACACATCGGTTTCGCTCGGCGATCACTTCGTCAGCTTCATCGACGCGCAGGTGAAGGGCGGCCGTTATGGCTCGGCCAGCGACGTGGTGCGGGCGGGGCTGCGGCTTCTGGAGGAGCACGAGGCCAAGGTAAAGGCCCTTCAGGACGCCCTGATCGCCGGAGAGGACTCCGGCCGGGCGGAAGGCTTCGACCTCGACCGGTTCATTGCCCGCAAGATGGCCGGTCGCAACGCATGAAGGCGCTGGCCTTCACCGTCGCGGCAACGGTCGATCTGGAGGAGATCTGCAATTATACGGAATGCGAATGGGGACAGGTGGCCTCGGGGCCGAGGTCGCGCACGGCATCTGTGACGGGCCATGTGCCGATGAGCGGATTGCAATATTGGCATATACGCTTGTGAGCATGGAGAGCCTGGAGATGACTTATCTGCTCAGCGATTATCCGGTCCTGGCGCGGCTCGCGGTCGGCAGGACCGAGGCGACAAGTCTCGATGCCCGTGCCTGCCACGGGCTCTATGCACGGGCGATGGCCGCCGATCTGCGTGCGATGGGGCCGAGAGAACGCCGGTTCTACGACCTGCTGTCTCTGATCGACTCCGGCGGACCAGTTGCAGCCCTTCAGGCGCGTGTCCGGGCCGCCGGCTTTCGCCGTATGCCTGATGAACAGGCCTTTCTGGACGACCTGTCCGGGGGCATCTGACCCGAGGCGGATGCGGGCAGCATTCTCGTCCAACGCATAGCCCAGAGTGGGCTACTTTTTTGCGATTTCGCCAAATATTAGTGACCGACTATTATTTTGCGGGGCCCGGTGCAAAGCACCACCCGCAAAATGTCGGACCAGGCGCTGCGCCCCGGTACCCAGCTTTCTCCGCCCATGAAGAAGATAGATTCCCCCTGATGTCGCCCGATGGGCGGCCGCAACCAATTACGGATGAAGCGCCAGCAGATCCTGCCCGAACTGGTGCAGCGGCATGACCTCGATGCCGTTCGGCAGCGGGAAAGCCTCATCCCCCGGATAGACCACGATCCGCCGCGCCGGTTGCAGGTCTTCGCAGGCCGAGTGAAAGCCGCGCTCGACCTTGGGCGCCAGGTTGCGCTTGACCTCGACGGCCCAGACCGCGCCGCCCGGCAGGGTCAGCACCAGATCAACCTCGGCGCCCGCACCGCTGCGGTAGAACTGGGCCTGCGTCCCTTCTGGCATCAGGGCATGGGCGGTCTCGATGATCAGACCTTCCCAACTGGCGCCCGCGATGGGGTGGCCGAGAACGTCGTCCAGCGTCGTCAGCCCCAGAAGGGCGTGCAGGATGCCGGTGTCGCGCACATAGATGCGGGGCGACTTGACCAGCCGCTTGCCGATATTCGCGTGCCAGGGCTCCAGGCGGCGCACCAGCATCAGATCGACCAGCAGGTCGAGATAGGAAGCGACGGTCTTGGCATCGACCCCGAGCGCGCGGGCCAACTCGGCGGCGTTCGACAGGCCGGATTGCCGATGCGCCAGCATGGTCCAGAAGCGGCGCAGCGTCTCGGCCGCGATGCGGGGGCCGAGCGCGGGAATGTCGCGCTCCAGATAGGTGCGGATGAAGTCGCGCCGCCAGCGCAGGCTGACCTGATCGTCGCGGGCGAGGAAGCTGTCGGGAAAGCCGCCGCGCAGCCAGAGCCGGTCCAGATCGGCAGCGGGAACCTCCAGCGCATCGAGGGGGGCGAGTTCGGCATAGGCGATCCGGCCCGCCAGCGTCTCGCCGGATTGCCGCAGCAGGTCTATGGAAGCCGAGCCGAGCAGCAGGAACCGCCCCGCCCGCAGCCCCTTGCGCCGGCCCCGGTCGATCAGGCCGCGCAGGTTCTGGAACAGGTCCGGCACGCGCTGGACCTCATCGAGGATGACCAGCTTGTCCTCATGCGCCGAAAGGTAGAGTTCCGGGTCCGAGAGCCTGGCCCGGTCGGCGCTGGATTCGAGGTCGAGATAGAGCGACGGCCGCTCTTCCCCCAGCTCCTGCGCCAAAGTGGTCTTGCCGACCTGGCGCGGCCCCAGCAGGGCAACGGCAGGGCTGTCGTCCAGCAGGGACTTCACGGTTGCGGTGATACGGCGCTCGATCAACATCCTTGCAATTATGGATATTTATTCCTGATTTGCAAGGTTGATCGGGGTGATGTTCCCATTTCTGCGGGGGTTACTTCAATGAGCCTAGCTGCCGGAAGGCACGCTGCATGTCTTCGGGCTTGTGCATGACGACCAACAATAGCGCAAGCACAGTCAAGCCGGCTTGGAAACGTGGGATATCTTGACCGGCGGCAGCTTGAAGGGTGCCGCCCGATGGGCGGCCGCAAACCCCATTCCGCCCCAGCCTCGTGGGGGCGGTCGGAATGTGGTTTGCGCGCAGCCTGACCCCGGCCCGCTCGCATCACGGCGGGCCGTAGGGACGGGGTCAGGCGAATTCGTTTTCCCAGCAGGCCATCATCCAGCGCTCATCGCTGTCGGGCAGGTCGATGCCGTAGAATTCCAGCACCTGGGTGAGGTCGTAGATGCGCTCTTCCTGCTCCGGCTCGGTCAGCGCGGCCCACCAGTTGCGTGCCTTGACCTCATCCGGCTGGAAGATCGATGCGGGCAGTTCGCCTTTGAACGGTTGCGGGGGCATTATTTGTCTCCTGTCATTGGCCGCTGATCCGACGAGGCTGAGGCGGTGGCCCGTGCCTCGCCCATTTCCTGGGCGGGAACCCAGTTCAGGGCGTGAGGTTCCTGCCCTCAGCCCTTGAACCGGGAAACCTCGGGCAGCGCGGGAAGATATCGCAGGGCCGCCAATGCCATCTCCGCATTCACGCCCGCCGGCAGATCGGCGGTATCTCCCTCAGCGATATGTATCAGCCGCGCCCGCAGCGTATTCCAGCTGAGGGGGCGGCCGGCCGTCATCTTTGCCATCACGACCCGACCGATGGTGAACGCAACCATGTCCGGGCTGTTCAGGTAGTCAGGCCCGTTACGCCGATATCCGTTGGTTGCGTGCATGGTCCCGTGGGAGGTCACCGCTCGCCTCCTGTCATCCATGGCCGGATCGCGTCCAGCGCCGCCGCCGATCCGGCGAGGCTGAAGCGGTGGCGCTTGCCGCCGAAGCCGATCTCGACCCATTCCGCCTGCCGCACATTGTGGACGAAGAGGTTGGTCGCGCCCATGCCGGCCGTGTCGAAATTGCTCAGCAGGATGTCGCCACCGTCTGCCACGAAATCCAGCTTCTCGCCATTCGAGAACCGGATGCTGACCCGTTCGCCCGCCTCGGCATTGCGGCCGTCCAGCGTCACGCTGACGCGGCAGTTGTTGAAGTCGCAGGTGCCGTTGGCGTCGAGGTCGTTCATCTGGTCGGTGCGGGTGATCCAGATCTCGTTGCCGCGCACCCGGCGCGGGCTGACCTCGCCGGTCTCGTTGGTGAAGGTCCAGTATTCGGCGCCGCCCTCGACGGAGGCCTCGAAAAACCAGCCGGCGGCGATGGCCGGGCTGGCGAGGGCGATCAGGGCGGCGGTGAACAGGTGCTTCATGATTCCAGATCCTCCGGGGGAATGTCGATGCCGGCATCGGCCAGCGCCTGTGCGATCAACTGGCTCATGGTGATGTCGCGCCGCAGCGCCTCGATCCGCAGGGACTTGTGCGCTTCGGCGCTGAGGCAGATCGAGGTGCGCTTCGGGCCGGCGATCGGTTTCCGCTTCGCGGCCTTCATCGATACCAGCCCTCCTGCATGCGGGGGATCACGTAGCGCAGGAACAGGCCGACGCCGCCGGCGAACAGCATGAAGGGCGACAGGAAGAGGAAGGCGATCAGGCCGTCGAATGCCGTCGTTTGGTCATCGACCGATGCAACCCAGGTACCAAAGACTATGCCGGCCAAGACGAAGAATGCGGCCACGCCGAGCATGAAGGTCGATGCCTGGCGCCAGCTTTCGACCGAGCGGCCCCACACACCGCGGATCGCCCCGCAGGCGGGGCAGGTGGAGGCTTCGGCGTGAATCTCGGTCATGCAATGCGGACATTGGTGGGGCATGGCGGGCTCCTGGACGTTTAGAATGCTGGACTGGGTCGGGTCCGATCTCGGCGGATGGAGGATGGATAACCGGGTGTTCGGCCCGACTGGCCGTCATTTGTTCGTGGTCATGGACCAGAGCAACAGCGCTACATCTGCCACTCCCAGCCGGCAGTGGAGCCAGATCTGACAAAAGTTGAACCATGATCGGCTCATCGAACGTGCTGTGCGCTTTGATCATCGAAGTGTTGGAAGATCGCTAAAGGTTCAAAGAAAACTGACGGTCGCCAGAATGATACGATTAGTCCGTGGACGATTAAACCCCTTTTATTGTGCTACATGGGCATGGAGCGCAAGTTTACGGTCGAGGACTTCGGGAGGCGGGTACGGGAGCTGCGCAAGGCGCAGGGCCACTCGCAAGAAGGCTTTGCGCTGACCGTGGAGCTTGACCGAACGTACATCGGAGGCATTGAACGCGGAGAACGCAATCCGGGCCTCAAGACCATCCTCAGGATCGCCGACGCGCTCGGGGTGCCAGCCGCAGAACTGTTCCGGGAGAAACGAGGACTCCCCTGAGGTAGTTGCGACATGCGTGGGGATGAACTTCCGAAGGCAGAGGGGCAGGGGAACCTGACAGTTTGGCTCCACCACCTCGAAGCGCACCCGGGACATGACGTCGATTGCACGCTGAAGGTCAGAACTCCGCTCAGCTATCTTACGCGATTGATGATCAAGGGGAGCGAGAGGACAAGGCATTCCCCGTTCTCGTGCGAGAGCTGCTGGAACAGCACGGGTATGGTGGTGGTGACAATATGACGGCCGGTTGAGATCGGGCAGATCTGCACGGATCCGGCCGCATGGCGCAGAGTGACGGCGCAGACGACCTTGGCCGCTGCCCCAGTGCATCATTGCCTTTCCTGACAGAAACTGGTCAAACTAACGAAAAACCTTGAGAATATCGCATTGAAGCAGCAAGCTTTGTCTGCCTTCCTGAGGTCTGTCGCCGATCTGCTACGGGGTGGTTTCTGTAGCTTTTCGGGTCGAATGGTGGCGTTGGTATCTCGACACGTTTGGAAGCAGAGGCTAGTTCAGGGACGACCTACCCCGCCGCATGCGTGACAGTGCGGCTGCAAGATCCGGCGGAATGAATGACTAAAGAAACAGAGATCGAGCAGGAGTTCATTAGAAAGCTCGCAGAGCTTAAGTATTCGCATCGCGATGACATTCGTGATCAAGAGGGGCTTGAGCGAAACTTCCGCGAAAAATTCGAATCCCTGAACCGGGTCAGGTTGACCGACAGCGAGTTTGAGCGGCTGCTCGAAGAAATCGTGACGCCAGACGTGTTCGCCACTGCGGAGCGGTTGCGGCACTGGAATACTTTCGAGCGCGAAGATGGCACGCCACTGCATTACCAACTCGTAAACCTGAAGGACTGGTGCAAGAACAGCTTTGAGGTCGTTGGTCAACTGCGGATGAACACGCGGAGCAGCCATCACCGGTACGATGTGATCCTGCTCCTCAATGGCTTGCCGCTAGTGCAGATCGAACTAAAATCGCTGCAGGTCTCGCCGCGCAAGGCGATGCAGCAGATTGTCGATTATCGCAACGATCCGGGTAATGGCTACGGGAACAGCCTGCTGTGTTTCATGCAGCTATTCATCATCAGCAATCGCAGCCAGACCTGGTATTTTGCCAACAACAACAACGAGCATTTCTCCTTCAATGTCGAGGAGCGGTTCCTACCGATCTATCGCTGGGCCACTCGCGACAACAAGAAGGTTGAGCATCTATCGGAATTTGCTGACCAGTTCTTGGCTAAGTGCACCTTGGCCGAGATGATCAATCGCTACATGGTGCTCATTCAGAACGAGCGAAAGCTCATGATGATGCGCCCCTATCAGGTCTATGCGGTCAAGGCGATCATCGACTGTATCGACGAGAACCGAGGAAATGGCTACATCTGGCACACCACCGGCTCGGGGAAGACGCTGACCTCGTTCAAGGCATCGACTCTGCTCAAGGACAATTCTGACATCGAGAAATGCCTCTTCGTGGTCGACCGGAAGGATCTCGACAAACAGACGCGCGACGAGTTCAACCGCTTCCAGCCCGGTTGCGTCGAGGAGAACACAAACACCGAAACTCTGGTGCAGCGGCTACTGTCCGACGACTATAGGAACAAGGTGATCGTCACCACGATCCAGAAGCTGGGTCTCGCGCTGGACGGAACGAATAAGCGGCAATATCGTGAGCGCCTTGAGCCGTTGCGTGACAAGCGCATCGTTTTCATCTTCGATGAATGCCACCGCTCCCAGTTCGGCGAAAACCACAAGGCGATCCGTGAATTCTTCCCGAACGCTCAGCTCTTCGGCTTCACCGGCACGCCGATCTTCGAGCAGAATGCCACCGCCGTCCGGATCGAGGATCAGGAAGCGCGTCTGATGACGACAAAGGAGGTCTTTGAAAAGGAGCTCCACGCCTACACCATCACCCACGCCATCGACGACGGCAACGTGCTGCGCTTCCATGTGGACTACTTCAAGCCCGACGGCGCTCCCATCAAACCCGGCGAGACGCTGGCAAGGCGTGCCGTGGTCGATGCGATCCTGGCCAAGCACGACTTGGCCACCAACCAGCGCAAGTTCAACGCGCTCTTCGCGACGGCCTCGATTGACGACGCCATTGACTACTTTCGCCTCTTTCGGGAGGCTCAGGCCGAGCGCGCCGTGCAGGATGAGGACTTCATGCCGCTCAATATTGCCTGCGTCTTCTCGCCGCCGGCAGAAGGCGACCGCGACGTTGCCCAACTGCAGGAGGACCTGCCTCAGGAGCTGGAGGATAACAAGAAGGAGCCCGGTCGCAAGAAAGCGGCGCTGGCAGAGATCGTCGCCGACTATAACGCCCGCTATGGCACCAATCACGATCTGGCGAATTTCGACAGCTATTATCAGGATGTGCAGCAGCGAATCAAAGGCCAGAAATATCCCAACAGAGACCTGCCGCACGCGAAGAAAATCGACATCACCATCGTGGTGGACATGCTGCTGACGGGCTTCGATTCGGCCTATCTCAACACGCTCTATGTTGACAAAAACCTGAAATATCACGGCCTCATCCAGGCCTTTTCGCGCACCAACCGGATGCTGAACGATTCCAAGCCTTACGGCAATGTGCTTGACTTCCGCGCTCAGCGTGATGCGGTGGACGAGGCCATTGCGCTCTTTTCGGGCGAGGCGCCAGACCGGGCCAAGGAAGTCTGGCTGGTCGATCCTGCGCCAAAGGTGATCGGGAAGCTCGAGGATGCCACGCGAAAGCTGAAGGACTTCATGGCTGCGCACGGGCTTCAACCCCGCCCCGAGGAGGTGAGCAACCTCAAAGGCGATGAGGCGCGCGCGGGCTTTATCGAGCGCTTCAAAGAGATCAAGCGGCTCACCACCCAACTTGACCAGTACACCGACCAGACCCCAGAGCAGAAGGCCCAGATCGAATCCTTGATCCCCCGCGACGATCTGCGCGCCTTTTCTGCCCAGTATTTGGAAACGGCCAGGCGCCTGCAGCAGGAAAGCCGCACGCGGGATGACCCCGAAAATCCTGCCGAACAAATCGATTTTGAGTTCGTGCTCTTTGACAGTGCGCTGATCGATTACGACTACATCATGTGTCTCATCGTCCGTTTCAGCCAGGCCGTGCCGAAGCGGCAGAGGATGACTCGCGAAGAACTCATGCGCCTGCTCGCCTCTTCCGCCCGCCTGATGGAGGAACGAGACGACCTCGAGGCCTATGTCGCCACGCTGAAGGAGGGCGAGGGGCTGAGCGAGGAGGAAGTCCGCAAGGGCTACGAACGCTTCAAGGCCGGGCGTCAGGCGGCCGAGCTTGCCAGCATCGCCGGGAAGCACGACCTGTCCGCCGAGGCACTGCAGCGCTTCGTCGATCTGACTCTTGATCGCTACATCTTTGATCCCGACACCTTGACCGATCTGTTCCGCCCCCGAGGTCTTGGCTGGAAGGCGCGGGCGCGAGCTGAGCTTGCACTGATGGATGACGTCATCCCCCTTCTGCGCCGCAAGGCCGAAGGGCGCGAGATTTCGGGGCTGGAAGTTTATGAAGAGTACTGAAGCCAAAGGCCCTGCCCCCCGCCTGCGCTTCCCCGAATTCCACGATGCCGGGCCGTGGGAGGTGAAGCGGTTGGGGGACGTCTATCGGTTTAAGCCCACCAACTCTTGGCCAAGGGATCGGCTCAACTATGAGGCCGGCAGTGTCAGAAACATCCATTACGGCGATATCCACAAAGGGCTTAACAGCACGTTTCGCCTAGGCGAAGAGGCTGTTCCCTTCCTCCACGACGAACTTGCGGTGAAACGTGCCGAAGATGCCTATTGCGAACCGGGTGATATCGTGTTCGCCGATGCTTCGGAGGACATCGTGGACGTCGGTAGAGCGATTGAAATCATTGATACCGATGGGGAAAAGCTGGTTGCCGGTCTGCACACGATATTGGCTAGACAGATCGAGAGAAGGTTGATCTCAGGGTTTGGGGCTTACCTGTTCGCGTCCAGTGGGATCAGAACCCAGATACAGGAACGCGCCCAGGGTGCAAAAGTTCTCGGCATCTCCAAGTCGCAGCTTGCGGAAGTAAAGCTGGCATACCCGAAGGATGAGCGCGAACAACAAAAGATCGCTGATTGCCTGTCCTCGCTCGACGAACTGATCCGGGCGGAAGGTGAGCGGCTGGCGGCGCTGAAGGATTACAAGACGGCTTTGATGCAGCGCCTTTTCCCCGCCCCCGGCGAGACTATCCCCCGCCTGCGCTTCTCGGAATTCCGCGACGCGGGGGCGTGGAAGGCGGCGCGCTTGGGAGATAAAGGCATAGTGCAGTTTATTCGGGAACGCGTTGGGCGCGAACATATCCCCTTGGGTCATTACGTCAGCACCGTGAACCTGCTCCCCGATTTTGGGGGGTTGTCGGCAACTCCCGAGCCCCCCCCTTTGGCAAGCGCCGTTGCATACCGTGAAGGCGATATCCTGGTGTCGAACATTCGCCCTTATTTGCGAAAGGTCTGGATCGCTGACCGGATAGGCGGAGCATCAAATGATGTTTTGGTCGCACGTCCCGGGGACAGTATCGTCCGAACATTTCTGGGTCATCTGTTGATGTCGGATCGCTTCATTGCTCACGTCATGGACGGTGCGAAGGGCGTAAAGATGCCCCGCGGAGACCTTGATCATATTCGGGACTTCGAGATCCCTTGTCCTACTAAGTTGGAGCAACAGAAGATTGCCGGTTGCCTCACCTCGCTCGACGAGCTAATCCGCGCGCAGAACAAGAAGATCAAGGCGCTGAAAGCCCACAAGCGCGGCCTGATGCAGCAGCTTTTCCCGCAGGAGGCAGGTTGAGCAATGGCGGATGCGCAGTCCTTCGACACAATCGAGGCGCTTGCTGCCCACCTGCGGCAAGAAATCGAGGGGAAGAACAAGAAATGCACCCTTGTTTTTGCCCATAACGGCACCGGCAAAACGCGGCTGTCGATGGCGTTCAAGGAGCTCGGTAAGGCACGCGACGAAGCCGGCGTGGTCACGGCCCGCGATACGCTCTATTTCAACGCCTTTACCGAGGATCTCTTCAGCTGGGATAACGACCTGCAAAACGACCACGACCGCGTGTTGCGGATGAATACAGCATCCGCCTTCTTCGTCGGCCTTGCCGAGCTGGAGATGGAGAACCGCATCCGCCCCGTCCTGCGCCGCTACTGCACCTTCGATTTCCAGATCGACTATGATGAGGGTACAGTCTTGTTCTGGCGCGAGACCGCGAGGGATGCGGCCGGCGAGGACGTGCCCCTGCCTATCAAGATCTCGCGCGGCGAAGAAAACATCTTCATCTGGTGCTTCTTTCTAGCGGTAGCGCAGCTCGCCATCGACGGTCAGGAACCCTATGACTGGGTGAAATACCTCTACATCGACGATCCGATTTCCTCGCTCGACGAAAACAACGCCATCGCCGTCGCCGCTCATCTAGCGCGGATGCTGAAAGCGCAGGATCGGCTCAAAGCGGTTGTCTCCTCTCATCACACGCTGTTCTTCAACGTTCTGTGCAATGAGCTGAGCAATCCGTGGCAGTTCTTCCTGAGCCGCGACGGGAACGGTTGGCAGTTGCGCAACACGGGTCAGACGCCGCGCTTCTACCACGTCGCGATGATGAAGGAACTCACTGAGGCCGCGCTCTCCGGCAGGCTCTACACCTATCACTTTACCGTCCTGCGCAGCATCATGGAGAAAACGGCCACTTTTCACGGGTTCAGCCATTTCGGCGACGTGATGAAGCGCGACCCGGATGATGAGGACGGCACGTTGCACTTCCGCTATATCCAACTTTTTAGTCATGGCAGTTATCACTTATTCGAGCCGACCGAAATGATGCCAGAGAACAAGGACATTTTCCGCAAGGTACTGGACAACTTCATGAGAGATTACCGGTTCAACCCCGAGCTATTCCCCGAGGCTGAGGCAGCGGAGGCGCCCGTATGACCGAGCAAGACCAGATCAGACTGGGCAGGACGCTCTGGGCCATCGCCGACGAGCTGCGCGGGGCGATGAACGCAGATGACTTCCGCGACTATATGCTATCGTTTCTGTTCCTGCGCTATCTTTCCGACAGTTACGAGGAGGCCGCGAAAGCTGAGCTCGGGGCCGACTGGCCGGATCTACCGCCCGACGTCTTGCGGAAAAGCGGTGCCTCAAGCCAACTTCAGGTCTGGTATGAAGAAAACCCCGGTGACACGGAAGAATTTGAAGAGGTGATGCGCCGCAAGGTGCATTATGTTATCGAACCGCCCTATCTCTGGAGTTCCATCGCCGAGATGGCGCGCACCCACAGCGACGGGCTCTTGCGCACGCTCCAGCGCGGCTTCAAGTTCATCGAGAACGAATCTTTCTCCAGCAGCTTCCAGGGCCTTTTCTCCGAGATCAACCTGGACTCCGAAAAGCTGGGCAAGGACTATAAGCAGCGCAATGCCCGGCTCTGCACGATCATCCAGAAGATCGCTGAGCGGTTGGCGGGCTTCCCTAGCGAGCGTGATCTTCTGGGAGATGCCTATGAATATCTGATCGGTCAGTTCGCCGCCGGCTCGGGCAAGAAGGCAGGCGAGTTCTATACTCCGCAACAGATTTCCAGCATCCTGTCGGGCATTGTCACGCTCGACGGCCAAGACCCGGTCTCGGGCAAGCGTGAGAAGCTGAAACGGGTCTATGATTTCGCCTGCGGCTCGGGCTCGCTGCTCTTGAACGTGCGTCGCCACATGGACAAGCATGGTATCGGCAAAATCTACGGGCAGGAAAAGAATATCACCACCTACAACCTCGCTCGGATGAATATGCTGCTGCACGGTGTGCGAGACACAGAGTTCGAAATCCATCACGGCGACAGCCTAGAAAACGATTGGGACATCCTGCGCGAGCCGAATCCGGCGAAGAAGATCGAGTTCGACGCTGTGGTCGCCAACCCGCCCTTTAGTTACCGCTGGAATCCGACCGAGGAGATGGCTAAGGATTTTCGCTTCAGAGACTATGGGCTTGCGCCCAAGTCGGCGGCAGATTTCGCCTTTCTGCTGCACGGGTTCCATTTCTTGGCGAAAGACGGAACCATGGCGATCATCCTGCCGCACGGCGTTCTGTTCCGGGGCGGGGCCGAGAAGACGATCCGCAGCAAACTTCTGAAGGACGGCAATATCGATACGGTAATCGGCCTGCCGGCTAAGCTGTTCTATTCGACCGGCATTCCGGTGTGCATTCTGGTGCTGAAGAAGTGCAAGCGAACCGATGACGTGCTGTTCATCAACGCGGCTGAGCACTATCATCCGGGCAAGAGACAAAACGTGCTCCTGCCCGAGCACATCAACAAGATCGTGGAGACCTACAAGCACCGCAAAGTAGAGAACCGTTATTCGCGGGTGGTCACCCTGGAGGAGATCGAGAAAGAACACGACTTCAATCTCAACATTTCCCGCTATGTAAGCACTGCTGAAATTGCGCAGGACGTCGATCTAGCAGCCGTGCATCACCAGCTAAATAATCTGAACGAACGGATCCAGTCGGCGGCCAATAAGCATAATCGGTATCTTTATGAGCTCGGTCTGCCTCCTTTGCGTTTCGGTGATGACGTCAAATCTGATTGATGGCTGTATGAGCAAGGCGTGAATCTGCTATTGAACAGGATGCTAGAAGGGGGCGTACAACCGGGCCATATTGAACCACAGTTTGAATGCGGACGAGACCTGCCCACCAGCCGTGACCGGAACTCAGTTGGCATTGCTGTGCCGTAGGAGTACCTTTTCAAAGCGTAGTGATTGTCTGCATTTCGCCTTGTGTCGACGGCTCATCCTTTGAGCGTATGCGGCGAAAGCTAGTGCTGCGGCGCCCGTTTTTTCTCTAAGCCGTAGATAACCCAAGTGAGAATAACGACACCAAACGCACCTATAAGGCTCAAAAGAAATAGGATGAGGGACGTTTCGGCTTGCTCCTGCCTAATGACAAGGGCGGGGATGAGTAACGCCATAAGAAAGTAGCAGAGTTTTGCGGTTTTCGTAATGTTGTGCGTCAATCCACTTATTAGATTGTTGTTGTAGCTGGACAGAAATTCTTTATCTTTCATCGGCTGTTTTCTCCCGGGATGCCATGTACTCTTCGATGTCGCGGTCGCTGAATTCAGGCTTCGACAGCGTTTGCTTAAGCAAGAAAGCAATCGCTCCTATATGCCGTGAGCAGTCATCTCGCTGGGCTTGGGGCAAGAGCGGAAGAATACGTGACAGTTGTTTTGCTATTGCTTCAGTTGAGTGCCCAACCTCCCCTAGAGCCAAGTTATCGATTGTGGTGCCCGCCATCTCCGCAGCTTTGGCTAGCACTGAGATGGGAGCCTCACGATTGCCCCATTCGTAGTTTCGGTAGGCGGCGACGGAGACGCCCAATTCCTTAGCCATGTCACCCTGAGACAGATGTCTGCTTTGGCGTAACAGGCTCAGTCGCGTGCCGATTGCCACGTTGTCGAGTTTAGGCCTCAAGTCTTGACTCGCAATACATATGTGTTATATTTGATCGAATCGTAGCGCAATTGCGTGGGCCTTGATGAATTTCCATCGTTGAGATCAGATATGACACAAAATGTGCTGTTGTCGCAAGACTTTGTATCACCCCAGAAGCTGTCAAAAATCACGGGATGGCCCATCGGAAGGATTCGCCGCCTTATAAGGGACCGGAAGGTTCGCTTCGTAATGGTTGGGCGCAATTACTATCTGCCCTCAACTGCTCTCGTGGAATATGTTGAGTGCAACATGGTAGATCCTGAATGAAGTTTTATGGCTTGTGCCGTGCGTGACGCGATTATCACGCGATTAGTACGCTACTGTGATTGAGGTCCATCCGATGAGTCGTCCTGTCGCCCCATCCTTACCAACTGAAAAGCAGGTGCGCGATATTTACGAAATTGTGTCAAGCTTTCGTGCTGATGCGCGAATTGTGCGGATAGGTCCAGACGGAGTGACCTTTGAGTATAACGCGCAGACCATTACCTACTCTGCCGACCGTCCATTCAACGGAGATTAGCCGTAATGGCAGGTTATCTCAGATCGCGCAAACGTCGAGGCCGTTGGTTTCATTACTATCGGCGAAACGGAAAGGAGATTTCGTTAAATGTTCATGGATTGCCGCCGAACGATCCGCGAGTTATGGCGGCGTACTGGGCTGAACATGTGCGTTGGGAGCATAGCCCCCAAGAGGCACAAAGGCCTCAAAAGAATAGCTTTGCATGGGCGGTTGATCTGTATCTTTCTGGAAACAAGGAGTGGGCAAGATACGCAAGAAACACCCAAAAAGCACGCTTGGCAATCCTGCGCCGTTATGTTTCCGCCCAAGGGGATCGCTTGCTCTCCGACATCACTCAGAAAGCCATAGAGATCGCGCTCTACCAAAAGGGCGGCCAAGCTGCTGTCAGCGAATACAAGGCCCTCAAGCCGGTATTTGAACATGCGCGTCGCTTGCATATCATTGAACGGAATCCGATGACCGGAATGGAATTGGACCGACCAAAATCGAAAGGCTTTCCTACTGCTGACGCCGCCGACATAGGCGCGTTCATTGCCCGCTGGGATATAGGAACGGTCGGGCGCCTGATATTCGATTTGGCGCTTTAACCGGCGCGGCTCGTGTCGATCTGGTGAGAATTGGTCGACGCAATATGAGCGGTGGGCTGCTAACGTTCGATCGACAGAAAACAGGGGTCACATGCAATGTTCCGCTGACCAAGGAGCTGCGCTCTGTAATTGCTCGGACTCCTGACATCGCACCGACCTTCATCCTGAACAAATATGGAAAGCCTTATACTCCTGAAAGCCTAGGTAACCTTTTTCGTGATGCCGCCGCCGCTGCCGGCATGAAGGCAAGGTTGCATGGGTTGCGCAAGGCATTCTGCGTCTACTGGGCGGAGCAGGGGAAATCCACACATCAGATCGCGGCGATGG
This sequence comes from Paracoccus sp. TOH, assembly GCF_030388245.1. Taxonomy (NCBI): domain Bacteria; kingdom Pseudomonadati; phylum Pseudomonadota; class Alphaproteobacteria; order Rhodobacterales; family Paracoccaceae; genus Paracoccus; species Paracoccus sp. TOH. Next base: position 894,664 of record NZ_CP098361.1, read on the forward strand.
CGGGCCATCTAACCCTTGGGGAGGTAGAGCGCTATACGCGGGCTGTCGACCGTCAGCAGATTGTTCGGCTTATCGTTGAGGGCGCGTAATCTGGGACACAGTATGCTCGCGACTGGGACACGCGCGTGTATCCATATGATAGAAAAGGGAAAATCATGAAAAATTGGAGGAAGTGGCAGCCCGTAGGGGAGTCGAACCCCTCTTTTCAGGTTGAAAACCTGACGTCCTAACCGATAGACGAACGGGCCACTCTTTCGTTCCGCCGGACCGTGCCGCGCGGTGTGGAGCGGTGTTTAGGCCAGCTGTTGCGGGCCTGCAAGCGGAAAAATCGCCCGCCCCGCAAGTTTTTTCGCCCCGCTCAGCCGGCCGGCGCGGCATCGTCCAGGCGCAACCGCACCCGTTCGCGCCCGCCCCATTGCGAGAGTTCCAGCTTGCCCGCCAGATGGAAGCGCCGGCCCTTGGCGCCCAGCAGCGCCGGGCCCAGCGGGCCGTTCATCGCGCCCCAGGCCACCGCCTCCAGCACCGGGCTGCCGGGGCTGCGGAAGCGCAGGCGCAGATGGCTGTCACCCATCGTCCCGGCGCTGTCGATCAGCTGTCCGGCAAAGGCGAAGCGCGGCGCCGGTGCGGCCTGGCCGAAGGGGCCGGCGCGCTCCAGCATCTGCATCAGCTCGACCGTGGCGCCGGCGGGGTCCAGCAGGCCCGAGATGCGCAGCTCGCCCGCGCCGGGCCGCTCGGCCATCTCGCGCGAGAGCAGTTGCGACAGCCGGGCCATGGCGCCGGGGATCTTCGCCTCCTCGACGGTCAGACCGGCGGCCATGGCATGGCCGCCCCCCTTCAGCAGCCATCCTTCGGCGGCAAGGCGTTGGATGGCGCGGCCCAGGTCCACGCCGGGAACCGAGCGGGCCGAGCCCTTGCCGATGCCGCCCTCGACCCCGATCACCACCGAGGGCAGGCCGGTCGCCTCCTTCACCCGCGCGGCGACGATGCCGACGACGCCCGGATGCCAGCCGTCGTCCGCGGCCCAAGCGATGCCTTCGGCGCCCCGGGCCTCGACCTGCGCCAGCGCCGCCTCGCGCACGGCGGATTCGATGGCGCGGCGATCGCGGTTCAGCGCGTCCAGCTCGGCCGCCAGCCGCTCGGCCTGCCGGGCATCGGTGCAAGAGAGGCAGAGCGCCCCGAGATCCGCCTTGCCGACCCGGCCGCCGGCATTGATGCGCGGCCCCAGCAGAAAGCCCAGGTGAAAGGCATTCGGCGCCGAATCGAGCCGCGCCACGTCCGACAGCGCCACCAGGCCGGGGCGTTCGCGGCGGGCCATGACCAGCAATCCCTGCCGCACGAAGGCGCGGTTCACGCCGACCAGCGGCGCCACGTCCGCCACCGTCGCCAGCGCCACCAGGTCGAGCAGCGGAATCAGGTCGGGCTGCGGATGGCCGTCCCGGCGCAGCAGGCCGTTGCAGCGCACCAGCGCCAGGAACACCACGCCCGCGGCGCAGAGATGGCCGAGGCTGCCATCCTCGTCGGCGCGATTCGGATTCACCACCGCCAGCACCGGCGGCAGGGTCTCGCCGCCCTGGTGGTGGTCCAGCACGATCACATCGCAGGCGGCGGCCGCCAGCGCCTCGTGGCTGAGCGTGCCGCAATCGACGCAGACGATCAGGTCGTGATCGCGCGACAGCGCCGCGATGGCCGGGGCGTTCGGGCCATAACCCTCGTCGATGCGGTCGGGGATATAAAGCGTCGCGTCGCGGCCCTGGCGGCGCAGCCAGTCCAGCAGCAGCGCGGCCGAGGCGCCGCCATCCACGTCGTAATCGGCGAAGATGGCGATGCGCTGGCCGGCCAACACGGCGGCGACCAGCCGTTCGGCGGCCTTGTCCATGTCGCGCAGGCCCGAGGGATCGGGCAGCAGGTCGCGCAGCTTGGGGTCGAGGTAAAGCGGCGTTTCATGCGCGGGCACGCCGCGGGCGGCCAGCACCCGGCTGACGGGCAGCGGCAGGCGGCTGTCCTGCGCCAGCGCCTCGGCGGCGCGTTCCAGGGCGGCGTCGGGGCCGCGCCAGAGGCGGCCGGTCAGCGAGGCGGTGACGGAAAGAAAGGCGGTCATGGCGGCTTCATCCCCCATGACCGCCCGCTGTTCAAGCCTGTCGGCTCGCTTACTTGATCGGGTTGCGATAGATCATGCGCCGCACCGAGCCGGTCTTGGAGCGCATCAGGATGGTTTCGGTCTGCAGGTAATGCGGCTCGCGCTTGACGCCGGCCACGATCGAGCCGTTCGTCACCCCGGTCGCGGCGAAGATCACGTCGGCGGTCACCAGCTCGTCGCGCGAATAGATGCGGTCCAGGTCGGTGATGCCGGCCTTGGCGGCGCGGGCCTTTTCGTCGTCATTGCGGAACAGCAGCTTGCCCCACATCTGCCCGCCCATGCATTTCAGCGCCGAGGCGGCCAGAACCCCCTCGGGCGCGCCGCCCGAGCCCATGTACATGTCGATGCCGGTCAGTTCCGCTTCGGCGCAATGGATCACCCCCGCCACGTCGCCGTCGGTGATCAGCCGGATGGCCGCGCCCGTCGAGCGCACCTCTACCACCAGATCCTCGTGCCGGGGACGTTCCAGGATGCAGACGGTGATGTCGCTGTCCTTGACGCCGCGCGCCTTGGCCAGCGCCCGGACGCGCTCGGCCGGGGTCATGTCGAGGCTGACGACGTCCTTCGGATAGCCCGGCCCGATGGCCAGCTTCTCCATGTAGACGTCGGGCGCGTGCAGCAGAGTGCCGCGCGGCGCCATGGCAATCACGGTCAGGGCATTCGGCATGTCCTTGGCGGTCAGCGTGGTGCCCTCCAGCGGGTCCAGCGCGATGTCGACCTCGGGGCCGTCGCCCGAGCCGACTTCTTCGCCGATGTAAAGCATCGGCGCCTCGTCCCGCTCGCCCTCGCCGATGACGACGACGCCCTTGATGTCCAGCATGTTCAGCTGCTCGCGCATGGCATTGACGGCGGCCTGGTCGGCAGCCTTCTCGTCGCCGCGGCCGATCAGCCGCGCCGAGGCATGGGCGGCCGCCTCGCTGACCCGGGCGAGGCCGAGCGACAGCATGCGGTCGTTGAAATCCTTGGGCGAGGTCATGCGGAAATTCCTTGTGCTTTCTGCCTTTCCGGGCTTCTACGCCCGGCGCCAGGGGCGGGCAAGACTGCGCGCGCTAACGGGTCAGTTTTCCGCCAGTTCCAGCGCCAGCGCATGGATGCGCGGCACGACGTCACCCAAGGCGGCATGCACCAGCCGATGCCGCGCGACATGGCCCAGCCCGGAGAATTGCGGGCTGGCCATGCGGATGCGGAAATGCGTCTCGCCGCCCTCGCGCCAGCCGCCATGGCCGCGATGGCTTTCGCTTTCGTCGATGATTTCCAGCCGAAGCGGCTGCAGTTCGGCCAGTCTTTCTCGCATCTCGTCGGCAATCATTCGCTTGCCCCCTTTCATGTCCTGCGAAATAGCCTAAACTGCCTGTCCCGTTCAGGACAAGGCAGGCAGATGAGCAACAGCGACCCGTTCGGATTCGACATATCCGCAGCCTCGGACAAGAAACGCCGGTCCAAGGGGCGGCGGGGCATGTCCGGCGCCTTCGAGACCTCGACGCGACGCTGCGACAAGGAGGGCTGCAACCAGCCGGGCCAGTACCGCGCGCCGAAATCGCCGCGGGCGCTGGACGAGTATTACTGGTTCTGCAAGGAGCATGTCCGCGAATACAACCTGAACTGGAACTATTTCCAGGGCCAGTCCGAGGCCGAGTTCCAGGAATTCCTGGACAATGCCACGGTCTGGGAACGGCCGACCAAGCCCTTCGGCCGCGCCGCCCAGGAACAGAAGTGGGCGCGCCACGGCATCGATGACCCGCTGGAGATCCTGGGTGCCAACGGCACCAACCCCGAGGCGCGCAAGGCCGTCAGCCGCAAGCTGCCGCCGACGGAGCGCAAGGCGCTGGAGATCCTCGAAGCCAAGGACAGTTGGACCCGGACGGAGATCCGCAAGCAATACAAGTCCCTGGTCAAGGATCTGCATCCCGACATGAACGGCGGCGACCGGTCGGACGAGGATCGGCTGCAGGAGGTGGTCTGGGCCTGGGACCAGATCAAGGACAGTCGCAGCTTCAAGGACTGAAGACGGGGGCTTTGCCCCCGCGCGTTCCGCGCTCCCCCAGGGTATTTCGACAACGGTGAAGGGACCGGCGCCGCATGCCGGTCCTGCCCGATTCTGCAGATGCTCAGCGGGGCTTCCGAGCGCCCGGAACAGGATCCGGGCGGTCTTTCGGCGAGGACGGGCCGGTCCGGGCCTTAAAGCTCGCGCGTCAGCGCCTCGGCGAGATCGGTGCGTTCCCAAGAGAAGCCGCCATCCGCCTCGGGGGTGCGGCCGAAATGGCCATAGGCGGCGGTGCGGCGATAGATCGGCCGGCACAGGTCCAGATGCTCGCGGATGCCGCGCGGCGTCAGGTCCATGGCGCGGGAGATGGCGCGCTCGATCTCGGTTTCGGGAACCTTGCTGGTGCCGAAGGTGTCGGCATAGATCGACAGCGGCTTCGCCACGCCGATGGCGTAGGAAAGCTGGATCACGCAGCGCTTGGCGAGCCCCGCCGCCACCACGTTCTTGGCCAGGTAGCGCGCGGCATAGGCGGCCGAGCGGTCGACCTTGGTCGGATCCTTGCCCGAAAAGGCCCCGCCGCCATGCGGGGCCGCGCCGCCATAGGTGTCGACGATGATCTTGCGCCCGGTCAACCCGGCGTCGCCGTCCGGGCCGCCGATGACGAAGGTGCCGGTCGGGTTCACCCACCATTCCGTCTTCTCGGTCAGCCAGCCGGCGGGCAGCACCTCGCGGATATAGGGCTCGACGATGGCGCGGATGTCGTCCGAACTCTGCGATTCGTCCTTGTGCTGGTGCGAGAGCACCAGGCTGGTGATCTCGACCGGCTTGCCGTTCTCGTAGCGCAGGCTCAGCTGGGATTTGGCATCCGGGCCCAGCATCGGTTCGGCGCCGGATTTGCGCGCCTCGGCCAGGCGGCGCAGGATGGCATGGGCATATTGGATCGGCGCCGGCATCAGCTCGGGCGTCTCGTCCACGGCATAGCCGAACATGATGCCTTGGTCGCCGGCGCCGTCGCGGTCGACGCCCTGGCTGATATGGGCGGATTGCTCGTGCAGGTAGTTGTGGACGTGGCAGGTGTTCCAGTGGAACTTTTCCTGCTCGTAGCCGATGTCGCGGATGGTATCGCGGGCGATCTGGGCGATGCGGCCCATGTATTCGCCGAGCTTCTTCTTGTCGCTCAGCCCGATTTCGCCGCCGATGACCACGGTGCCGGTGGTGGCAAAGGCCTCGCAGGCGACGCGGGCGGCCGGGTCCTCGGCCAGAAGCGCGTCCAGCACCGCGTCCGAGATCTGGTCGCACAATTTGTCGGGGTGACCCTCGGAGACGGATTCCGAGGTGAACACATAGTCCTGTCTGGCCATGAAGATGCTCCGTTGAATGACGCCGCCACGCCAGGAAGCCGTTGTGACGGTCAACCCGAAGCGTTAGTGGAGGCGCCGGTTGCCGTCAACCTCGGAGATTGCGGCGCCGTGCCGCAAGCAGCAGGCCGATCGCGGCAAGGCCGAGCGCCGGCCAGTCGCGCCAGCGCGACCAGGGCGTGGGCGGCAGGGCGCCGGGCAGAGCCGCGTCGATGCGGCCGGTCAGGTTCAGGCCCAGCGTGGCGCGCAACTGTCCGCGGGCATCGACCACCGCCGAGACGCCGGTATTCGCCGCCCGCAGCAGCGGCAGGCCCGATTCGATGGCGCGCAGCCGCGCCTGCGCCAGGTGCTGCCAGGGACCGGAAAGCTGACCGAACCAGGCGTCGTTGGTGACCTGCAGCAGCCAGGCCGGGCGGTCGGCTCTGGTGACCAGGTGCTGCGGGAACACCGCCTCGTAGCAGATCAGCGGCTGCAGGGGCGGCAGGCCGGGCAGGGTCATGACCTGCGGCCCCGGCCCGGCGGAATAGCCGAAACCGTGCTGCGCGGCGAAAGCGCGGATGCCGAACCGGGCCATGACATCGCCCCAGGGCGTGTATTCGCCGAAGGGCACGAGGTGGAACTTGTCATAGACCGGGCCGATGCCGCGGTCCGAAAACGCGGTCAGGCTGTTGAAATAGCGTTCGCCCTCGGCGCGCTGGATGCCGAGGATCACCGGCGCGCCGGCGAAGCCGGCGATGTCCTGGGCGGCGGTGCCGGATTGTTCGAGCAGGAAGTTCACCGCGGTTTCCGGCCAGATCACCGCATCGGGGGCCGGCCGGCCGGGATCGCGGATGGCGGAAAGGTCGAGGAGCCGGCGGAAGAACACCTCGGACCAATAGGGATCCCATTTCAGCGCCTGGGTGGCGTTGGGCTGGACCAGACGCAGATGCAGGGCGCTGTCGGCGGGCAGTGGCTGGGCCAGGCGGGCCATGCCGGCGCTCCAGGCCGCGGCGATGGCCAGGGCGGCCAGCAGCGCGCCGGGCAGGGCGGCGCGCGGGCGGTCGGGTCCACCCCGCCAGAAGGCCAGCGGCAGGGCCGCCGCCAGCATGGTCAGCCCCGAAAGGCCGATCGAGCCGAGCGTCGCGGCCAGCTGGCCGGCCGGGGTGTCGATCCAGACATGGCCGGTCAGCGCCCAGGGCAGGCCGGTGAAGATCCAGCCGCGAAGCCAGTCGGAAAATACCATCAGCCCGGCAAAGACCAGCCCCTGCCGGGGAAAGCCCGGGGCGAGGCGCGCGGCCAGCCAGGCGGGAACCGCCCAGAACAGCGCCCCGCCCGCCGCCATGAAGAACAGCGCAAAGGGGGCCATCCAGCCATAGATCTCGGGTTCGACGAAGAACGGCTCGACGATCCAGCACATGGCCAGGGCGAAATACCCGAGGCCGGCGGCAAAGCCATGCCAGGCGGCGGCGCGGCCGCCTCCGGCGCGGCCGATCTGCCAGCAGAGTCCGGCAAGCGCCAGAACCGTCAGAAACCATAGATTCCAGGGCGCCTGTCCCAGTGCCGCCAGCGTCCCCAGTGCCAGATCCAGCGCGAGCGCCGCCCAGGACGGGCGCCGCCTTTGCAAGGGCGCCCGCGATAGCTGCCGCGTTGGTCCTGGAAAGACCGGCGAGACCATGCGGCCGGCTCAGGCCTCGGCGGTGCTGTCGTCCGGGCTGCCGGCAGCCTCGGGTTGGGTCGCATCGCTGCCGGCTTCGGCCGGCGTCGCCTCGGCTTCGGCCTGGGCGACGGCCTTGGGCTTGCGCGGCGCGCGGGGCTTGGCCGGTGTCCTTGCCGTTCTGCGGGCGGGCTTCGCGGCCGGCTCGGTCTCGGCCGGCGTCTCGGCCGCGAGTTCCGCAGGCTCTGCGGGCGCGGCTTGGACCGGTTCGACCTTCGGAGCACGCGGCTTGCGCTTGCGCACGGGCTTGGCCGGGGCGGCCGGCTCGGCCGCTTCGGCCGGTGCCGCCGTCTCGGGGCCTGCTTCCGGTTCCGCCGGCGGCTGCGTTTCGGGTTGCGTTTCGGGCTGCGTTCCGGTCGGCGCCTCGGGCGCGGCTTCGGCGGTCGGCTTGGCCTTGCGGCTGCGCGAGCGCTTGGGCTTTTCTACCGCGGCGGGCGCGTCCGCGGCCGGGCTTTCGGCGGCAGAAGCGTCAGAGGCCGCCGTTTCCGTGGCGCGGCTTTCCGCCGCCGGGCTTTCCGTCACCGGCGTCGGCGCGACCGGCGCTTCGGCGGCGGGCTCGGCTGCCGGCCGCAGATCGGCCTGCTCGGTGATCTCCTCGGCGGGTTCGGTGAAGCCGGGGCGGAAGGTGCGGGTCAGGAATTCCGGCACATGGTCGCCCATGCCCATCACCGGATGGCGGTCGCCGCGGCGATCCTCGCGCCGGTCATGACGGTCATGACGGTCGTGGCCGCGCTCGCCATGGCGTTCGCGCCGGTCTTCGCGGCGTTGCTCGTCGCGCGCCGGGCGGTCGTGCCGGCGCTCGGCGGTTTCCGCCGGCTTCGCCTCGGCACGGGGCTCGGGGGCAGGAGCGCGCTGCTCGCTGTCGTCGCGGCGGCCGCGGCGATCACGGTCGCGGCCGCGTTCGCGGCGCCCGCTCTCGCGCGCCGGGCGCGGCGCGTCCTGGGCGGCCGAGGAAAGGGTGAAGCCCTCGGGCACCGCGGCGCGTGGCAGGCTTTGCTTGACCAGCGATTCGATGGCGCCGAGATATTTCTCGTCCGCCGGCGTGGCGATCGAGATCGCGGTGCCCTGGCGACCGGCGCGGCCGGTGCGGCCGATGCGGTGGACGTAATCCTCGGCATGGCTGGGCAGGTCGAAGTTGAAGACATGGCTGACCGCCGGGATGTCGAGCCCGCGCGCCGCCACGTCCGAGGCGATGAGGAAGCGCAGCGTCCCTTCGCGGAAGCCGTCCAGCGTCGCCATGCGGTGGCGCTGGTCCAGGTCGCCGTGGATCGGCGCGGCGTCGAAGCCATGCGCCTTGAGCGACTTGGCGACGATGTCCACCTCGGTCTTGCGGTTGCAGAAGATGATGGCGTTCTTCAGCCCCTCGCCCTCGGCCCGGATCAGGGCGCGCAGCAATTCGCGTTTCTGCTTGGCGGTCTGGTCGCGGCGGGTGGGGGTGATCTCGATCAGCTTCTGGGTGATGGTCTCGCTGGTGGTGGCCTGGCGGGCGACCTCGATGCGCTCGGGCGCGTGCAGGAAGGTGTCGGTGATGCGTTCGATTTCCGGGGCCATGGTAGCGCTGAAGAACAGCGTCTGCCGGGTGAAGGGCGTCAGCTGGAAGATACGCTCGATATCGGGGATGAAGCCCATGTCGAGCATCCGGTCGGCCTCATCGACCACCATGATCTGCACGCCGGTCAGCAGGAGCTTGCCGCGCTCGAAATGGTCCAGCAGCCGGCCGGGCGTGGCGATCAGCACATCGACGCCGCGGTCGATCAGCTTGTCCTGTTCGCCGAAGCTGACGCCGCCGATCAAGAGCGCCTTGGTCAGCCGGGTATGCTTGGCATAGATGTCGAAGTTCTCGGCCACCTGGGCGGCCAGTTCGCGGGTCGGGCACAGCACCAGCGAACGCGGCATCCGGGCGCGGGCGCGGCCGCGGCCCAGCAGGGTGATCATCGGCAGGGTGAAGCTGGCGGTCTTGCCGGTGCCGGTCTGGGCGATGCCCAGCACGTCGCGGCCTTCCAGCGCCGGGGGAATCGCCCCGGCCTGGATCGGGGTCGGGGTTTCGTACCCCGCCTCGGCGATGGCTTTCAGAACCTTGGGGTCCAGCTTCAGATCGGAAAATTTGGTCATTCAGGGCTTTCGTATCAATGCGCGGAACCAGCCCGCGCCGTGCTTGCGTCCATCGCCGCCCGTCCCGGAGACCGGGGTTTCGCGGCGGTTCGGGACGCAATTTCCGCACGCCCCTCGCCTTGCCTGCCGGATGCAGACAGCGCGGACCTAGCCGAAAACCCGGTCTGCGTCAATCTGATGCGCGGTTTTCGCGCAGCAGGGTCGATTTGCCTGGCGTCGCGGCGCGGTTGACGGCCCCCTTGGGCAGGCGCTATCCCGACGCGATCTTACGGATGGAAGCCATGAACCTATTCTCGGATATCCGCGCGCTGGTCCTCGATGCGCTGGCGCAGATGGAGCAGGCGGGCGAGTTGCCCGCGGGCCTCGACACCGCCCATGTGACGGTCGAGCCGCCGCGGGACGCCGCGCATGGCGACATGGCGACCAATGCCGCGATGGTGCTGGCCAAGCCCGCCGCCAAAAAGCCGCGCGACATCGCCGAGGCCCTGGCGGCGCGGCTGGCCGCCGACCCGCGCATCACCTCGGCCGAGGTGGCGGGGCCTGGCTTCCTGAACCTGCGACTCTCCCCGGCCGAATGGCAGGCCGTCGTGCGTGCGGCGCTGGCCGAGGGCGCGGATTACGGCCGTTCGGACATGGGCCGGGACCGCAAGATCAACGTGGAATTCGTCAGCGCCAACCCGACGGGGCCGATGCATGTTGGCCATACGCGCGGCGCGGTCTTCGGCGACGCGCTGGCGGCGCTTCTGGATTTCTCGGGCCATGCCGTCACCCGCGAATATTATATCAACGACGGCGGCGCGCAGGTCGATGTGCTGGCGCGCTCCGCCTATGAACGTTATCGCGAGGCCAATGGGCTGGAGCCCAAGATCCGCGAGGGGCTCTATCCCGGCGACTATCTGATCCCGGTGGGCGAGGCGCTGAAGGCGGAATACGGCACCCGGCTGCTGGACCGGCCGGAAAGCGAATGGCTGGCCGAGATCCGCAGCTTCGCCACTGAGGCGATGATGGAGATGATCCGCGCCGACCTGGCGCTGCTCAACGTCCACATGGACGTGTTTTCCAGCGAGAAGGCGCTTTACGGCACCGGCCGCATCGAAGCCGCCATCGAGCGCCTGCGCCAGCAGGGGCTGATCTACGAGGGGGTGCTGGAGCCGCCCAAGGGCAAGACCCCCGAGGATTGGGAACCGCGCGAGCAGACGCTGTTCCGTTCGACCGCGCATGGTGACGACGTCGACCGGCCGGTGAAGAAGTCGGACGGCTCCTGGACCTATTTCGCCCCCGACATCGCCTATCACTGGGACAAGATCGACCGCGGCTTCGACGAGCTGATCGACGTGTTCGGCGCCGACCATGGCGGCTATGTCAAGCGGATGCAGGCGGCGGTCCGGGCGCTGTCGGACGGCCGGGTGCCGCTGGACGTGAAGTTGATCCAGCTGGTCAAGCTGTTCAAGAACGGCGAGCCCTTCAAGATGTCCAAGCGCGCCGGCACCTTCGTCACCCTGCGCGACGTGGTCGAGCAGGCGGGCGCCGACGTGACCCGTTTCCACATGCTGACGCGCAAGAACGACGCGGCGCTGGATTTCGACTTCGACAAGGTGCTGGAACAATCCAAGGACAATCCGGTCTGGTACGTGCAATATGCCAGCGCCCGGATCAACTCGGTGCTGGGCAAGGCGGCGGGGCAGGGCGTCGACGTTTCGGATACGGCGCTGGCCGGGGCCGATCTGGCGCAGCTTTCGCATCCGGCCGAGCTGGAACTGGCCCGGAAAGTTGCAGAATGGCCACGCACCGTGGAAATCGCCGCCCGCGCGCATGAACCGCACCGGATCGCGTTTTTCCTCTATGACATCGCCTCGGACCTGCATTCGCTGTGGAACCGTGGCAATGACGAGCCGGGGCTGCGCTTCCTGCAAGAGGGCGATGCGGCGGCCACGGCGGCGAAAATCGCCCTCGTGCGGTCCGTCGGCGTTGTCATTTCGGCCGGTCTTGGTATCTTGGGGGTGACTCCGGCCAAGGAAATGCGCTGAAAAACGGTGCCCTGCCGGGGACGAGCAGATAAACGAGCAGCGTCGGAACAACCGGCAGGCAGGCAGGAATGACGGTAGTAGATTTCCGCTCCTCGGGCGGGTTTGAAGGGGCGCAGCCGGGCAGGCTGGCGCATGATTATCCCCATGCCGACGGCCAGCAGGGGTATCGGGACGACTGGCAAGAGGAAGGCTGGGACGACCACCACTATGACGCCCATGCCGAGCCGCTGGCCGAATCGCCTTCGCTTCTGGGGCGGCTGTCGCGACTGACGCATTACCTGGGCGCGCTGGTCTCGGTCGGGCTGATCGTGATCCTGGCGGTCTGGGGCTTCAAGCTGGTGGTGCGCGACGTTTCGGGCGTGCCGGTGATCCGCGCCATCGAGGGCGAGGCCCGCACCGCCCCCGACAATCCGGGCGGCGAGCTGACCGAACGCACCGGCCTGGCGGTGAACACCGTTGCTGCCGGCGAAGAGCCGGTTCCCGTCGATCGCGTCGCCATCGCCCCCGCAACCACGCCGCTGACCGAGCAGGATCTGCCGATGGGCGAATTCGGCGCTACCGCGCAGGCACCCTCGCACCCGGTCGAGCTGCCGTTGGCCGAGGACACCGCCCGTGTCATCGCCCGCCCCGATGGCGAACCCGCGCCCAACGCAGTCGAGAACGCCGTGATTTCGGATGCCCCGGCCGCCGAGGCGCCGGTGAACGAGGTGGTGACCGATCTGGCCGGCAACGAGACCCGCGACGTGGCGATCTCCAACGCCCTGGCCGAGGCGGGCGCCGCGCCCGCCGCCGGTATCATCGCGCAATCGGCACGGCCGGCGCCGCGCCCGCGTCGCGTCGCCGCCGCCCCCGTCGTCGCCAGCGATGCCGCGCCGAGTCCGGCCGCTGCCGCTGCCGAAAGCCGCCCGGCCGAGGCCCCGGCCCCGGCTCCGGCTTCCGCCCCCGCGCAGGTCGCCTCGGGCGTCTCGCTGGTGCAGATCGGCGCCTTCGACAGCGACTCGCTGGCCCAGGGCGAATGGAACCGCGTTTCGGGCAAGTTCGGCGCGCTTTTCTCGGGCAAGTCGATGGTGGTGCAGGAGCACAAGGCCAATGGCCGCACCTTCTGGCGCCTGCGCGCCGCCGGCTTCGCTTCGAAGGACGAAGCCCGCCGGTTCTGCGCGGCGCTGATCGCCGAAGGGGTGGACTGCATCCCCGCCACCGCGAAATGAGCCGCTGGAGATGACCGGCGCCACCATCCTTGGCGGTATCGCCGGCCCGGAACTGAGCCGGGCCGAGCGTGATTTTTTCCGCGCCGCCGATCCCTGGGGCTTCATCCTGTTCGCGCGCAATGTCGACACGCCGGACCGCCTGCGCCGGCTGACCCAGGCGCTGCGCGAAGCGGTGGGCCGCGATGCCCCGGTGCTGATCGACCAGGAGGGCGGACGCGTGCAGCGGATGCGGGCGCCGCACTGGACCGACTGGCCGGCGCCGCTGGATCAGGCCGGGCGCGGCGAGCGGGCGATCTGGCTGCACCATCACCTGCTGGCCCAGGAATTGCGCGCCGTCGGCATCGACGCCGATTGCGCCCCGGTGCTCGACCTCGCCCGCGACGAGACGCATCCCTTTCTGAAGAATCGCTGCCTCGGTGCGGATGCCGATACCGTGATCCGCTTGGGCCGCGCCGCCGCGCAGGCGATGCTGGCGGCCGGGGTGCTGCCCGTGGTCAAGCACATGCCGGGCCATGGCCGGGCACGGGTGGACAGCCACAAGGACCTGCCGGTGGTCGAGGCCGCGCTGGACGAGCTGCGCGCCACGGATTTCGCCCCGTTCCGGGCGCTGGCCGACCTGCCGATGGCGATGACCGCGCATATCCGCTTTACCGCCATTGACGATGCGCCCGCCACCGCCTCGGCCGCGGTGATCGACCTGATTCGCCGCGAGATCGGCTTTCACGGGCTGCTGATGTCCGACGACATCGGCATGCAGGCGCTGTCAGGCAGCCCGGCCGAGCGCGCAGCCGCCACCATCGCCGCCGGCTGCGACCTGGTGCTGTCCTGCAACGAGACGCCGGCGCAGATGGAAGAGATCGTGGCCGCGGCCGGCACCATGTCGCCGCGCGCCCGGGAGCGGGCGGAAGCGGCGTTGGCCTTGCGCCGGGCGCCTCTGGTCGGGGATACCGCCGCGCTGCGGGCCGAACTGACGGCGCTTGGCGGGCTGGCGGCCTGATCGGTTGACTAAACCCGGCCCATGACGGATTCTGCGCGCACCCTCTTGCCCGGAAGCGTCATGACCAAGGTGCCCTATCTGACCCCCGTGCCGGACCGCGAACCGGGGCCCGCGCCGCAGCCGGTGTCCGAGCGTCGCGCCGAGGAGGTTCTGGTCGTCGACGTCTCGGGTTTCGAGGGGCCGTTGGACCTGCTGCTGACGCTGTCGCGCACGCAGAAGGTCGATCTGATGCAGATTTCGGTGCTGGACCTCGCCGACCAGTATCTTGCCTTCGTCGAGGAGGCGCGGGCGCTGCGCATCGAGCTAGCGGCGGATTACCTGGTCATGGCGGCCTGGCTCGCCTATCTGAAATCGCGCCTGCTGTTGCCGCCGGACTCCGAGGCCGAAGGGCCCTCGGCCGAGGAACTGGCCGCGCATCTGGCCTTCCAGCTCGAGCGGCTGAACGCCATGCGCGAGGCGGCGGCGCGGCTGATGGCCCGCGACCGGTTGGGCCAGGACCGTTTCCCGCGCGGCGCGCCGGAAACCGTGGCCCGCCAGCGCCAGGTCGCCTGGCAGGCCGGGCTGATCGACCTGATGCGCGCCTATGCCCGGCTGCGCACCCGCGACGAGTTCCGGCCCTACGCCTTTGATCGCCGCGATGTCTTCACCATGGAGCAGGCGCTGGACCGGGTGCGCGGGCTGATCGGCTTCGCCGGCGACTGGACCGCGCTTTCCACCTTTCTGCCCGACGGTTGGGAGGCCGATCCGCAGCGCCGCCGCTCGGCCACCGCGGCGACCTTCGCCGCCACGCTGGAACTGGCGCGGCAGGGCGCGGTCGAGATCGCCCAGGCCGGCACCTTCGCCCCCATCACCATCCGCAGGCGCCCGCAATGAGCCAGGACGACACCGCCCCCGGTCCGCAGCGTTTCCCGCTGCCGCTTTCCGAGCAGGAGCGCATGGTCGAAGCGATCCTGTTTGCCTCGGCCGAGCCGATGAGCGGCCGCGAGATCGCCGCGCGCCTGCCGGCCGGCAGCGACGTGGCCGAGGCGCTGCGGGCCCTGCGCGACCGCTACGAGGGACGGGGCGTGCAGCTTGCGCGCCTGGGCGACGCCTGGGCCTTTCGCACCGCCGCCGACCTGGGCTTCCTGATGCAGGAAAGCGTGATCGAAAGCCGCCGCCTGTCGCGCGCCGCGACCGAGACCCTGGCGATCATCGCCTATCACCAACCCGTCACCCGCGCCGAGATCGAGGAGATCCGCGGCGTCGCCGTCAGCCGCGGCACCCTGGACCAGTTGATCGAGTTGGACTGGGTTCGCATCGGCCGCCGCCGCCAGACTCCCGGCCGGCCGGTGACTTTCGTGGTGACCGAGACCTTTCTGGATCATTTCGGCCTGGAAAGCGCCCGCGACCTGCCGGGCCTGGCCGAGCTTCGCGCCGCCGGCTTGCTGGAAGCGCGCCCAGCCGGTGAGGGCATGCCCCCCGGCTTGTTCCGCGCCGAAGACGGCGAGGATGAGGACGGCGAAGATTCGGGGGCCACGGCCGAGGATCTGTTCGAAGATGACTGAGGTACGGAGCATAAGCCGATGAACGTAAACCAGTTCATCAAGATTCTGATCCGCATGGTCACCAACCGGCTGTTGAACCGGGGCATTCGTCGGGCGAACGCGCCCAGGCCCGGCAGCCGGCAGAGCCCGCAGCAGCGCGCCCGCGAGCAGGCCGCCCGCGCGGCGGTGAAGCGCGCCCGCCAGGCGGCGCGGATCACCCGGCGGCTGCGCTAAGGGGCGCTGCCCCCGGCGCGCTGCGCGCGCCTCCCCCGGGGTATTTGGACAACGGTGAAGGATGGGCGGGCGGCGTCGCGGTTCAGGCGAATTGCTTGGCGAGCTTCAGCCCCTGGCCCTGGTAGTTCGAGGCGATGCCGCTGCCGTAGAGCCGCTCGGGCCGGGCGGCCATGCGCTCGTAGACCAGCCGGCCGACGGTCTGGCCGTGTTCCAGCGCGAAGGGCGCCTCGTGGCAGCGCACCTCGAGCACGCCGCGCGCACCCTGTCCGGCCGCGCCATGGCCGAAGCCCGGGTCGAAGAAGCCGGCGTAATGCACCCGGAACTCGCCCACCATGGCCAGATAGGGCGCCATCTCGGCGGCGTAATCGGGCGGGATCGCCACTGCCTCGCGGCTGACCAGGATGTAGAAGGCGCCGGGGTCGAGGATCAGCTGGCCGTCGCTGCTGCGCAACTCGTCCCAGAAGTCGCGGGCCTGATAGGCGCCGATACGGTCGAGGTCGATGACGCCGCTATGCGGGCGGGCGCGGTAGCCGACCAGGTCGCCGGTTTCGGGCCGCAGATCGACCGAGAAGCCAAGGCCGTCGTCGATCAGCGCCTGGCCGGTGACCAGCGGCTCGGCCGCGTGCAGGCCGCGCAGCTCGGCATCGGTCAGCACCGCCTGGCCCTGGCGCAGCCGCAGCTGGTTCAGCCGCATGCCGGGCCGCACCAGCACCGAGAAGCTGCGCGGGCAGATCTCGGCATAGATCGGGCCGTCATAGCCTTCGGGCAGACGGTCGAACTCGGTGCCCTCGTCGGTGACCAGCCGCGTCAGCAGATCCAGCCGGCCGGTCGAACTTTTGGCATTGGCGACCGCGTCGAGACCGGTCGGCAGCGACAGGCGCTCCATCAGCGGCACCAGGTAGACGCAGCCCTTTTCCAGCACCGCGCCGCCGGTCAGGTCCATCCGGTGCATCTCGAAATCCTTGAGCCGGTCGCTGACCTTGCGCCCGCGTCCGGCCAGGAACGAGGCGCGCAGCCGCCAAGCCGTCGTGCCCAGCCGCAGGTCGAGGCTGGCGGGCTGGACCTGTTCGGGCAGGATGGGCTGGGTGGCCGAGATCGCGCCGCTGGCGATCAGCCGGCGCAGGGACGAATCGGGAAGCACACCGTTCACACGGAACCCTTTCGGCAAAAGGAAACGCCCACCCCCGGACGGGGATGGGCGTTTTCGGAATGGTCGGGCCGGCGAGATTCGAACTCGCGGCCTTCCGCCCCCCAGACGGACGCGCTAACCAGGCTGCGCCACGGCCCGACGAGGGGCATATAGAGCGAAGCGGGCGGCCAGCACAAGGGGCGAAGCACGGAAATTTCGGCAAGAATCCTGATTGCTGCGGACAGGCTGCGGCCCTGGGCGGGAAACGCATCCGCCATGCGGCTTAGCGGGCGCCCTGCAGCGCGGCGCGCAGGGCCCCGGCTTGGGCGGGCAGGGGCCGGCCCTGCAATTCGCAGCCGCGCAGGCCGGCCGCGGTGGCGGCGAGGCGGCCGAGCCAGCCGGTCGCCAGCGGCCGTTCCAGACCGGCGAAAAGCGGCAGCGATTCGGTCTGCCGGGGGGGGCGGGGCGCGGGGCGGGGCGGTTTCGCGGCCGAAGCGGCGGGCACGGCCGGGATATCCGCCCCTTGCGGGGTTTCGGCCTGCGGATCGGGGACGGCCAGACGCACGGCCGGGGTGCGGACGGGACGCTCGGCCGCAGTCTCCTCGGCAAGGCTTTCGCCCAGGCGCGCGGCGCCGATCTCGCGCAGGCCGGCGCCGCGGTCGGCGGCGATCAATCGCTTGGCGCCGCGAATGCTCAGCCCTTCCTCGCGCATCACCTGGCAAAGGCCGGCGGCCAGGCGCACGTCATCGGGCCGGTAATAGCGGCGCCCGTCGGCGCGCTTGACCGGCGAAAGCTGCGAAAATTGCGTTTCCCAATAGCGCAGCACATGCGGCGCGACGCCCACGAGGCGCGAAACCTCTCCGATGGAACGAAAGGCGTCGGGGGATTTGCTCATCAGCCCTTGCGCCTGTTCCCGGCGGCCACGCGGTCCTTCATCAGATGCGAGGGGCGAAAGGACAGCACCCGGCGGGGCGTGATGGGGACTTCCTCCCCGGTCTTGGGGTTGCGGCCGATGCGTTCATTCTTGTCGCGCACCGAGAAGGTGCCGAAAGAGGAGATCTTGACCTGCTCGCCGCGCACCAGCGCGTCCGAGATATGGCCGAGCACGCTTTCGACAAGTTGGGCCGATTCGTGGCGGGAGAGGCCCACCTCACGGAACACCGCCTCGGCCAGGTCCATGCGGGTCAGGGTAGTGTCGCTCATCTCGGAAACCTCTTGAATGGTGGGAAGGATGATTTCTTTACGGCGCCAAGTCAACAACCCCGACCCGATTCCGTTCCCTGGAACCCCGATTTTGTTCCGCATTATTCGCGCCTTACCGGCGGGGCGCTGCGCAAGCTGCGCTGCCTGCCGCTTGGAACGGCGGGATTCTCGTCCTATCTTGGTAGAAGAAGCACAAGTGAAACGGGAATGTCATGGCTGGTGGCTGGGCCCGCGACGACGCGGTGAACGAACAGATCGACGTCTCGACTCGGGAGGCGATCGAGCGGATGCGGCAACGCAATGCGCAGCGCGTGACGCGCGAGAGTGCGGCGTTCTGCGACGAATGCGACGAGCCGATCCCCGAGGCGCGGCGGCAGGCGATTCCCGGGGTGCGGCTTTGCGTGGACTGTCAGTCGGGCCGCGACAAGGCCTGGCGGCCGGCGGCCGGGATCAATCGGCGCGGCTCGAAGGATTCGCAGCTGAAATAACGGCTTACCAGCGCAGGACGACCGAACCCCAGGCCAGGCCGCCGCCGATGGCCTCGGCCACCAGCACGTCGCCGGGCTTGAAGCGGCCTTCGGCATCGGCCACCGACAGCGCCAGCGGGATCGAGGCGGCCGAGGTGTTGCCGTGATCGGCCACGGTCAGCACCACCTTTGCCATCGGCAGGTGCATGCGTTTGGCGGTGGCCTCGATGATGCGCAGGTTGGCCTGGTGCGGCACCAGCCAGCTCACGTCCTCGGGCGTCAGCCCGGCCTTGTCCAGCGCCCGGTGGGCGGTGTCGGCCAGTTTCTCGACCGCGTGGCGGAAGACCAGGTTGCCCTGCATGCGCAGATGCCCGGCCGTGCCGGTCGAGGCGACGCCGCCATCGACATAAAGCAGGTCGCGATATTGCCCGTCGCTGTTCAGATCGGTGGCGAGGATGCCGCGATCGGCCGAGGTGCCGTCGCCTTCCGCCGCCTCCAGCACCACCGCGCCGGCGCCGTCGCCGAACAGCACGCAGGTGCCGCGGTCGGTCCAGTCCATGATGCGGCTGAAGGTCTCGGCGCCGATGACCAGCACCCGCTCGGCCAAGCCGGCGCGGATCATCGCATCGGCATTGGCCAGCGCATAGACGAAGCCGGCGCAGACCGCCTGCAGGTCATAGGCGAAGCCGCCGCGCATCCCGAGCCCCGCCTGGACCATGGTCGCGACCGAGGGGAAGGTCAGGTCGGGGGTCGAGGTGGCCACGATCACCGCGTCGATCTGGTCGGCGGCGATGCCGGCCTTGTCGAGCGCGGCCCGGGCGGCGAGAATGCCGAGGTCGCTGGTGCGCTGGCCCTCGGCCGCGAAATGGCGCCGCTCGATCCCGGTGCGGGTGCGGATCCATTCGTCGCTGGTGTCCAGCTTGTCCTCGAACCAACTGTTCTCGATCACGCGTTCGGGCAGGTAATGGCCGGTTCCCCGGACGATCGCACGCCGCATCAGGACGCCTCGCTTTCCTTGCTGCCGTTGATTTGGCCTGCCGCCGCGACGGATTGCGCCACGCGCGCCGCCAGCCGGTCCTGGAATCCGGATTGCGCCAGCCGGAAGGCCAGCTTGATGGCTGCCGAGACGCCGGTCGCATCGGCCGAGC
Source organism: Paracoccus sp. TOH (assembly GCF_030388245.1). Classification (NCBI taxonomy): domain Bacteria; kingdom Pseudomonadati; phylum Pseudomonadota; class Alphaproteobacteria; order Rhodobacterales; family Paracoccaceae; genus Paracoccus; species Paracoccus sp. TOH. The sequence continues at coordinate 913,884 of NZ_CP098361.1, forward strand.
CGTGCGATTTCACCACCGTCCCGTTCAGCCCCAGAAAGACGCCGCCGTTGACGCGGCGCGGGTCGATCCGCTTTTGCAGCCGCTTGAGCGAGCCCATGGCGAGAAGCGCGGCGAATTTCGACATCACCGACTTGCCGAAGGCTTCCTTGAGAAGATCTCCGACCAGTTTCGCGGTGCCCTCGCCGGTCTTCAGCGCCACATTGCCGGTGAAGCCGTCGGTCACGATCACATCGACGCGGGACGAGGGCAGGTCGCCGCCCTCGACGAAACCGACATAGTCGAAATTCGCCGCCTGCGCCGTGGTGGGGATCAGTTCATGGGCCTGTTTCAGCTCGGGCCGGCCCTTGTGTTCCTCGGTGCCGACATTCAGCAGGCCAACGCGCGGCCGCTCCAGCCCGAAACCGTTGCGGGCGTAAGAGGCGCCCATCAGAGCATAGGTCAGCAGATCCTGCGCATCGGCGCGGATATCGGCGCCGACATCCAGCATGACGTTGAAACCCTGCGGATTGCGCGAGGGCCACAGGCAGGCGATGGCCGGCCGGTTCACGCCGGGCAGCTTGCGCAGCCGCAGCATGGACAGCGCCATCAGCGCGCCGGTATTGCCGCAAGAGACGGCGGCGGTCGCCTCGCGCTGACGCACCGATTCGAGGGCGGACCACATCGAGGTGCCCTCGCCCTTGCGCAGCACCTGGCTGGGCTTGTCGCCCATGGACACCACGCCGGCCGCGTCGCGGATGTCGCAACGCTGCAGCAGGTCGCCGCGGCGGCCGATCAGCCGCTGCAGCTCGGCCCGGGGGCCGTGGACGATGAAGCGGATATCGGGGTTCTTTCCGGCGCTCTCGGCCATGCCGGCGATCACCGTCGCCGGGCCCCGGTCGCCACCCATCGCGTCAACCGAGATCACCACGCCGTCCCCGTCGCCGGGGGCGCGCGGCAGAGCGCTGGTATCTGCCGAAGCCATATCCGCGGTCAGTCCGCTCAGGCCGCGTCTTCGTCCAGGTCGACCTCGTTGGCCTGCGCGACGACCTCGCGATCGGCGTAATGGCCGCAGGAGGGGCAGACGTGATGCGGGCGCTTCAGTTCGCCGCAATTGGTGCATTCGTTCGGGTTGCCGGCAACGAGCGCGTCATGCGAACGGCGCATGTTGCGGCGGGACCGGGTAACTCGGTTCTGAGGGACGGCCATGTCTCAACCTCAAGGGGTTCGGGGGGCAACCCGGCTGGGCGGCCCCGGATTCTGATTTCGGTTCTGGGGCGGGGCATAGGCCAAGAGAGCGTCGGCCGCAAGGCGCGAAACAGGGCAGCGCGCACGGGGGCAACGGTCCGGGTCATCCCCCGCCGGTCGAATGAAGGCGGGAAAATAGCGCGTTTCTGGTTTTTCGCAAGGGAAAACTTGGCCGCGGCGCGAGGAAGGCGAAAGCCTTGCGTCGCGGCGCTGGCCCGACGGGAATATCGGGCAAACGGAAGGCGGCGGCCGGAGCCCCGGACCGGCCCCGCGGGGGCTCAGCGGCCCAGCTTGGCGTGGATCTCGTCCAGGTCGATCTCGTGCCGGGGGAGCTTGTTGTCGGGATCGTCGAAGTCGTATTTGAACAGCTGGAAATCCTTCTTGTAGATTTCCCAGACCAAGTGCCGCGACAGGTCGTCGAAATAGTCGCTGACCTTGTGGGCGCGCTTGGGCCCGTGGCCTTCCGATTCGTTGAACTTGGGCACGTCGTTCACGTCCAGCTTCACCGGCGTCGGCGCGGCGTCCAGCACTTTCTGCATGCCGTCGTTGAACTTCTCGGTAAAGAAGATCTGGTCGTAGCGGCCGCCGTTCACGATGAAGGTCGAGATATGGCCGGACATGGCCGACCAGTGGATGTCCGGCTCCATCGGCCGGCGCCAGCGGATGGTGTCGCGCGCGAACAGCAGGAAGCGGCGGAAGCTGGCGACCTGGTCGAATTCGAAGCTGTTCTCGGGGCTGCCCACGTCGACGCCGTAGCGCTGGATCAGCTGCGGCACCAGGTTGCCGCGATAGCGCTTGCCGTTTCTCTGGATGCCGGCGATCTTGTCGAAGAACGAGGACAGGATGCGCGCATAGGGGTTCCTGACGCAGGTGAAGGTCAGGGATTTGTGGGCCTTGACGTTTGCCTCGATCAGCGGCTGGCTCTCGTCCTGGTTCCACTTGTGCAGGCCGCTGGTGGAATCGTGGATGTCGCCGTCGAAATAGCGGCCATGGTCGGAATAGAACATGATCTGCCCGATCGAGGAGCAGGCGCATTTCGGGACCACGCGATAGACCATGCTGGCGCTTTCCGTCATCCAGGTTCCTGGGAAACCCATTCTCATCTTCCCCTTCAAATCTCTGCGCCTGGCATGGGCAAGGCACACGCCCGGGTTGCCCGTCCAGCCAAAATCGGTAAGGACACAAAGCAAATCGCCGGCAGAGATTCAACCTGCTGCAGAGCGTTCGGGCGCGTGGATCGGACAGGACGGTGAAATAGCATGGCACGGATCGCCTTCATTCTGCTCTGCCACAAGGACCCCAAGGGCGTCATCGCGCAGGCGCAGCGGCTGACCGCCTCGGGCGACTATGTCTCGATCCATTTCGACGGCCGCGCCAGTTCCCGGGATTTCGAACGGATTCGCGCGGCGCTGGGGGACAATCCCTCGGTGGTCTTCGCGCAGCGGCGCTGGAAATGCGGCTGGGGCGAGTGGTCGCTGGTCGGCGCCACGCTGGAGGCGGTGCGCGCCGCCGTCGTCGCCTTTCCGCAGGCCACGCATTTCTACATGCTGTCGGGCGATTGCATGCCGATCAAATCGGCCGAATACGCCCATGCCTTCCTGGACGCCGAGGATTGCGACTATATCGAGAATTTCGACTTCTTCGAATCGGACTGGATCAAGACCGGCTTCAAGGAAGAGCGGCTGATCTATCGGCACTGGTTCAACGAACGCACGCGGAAATGGCTGTTCTACACCAGCTACGATTTGCAGAAGCGCTTCGGCTTCAGCCGCAAGGTGCCGGCCGACATCCAGGTCATGATCGGCTCGCAATGGTGGTGCCTGCGCCGCCAGACCGTCGAGAAGGTGCTGGAATTTTGCGCCAGCCGTCCGGATGTGCTGCGGTTCTTCTCGACCACCTGGATCCCGGACGAGACCTTCTTCCAGACCATCGTGCCGCATGTGGTGCCGCGGCGCGAGCTCCGTGCCCGGACGCTGACCTATCTGGTCTTCACCGATTACGGGATGCCGGTCACCTTCTATAACGACCATTACGACCTGCTGATCGGGCAGAACTACCTGTTCGCCCGCAAGATCAGCCCCGAAGCGATCCGCCTGCGCGAGCGGCTGGGGGCGCTCTGGGCCGCCACCGGGGTGCATTTCCCGATCTCGAACGAGGCGAGCGGGCTGTTTCGCTTCCTGACCGCGCGGGGCCGGGTCGGGCGCCGCTTCGGCCAGCGCTTCTGGGAGACCGAGGGCAGCCTGGGCCGCGACAACACGCTGCTGCTGGTGGTGGCAAAGAAATGGCATGCGGCCAAGCGGCTGACCGCGGCGATCCGGCAGCACAGCACCATCCCGGCGGTGGATTTCCTGTTCAACGAGCCCGAGGCGCATCTGCCCGACCTGGGCGGGGTCGAGACCACGATCGAAAAGCGCGACCGGCATCGCCGCGCCTTGATCCGGTTGCTGTTCGAGCAGTTCGAATCGAATCAGCTGGTGATCTGCCTGGACCCCTCGGCGCTGCATCTGATCCAGGATCTGATGTCGGACAAGGCCGACACCCGGCTGTTGCTGATCGATTCGCAATTCGACGACGATTACCTGCGCGGCCATATCGACCGGGTCGGGCTGGCCGGCGCGCAGACCGCGCCCGAGGTGGTCGAGCGGCTGCTGCCGACGGTGCGCGCCGATCTGGAGCACGAGGCCGAACGCCTGCGCGACATGGATTTCTCGGCCTTCCATTCCGTGGCCCCCTGGCGCTCGGCCGAGGAGAATGCCGCGCAGCTCGCCCGCTTCCTCGATCTGCCGCCCGATGCGGCGCTGAAGCTGGCCGCGACCGAATATCTGTTCGATGATTGAGGAGAGAACCGCCATGCCCGCCTATGACGACAGCAACATCTTCGCCCGCATCCTGCGCGGCGAGATCCCCAATGACACGGTGCTGGAGACCGAGCATACGCTGGTGTTCCGCGACATCCGCCCGCAGGCGCCGGTGCATGTTCTGGTGATCCCCAAGGGCGCCTATGTCAGCTATGACGATTTCGCCGCCAATGCCTCGGAAGCCGAGATCGTGGATTTCCACCGCGCCGTCGCCCGGGTCACGCGCGATCTGGGCGTGACGCTGGAGGGCGGGCAAGGCTTCCGCGCCATCACCAATGCCGGTGAACATGGCGTGCAGGAGGTGCCGCATTTCCACATGCATATCCTGGGCGGCCGGCCGATGGGGCGGATGGTTCAGCCGGCCTGAGGCGGCGGGCGCGAGGTCAGCTGGACGAAGACGTCCTCGAGGTCCGGCGCCTCGACCGCGACGTCGCGGATCGGCAGCCGGGCTTCGCGCAGCGCGTCGATCAGCCGGTCTGCCGGGATGCGCGATGGCGCGTAGCTGAGCGCAAGCCGGCCGTCGCCGCGCCGCTCGGCCCGCACGCCCTCGGGCAGGGCGGGCAGGGCGCGGGCATCGCCGGTATCGACGACCAGCGTCTTGGAATCGGCGCGGCCGAGCAGGGCGGCGGTTTCCTCGCAGAGGATCAGCTCGCCATGGTCGATGATGGCGATGCGGTCGCACATCTGCTCGGCCTCTTCCAGGTAATGCGTGGTCAGGATGATGGTCATGCCCTGGTCGTTCAGCCGCCGCACGTTGCGCCACAGCATCTCGCGCAGCTGGATGTCGACGCCCGCCGTCGGTTCGTCCAGCACCAGGATCTGCGGCCGGTGCACCAGCGCCTTGGCCAGCAGCAGCCGCCGTTTCATGCCGCCCGACAGGTGGCGCGAATAGCTTTCCGCCTGGTCGGTCAGCCCGACCAGCTCCAGCAGCTCGTCGGTCCAGCGCTCGCGTCTTGGCACGCCGTAGAGCCCGGCCTGCACCTCGAGGCTGGCGCGGGGGGTCAGGAACGGGTCGATGTTCAGCTCCTGCGGCATGACGCCGATGGCGGCGCGGGACTGGCGCGGGTTCACGTCCTGGTCGAAGCCCCAGATCGTCACCCGGCCGGCGGTCTTGCGCACCAGCCCGGCCAGGATGTTGATCGTGGTCGACTTGCCGGCACCGTTCGGCCCCAGCAGGCCGAAGATCGAGCCGGCGGGAATCGCCAGGTCGAGCCCCTTCAGCGCCTGTTTCGCCGGCGCCTTGCCGGCGGCGGCATAGGTCTTGGTCAGGCCTGTGATTTCGATGGCGTTCGGACTGCTTGCGGGGGCTGGCATCGGCTCTTCGCGTTCATTATGATCGCCGCCGGTTTAACCGCGTTTGTCGTCAAAGCTCAAGGAACCGCCATGACCATCCCGGCCCCCGAGATCCAGACCGTCACCCGCTGGAAGGTCGCCTGCGACGGCGACGAGGCGCGGGGCCTGGGCCATCCGCGCGTCTGGCTGGCCATTCCGCAGGATACCGGCTGGGTCGAATGCGGCTATTGCGACAAGCGCTTCGTCGTCGATCGCGAACACGCCCACGACGATCACTGATCCCGCATCATGGCGGGCCTTGCCCGGGGACGGCGCGGTTGCCGGCCTCCGGCGGGAGTATTTGTGAAACAGTGAAGGCGGGGGCCGGTCTTGGCCCGGTCGGCGCTTCATGGCATCAAGGGGCCGTGGATTGCCGGCAGAAGGATGGGGCGCAGATGACGGACGTATTCGGCAAGGGCCATCACCTGCATCTGATCGACGGCTCGGCCTTCATCTTTCGCGCCTATCACGCGCTGCCGCCGCTGACCCGGCGCTCGGACGGGCTGCCGATCGGGGCGGTCGCCGGTTTCTGCAACATGCTGTGGAAATATATCCAGGACGGCTCGGGCTCGGACCAGCCGACCCATGCCGCGGTGATCTTCGACCATAGCGCCAAGACCTTCCGCAACGACATCTATCCGCTCTACAAGGCGAACCGGCCCGAGCCGCCCGAGGATCTGCGGCCGCAGTTTCCCCTGACCCGCGAGGCGACGCGGGCCTTCAACATCGCCTGCATCGAGACCGAGGGCTACGAGGCCGACGACATCATCGCGGCGCTGTCCTGCCGGGCGCGCGATGCCGGCGGGCGCGTCACCATCATCAGCAGCGACAAGGACCTGATGCAGCTGGTCGGCGGCGGCGTCGAGATGATGGACCCGATCAAGGGCAAGCCCATCGGCCCCGACGAGGTGCGCGAGAAGTTCGGCGTCGGGCCCGAGCGGGTGGTGGACGTCCAGGCCCTGGCCGGCGATTCCGTCGACAACGTGCCGGGCGCGCCCGGGATCGGCATCAAGACCGCCGCGCAGCTGATCGAGGAATATGGCGACCTGGAGAGCCTGCTGGCGCGCGCGGGCGAGATCAAGCAGCCCAAGCGTCGCCAGACCCTGATCGACCATGCCGAGCAGATCCGCATCTCGAAGCGCCTGGTCGAGCTGGATTGCCACATGGCGCTGGATTTCAGCCTGGAAAGCCTGGAGATCCGCGAGCCCGATCCCGAGACGCTGCTGGAATTCCTGACCCGGATGGAGCTGCGCACCCTGTCGAAGCGGGTGGCCGAGCGTTTCGGGACCGAGGCGCCGACCCTGGCCGAGGTGGCGGCCCCGGCGGCCAGCGCCGAGCCGGTTGCGCCCGTCGCCGAACTGCCGGCCATCGACCGCGGCCTTTACGTCACCATCCGCGACGAGGCCACGCTGGCCGAGTGGCTGGCCGAGATCTCCGGGCAAGGCGTGGTCGCCATCGACACCGAGACCACCGGGCTGGACGAGATGCGGGCCGAACTGGTCGGGGTTTCGCTTTGCACCGGGCCCGGGCGGGCGGCCTATCTGCCGCTGGGCCATGTCGATGGCGCCGCCGACCTTTTCGGCTCGGGCGCCCGGGCCGCGGGGCAGATGGATCTGGACCGGGCGCTGGCGATGCTGAAGCCGGTGCTGGAGGATCCTTCGGTGCTGAAGATCGGCCAGAACATCAAGTATGACTGGAAGGTGCTGGCCCGCTATGGCATCCGCATGGCGCCTTTGGACGATACCATGCTGCTGTCCTATGCGCTGAACGCCGGGGCGCATAACCATGGCATGGACGAGCTGGCCGACTTGTATCTGGGCCATCGCTGTCTGCCGATCAAGGAGCTGATCGGCTCGGGCAAGGCGCAGATCAGCTTCGCGCAGGTGGCGATCGACAAGGCCAGCGAATATGCCGCCGAGGATGCCGAGGTGACCTGGCGGCTGTGGCATCACTTGCGCCCGAAGCTGGCCCCGAACCGTGTCGCCACCGCCTATGAGCGGCTGGAGCGGCCGATGATCGGCGTGCTGGCCGATATGGAGATGGCCGGCATCCGCATCGATTCAGAGCATCTGAAGCGCATGTCCAACGCCTTTGCGCAGAAGATGGCCGGGCTGGAGGCCGAGATCCACGAGCTGGCCGGCGGTCCGTTCAACGTCGGCAGCCCCAAGCAGCTGGGTGAGATCCTGTTCCAGCGCATGGGCCTGGCCGGCGGCAAGCAGGGCAAGACCGGCGCCTTTTCCACCGGCGCCGAGGTGCTGGAGGATCTGGCCGCCGAGGGCCACGCCTTGCCGGCGCGGGTGCTGGACTGGCGCGCGATCTCGAAGCTGAAATCGACCTATACCGATGCGCTGCCCCTGCATCTGAACCCCGAGACCGGGCGCGTGCACACCAGCTATTCCATCGCAGGCGCACAGACCGGACGGCTGGCTTCGACCGATCCGAACCTGCAGAACATCCCGGTCAGAACCGATGAGGGGCGGCGCATCCGCGAAGCCTTCGTCGCCGGGCCGGGGATGCGGCTGGTTAGCCTCGACTACAGCCAGATCGAGTTGCGGATCCTGGCGCATGTGGCGCAGATCCCGGCGCTGAAACAGGCCTTTCATGACGGCATCGACATCCATGCCATGACCGCCAGCCAGATGTTCGGCGTGCCGGTCGAGGGCATGGACCCGATGATCCGCCGCCGCGCCAAGGCGATCAATTTCGGGGTGATCTACGGCATCTCGGGCTTCGGCCTGGCGCGCAACCTGCGCATCCCGCGTGCCGAGGCGCAGAGCTTCATCGACACCTATTTCGAGCGGTTCCCCGAGATCCGCGCCTATATGGACCGCACCGTGGCCGGCGCGAAGCAGGACGGGTTCGTGCGCACGCTGTTCGGGCGGCGGATCATGACGCCGGGCATCAACCAGTCGGGGCCGGCGGCCGGCGGCGCGCGCCGCGCCGCGATCAACGCCCCGATCCAGGGCGCGGCGGCCGACATCATCCGCCGGGCGATGATCCGCATGCCGGAGGCCGTCGCGCGTCTGCCGGCCAGGATGCTGCTGCAGGTGCATGACGAACTGGTCTTCGAGGTCGAGGAAAGCGCGGTGCCCGAACTGGTCGAGGCGGCGCGCGGGGTCATGCAGGGTGCGGCCGATCCCGCGGTCCGGCTGGACGTGCCGCTGATCGTCGATGCCGGGCACGGGCTGAACTGGGCCGAGGCGCATTGACGGCCGGCGGGCGCGCGGGCTGCGCGGCCGCAGGGGTGTTGGGGCAACGAAGAAGCCGGCAAGGGAGGGTGGAATGGGCCATTCGCATGCGCATGAGGGCGGGCACGGTCATTCGCATCTGCCGGGTGGGGCGGGCGACGGCACCATCCTGATTGCGGTGGTGGTCAACCTGATGCTGACCGGGGCGCAGATCCTCGGCGGCTATGTCGCCGATTCCACGGCGTTGATCGCGGACGGGGTGCATAATCTCTCGGATGCGCTGGCGCTGGTTCTGGCCTTCGGTGCCCGGCGGCTGGCGCGGCGGCCCGCCAGCCCCGAGATGAGCTATGGCTGGGGGCGGGCCGAGATCGTCGCGGCCTTCGTCAACTATATCGCGCTGATCGCGGTCTCGGTTTGGCTGGGGATCGAGGCCTTGGGGCGGCTGGTCGAGCCGCCGCAGGTCGCGGGCGGGCTGGTCATGGCACTGGCGGGCTTCGCGCTGCTGGTGGACATGGCCACGGCGGCGCTGGTCTGGCGTGCCTCGAAGGACAGTGTGAACATCCGCGCCGCCTTCCTGCACAACCTGGCCGATGCGGCGGTCTCGGTCGCGGTGATCCTGGGCGGGGCGCTGATCTGGGCCTTCGGCTGGAATCTCGCCGACCCGGTGCTGACGCTGCTGATCTCGGCGGTGATCCTGTGGCATATCGGCCGGGAGATCGGGCCGGTGATGCGCATGCTGATGTTGGCCGCGCCCGCCGGGGTCGACCACGCGGCGCTGATCGGCGCCATGGCCGGTGTCGAGGGCGTGGCCGCCGCGCATCACCTGCATCTGTGGCAGATCGACGAACGGCGCACGGCGCTGTCGGCGCATCTGGTCATCGCCGGGGGTGCCGATCCGGTGCTGACGGTGCGCCGGGTCAAGGCCCTGCTGCGGCGCGATTTCGGCATCGACCATGCCACCATCGAGACCGAACGCGCGGGCGAGGCTTGCGGCGACGACCATGACGGCCATCGCCATTAACGTCAGATCGCGGCGGAATGACCCGAGGCCGCCATGTCGTAGCCGTCGAACATCCGGGCGATCATCCGGGTCAACGGCCGTCCCCTGGGGGTGATGCGCAAACCGGCGGCGTCGGCTTCGACCATCTCACCGAAATGCGCCACCACCGGGGCGAAGACCCGGCCCAGGCTTGCCGCGTCGAAACCATGGTCGCGAATGAATTCCTCGGCCCGGATCTCGAAATCGCACATCAGCGCCTCGATCATCCGCGAGCGCCAGCGATCCTCGGCGGTGAAGGCGTGGCCGCGCGTGGTCGAGAAGCGGCCGTCGCGGATCTTGCCCAGATGCGCGCCGGTGGCCGGGGCGTTCTGCGCATAGCCTTGCGGGAAGCGCGAGATCGACGAGGCGCCCAAGCCTACCAGCACCTCGGCCCGGTCGTCGGTATAGCCCTGGAAGTTGCGGCGCAGCAGCCCGGCCTTCTGCGCGCGCGCCAGCCCGTCGCCGGGGCGGGCGAAATGGTCGATGCCGATTTCGTCATAGCCGTCGGCCAGGAACAACGCGCGCGCCGTCTCGAACAGCCGCAGCCGGCCATGCGGGTCGGGCAGCGCCTCGGAGGGGATCATCACCTGGCGCTTGGCCATCCAGGGCACATGCGCATAGCCGTAAAGCGCCACCCGGTCGGGCGACAGCGCCAGCAGCTTCTGCACCGATTCGGCGATGCGGTGCGGATCCTGATGCGGCAGGCCGTAAAGAATGTCCGCGTTCAGGCTGGCGATGCCGCGGTCGCGGATCATGTCCACGGCGCGTTTCGTCACCTCGAAGCTCTGCTCGCGGCCGATGACCTTCTGGATCTCGGGATCGAAATCCTGCACGCCGATCGAGGCGCGGGTCAGTCCGGCCTCGGCCAGCGCATCCATGCGCGCCTCGTCGATCTCGTTCGGATCGATCTCGACCGAGAATTCCGCGCCTTCGGCCAGCGGGAAGCTGTCCAGCACGGCGCCGGCGACCAGCCGCATCATCTCGGCCGGCATCAGTGTCGGCGTGCCGCCGCCCCAATGCAGCCGCGACAATCTGACGCCCGGCGCCAGGGCTGCTTTCAGCATGTCGAGTTCGGCCAGCAGGGCCTGGGCATAGGCGCGCACCGGCTCGTCCGACTGCGTACCCTGCGTGCGGCAGGCACAGAACCAACACAGCCGCCGGCAGAAAGGTACGTGCATATACAACGAGATCGAGGCGCCGGCCGGGATCGCGGCGATCCAGTCGCGAAAGACCGGCTCGCCCACGGCGGTGGTGAAATGCGGGGCGGTGGGATAGCTGGTATAGCGCGGCACCCGCGCGTCAAACAGTCCCAGCCGCTCAAGTTGCGATTGCTGTTCCATAATGCTATATATGCCCAGAACCCGCGCCAGGACCTTGACACAAATCAAATGCAACAGACCGCCGCCATCTGTGCGACGCAGCAACCCTGCGAAATCTGCCCCATCCGCTACCGGGCCGTCTGCGCACATTGCGAAGGTGATGAGCTGGACGAGCTGGAAGGCATGAAATTCTACCGGCGCTACGATGCCGGGCAGGTCGTCACCTGGGCCGGCGACCGGATGGATTTCGTGGGCTCGGTCGTCTCGGGCATGGCCGGCCTGACCCAGCAGCTCGAGGACGGGCGCACGCAGATGGTCGGGCTGCTGCTGCCCAGCGACTTCCTTGGCCGGCCGGGGCGCGAATTCGCCGCCTATACGGTCACGGCGACCAGCGACCTGATGCTGTGCTGCTTTCGCCGCAAGCCCTTCGAGAAGCTGCTGATCGACAATCCCCGCATTGCCAGCCGGCTGCTGGAAATGACGCTGGACGAGCTGGACGCCGCCCGCGACTGGCTGCTGCTTCTGGGCCGGAAATCGGCGCGCGAAAAGATCGCCTCGCTTCTGGTCATCCTGGCCCGGCGCGAGGCGGCGCTGCTCAAGCGCCGGCCCGAGGGCCGCATCGCCCTGGAGCTGCCGCTGACGCGCGAGGCGATGGCCGATTACCTGGGCCTGACGCTGGAAACCGTCAGCCGGCAGATGAGCGCGCTGAAGCGCGAAGGGGTGATCGAACTGGAAGGCAAGCGGCGGGTGATCGTGCCCTCGTTCCAGAAGCTGGTGCTGGAAAGCGGCGACGATTCCGACGGCGGACCGCTGAGCTGACCGTCTCGAATCGGTGCCGAAGCGCCCCCGGAGGCTTCCGGGGGCTTTTTGCTGCGCCGCTCAGCGCGCCATCAGCACCGGCACCTGCGCCTTTTCCAGCATGTTGCGCGTCGCGCCGCCCAGGATCGCCTGGCGGAATCGCGAATGGCCATAGGCGCCCATCACCAGCATGTCGGCGCCGATCTCGGTGGCGCGGCGGTTCAGGATGTCGCTGATCAGCGGCAGAGTGCGGGCCAGCACCGCGATCTCGGCCTTGACGCCGTGGCGGGTCAGCATCTGGCACAGCGCCCCGCCGGGGTCCGAGCGTTCTGGTCCGTTGGGCGAGGGGTCGATCACGGTGATCTCGACGTTTTCGGCCGCCATCAGCAGCGGCATGGCCCTGCGCACGGCGGCCATCGCCTCGTTCGACTGGTTCCAGGCGATCATGATCTTCTTGCCGAACGGTTCCTTCAGGTCGTCCGGCACGATCAGCACCGGCGCCGAACCCTCGAACAACGCCGCCTCGGTCACCGCCTCGGCATCGGGGGTGGCGCCGTCGCCATAGGGGCGGTTCAACACCACCAGGTCGGAATAGCGCGCCCGCATCCCGACCAGCGTCGACAGCCCGCCGACCTGCGCGACTGCCGAATCGACCGACCAGCGCACGTCCTCGGGGTTCAGCTTCTCGCGGACCTTTTCTTCCAGCTCGCTGGCGGCGGCCATCGCCTTGTCGATCGATTCCTGGAACACATAGGCCGAGGCGCCGGCATAGTAATAGCCGCTCTGCGTGTGATCGACGCCCATGCAGAACACGTCGAGATGCGCATCCTCGCGTCGGGTCATGGCGACGGCGGCATCAAGCTGATGATGCTGCGACATGTCGGTCAAGACGGTCAGGATGGTCTTGTAGCCCATTATCCTCTCCTTTCGGCGCTTTGGTGCGCCTGTCGTCGCTCTCCGGTGCGGGATGGGCTGGCTGCGACATCCTGCCGGATATGCGGCGATTTTACACCTTATTAACGGGTACCGATTGATACAGATCAAAGTCTCACAAAACCGTGCAACGGTAGAAGGGGCAATGTCGATCTGATTCCGGGGCGCGGCGCCACGCGATTCGGGAGACGGTCGGCACAGGATGAAGGACACGGATTTTATGTTGGATACCATCAAGCTGATCGCGCTTGGCACGATTGCGGTTCTGGCCGCGCTCGGCGCCAATTACGCGCGACCCGACGATCCCGCCTATATGGTGAACGCGCTGATCGTCATGCTGGCCGCGGGCGTCATGTTCCTGCGGGTGCTGCGCCAGATGGGCAACGGGCAACCCTCGCTCGAACCGCATCCCGAGACGCAATACATGGATGGTGTGGTGCGCGCCGGCGTCATCGCGACCGCCGTCTGGGGCGTGGTGGGTTTCCTTGTCGGCGTGATCATCGCCTTCCAGCTGGCCTTCCCGGCGCTGAACCTCAGCGACTGGACCATGGGCTATACCAATTTCGGCAAGCTGCGGCCGCTGCATACTTCGGCGGTAATCTTCGCCTTTGGCGGCAATGCGCTGATCGCCACCTCGTTCTATGTCGTGCAGCGCACCTCGGCGGCGCGGCTCTGGGGCGGCAACGCGGCCTGGTTCGTGTTCTGGGGCTACCAGCTTTTCATCCTGCTGGCGGCGACCGGCTATATCCTGGGCGCCACGCAGTCCAAGGAATATGCGGAACCCGAATGGTATGTGGACTGGTGGCTGACCGTGGTCTGGGTCGTCTATCTGGCCGTGTTCCTGGGCACCATCCTGAGACGGAAAGAGCCGCATATCTACGTGGCGAACTGGTTCTACCTGTCCTTCATCGTGACCATCGCCATGCTGCATATCGTCAATAACCTGGCGATCCCGGTCAGCCCCTTCGGCTCGAAATCCGTGCAGCTCTTCTCGGGCGTGCAGGATGCGATGACGCAATGGTGGTATGGCCACAACGCGGTGGGCTTCTTCCTGACCGCCGGCTTCCTGGGCATGATGTATTACTTCATCCCCAAGCAGGCCGAGCGTCCGGTCTACAGCTACAAGCTGTCGATCATCCACTTCTGGGCGCTGATCTTCCTCTATATCTGGGCCGGTCCGCACCACCTGCACTATACCGCGCTGCCCGACTGGGCCTCGACGCTGGGCATGGTGTTCTCGATCATCCTGTGGATGCCTTCATGGGGCGGCATGATCAACGGGCTGATGACGCTCTCGGGCGCCTGGGACAAGCTGCGCACCGATCCGATCATCCGCATGATGGTGGTGGCCGTCGGCTTCTACGGCATGGCGACCTTTGAAGGGCCGATGATGTCGATCAAGGCGGTGAACTCGCTGAGCCACTACACCGACTGGACCATCGGTCACGTCCATTCCGGGGCCCTGGGCTGGAACGGCATGATCACTTTCGGCGCGCTCTATTACCTGACGCCGCGGCTCTGGGGTCGGGACCGGCTCTATTCGACCGCGCTGGTCAGCTGGCATTTCTGGCTCGCCACCATCGGCCTGGTGCTCTACGCCGCCTCGATGTGGGTCTCGGGCATCATGGAGGGGCTGATGTGGCGCGAAGTCGACAGCCAGGGCTTCCTGGTCAACGCCTTCGCCGACACGGTCGCCGCGAAATTCCCGATGAACGTTGTCCGTGGCCTGGGCGGGGTGCTCTATCTCAGCGGTGCGCTGATCATGTGCTACAACCTCTGGGCCACCGTCGCCAAGCAACCCAAGACCCAGGCGACCACGGTCGCGGTCCCGGCAGAGTGAGGACGGATCATGGCCATTCTTGAAAAGCACAAGGTCCTTGAAAAGAACGCCACGCTGCTGCTGGTCTTTTCCTTCCTCGTCGTCACCATCGGCGGCATCGTCGAGATCGCGCCGCTGTTCTACCTGCAGAACACCATCGAGAAGGTCGAGGGCATGCGCCCCTATACGCCGCTCGAGCTGAAGGGCCGCGACATCTACGTGCGCGAGGGCTGCTATGTCTGCCACAGCCAGATGATCCGGCCGATGCGCGACGAGGTGGAGCGTTACGGCCATTACAGCCTGGCGGCCGAGTCGATGTATGACCACCCGTTCCAATGGGGGTCCAAGCGCACCGGGCCGGACCTGGCCCGCGTCGGCGGCCGCTATTCGGACGAATGGCATATCGACCACCTGACCGACCCGCAGGCGGTGGTGCCGGAATCGATCATGCCGAAATACGGCTTCCTGCACGACCGGCTCATCGACGCCTCGAACATGGGGCAGCGGCTCAGGACCGATGCGCTGGTCGGCGTGCCCTATGACGAGGTCATGGTGACGAATGCCGCCGCCGACTTCCGCGCCCAGGCCGATCCGGATGCCGATGCCTCGGGGCTCGAGGAGCGCTATCCCGGCGCGCAGCAGCGCAATTTCGACCGCCGCCCCGGCGTGTCCGAGATGGACGCCCTGGTCGCCTATCTGCAGGTCTTGGGCACCATGGTCGATTTCTCGACCTTCGAGCCCGATCCGAACCGCTGAGGCCCGCCATGGACAGCTATTCCTTCCTGCGCGAACTGGCCGACAGCTGGGTGCTGCTGCTGCTGGTGCTGTTTTTCCTGGGCACGGTCGTTTTCGCCTTCCGGCCCGGCTCGCGCCCGCTGCACCGCGACGCGGCGGAAAGCATCTTCCGCAATGAGAAAACGCCCGCCGCCGCGCGCGAAAAGGAGGTCGAGTGATGGCCGACACCGATGACGAGCACACCAGCCCCCAGAATCCCGACAACCGCATCGAACTGGAGCGCCTGGCCGCGGATGCGAAGCACGAGGCCCAGATCCTGGCGCATCCGCCCAAGGGGCCCGAGGGTGAGCCGCTGCACAAGCCGATGCCGCGCCCCGGCGCCACCCGCGTCGTGCGGGACCGCAAGGGCGCGCGCAAGGTGGTCGAGGTGCCCTCGACCGGCCATAGCTGGGACGGGATCGAGGAATATGACAACCCGCTGCCGCGCTGGTGGCTCTGGACCTTCTACGCCACCATCGTCTGGGGGCTGGCCTATGTCGTCGCCTATCCGGCGATTCCGCTGCTGACCGGCGCCACTCAGGGCCTGCTGGGTCAGAACTACCGCGCCGACGTCGCGGTCGAGATCCAGCGCTTCAACGAAGCCAATGCCCCGATCCAGGCCAGGCTGGTCGAGACCCCGCTGGAGGAGATCGCCGCCGATCCGGATCTGGCGAATTACACCGCCAATGCCGGCGCCGCGATCTTCCGGACCTGGTGCGCGCAATGCCACGGCTCGGGTGCCGGCGGGGCTTCGGGCTATCCGACGCTGCTGGACAACGACTGGCTCTGGGGCGGCACGCTGGAGGAGATCCACACCACCATCCAGCACGGCATCCGCGATCCCAAGGACGAGGAGACCCGCTATTCCGAGATGCCGCGCTTCGGCACCGACGAGTTGCTGGAGAACGCGCAGATCGGCCAGGTGGTGAACCATGTTCTGGCACTGGGTGGCCTGCCGCATGACGCCGCGCTGGCGGCCGAGGGCGCGACGGTCTTTGCCGACAACTGCTCGTCCTGCCATGCCGAGGACGGCAGTGGCGACCGGGCCCAGGGCGCCCCGGACCTGACCGATGCGGTCTGGCTCTACGGTTCCGACCAGGCAACGATCTCCCGGATCGTGCATGACGGGCCTTATGGCGTGATGCCGGCCTGGTCCGGCCGGCTGTCAGAGGCCGACATCCGCGCCGTGGCCTCCTATGTCCACAGCCTCGGCGGCGGCGAATAGGCCGCCGAGGCGCAGAAATCCCGAGATCCGCGGCCGGGCGACCGGCCCCGGAGGCACCGGCCCCCCGTCCTGTTCGCGCGTTTCCAGGGGGGCCGGTGTTCCTATCAAAGGCCAGGGCAGGGTCCGGCACAAGCCGGCCCCCGCTTTTTTTGGCTGCGGGATGCGACAATGCGGCCCATGCCGCAGCGGTCTCGCCTTCGGTATAAGCCGACGCGCCCGCGCTTGACACAGATCAATGCGCCCGCACGGTCAGGTCCTATACCCGAGACACGCGAACAGGAGCCAACCATGTCGAATCCCGACATCGACCCGCCACGTCTGTATGCCGCCCGAGAGCCGATCTTCCCGCGCCGGGTCAAGGGCTGGTTTCGCAACCTGAAATGGATCATCATGGCGGTGACCCTGGCGATCTATTACGTCACGCCCTGGATCCGCTGGGACCGCGGCCCCGGCATGCCCGACCAGGCGGTGCTGGTCGATCTGGCCAACCGCCGTTTCTATTTCTTCTGGATCGAGATCTGGCCGCATGAATTCTATTTCGTGGCCGGGCTGCTGGTCATGGCCGGGCTGGGGCTGTTCCTGTTCACGTCGGCGCTGGGGCGGGTCTGGTGCGGCTATGCCTGCCCGCAGACGGTCTGGACCGATCTGTTCATCCTGACCGAGCGCTGGGTCGAGGGCGACCGCAACGCCCGGCTGCGGCTGTGGAACGCGCCCTGGGACGCGAAGAAGGCGCGGCTGCGGGTGACGAAATGGCTGATCTGGCTGCTGATCGCCCTGGCGACCGGCGGCGCCTGGATCTTCTATTTCACCGATGCGCCGACGCTTCTGGGCAACCTGCTCGCCGGCCAGGCGCATCCGGCCGCCTACACCACCATGGCCATCCTGACCGCGACCACCTTCGTCTTCGGCGGCTTCGCGCGCGAGCAGATCTGCATCTATGCCTGCCCCTGGCCGCGCATCCAGGCCGCGATGATGGACGAGGACACGCTGACCGTCGCCTATCGCGACTGGCGGGGCGAGCCGCGCGGCAAGCTGCACAAGGGCGAGGCGACGAAATCCGACGGCGGCGCCAAGGGCGACTGCATCGACTGCATGGCCTGCGTGAACGTCTGCCCGATGGGCATCGACATCCGCGACGGCCAGCAGATGGAATGCATCACCTGCGCGCTTTGCATCGACGCCTGCGACGAGGTGATGGACAAGATCGGCAAGCCGCGCGGGCTGATCGACTACATGGCGTTGAAGGACGAGACCGCCGAGCGCGCCGGCGCCGCGCCGAAGCCGTTGATGAAGCACATCCTGCGGCCGCGCACGGTGCTGTATTTCACCCTATGGGCCGGGATTGGCGTGGCGCTGGTGGTGGCGTTGTTCCTGCGCTCGCCCTTCGACCTGAACGTGACGCCGGTGCGCAACCCGCTTTACGTCACCATGGCCGATGGCGCGATCCGCAACACCTATGCCTTGCGGCTGCGCAACAAGCAGGGCGATGCGCGCGACTTCACCGTCTCGGTCACCGGCCCCGACGGCGCGGTGCCGCCGGGCGTCAGCCTGGTGTTGGAGGGTCTGCCGGGTGCCGCGGTCGGGGTGACGGCCGACAGCACCCACACCCAGCGGGTCTATATCACCGCCGAAAAGGCCTCGGCGCTGGCCGAGGGCGGCCAGGCAGAGTTGACGCTTTGGGTCGAGGATGCCACCGATGGGCAGCGCGCCCATGTCGATACCGTCTTCCACGGAAGGAGCGAATGATGTCCCGTGAACTCACCGGCCGCCACGTGCTGATGATCACGCTGGCCGCATTCGGCACCATCATCGCGGTGAACCTGTTCATGGCGATCAAGGCGGTCGGCACCTTTCCGGGGCTCGAGGTCAAGAACAGCTATGTCGCCTCGCAAAGCTTCGACCGCGACCGCAACGCGCAGGCGGCGCTGAACTGGACGGTGACGCCGGATTACGACGGGCAGGAACTGGTGCTGGCGATCCGCGACGGCCAGGGCAACCCGGCCCCGGTTAGCACCCTTGAGGTGACAGTCGGCCGCCCGACCCATCTGCGCGAGGACCAGCGTCCGCAATTCACCTACCGGGGCGGGTTGTTCCATGCGCCGCTGGAACTGGCACCGGGGTTGTGGAACATCCACCTGACCGCCACCGCGCCGGATGGCACCGTGTTTCGCCAGCGCATCGACCATTACCACGGCAACCGGGTGAACTGAGATGTCGGACGCCACGCTGCACGATCACGACGCCCGGCTTTCGGCCTGTCCGGCCTGCGATGCGGCGCCGCTGGCGCAGCGGATCGCCGCGGCCAAGGGCGGGCAGGGCGAGGTGATCCTGTCGCTGCCGACCATCCATTGCGCGACCTGCATCACCGATGTCGAACGGGTGCTGAACCGCCATCCCGGCGTCCGCGCCGCGCGGGTCAACCTGACGCTGCGCCGCGTCGCCGTGGATGCGCCCGGCCTGACCGCCGAGGAGCTGATCCCGGTGGTCGAAAGCATCGGCTATGAGGCGCATGAGCTCGACCCCGCCGCCTTGTCGGCCAGTGCCGCCGACCGCCAGGGCCGCGACATCCTGATGCGCATCGGCGTGTCGGGCTTTGCGATGATGAACATCATGATCCTGTCGGTCGCGGTCTGGTCGGGGGCCGAGGCCGCGACGCGCGACATGTTCCACTGGATCTCCGGCGCCATCGCCCTGCCGACCGTGGCCTTCGCCGGCCGCCCCTTCTTCTCCAGCGCCTGGCGGGGGCTGCGGCACGGCCGGCTGGGCATGGACGTGCCGATCTCGCTGGCGCTGATCCTGGCCAGCGCCATCTCGGTCTACGAGACGCTGCATTCCGGCCATCACGCCTATTTCGACGCGGCGGTGATGCTGTGCTTCTTCCTGCTGATCGGGCGCTATCTGGATTATCGCACCCGCGCCGTCGCCCGCTCTGCCGCCGAGGAACTGACCGCGCTGGAGGTGCCGCGCGCCTTCCGCGTCACCGCCGCGGGCGACGAGCCGGTGCCGGTGGCCGAGCTGAGCCCCGGCGACCTGATCCGCATCCGCCCCGGCGCCCGCATCCCTGCCGATGGCGAGATCGCCGAGGGCAGCAGCGAGATCGACCGCTCGCTTTTGACCGGCGAGAGCATTCCGGTTCCCGCCGGTCCCGGCCTCGCACTTTCGGCGGGCGAGGTGAACCTGACCGGACCGCTGGTCATGCGGGTGACCGCGGCCGGGCGCGACAGCTCGCTGGCGCGGCTGACGGCGCTGGTGGCGGCGGCGGAATCGGCGCGTGGCCATTACACCGGCCTCGCCGACCGCGCCTCGCGGCTCTATTCGCCGCTGGTGCATCTTCTGGCCTTCTGCAGTTTTCTCGGCTGGTATCTGACCACGCACGACCTGCGGCTGGCGGTGAACGTGGCGGCGGCGGTGTTGATCATCACCTGCCCCTGCGCCTTGGGACTGGCGGTGCCGGCGGTGATCACCGCGGCCTCGGGCCGGCTGTTCCGGCGCGGCATGCTGATCAAGGACGGAACCGCGCTGGAGCGGCTGGCCGAGGTCGATGCCGTGGTCTTCGACAAGACCGGCACCCTGACCATGGGCGTGCCGCAACTGGTGTCGCTCGACCCGATCCCGATGGATGCCCGCCCCGCGGCGCTGGCCTTGGCGCAGGGCTCGGGGCATCCCTTGTCGCAGGCGCTGACGCAGGCGCTGCGCGAGGCCGGCACCGAGCCCGCCGCGCTGACCGATCTGCGCGAGGTGCCGGGTTATGGCATCGCCGGAACCTGGCAGGGGCGCGAGCTGCGGCTGGGCCGCGCCGACTGGATGGGGGCCGAGCATGGCGATGCGACGCTTTCGGCAAGCTGGCTGTCGCTTGGGCAAGAGGCGATGCCGATCCGGCTGGAATTCTCGGACCGGCTGCGGCCGGGCGCCGAGACCTGCGTGGCGCGGCTGCTTGCATCGGGCCGGCGGGTGATGCTGTTGTCGGGCGATGCGGCGCCGGTGGTTCGGGATCTGGCGCAGCGGCTGGGCATCGCGGATTGGCGGGCCGGCGTCACTCCGCTGGACAAGGCCGAGGCGCTGCGCGATCTCGACATGCAGGGGCTGCATGCGCTGATGGTCGGCGACGGGCTGAACGATACCGCCGCCCTGGCCGAGGCGCATGTCTCGATCTCGCCCGCTTCGGCGCTGGATGCGGCGCGCACCGCGTCGGATATCGTGCTGATGGGCAGCGATCTTGCTCCGGTTGCCGAGGCTCTCGATCTTGCGCGCAATGCCCGGCGGCGGATCAAGGAGAACTTCGCCATTTCGCTGGGCTACAATGTGGTGGCGGTGCCATTCGCCATCGCCGGTTTCGCGACCCCGTTGATGGCGGCGCTGGCCATGTCATTGAGTTCGATCAGCGTGACGCTGAACGCGCTGCGGCTGCGGTAAGGAAGGGAAGATCATGCAGATCCTGGGCATCCTGATTCCGGTTTCGCTGGCCCTTGGCGGGCTTGGCCTGCTGGCCTTCATCTGGGCGCTGCGCGGCCGCCAATACGAGGATCCGAAGGGCGATTCGCAGCGGATCCTCAGTTCGGAATGGGACGACCATCCCAAGCCGTGACGCCGCGACCGTCCGGGCGGGAAAACGGAAAACCCCGGTCTTGCGGCCGGGGTTTTCTGCAATTTGTCGGTGGCGGTGCAGGATCAGGGTCCGATCACCCGGCAATCCTGCTGACGGGCGGCAATGCGGTTGCAGGCCAGCTCGGCCGTTTCCTTGGACATGCCGACGAAATTCGCCTCGAAGCCGCGCTTGGTATTGGCGACCCGGCTGAGCGCGCTGCCCAGCGACGCGCTTTCCTGCAGGGCGGTCCTGAGCAGCAGCTGTTCGGCTTCGCGTTGCGAACGGAAGAGGCCCAGCGTCACGCCCCAATTCCCGCCGGTGCTGCCCTCGCGCGTGACGATTTCGGTCGTCTCGGGCTCGCTGCCGGCTTCGGGTTCCAATGAGGTCAGGATGATCGCGTCCGAGCGCGGCGCCGGTGCCGGCGCCTCGAACAGGGCCATGCTTTCCGGCTGCGGCGTGGCGGTCTGCACGAAAAGCGAGGGCGAGCCGGTCTCGGCGGGCGCGGCCAGGCTGGCGGAGCGGTCGTCGCGCGGCGCCGGGGCAGGGCGAGCCGCGTCGATCGCGCTTGCGCTGGGTTCAGAGGCATCGCCTTCCTCGGGCCGGGCTTCGGGACGGGCGGCGCGGGCCAGGACCTCGGGATCGACCGCGGCATTGGTGACGACCGCGCCGGTACCCGGCTTGCGGTTGGGCCGTGCGCTGGCCGCAAGTGTCGCGCCGCTGCTGCTGGCCTTGGGCGCCGCGGCGGCCTGAGCGCGCGAGATGGCGGCGGAAATCGCCGCGGGCGTGACCACGGCCACGGTCGACGCCCGCGCCACCGGGCGATCCGAGGACGAGAGCCGCACGGTCGAGGCGCTGGATGCGGTTCTTGGCGCGACGCTGGCGACCTGCACGGTGCGGCGCACCTTCTTCTCGGCCACGAAGACCGGCGGCGCGGGCTTTACCTCGCGCACACGGTTGGGGGCCTTTCCGAAGCCGGCGTCCAGCAACTGGACCATCGTGGCGTTGCGATGTGCGGTCGAGGTGCCGCCCAGCACGGTTGCGACGATGCGCTTCGAGCCGCGCTTGGCCGAGGCGGTCAGGTTGAAGCCGGCCGCCCGGGTGTAACCGGTCTTGATGCCGTCCGCGCCCTCGTAGCTGTCCAGAAAACGCCGGTTGGTGCTGGAGACGGTGGCGATGCCCGCATCCGCCGAGCGGCGCGAGAAGATCGAATAATACTGCGGGAAATCATAGAACAGCCGGCGGCCAAGGATGGTCATGTCGCGGGCGGTCGAATAATGCCCCTCGGTCGTCAGGCCGTTGGCATTGCGGAAATGCGTGTTGCGCATGCCGAGCGCCCTGGCCATCTGCGTCATCTGCGCGGCGAATTTTGGTTCGGACCCGGCCAGCCCCTCGCCGATCACGGTGGCGGCGTCATTGGCCGATTTCACCGCTGCGGCCCGGATCAGGTAGCGCAGCTCGATCCGCTGGCCGGCCTTGAGGCCAAGTCGCGACGGCGGCTGCGAGGCGGCGTGGCTGCTGACGAGAAACTTGCTGTCCAGCCGCACCTGACCGCGCTCGATGGCGTTGAACGCCAGGTAAAGCGTCATCATCTTGGTCAGCGAAGCCGGATGCAGACGCGTATCCGCGTTCCGGGCATAGATTTCCTGCCCGCTGCGCGCATCCATGACGAAGGCCGCGAAAGGCGCTGCGGCCACCGCCAGGGGCATGGCCCAGGCAATTAGGATCATCAGTCCCAAGCGGACTTTCTTGGTGATTCTGCTCACGGTCCCGGTCTTTCTGCCTCTGAGGGCCCGTTCATTATGCGGACCCTTCATTAATAAAAGCACAATAACACGGCTTTCCTCGTACGGGAACTGTAAGTTTGCAGGGCTTCCCGCGCAATCTTCCTTGGGTTGCACGGCCTTTCGGCGGAGGCGGTGGGGGCAGGGCTTATCAAGGCCGACGAAAACCCCTATATTCGGTCGCAGAACGTCCACATCCTGTTGCAAGCGTCGTGACCAATCCGCTGATGACCAACCGACCCGGAGACCGAGACGAGGTCGAACTGGGGGTGAAAACCCGCCCCCGCACGCAGCGGCCTCCGATGTACAAGGTCTTGCTGCTGAACGATGATTTCACGCCGATGGAATTCGTCGTGCATGTGCTTGAGCGGCTGTTCAACATGAGCCACGCCCAGGCGATCGAGATCATGCTGACCGTTCATCGCAAGGGGGTGGCCGTCGTCGGCGTCTTCTCGCACGAGATCGCCGAAACCAAGGTGGCGCAAGTGATGGAACTTGCCCGCCGTCAGCAGCATCCGCTGCAATGCACCATGGAAAAAGAGTAGAAATTGGCTGGATCACGGCTGGAACTTGTCTTTGGCGGCATGCCGCCCGAAGGGCGCTTGTTGCTTGTCGGCGCCGGCGCCTCGACCGATCTGGAGCCGTTCGACGCGGGCAGGACGCAGATCCTGCAGGGATTTTATCCCGACCACGCGGCCCTGCGCGCCCGCGGTTTCGACGTGGCGACCACGGCGACCGGAACGTTCGACACGGCTGTGGTCTTCCTGCCGCGCGCGCGGGCGGCGGCGCGGGCCCGCCTCGCCGAGGCCGCCTCGCGGCTGGCGCCCGGCGCGGCGCTCTGGATCGACGGGCAGAAGACCGACGGTATCGATGCGGTGCTGAAGGAGATGCGCGCGCTGGCGCCGGTGGATGAAGTCCATTCGCGCGCCCATGGCAAGATCTT
Source organism: Paracoccus sp. TOH (assembly GCF_030388245.1). NCBI lineage: Bacteria > Pseudomonadati > Pseudomonadota > Alphaproteobacteria > Rhodobacterales > Paracoccaceae > Paracoccus > Paracoccus sp. TOH. The sequence goes on from NZ_CP098361.1 coordinate 937,702, forward strand.
CCGCGTGACCCTGCCGGCGGCCGGCTGGCTGCCTGCGGATTGGGTCGCAAGCGACCATGAGGCGGCGCCCGGCATGGTGACGCGGCCCGGGGTGTTCTCGGCCGACGGGCCGGACCCGGCCTCGCAGGCGCTGGCGGCGGCGCTGCCCGAGAAGCTGCCGACCCGCATCGTCGATCTGGGCGCGGGCTGGGGCTGGCTCTCGGCCGAGATCCTCAAGCATCCCGGCGTCGAGCTGCTGCACCTGGTCGAGGCGGATGCCGCCGCGCTGGATTGCGCGCGGCGCAACATCGCCGACCCGCGGGCCCGCTTTCACTGGGCGGATGCGCTGGACTTCCGGCTGCCCGAGCCGGTGAACGGCGTCATCATGAACCCGCCTTTCCACGAGGGGCGCGCGGCCGATCCCCGGATCGGCGCCGGCTTCATCCGTGCCGCGGCGGGGCTGCTGACCGGGGCCGGGCGGTTGTGGATGGTCGCGAACCGGCACCTGCCTTACGAGCAGGCGCTGCGGGACTGTTTCGCCGACGTCACCGAGCTGGGCGGCGATTCCCGGTTCAAGATCCTGACCGCTTCGGGCGCGCGCCGCGACGCGGCCGGCCGGACGCAGCCGAAAGGTGGAAGACGATGAGCCTGTCGATCCAGGGCAAGACCGCCATCGTGACCGGGGCCGCGCGCGGCATCGGCCTGGCCATCGCCCGGCATTTCGAGGAGGCGGGCGCCAATGTCATGTTCGCCGACAGCGACGAGGCGGCGCTGGATGCCGAACTGGGCGCCGAAGCCGCCGGCGACGGGCCGATCCGCGCCTTTGCCGGCGACCTTGGCCAGAAGCTGACGCTGGCCAACCTGGTCTCGGCCACCATCGACGCCTTCGACCGGGTGGATATCCTGGTGAATGCGCATCGCATGGTGCAGGGCTGCGATCCTTTGGCGGTGAACGAGGACCAGCTGGCCGAGATGCTGCGGCAGAACATGGTCTCGGGGCTGCGCCTGTCGCAGATGGTCGCCAAGCGCATGATGACGCAGGCCGACGCCGAGGAGAGCGAGGCGATCCAGAACGGCGCCATCGTCAACCTGACCTCGCTGGCTGCCGACTGGCCGCAGCCGCAGATGCTGGCCTATTCCATCGCCAGCGCCGCGCAGGCGCAGGCGACGCGCTCGTTGGCCTCGGCCCTGGCGCCCAGGCGCATCCGCGTCAACGGCGTCGCCTTCGCCAGCATCATGTCGAACAACATGCAGCTGAAGCTGCGCGAGGATCCGGGCCTGCGCGACCGGATGATCGCGGCCACGCCGCTGGGCCGCATCGCCGGCGCGGACGAGCTGGCGGCGACGGTGCAGTTCCTGGCCAGCGACGCCTCGAGCTTCGTCACCGGGCAGATCCTGCGCGTCGATGGCGGGCGCAGCCTGGGCGACCCGCTGGCGCCGGGGGTCTACTAGGACCGCTCCTCCTCCGGATAGGCCGTCTTGCAGGCCTGGACCGCGGCGCGGGCGGAAGGCGTCAGCGCCTGCTTGCGGGCCAGCAGGTTGTCGCGCTTGCGGGTCTCGGCCGCCGGGTCGATCGGCACCCGGTAGCGTTCGGTATCGGTCACGTCGCGCATGCAGGAACGATAGAGGATGCGGGCATTGCCGTCCTTGTCGCGCACCACATAGGGGCAGTCGTCCCATTCCGTGCGGGTGACGCTGCGCTCCTCCCAGGCATAACCGCGCGCCAGGTTGCCTTCGACCTCGGCCAGCAGGCTCGAGATCGTGCGATACTCCCGGGTGTTGCGGCTGATGCATTGCTCTTGCGGCGTGCCGCAGGCTGCGACAACCAGGACAGGCATCAGGGCAAGCAGGATGTTGCGGGTCATGGCCGGGATCTCTAGTTGTTTTGCCCGAAGCATAGGCCCGTCCCCCTGGCGGGGCAATTCACGAATCCGGAGGCAAGCCCATGGAAATGCAGGACGAGCGACAGGAGGCCGCGGTCTGGTTCCGGGCCTTGCGCGACCGGATCGTCGCGGCCTTCGAGGCGCTGGAGGATCGCGGTCCCGGCTCCGTCCCGCCCGGCCGTTTCGAAATGCGCGAGACCAAGCGCGGCAAGGAGGGCGGCGGCGGCCTGATGTCGGTGATGCGCGGCGGCCGGGTCTTTGAGAAGGTGGGCGTGAACTGGTCGGCGGTGCATGGCGACCTGTCCGCCGCCGCCCGCCAGTCCATGGCGGCGCGCGGCGTGCCGGGGATCGAGACCGACCCGCGCTTCTGGGCCTCGGGCATCAGCCTGGTCGCGCATATGCAGAACCCGCATGCGCCGGCGGTGCATATGAACACCCGCATGTTCTGGACCCCCGGCGCCTGGTGGTTCGGCGGTGGCGCCGATCTGAACCCTTGCCTGGAAGTCGCCGAGGACACGGCGCATTTCCACGCCACCCTGCGCGACGCCTGCGCGGCCCATGGCGCCGATTACTACGACCGCTTCAAGGCCTGGGCGGACGAGTATTTCTTCATCCCGCATCGCGGCCGGGCGCGGGGCGTGGGCGGCATTTTCTACGACGACCTGAACAGCGGCGACTGGCGTGCCGATTTCGCCTTTACCCGGGCGGTGGGCGAGGCCTTCCTGCCCGCCTTCCTGCCCCTGGCCGAAAAGCGCATGGCCCAGCCCTGGGGCGAGGCCGAGAAGGATGCGCAGTTGGTCCATCGCGGCCTTTATGCCGAATACAACCTGGTCTATGACCGCGGCACCAAGTTCGGCCTGGCCTCCGGCCACGACCCCGAGGCGGTGCTGATGAGCCTGCCGCCGCTGGCGAAATGGGTCTGATGCGGGACTGGCCCGACCTCTACCTGATGCGGCACGGCCAGACCGAATGGAACGTCCAGGGGCGGATGCAGGGCCGGCTGGATTCGCTGCTGACGCCGCTGGGCGTCATGCAGGCGCGGCGGCAGGGCTGGCTGGTGCGCGACCTGCGCGGCCTGACGCGCCATGCCAGCACCGCCGGGCGGGCGCAGCAGACGGCTCGGATCGTGTTCGCGGGGCAGGATTTCGTCAGCGACGAACGGCTGCACGAGATCGACATCGGCGACTTCACCGGCCGGCTTTGGCACGAGCTGCGCGCCGAGCGCCCCGAGCTCTTCGCGGGCGGCGGGCTGGACTGGTATGACCGGGCGCCGCAAGGCGAGCATTTCGCCGGGCTGGAGGCGCGCGTCCGGTCCTTTCTGCAGGATCTCACCGCCCCGGCGCTGATCGTGACCCACGGCATCACCCTGCGCATGATCCGGCTGGTGGCGATGGGGTTGCCGCGCGAACGGCTTGCCGAGATGCCGGTTGCGCAGGGCGCGCTGCATCTCGTCAGCCGCGGCCGGCACCGGATGTTCTTCTAGGCGCGGGGTGGCAGGGGGCGGGCCGGGTTTCCGACCACCGTGGCATTGGGCGGCACATCCCGCGTCACCACCGCCCCGGCGCCGACGATGGCACCGTCGCCGATGGTCACGCCGGGCAGGACGACCGCGCCGCCGCCGACCCAGACATCGTCGCCGATGGTGATGGGCTTGCCCCATTCCAGACCCGCCGCGCGGCCGGCGGCGTCACGCGGCCGGTCCTCGGTCAGCAACTGCACGGCGGTGCCGAACTGGCAGCGCGCGCCGATCCTGATCTCGCAGATATCCATGAAGAAGCAGCCGTAATTGACAAAGCAGTCCGGCCCGAAATGGATGTGCTTGCCGTAATCGACATGAAAGGGCGTGCGGATCACCGTGCCGTTCCAGGTGCCCAGCAGCTGGGTCAGGGTGCGGGCGCGGGTCTTGTCGCCGATGATCGTGGCATTGTAGTCGCGCATCAAGCCCTGTGCGACCTTGCGCATCGCCACCAACTCGCCGTCGCCCGGTTCATAGGGGCGGCCGGCCAGCATGTCCTCATGCGCCGTCAAATGAATCCAAGCTCCAGTCGGGCTTCGTCGGACATCATGTCCATGCCCCATTGTGGCTGAAAGGTCATCTCGACATCCACTTGCTTGACGCCGGGCAGGGGCTCGATGGCATCGGCAACCCAGCCAGGCATTTCGCCCGCGACGGGACAGCCCGGCGCGGTCAGGGTCATGACGATGCGTACGGCGTTTTCCTCGCTGATGTCAATGGTATAGATCAGCCCGAGGTCGAAGATGTTCACCGGGATCTCGGGGTCGTAGACGGACTTGCAGGCCTCGACCACGCTTTCATACAGCGGGTGCTCGGTGGTTGACGGCGCGATCAGTGGATCGCCTTCCTTGAGGGTGTCTTCGGTCATGCGGCACGTCCTGTCAAAAGCCTGACGTGTATATAGGACCTGGACAGGGCAGGGTCCAGTGCGCTGCCTAGAAGCGGAAATTCAGCCGACGCGCCACGCCGATGCTGATCGAGGGCTGGTTGCGCGTCTCGACCAGCGGGCTGTCGCCGGCATCGCCCAGCAGCCGGCCATAGGTCACGCGGCCCATCAGCGCGGTGTCGGGCAGGAATTCATAGCGGGCCTCGACGCTGAGCCGGGCGATATAGGCGCCGCCATCGGGATCATAGGCGCGATGGCCGCTGGAAAGCGATTCGTCCGCGGTGACGCCGAAATAGGTGCCGGTGAAGTCGTCGCTGCCCATGCCCAACTCGGCCCCGGTCCACAGCGTCAACTTGTCGCTGGCCTCGAAGCGATATTTCGCGCCCAGCTCGCCCACCACGCCGTGATGGCCGCCGAAGCCCTTGCGGATGGCGCCATAGCTGGTCAGTTCGCCCATGCGATAGGACAGCTTCACCCCGATCTCGCCGGCATAGCCGATGTCGTCCATGCCGCGCAGGTCGTCGTAATCATCGGCGTCGCGCTTGCCGACATAGTTCAGCGACGGTAGGACCGAGAACCCGTCCGGCTTGTCGCGGTCGGCATCGGCATTGCGCAGGATGAACCAGGGCGAGGGGTCGAGATTGTCCGAGCCGATGAACTCGGGGCTGTATTTCACCCCCAGGCCGGCATCGAAGGAAAACTCACGTTCGCCCAGGGACTCTGCCATGACCGGCGTGCTCAGCGCGGTGGCAGAGAGCAGGGCGAACGCGATCATCCGGGTCATGGGCGAATCCTTATCGAAGGTGTCGAAACGCATTGAGCGAAACCGGCCAGCGGAGCAAGCCCGCAATGCGCCGCAAGGGGCGAAAAGCGGGAATGTGTGACATTCAGGCGCGTTCCGCCGCCTCCAGCCGCTCCAAGGCCTCCATCCACAGCGACTCGGCGCGCAGCATGGCCTCGCTGGCCTCGGCATGCTTGCGGCCCCATTGCTCGGCCTTCTGCGCATCGTCATAGGTCGCCGGATCGGCCATGATGGCGTCCAGCTTCTCCAGCATGGCGGTCAGCTTCTCGACCCGCTCCTCGGCACGCCTGGCGTCGGCGCGCAGCTCCAGAACCTGGTCGCGCGAGGGGCGTTTCGTCGCCGGTTTCTCGGGTTTCGGGGCGGGCTTCTCCTCGCCGGAGAGCAGCATCCGGCGGTAATCGTCCAGATCGCCCTGCCACGGGCTGACCCCGCCCTGATCGACCAGCCACAGCCGGTCGGCCACCAGGTTCAGCAGGTGCATGTCGTGGCTGACCAGCACCACGGCGCCGGTATAGTCGTTCAGCGCCTCGGTCAGCGCCTCGCGGCTCTCGATGTCCAGGTGGTTGGTCGGTTCGTCGAGAATCAGCAGATGCGGCGCGTCGATGGTCGCGAGCAGCAAGGACAGCCGCGCCTTCTGCCCGCCCGAAAGCTGGCCGACGCGGGTCTCGGCTTGCGCCTCCATCAGCCCGAACCCGGCCAGCCGGGCGCGCAGCTTCGCCGGCGGTTCGTCCGGGCGCAACCGGCGGACATGGGCTATGGGGGTCTCGCCCAGGTCCAGCTCATCGACCTGGTGCTGGGCGAAATAACCGATGCGCAGCTTGCCCGAACGCGCGATCCGCCCCTCCATCGCCTCCAGCCGCCCGGCCAGCAGCTTCGACAGCGTCGACTTGCCCTGGCCGTTGCGCCCCAGCAGCGCGATGCGGTCGTCCTGGTCGATGCGCAGCGCCAGCCGGCGCAGCACCGCCCGGCCGTCATAGCCGACCGTCACCCCGTCCAGCGAGACGATGGGCGGCGACAGCTGGTCGGGCTGCGGAAAGCCGAAGCGGTGGAACTTGGCTTCCTCGGGGGCGGTGATCGGCTCCATCCGTTCCAGCATCTTGATGCGGGCCTGCGCCTGCCGGGCCTTGGTGGCTTTGGCGCGGAAGCGGTCGACGAAACTTTGCAGATGCGCGCGGCGGGCGTCCTGCTTCTTCGCCTCGGCGGCCTGCAAGGCGCGCTTCTCGGCCCGGGTGCGTGCGAAGATGTCGTAGCCGCCCGAATAGAGCACCAGCTTGCGGTCCTCGAGATGCAGGATATGGCCCACGGCGCGGTTCAGCAGGTCGCGGTCGTGGCTGATGACGATGACGGTATGCGGATAGCGCTGCAGATAGCTTTCCAGCCACAGCGCGCCTTCCAGGTCCAGGTAGTTGGTCGGCTCGTCCAGCAGCAAGAGGTCGGGTTGCGAGAACAGCACCCCCGCCAGCGCCACCCGCGTCCGCCAGCCGCCGGAATAGTCGGCGGTCGGCCGGGCCTGGTCCTCGGTCGAAAAGCCCAGGCCGCGCAGGATGGTCGCCGCCCGCGCCTCGGCCGACCAGGCGTCGATATCGGCCAGCCGGGTCTGGATCTCGGCGATGCGATGGGCGTCGGTGGCGGTCGCCGCCTCGGCCATCAGCCCGGCGCGTTCCGTATCGGCCGCCAGCACCGTGTCCAGCACGCTGGTCGCGGTGCCGGGCGCCTCCTGCGCGACGCCGCCGATGCGGGCACGCGGCGGCAGGGCGATGGCGCCGCCGTCAAGGCCCAGCTCGCCCCGGATCAGCCGGAACAGCGTGGTCTTGCCGGCGCCGTTCGGGCCGACCAGGCCGACCTTGTGGCCGTCCGGGATGGTGGCCGAGGCGTGCTCGAACAGCGGCCGTCCGGCGATGGAATAGGATATGTCGTCGATGCGCAGCATGCGCCCCGCATGGCGCAAGCGGCGGCGGGCGTCAATGCCGACATCAAAGGCCCGCGTCGGGGTGCGGGCCGGGGCCGCGCCGGCTTTTCAAGCGCCGCCGCCCATGCTAACGGGGCGCGGATTTCCGGGCCATCGCGGCCGGAACAAGGAAAAGGACGACCCCCATGGCCATCGAACGCACGCTCTCGATCATCAAACCCGACGCCACCAAGCGCAACCTGACCGGCAAGATCAACGCCAAGTTCGAGGATGCCGGCCTGCGCATCGTCGCGCAGAAGCGCATCCACCTGTCGCCCGCCCAGGCCGGCCAGTTCTACATCGTCCACAAGGACCGCCCCTTCTACGGCGAGCTGGTCGAGTTCATGGCCTCGGGCCCGGTCGTGGCGCAGGTGCTGGAAGGCGAGAACGCCATCGCCAAGAACCGCGAAGTGATGGGCGCCACCAACCCGGCCAATGCCGACGAAGGCACCATCCGCAAGGAATTCGCCCTCTCGGTCGGCGAGAACTCGGTCCACGGTTCGGACGCGCCGGAAACCGCGAAAGAGGAAATCGCCTTCTTCTTCTCGGGCCTCGAACTGGTCGGCTGAGCCCCGGGGTCTTCGATCCCCACCCCCTCAACGGAAAGGCCGCCCATCGAGGCGGCCTTTTGCATCGCGCTTTCACCGTTTCCCAAATACCCGGAAAAGGCGCCCGCCGGGGCGGGCGTCTATCGCCGTTTCGCGGTCAGCTCGAAGCCGATCTCGACGCCGAAACCGACGGTGCTTTCATCGGCATAGCCGGCGCCGATGCCGAAATCGCGGCGATCGACGCGCATCTGCCCCTTCGCCTGGGCCACATCGCCCTGAAGCGTCAGCGCGAAGGGCAGGTCGGCCTCGACGGTCTGGCCGGCAATGGCCAGCCGGCCCTGCGCGACATGCGGCTGGCCCTCGGCCGGGGGCGGCAGGATCTCGGCCTCGAAACGCGCGGCGGGATGGGCGGCGGCGTTCAGGAAATCCGGGCCCTTGGCCGCGTCGCTGACAGCGCCCAGCGTCAGCGAGGCGATGTCGACATCGACCGTCACCCGCCCGGTCTGGGTTTCCGGGTTATAGGCGATGTCGGCCTGCCATTGCCCGAACTGCCCCGTGACCGCGTTCCCGGCCTGGGTGACCTCGATCTCCAGCTTGCCTTGCTCCACGACCCAATCGGATCCGGCGGTGGCCGCGGGGGCGGATGCGGCGGCTGGCGCTTCCTGCGCCTCCGGGGTGGCGGCGGGAATGAAGGCCGGCGTGATCCAGATCGCCAGCCCCACCAGGGCGGCCAGGACATGCGGCAGGAGGCCGGGCTGCGCGGCCGGGGGCTCGGGCGCGCGCTCGGGATTGCCGGCCATGCGGCGCATGGTGCCGTCGCGGTCGAGGATCGCGTGCTTCAGCGCCCCCGCGACATGCAGCAGGATCAGCCCGGCCAGCAGCCACCAGCCGAATTCGTGGAAGGCTGCGAAACGTTCCGACAGCGCTGCGTTCTCGGGGACGAAGGGCAGGCGCTGGCCGAAGGGCCAGAGGATGCGGGCAAAGCCGCCCGGCGCGGCCGAGTGCAGAAGCCAGCCCGACAACGGCATGACGACCATGCCGAGCCATAGCGCCCAATGCACCGCCTCGGCGCCGAAGCTCTCCAGCCGCCGCTCGGGGTGCAGCGGGCGCGGCTTCGGCTGGGTCAGCGCCCACAGGATGCGCAGCGCGGCCAAGGCCAGCGCCGCCATGCCCACGGTCTTGTGCACGGAATAGGCGGTGAAGATCGCCTGCAGCTGCGATTCCCCGCCCTCGGGCAGGGTGTCGGCGTAAAGCCCGATGGCGATGGCGGCCAGGATCAGCACGGCGACCGTCCAGTGGAACATGCGGGCGACCCAGCCATAGGCGCGGGCGGTGTTGCTGGCTTTCATCGGATTTCCCCCATCGCTTCGCGCCAATGCCGCCGGCAAAGCGAGACATAGGTTTCATTGCCGCCGATCTGCACCTGCGCGCCCTCGCGCAGCGCGCGGCCCTGTTCGTCCTGGCGCACGACCATGGTGGCCTTGCGGCCGCAATGGCAGATGGTGCGCACCTCGCGCAGGTCGTCGGCCAGCGCCAAAAGCGCCGCCGAGCCGGGAAACAGCCGGCCGCGGAAATCGACCCGCAGCCCGTAGCACATCACCGGCTGGCCAAGGTCGTCGGCGACGCGGGCCAGTTGCCAGACCTGCTGCTCGGTCAGGAACTGCGCCTCGTCGACGAAAATGCAGGCGACATCGCGGCCTTCGGCCTGGATCAGAGAGAAAAGGTCGGCATCGGGGGTGAAACCCAGCGCCGATTCGGCGATGCCGATGCGGCTGGCGATGCGCCCCGGGCCGGCCCGATCGTCCAGCGCCGCGGTCAGCAGCAGCGTCGCCATGCCGCGTTCGCGGTAATTGTAGGACGCCTGCAGCAACAGCGTGCTCTTGCCGGCATTCATCGTGGAATAATGAAAATAAAGCTTGGCCATGCCGGCAGATAGCCGCGCCGGGCCGGAGGTCGCAAGCCGCCGTGCGATGACGGCGGCTCACGTTTGCGCGCATCCCGGCGGGATCAGGCCCGCGGCGCCGATTTCGGCGCGCGCGAGGGCCGGCGGGCCGGGCGCTTGCGCGCCGCGCCCTGGGCCGGGCGACCGGCCGGGCCGCCGCGTTCGCGGATCTTGGCCGCCTCGAAGGGCTCCTCGCCGCCGACCACGGCGATCTTGGCCTTCATCGCCTTCTCGATGGCGCGCAGCTCGCCGATCTCGGCCGGGGCGCAGAAGGCGATGGCGCGGCCGTCGCGGCCGGCGCGGGCGGTGCGGCCGATGCGGTGCACGTAGTTTTCCGGCACGTTGGGCAGGTCGTAGTTATAGACATGCGCCACCTCGGGGATATCGAGGCCGCGCGCCGCCACGTCGGTCGCGACCAGCACCTTGGTGTCGCCGGCGCGGAAGCCGGCCAGGGCGCGCTCGCGCTGGCCCTGGCTCTTGTTGCCGTGGATCGCCGCGACCTTGTAGCCCCATTTCTCCAAAAGTTTCGACAGCTTTTCCGAACCGTGCTTGGTGCGGCCGAAGACGATGGCCAGCTCGTCCACATGCTTGGACAGGTATTCCGCCAGCAGCGTCGCCTTGTCGCCCTGATTGACGAAATGCACGCCCTGGTCGATCTTGGCCGCCGCCTGGCCGGGCGGGTTCACCGCCACGCGCAGGGGATCGTTCAGGTAGCTGTCGGCCAGCTCCTCCATCAGCTTCGGCATGGTGGCCGAGAACAGCAGCGTCTGGCGCTCGCGCGGCAGCATCTTGGCGATGCGGCGCAGCGCGTGGATGAAGCCGATGTCCAGCATCTGGTCGGCCTCGTCCAGCACCAGGTATTTGGTCTGCGACAGGTCCACGGCGCCGCGCTCGATCAGGTCGATCAGCCGGCCGGGGGTGGCGATCAGCACGTCGACGCCGCGCTCCAGCCGCTGGGTCTGCACGTTGATCGAGGCGCCACCGACGACGCGGAACTGCCGGATCGGCGTGCCGATGGCATAGTTGTCGATGTTCTCGGCGATCTGGGTCGCCAGCTCGCGGGTCGGCGCCAGGATCAGCGCGCGGCAGGTCCGGGGCTCGGGCTTGCGGCCGATGTTCAGCAGTCGGGTCAGCATCGGCAGGCCGAAGGCGGCCGTCTTGCCGGTGCCGGTCTGGGCCAGGCCCAGCAGGTCGCGGCCCTCGACGATGCCGGGGATGGATTTTTCCTGGATGGGCGAGGGGGTCTCGATCCCCAGGCCCGGCAGGTTGATCGCCACGCGCGGGTCGATGCCCATGCGGGTGAAGGGGGTGTCGATCTCGGGGATGGCGCGGCGGATGAATTTCTCTTCCGGCTCGGCGCGGTGTCGGCGGTGGTTGGTGTTGGGCTTGTCGTTGCGGACACGCGGCTTGCCGCCCTGCTGGGGGCGGGGATTGCCCGAACGGTTCGGACGGGTGGTCTCGTTGGTCATGTCGTCTTTCGGCCAGGTCGCCCGCGTATCGGCGCGCATGGCTGGGACCGTGCGAAGCGCACGGCTGGTTGCGAGGGGCGGGCGTGGATACGGTGATGCCCGCAGCCTCCCCGCGTGAATGGGAAACTGGAAAATCGGTGCCGACCTTGGCGCAGGGGCGCCGGCTACTCACGCGGCAGCGGGCGGCAACGTGTCGCAAATGAGGGTTCGGACGGCGAAAGTCAAGCGCGGTCTGCGGAATCCATCCAGATCGTCACCGGGCCGTCATTGACCAGCGACACTTTCATGTCGGCGCCGAAGGATCCGGTTTCGACCGCCAGGCCCAGATCGCGCAACGCCTCGGCAAAGCGCCGATACAGCGCCTCGCCGCGCTCGGGTGCCTCGGCCGAGGAAAAGCCGGGCCGGTTGCCGGTGCGGGTGTCGGCGGCCAGGGTGAACTGGCTCACCACCAGCACCGCGCCGCCGATATCCTGGACCGAGCGGTTCATCTTGCCGGCGTCGTCGCGGAAGATGCGCAGCTTGGCGATGCGTGCGGCCAGCTTCGCGGCGGCGTCGTCCGGGTCGCCCTGCATGGCGCAGACCAGCACCATGAGGCCCGGCCCGATGCGGCCGATGCTGCGGCCCTCGACCGCGACCTCGGCTTCCGAGACCCTCTGGATCAGCGCCCGCATGTCACTTGCCCAGCATGATGCCAAGGACGACCAGCATCAGCCCCAGGACCGAGGCCGCCAGCGCCGCCATGTTCACCGCCACGACCTTGCGCATGGCGGCGCGCATTCCGGCATCGTCGCGGATCCGCGCCTTGGCCCGCGCCGCGGTCAGGATGCACCAGGCCAGCGCGACCAGCCCGATCGCCGTCAGCGCGGTTCCGCCCCAGATCAGCCCGTCCCAGATCGTCATGTTTTCGCCTCCGTCTGCCGCTGACGGCCTAGCGGCGATTGCACCCGCCCGCAAGACCGCCTAGACCCGCGCCAAAACCCGAAGGAGCGGAACATGCAGGACGAGAATGCCTATGGCATCGCCGCCGGCGAGCTGCGTCAGTTCATCGAGCAATACGAGCAGCTCGAGGCGGAAAAGAAGGACGTGACCGAGCAGCAGAAGGAGTTGATGGCCGAGGCCAAGGCGCGCGGCTACGACACCAAGGTCATGCGCAAGGTCATCGCGCTGCGCAAGCGCGACAAGGACGACATCGCCGAGGAAGAGGCGATCCTGGAAATGTACAAGGCCGCGCTCGGCATGGCCTGACGCCGCGAAGGGCGCTTGCAGGCGGGGTCGGGCGACCGGCCCTTTTTCATGCGCGGGTTTTCATGCGCTCAGGGGGTGATGAACTCGATCCCCGGCAGGGCGGCGATCTCGGCCATGTCGGCGTCATAGGCGGCGGTGATGCGGTCGACCAGCTCCTGCGTCCAGCCCGGCAGGTTCAGCTGCACCTCGATCTGTTCGGGCAGGGCGTGCTTTTGCAGCGCGGCCGAGAAGATCCGCCGCCGGCTCTCGATGGTCAGGCGCTGTTCCTGGGCCAGGGCGTCGCGGATCATCTTGATCCCGTCCGGATGCAGGATATCGCCCAGGATCTGCAATCCCGCCTTCAGCGGCACATCGCTGGGCATGGTCGAGATGCGGCGCACCACCTCGGGCCAGATCAGCGAGGTGTCCTCGTGGCACCAGACCACGATGCGGCGGCCGGGCAGCGCGGCCAGGATGCGGCGCATGGCCGGGGCCCAACGCAGGCTCATCGGGTCGATGCCGCCCATCACCTCGGCATAGGTGCCGCTGCCTTCCTGCGCCAGCACGAAGGGGATCAGCGTGGCGGGGTTCTTCAGCGCCATGAAGAACTCGATCTCGGCGCTGGGAAACAGGTTCGCCAGCGCCGCCATCTTCTCGCCGGCATTGGCATAGAGCCCGTCGGACGAGATGGCCCGCTCGGCCTTGCCGAGGAAGGTGGGCGTGCTGCAGATGATTCGGTGCGGATCGTCCGATTCCAGGATCGCGTCCAGCATCACCTGTTCCATGTCATCCGTGGCCTGCGAGCCGTTCAGGGCGCTCAGCGCCTCGCCGAAGACCTCGCGGTGACGGTTCGGCGTGACCGGCTCGATGCCGTTGCGCAGCAGCCAGTCGCGGTTCTGCAACAAGGTCTTGACCATGCGGTAGAGATCGGTGCCGTGAACTCCGCAATGAAAGACGACCTGCATGCTGCCCGCCACTCCTGACTCGTTTTCGGCGGCACAGTAACCAGCAATGCCGGCCAGGAAAACCTCCTGGTTGAAACTCGGGACGCAAACACCAGATCCGCTGCCGATTGCCGCGAGGTCAAGCGCGCCTTTCGGGAATTTTTGCGGATTTTCAATTGTATTGTGTTTCTATCACGCTGTAGTTACCCCGGCGTCAATCGAAAGATCCGCGGCGGGATTGCATGCTGCGGGATATTCGAAAATATTATTTCAATCATTGCAGGCCACCAGCAATTTATACGAACGCATTTCGACGACCGGGGCAGGGGGAAAATGCTGAATGACATACAGACCATCCTGGCCGCGCGTTCGGCCGAGGCTGTCTGGCGGCACTATGTCGGGCGGCTGGCCGGGCTGGGCTTTCCGCATGTCTCCTATTACGGCGCCCGGCTTCTTGAAGCCTCGGGCGAGCGGATGATCGACGACAGCATCTTCCTGTCCAGCTATTCGCCGCGGCTGTTCCAGGAAATCCTCGCGCAGGGCGGGTTCGAAAGCGTGCCGATGTATCGCTGGATGACCCAGAGCACCGGCAGCGAAAGCTGGGCCTGGATGCACCGGCGGCGGCTTGCCGGCCGCCTGACCCGGCTGGAAGAGCGGATCATGGACCTGTTCGCCCGGCACGGCCATGCCTCGGGCTATGCGGTCAGCCTCAGCGACAGCGTGCAGCGGGTGCGGGCGGGGGTGCTGCTGAGCGGCGCGATCGGCATGCGCCAGGACGGGCTGGACGCGGTCTGGCGCCGTTGCGGGCAGGAGGTTGAGGCCCTGACCGGGCTGATGCATCTGCGCCTCTCGACCCTGCCCTATACGCCGCCCGAGACCATGCTGACCCTGCGCCAGCGCGAAGTGCTCGAACATATCGCCGCCGGCCGCACCACGCCCGAGATCGCCGAGATGCTGGACCTGACCCCGGCCACGGTCGAGAAGCACCTGCGGCTGGCGCGCAAGGCGCTGGGGGCCCGGACCACCGCGCAGGCGATCCTGCATGCCGCCTATCGCCGGCAGATCTTCATCGACCCGGGCGAACCCTGCAACCAGGCGGAAGGCGGCGCCCAGTCCGCCAGATCCGGCGCCGAGCCCTGGCGCTTCCTGTCCTTTGCCGAGGCGCTGCCCAGGGATCGGGTGGTGCTGGACGCCGGCGAGGGGGAGATCTGAAAACCGGCGGCGCAGGCCGTGCACCCTGCGTACACCGGGCGTACACGATCATACGCATGGGAAAGCCCGGCCCGCGCCGGTCCGGCGCAGGGACCGCAGGGGCCGCCGGCCGCATCGCATCCGCCAACCGGACTGCACCGCGAAGCCTGTCGGGCGCCGATCCGGCGCGACCTCTGGCAATGACGCGGCGATGGGCGAGGAAGGGACAGCCGGGACGAACGCGGCGCAAGCGGGACGAACGCGGCGCGAGCGCCAGGGCCCCGACATGAAAACGCCGGCCGCGAGGGCCGGCGTTCGTCAGTGCATGGCCCGGAAGGATCAGGCGCCGGCGCGGGTCTTGGCGACCTCGGCGGCGAAGTCCTCTTCCTTCTTCTCGATGCCTTCGCCGACCATCACCCGGGCATAGCCGGTGATCTCGACGCCGGCTTCTTTCGCGGCCTGCTCGACGGTCAGGTCGGGATTGACCACGAAGGGCTGGCCCAGCAGCGTGTTCTCGGCCACGAATTTCTTCATCCGGCCGGGAATGATGTTGTTCTGGATCACGGCCTCGGGCTTCGGCTTGGCCGAGGCGGCGTTCTCCTCGAGGGCCTTGGCGGTCTGCACTTCCAGCTCGCGCGCCAGCAGCGCCGGGTCCAGCGTGGCTTCCGACAGCGAGACCGGGTTGGTCGCGGCGATATGCATGGCGAACTGCTTGCCGATGGCCTGCGCCTTCTCGGCGTCGCCCTTCAGCGCGACCAGCACGCCGATCTTGCCCAGGCCATCGGCCGCGGCGTTGTGGACGTAGGAGACGACGGTATCGCCTTCCAGCAGGTGCATCCGGCGCAGGGTCATGTTCTCGCCGATGCGGGCGATGGCGTCGGTCAGCACGTCGGCGACCGGCTTGCCGTTCAGATGCGTGGCGCGCAGCACCTCGACATCGGTGGCGGTTTCCAGCGCGACCTGGGTGATCTCGCGCACCAGCTGCTGGAAATCGGCGTTCTTGGCGACGAAGTCGGTTTCCGAGTTGATCTCGACCGCGACGCCGCGGCCGGCATTCACCTGCACCCCGACCAGACCCTCGGCGGCGACGCGGTCGGCTTTCTTGGCGGCTTTCGCCAGGCCCTTGGTGCGCAGCCAGTCGATGGCGGCTTCCATGTTGCCGTCGGTCTCGGTCAGCGCCTTCTTGGCGTCCATCATGCCTGCGCCGGTCGTTTCGCGCAGCTCTTTCACCATCGCAGCGGTGATAGCCATCCGGGTGTCTCCTTGCTTTTCAATGCGTCAGGCGGGGCTTATCCCCGCCTGATGACTGTTCCGTAAATCCCCGCAGGGGGTGGCGGGCCCGTGGCGCGGGCCCCGCCGATCAGGCTTCGGCGGCTTCTTCGGTGGCCTCGCCGGCCAGCTCTTCCTCGACGCCGGCTTCCAGCGCGCCCAGGTCCACGCCGGCAGCGCCCATCTGCGCGGTCATGCCGTCCAGCGCGGCGCGCGAGGCCAGGTCGCAATACAGCGCGATGGCGCGGGCGGCGTCGTCGTTGCCCGGGATGATGTAGTCAACGCCCTTGGGCGAGCAGTTGGTGTCGACCACGGCGACGACCGGGATGCCCAGCTTCTTGGCTTCCAGGATGGCCAGGTCTTCCTTGTTCACGTCGATGACGAACAGCAGGTCGGGCAGGCCGCCCATCTCGCGGATGCCGCCCAGCGAGGCCTGCAGCTTGGCCTGCTCGCGTTCCATCTGCAGCCGTTCTTTCTTGGTCAGGCCCTCGGCGCCCGAGGACAGCGTCTCGTCGAGCGCTTTCAGGCGCTGGATCGACTGCGAGACGGTCTTCCAGTTGGTCAGCGTGCCGCCCAGCCAGCGGTGGTTCATGTAATACTGGGCCGATTTTTCGGCGGCTTCGGCGATGGCCTTCTGGGCCTGACGCTTGGTGCCGACGAACAGGACGCGGCCGCCCTTGGCGACGGTGTCGCGCACGATCTGCAGCGCCGCGTCCAGCATCGGCACGGTCTGGGTCAGGTCGAAAATGTGAATGCCGTTGCGTTCACCATAGATGAACTCGGCCATGCGGGGGTTCCAGCGCTGGGTCTGGTGGCCGTAATGAACGCCAGCTTCAAGCAGCTGACGCATGGAGAAATCGGGAAGCGCCATGTCATGTCCTTTCCGGTTTGCGCCTTGGCGGGGCTTTCAGGGGCTTACCCCAACCGGTGGACCGTCGAAGGATGTCTCCCTCCGGGGCCCGACCCCGCCTGTGAAGTGCGCGCGACATAGTCCCTTCCGGCAGAGAATGCAAGCACTTTGGCGCGAAGGCCGCCGCGGCGCCCGGCCCGCGCCGGGCAGGGTCGGACGGAAACCGGAATCCGTTGCCCGTCAACCTGGCCTTAACCTCTCTGCGCCATGCTGGCGCCGGAACGGGGGATACCAGCCGGAGATATGCCGCATGAGTGCAGGAAGATCCAGAGACAAGCGCCGGATTCGCGGCCCGAGGCACGGGCCGGGGCGGACGTGGACGCGGACGTGGACGCGGGCGTGGACGCGGGCGCGGGCATGGCGCTGACGGTGCTGGTCCTGCATGCCAGCGCCGATCTGCGCGAACGCACCGCGGGGGCGCTGCGCCAGGCGGGCATGGCGGTCGCGCTTTCCGGCGACGGCAGCGAGGGGCTGGCGCTGCTGCAGGACCGCCGGGTCGATGCGATCATCACCGGGATCGCCTTGCCCGGGCTGGACGGCTTCGGCTTCATCGAGGCGGTGCGGCGGCAGGAGCGATTGCGGGCGGTGCCGATTCTGGTGCTTTCGACGGCGACGCTGCCGGAGCTGAAAAGCCGGGCGCGCAATGCCGGCGCCGCCGGCTGGCTGCCGCAGCCTTTCGACGCGCGCCAGCTGGTGGCGAGCGTCCGGGCGGTCACCGGATGAGGGCGGCGGCCAGCCCGCGCTTGCGCCCGCCCGCTCCAGAGGCTATCGGAATGGAAAAGGCCGGTTTAGCTCAGCTGGTAGAGCAGCTGATTTGTAATCAGAAGGTCGCGGGTTCGATTCCTGCAACCGGCACCATGATCCAGCAAGGCGGGCCGTCGTCCGGGGCTGGCAGCCGGCATCGCTTCCGGCCCGCGACGATCCGGGCCGCAAGGGCCTGCCGGGCCGGTGCCGCCCAAGTCGAAATCGCCCGAGTCGAAAACGCCCGCGCCGAAATCGAGGACCCATGCCCTTCACCATCGCCATCGACGGACCCGCGGCTTCGGGCAAGGGCACCATCGCCCGGGCGCTGGCCCGGCAGTTCGGCTTTGCCCATCTCGATACCGGGCTGCTTTACCGCGCCGTCGGTGCCAAGCGCGGCGATCCCGTGGCCGCGGCCCGCAGCCTGGCGCCCGAGGATCTGGCCCGCGACGACCTGCGCAGCGCCGAGGCCGGACAGGCCGCCAGCCGCGTCGCCGCCATCCCCGAGGTGCGGGCCGCGCTGGTCGAGTTCCAGCGCCGCTTCGCCCGCTCCGAGCCGGGGGCGGTGCTGGACGGGCGCGACATCGGCACGGTGATCTGCCCCGGGGCCGAGCTGAAGCTCTACGTCACCGCCAGCGACGAGATCCGCGCCCGCCGCCGGGCGCTGGAACTGGGCGCCGACGAGGCGCGCATCCTGGCCGAGCTGCGCGAGCGCGACGCCCGCGACGCCGCCCGCGACGTGGCGCCGATGCGTCCGGCCGCGGATGCGCTGCTGTTCGACACCAGCGAAATGAGCATCGAGGAAGCGGTGGCCCGCGCCATCGCCTGCGCCAGGGAGGCAGGGGCATGAAGAGCGTTTTTCAGTTTTCCGATCTGCGGGTGCCGGTGATCCAGGCGCCGATGGCCGGCACCGCGACGCCGCGTCTGGCCGCCGAGGTCAGCCGGGCCGGGGGCATGGGCTCGATCGGCCTCGCTGCCGCTAATCCCGCCCAGGCCGCGGCGATGATGGCCGAGACGCGCGAGCGGCTGGGCTCGGACCGCTATGGCGTCAACCTGTTCTGCCATCGCCCCGCCCAGGCCGATCCGGCGCGCGAGGCCGGCTGGCTCGACTATCTGGCGCCCGAGTTCCGTCGTTACGGCGCCGAGCCCCCGGCCCGCATCGAGGAGATCTATCGCAGCTTCCTCGACCATGACGAGATGCTGCGCGCGGTGCTGGCGGCGCGGCCGGTGCTGGTCACCTTCCATTTCGGCCTGCCCGCGGCCGAGCGCATCGCCGCGCTGCGCGGCAGCGGCGCCATGCTGGGCGCCTCTGCCACCTCGCGCGCCGAGGCGCTGGCGATCCGCGACGCCGGGCTCGACCTGATCATCGCCCAGGGCTACGAGGCCGGCGGGCATCGCGGCATCTTCGAGCCCGACGGTCCCGACGCGCGGCTGTCGACCGAGGCGCTGATGCGCGACCTGCTGGAGCTGGGCCTGCCGGTGGTCGCGGCCGGCGGCATCATGGACGGCGCCGATGCCGCGCGCTTCCTGCGGGCCGGGGCGGCGGCGGTGCAGATGGGCACGGCCTTCGTCGCCTGCCCGGAATCGGCGGCGAACGACGCCTATCGCACCCGGCTGGCGGCGGCCCGGCCCGGCGACACGGTGATGACCCGCGCCATCTCGGGTCGGCCGGCGCGCGGGCTTGCCAACCGGCTGACCGCATTGGGCGAGGCCGAGGCCGCGCCGCCGCTGCCGGACTACCCGATCACCTATGATGCCGCGAAGCGCCTGCAGGCGGTGGCGGGCGGCTCGGATTACGCGGCGCAATGGTGCGGGACCGGGGCGCCGCGTGCCCGCGCCATGCCGGCGGCCGCGCTGGTGGCCCTGCTGGCGCAGGAGATCCGGGCGCATTTCCCCGGCCTCGGCGCTTGCCAGAGCGGCGAATGAAGGCTATATCGCGCCCGTCAGGGTAAGCGATGGGGCCAGAACAGGCCGCTTCACACAGGGTCGGGCGCATGCCGCGACCCTTTGCGCTTATCCCGGCGCCTACAAAGAGACCGGCGGAGCCAACCGCATGGCCAGAAATAATCGAAAAGGAAACTGGATCTATATGTGCGCTAAAGCGACCATGGAGGAGTTCGAGGCCCTCCTGAACGAAAGCCTCGCCATCGACACGCCCGACGAGGGCTCGGTGGTCAAGGGCAAGGTCATCGCCATCGAGGCGGGCCAGGCCATCATCGACGTCGGCTACAAGATGGAAGGCCGCGTCGATCTGAAAGAATTCGCAAATCCCGGCGAAGCCCCCGCCATCGCCGTCGGCGATGAGGTCGAGGTCTATCTGGACCGCGTCGAGAACGCCCGCGGCGAGGCTTCGATCTCGCGCGAGAAGGCCCGCCGCGAAGAAGCCTGGGATCGCCTGGAAAAAGCCTATGCCGCCGAAGAGCGCGTCGAAGGCGCCATCTTCGGCCGCGTCAAGGGCGGCTTCACGGTCGATCTGGGCGGCGCTGTCGCGTTCCTGCCCGGCTCGCAAGTCGACGTCCGCCCGGTGCGCGACGCAGGCCCGCTGATGGGGCTGAAGCAGCCGTTCCAGATCCTGAAAATGGACCGCCGCCGCGGCAACATCGTCGTGTCGCGCCGCGCCATCCTGGAAGAAAGCCGCGCCGAACAGCGCGCCGAAGTCATCGCCAACCTGACCGAAGGTCAGACGGTCGAGGGCGTGGTCAAGAACATCACCGAATACGGTGCGTTCGTCGATCTGGGCGGTGTTGACGGCCTGCTGCACGTCACCGACATGGCCTGGCGCCGCGTCAACCACCCGTCCGAGATCCTGTCGATCGGCGAGACCGTGAAGGTCCAGGTCGTCAAGATCAACAAGGAAACCCACCGCATCAGCCTGGGCATGAAGCAGCTGCAGGCCGATCCGTGGGATACCGTCGGCTCGAAGTTCCCGATCGGCTCGGTCCATACCGGCCGCGTGACCAACATCACCGATTACGGCGCCTTCGTGGAGCTGGAAGCCGGTGTCGAGGGTCTGGTCCACGTCTCGGAAATGAGCTGGACCAAAAAGAACGTCCATCCCGGCAAGATCGTTTCGACCTCGCAGGAAGTCGACGTCATGGTGCTGGAAATCGACGAAGCCAAGCGCCGCGTGTCGCTGGGTCTCAAGCAGACCATGCGCAACCCGTGGGAAGTCTTTGCCGAAACCCACCCGGCCGGCACCGTCATCGAGGGCGAAGTCAAGAACATCACCGAATTCGGTCTGTTCGTCGGCCTCGAAGGCGATATCGACGGCATGGTTCACCTGTCGGACATCTCGTGGGATGCCCGCGGCGAAGACGCGATCCAGGATTTCCGCAAGGGCGATGTGGTGAAAGCCGTCGTTCAGGAAGTGGATGTCGACAAGGAACGCATCTCGCTGTCGATCAAGGCGCTGGAAAACGACCAGATGGCCGAAGCCGTCGAAGGCGTGAAGCGTGGTTCGGTCATCACCGTCACCGTGACGGCGATCGAGGATGGCGGCATCGAGGTCGAATACAACGGCATGAAGTCCTTCATCCGTCGTTCGGACCTGGCTCGCGACCGTCAGGACCAGCGCCCCGAGCGCTTCCAGGTCGGTGACCATGTCGACGTCCGCGTCACCAATATCGACACCAAGACCCGCCGTCTGGGCCTGTCGATCAAGGCCCGCGAGATCGCCGAAGAGAAGGAAGCGATCGACCAGTATGGCAGCTCGGATTCGGGCGCTTCGCTGGGCGACATCCTTGGCGCCGCGCTGAAGGGCCGCGGCTGAGGCCGCGCGCCCGGACCGGGGCAAGGCGCCCCGTCGGCTGATCCTTGCGCCCCCGGGTCGTCCCGGGGGCGCTTTTCATTGCGGATTTCCGCGTATTGCCCCATAAAGGCTTGAAAAGCACGGCAACCAAACCCGCCGCCGCGCGTTCTCGGATTGATTGCCACAACGCCCGACCTATGATCGGGGGCAGGAATTCGTTGGAACACCAGATTCAGGAAACGCAATGATCCGATCCGAACTGATCCAGAAAATCTCCGAAGAGAACCCGCACCTGTTCCAGCGCGATGTCGAGCGGATCGTGAACACCGTCTTCGAGGAGATCATCGACGCCATGGCACGCGGCGACCGGGTGGAGCTGCGCGGCTTCGGCGCCTTCTCGGTCAAGAAGCGCGACGCGCGCCAGGGCCGCAACCCCCGCACCGGCGAGGCGGTCAGCGTCGACGAAAAGCATGTGCCCTTCTTCAAGACCGGCAAGCTCTTGCGCGAGCGGTTGAACGGCGAGGCCGAATAGGCCAGATTGTCCGCGACCCATTCAGCGGAGTAAGCCATGCGCGCGATCCGGATCTTCTTCCTTGTCATTCTGGCCATCGTGCTGATTCTGCTGGCGGTGGCGAATCGCGACCTCGTCACCGTCAGCCTGCTGCCCGAGGCCTTCGCGCCCTTTGCCGGCGGGCAATGGTCGCTGACCATGCCGGCCTTTGTGGCGCTGTTCCTGGCCATGGTCTTCGGCGTGCTGGTCGGGCTGGTCTGGGAATGGCTGCGCGAGTCGCATCTGCGCGCCGAATCGAACCGCCGCGCCCAGCACCTTGCCGATCTGCAGCGCGAGGTGGGGCACCTGCGCAAGACCCATGCCGCGCCGCGCGACGAGGTTCTGGCCATCCTGGACGAGGCGCCGGCCCGCAAGCCGGCGGCGCAGCCCGCCGGCGCGAACCTGCCGGCGACCCGCTGAGCCGATGACTGTTTCCGTCAAGATCTGCGGCCTGACCGAGGCCGCCGGCCTCGCGGCGGCGGTCGAGGCCGGGGCGCGCTATGTCGGCTTCGTCTTCTTCCCGAAATCGCCGCGCCATGTCTCGCCCGAAACGGCGGCCGAGCTCGCCGCGCAGGTGCCGCTGGGCGTGGCCAAGGTGGGGCTGTTCGTGGATCCCGACGATGCGGCGCTGGATGCGGTGCTGGCGCGGGTGCCGCTGGACCTGATCCAGCTGCACGGCGCCGAGACGCCGGCCCGGGTGGCCGAGGTCAAGGCGCGCAGCGGCCTGCCGGTGATGAAGGCGGTGGGCCTGGCCGAGCCGCAGGATCTGGATGCGCTCTGGGATTACGGCCTCGTGGCCGACATGCTGCTGATCGACGCCAAGCCGCCCAGGGATGCCGTGCTGCCCGGCGGCAACGGCCTCGCGTTCGACTGGCGGCTGCTGGCCGGGCGGCAGATCCTCAAACCCTGGCTGCTGGCCGGCGGCCTGACCCCCGAGAACGTGGCCGAGGCGCTGCGCCTGACCCGCGCGCCGGGGGTCGATGTCTCCTCGGGCGTCGAAAGCGCGCCGGGCGTCAAGGATCCCGAACGCATCCGCCGCTTCATCGCCCGCGCCACGGCGCCGATCCTGTGAGCCCCGCCGTCACTTTCCGCGCGGCGCGGCGCGACGAGGTGGCCGCGGTGGTCGCCCTGCTGCGCGACGACATGCTGGGTCGGGCGCGCGAGCGCGATGACCTCGGCCCCTATCTCGCCGCCTTCGACGCCATGCAGGCCGAACCCGCGAACCAGTTGATCGTCGGCGCAATCGGCGGCGAGCTGGCCGCCTGCTACCAGATCACCTTCATCTCCGGCCTGTCGCTTTCCGCCGCCCGCCGCGCCCAGATCGAGGGCGTGCGGGTCCGCCCCGACCTGCGCGGCCAGCGGATCGGCGAGGCGCTGATCGGCGACGCCGAGGCCCGCGCCCGCGCCGCCGGCTGCCGCCTGCTGCAGTTCACCACCAACCGCAGCCGCGGCGACGCGCATCGCTTCTACGACAGGCTCGGCTTTACCCCTTCGCATATCGGATATAAGAAATCCCTCTGACGGGCTATCCCTCCGACGGGCTTTCACCGTTTCCCAAATACCCATTCCGACCGCGCCGCGAGGAGAGCCATGGCCGAAGATCTCATCAACAGCTTCATGACCGGCCCGGACGAGCAGGGCCGTTTCGGCATCTTCGGCGGCCGCTTCGTCAGCGAGACGCTGATGCCGCTGATCCTCGATCTCGAGGCGGAATACGAGCGCGCCAAGGACGACCCGTCCTTCTGGGCCGAGATGGACGCGCTGTGGAAGCATTACGTCGGCCGTCCCAGCCCGCTTTATTTCGCCCCCCGCCTGACCGAGGAGCTGGGCGGCGCGAAGATCTACTTGAAGCGCGAAGAGCTGAACCATACCGGCAGCCACAAGATCAACAACGTGCTGGGCCAGATCCTGCTGGCCCGCCGCATGGGCAAGACCCGGATCATCGCCGAGACCGGCGCCGGCCAGCACGGCGTGGCGACCGCGACGGTCTGCGCCCGCTTCGGGCTGCAATGCATCGTCTACATGGGCGCCCATGACGTCGAGCGCCAGGCGCCGAACGTCTTCCGCATGCGGCTGCTGGGCGCCGAGGTGGTGCCGGTCACCTCGGGCCGCGGCACGCTCAAGGACGCGATGAACGATGCGCTGCGCGACTGGGTGACCAATGTGCGCGACACCTTCTACTGCATCGGCACGGTGGCCGGCCCGCATCCCTATCCGGCCATGGTCCGCGACTTCCAGCGCATCATCGGCCGCGAGACCCGCTGGCAGCTCGAGGAGCAAGAGGGCGAGGGGCGGCTGCCCGACAGCGTGGTCGCGGCGATCGGCGGCGGCTCGAACGCCATGGGACTGTTCCATCCCTTCCTGGACGAGCCCTCGGTGCGCATCATCGGCGTCGAGGCCGGCGGCAAGGGCGTGGACGAGCGCATGCAGCATTGCGCCAGCCTGACCGGCGGCCGTCCCGGCGTGCTGCACGGCAACCGCACCTATCTCTTGCAGGACGAGGAAGGCCAGATCCTGGAAGGGCATTCGATCAGCGCCGGGCTCGACTATCCCGGCATCGGTCCCGAACATGCCTGGCTGAAGGAACGCGGCCGCGCCGAATATGTCAGCGTCACCGATGACGAGGCCTTGGCGGCCTTCCAGACCCTCTGCCGGCTGGAAGGCATCATCCCGGCGCTGGAGCCCAGCCATGCGCTGGCCCATGTCGTCAAGATCGCGCCCGCCTTGCCCAAGGATCACATCATGGTGGTGAACCTGTCGGGCCGCGGCGACAAGGACATCTTCACCGTCGCCAAGCATCTGGGCGTCGAGATCCGCACCTGAGGCGAAAGGCGCGCGCTCTATTTCGCGGCGCGCGCCTCGGCCACCAGCTCGGCCAGTTCGGCCTTGCTCAGATAGCCGAACACCGCCCGGTCGCCGGCGATGAAGCTGGGCGTGCCGACCAACCCGATCTCGTCCGCCAGTTCCAGCGACCGCTCGATCCGCTGGGTGATCTCGGGCGCCTGCATGTCGCGTTGCAGCCGCGCCACGTCCAGCCCGACCTCGCGCGCGACGCGCAGCACCGAGGCCTGCTCGGCCTTGCCCTGCATCGCCATCAGGGCGCGGTGAAACTCGGGATACTTGCCCTGCGCCTGCGCGGCCAGCGCCGCCATGGCGGCATAGCGCGAGCCCTCGCCGAAGATCGGGATCTCGTGCACCACCAGCTTCAACCCGGGATCCGATTCCAGCAGCGCCGCCACCTGCGGCGCGTTTTTCCGGCAAAAGCCGCAATTGTAATCCGAGAACTCGACCAGCACCGCATCGCCCTGGGCATTGCCCATCGCCGGCAGGTCGGGACTGCCGAACACCGCCTGCTTGATCGCCGCGATCTCGGCCGCGCTGTGATCCTGGGCCTGGGCCTGGGCCTGGGCTGGCGCCAGCGGCAGGGCGCAAAGCAGCGCCAAGGCGATTGCGGCAAGGGGACGGGGCATGGCATCAGTCCTTTGCTGTGGCCCAACCTGAAAGCCACTGCCGGGCGCGTGGGTCAAGGGCCGTGGCATGACAATAGCGTGGGAGGGCAGCATGGAGCCAGACCTGTTCGGAACCCGCCGCGACGAACCCATCGGTCCCGGCGCCGTGATCCTGCGCGGCTTCGCGCTTGACCCCGCGATGCTCGATGAGGTCGCGCGCATCGCCGGCCTTTCGCCCTTTCGCCACATGCAGACCCCGGGCGGGCGGCGGATCGGCGTCGAGATGACGAATTGCGGCGCGCTTGGCTGGGTCAGCGACCGCCGCGGCTATCGCTACGAACCGCGCGACCCGCTGACCGGCCAGCTTTGGCCCGAGATGCCGCCGCGCTTCCGGCAGTTGGCCGAGACGGCCGCGGCGCTTGCGGGCTTTCCCGGCTTCCGGCCCGATGCCTGCCTGATCAACCGCTATGTGCCGGGGGTGAAGATGGGCCTGCACCAGGATCGCGACGAGGCGGGATTCGACGCGCCCATCGTCTCGGTCTCGCTGGGCCTGCCGGCGACGTTCCAGTTCGGCGGGCCGGAACGCGGCGATCCGGTGGCGAAGCACAGGCTGAACCACGGCGACGCGGTGGTCTGGGGCGGGCCGGCGCGGCTGAACTGGCACGGCATCCTGACGCTGCGGCGGGGCGAACATCCGCTGACCGGCGCCTGCCGCATCAACCTGACCTTCCGCCGGGCGGGCTAGGGTCCGGGGGACGCAACGCAAAAGGGCCCGCCGCCAGGCGAGCCCCGTTTTCAGGCCAAAGCGCCGCTTATTCCATGAAGAAGGCGAAGCGGATCACGAACAGCGCGGCCACCACCCAGGTCGCGGCATGCACCTCGCGCGCGCGGCCGGTCAGCAGCTTGATCACCGCGTAGCTGACGAAGCCGAAGGCCAGGCCGTTGGCGATGGAATAGGTGAAGGGCATCATCAGCGCCGTCAGCACCGCCGGGGCGGATTCGGTGACGTCGGCCCATTCGATTTCCTCGAACTCGCGCACCATCAGGCAGGCGACGTAAAGCAGCGCCGGCGCCGTGGCATAGGCCGGAACCGAGCCCGCCAGCGGCGCGAAGAACATCGCCAGCAGGAACAGCACCGCCACCACCAGCGCGGTCAGCCCGGTGCGCCCGCCCGCCTGCACGCCCGAGGCGCTTTCGACATAGGCGGTGGTCGAGCTGGTGCCCAGCATCGAGCCGGCCAGAATCGCGGTGGAATCCGCCATCAGCGCCCGGCTCAGCCCGGTATTGGTATGGGCCGGCCCCTCGGTCAGCAGCCCGGCGCGCTTGGCCACGCCGATCAGCGTGCCGGTGGCGTCGAAGACCTCGACCAGCACCATGACCAGGATGACGTGGAAGATGCCGACGGTCAGCGCCCCCGCCACGTCGAGCTGCAGGAAGGTCGGCGCGATCGAGGGCGGCATCGAGACCACCCCGGCGAACGGGCTGGCGCCAAGCGCGATCGAGACCACGGTGATGACCAGGATGCCGATCAGGATCGAGCCGCGCACCTTCAGCGCGTCCAGGGCCGCGATGATGAAGAAGCCCAGCACCGCCAGCAGCGTGCCGGTCTGGGTCAGGTCGCCCAGCCCGACGAAGGTCGCCGGATTGTCCACCACGATGCCGGAATTCTTCAGCGCGATCAGCCCCAGGAACATGCCGATGCCGGCGGCGATGGCGCTGCGCATGGATGCGGGAATGCCGGCGATCAGCCAGCGCCGGATGCCGGTCACCGACAGGAACAGGAACACCAGGCCCGAGATGAACACCGCCCCCAGCGCCTGCTGCCAGGTGAATCCCAGCGCGCCGACCACGGTGAAGGCGAAGAAGGCGTTCAGCCCCATGCCCGGCGCCATGCCGATGGGCCAGTTCGCCCAC
Source organism: Paracoccus sp. TOH (assembly GCF_030388245.1). Taxonomy (NCBI): domain Bacteria; kingdom Pseudomonadati; phylum Pseudomonadota; class Alphaproteobacteria; order Rhodobacterales; family Paracoccaceae; genus Paracoccus; species Paracoccus sp. TOH. Next base: position 964,615 of record NZ_CP098361.1, read on the forward strand.
AGCGCCATGATCGCCGATCCCAGCGCCGCCGCCAGGCAGGTGGCGACGAAGACCGCGTTGCGGTCCATGCCGGTCGAGGACAGGATGTCGGGGTTCACGAAGATGATATAGGCCATGGTCAGGAAGGTGGTGATCCCCGCGATCACCTCGGTCCTGATGCTGGTGCCATGGGCCGTCAGGCCGAATTGCTTGTCTAGCACTGTTCCTCCCGTTGGACTGATGCTGGCGCCGCTGGCCGTCAGGCCCGATTGCTTGTCTGGCATGATTCCTCCCATTGGCGGATCCCCGCCATGGTGGCCAGATTATGCCCGGCGATCTTCAACGACCATGCAGGGTCTAGCGACAGAGTTTCAACAGAGAGTTTATAAACCACATTTTCAAGGAAAACTTGGTTCTGTTTATAGAAATTCTCGGGTTGCTTGACAGGCCGGCAGGGTGATGAGTGCTAGTCAGCCAGAAAAGGGAAAAGGAAGCAAGCGATGCGATACAGCCGCGACATGATCGGTTACGGGGCCCGGACGCCGGACCCGCAATGGCCCGGAAACGCCCGGATCGCGGTACAGATCGTCATCAATTACGAGGAGGGCGGCGAGAACAGCATCGAGCATGGCGACGCCGCCTCGGAAGCCTTCCTGTCCGAGATCATCGGCTGCCAGCCCTGGCCGGGCCAGCGGCACTGGAACATGGAATCGATCTACGACTATGGTGCGCGCGCGGGCTTCTGGCGCCTGCATCGCCTGCTCCAGGACGTGCCGGTTACGGTTTACGGCGTCGCCACCGCGCTGGAGCGCGCGCCCGAACAGGTCGCCGCCATGCAGGAGGCCGGCTGGGAGATCGCCACCCACGGCTATAAATGGATCGACTACCGCGACATCCCGCGCGAGGTCGAGGCCGAGCATATCGCCCGCGCTGTCGAGTTGCACACCCGCGTCACCGGCGAGCGGCCGCGCGGCTTCTACCAGGGCCGCACCTCGATGAACACCGTGGGCTTGGGATGCGAGGAGGGCGGCTTCGAATACCTGGCCGACACCATCGCCGACGACCTGCCCTATTGGCATGTCCACAACGGCAAACCGCAGCTGATGGTGCCCTATACCATGGACGCCAACGACATGCGGTTCTCCTCGGGCCAGGGGTTTGGCACCGGGGTCGAGTTCTTCGACTACCTGCGCGACAGTTTCGACGTGCTTTATGCCGAGGGCGAGGCCGGGGCGCCGAAGATGATGTCGATCGGCCTGCATTGCCGCCTGGCCGGCCGGCCGGGCCGGGCCATGGCGGTCAAGCGCTTCCTGGACCATGCCCGCAACCACGAGGGGGTCTGGTTCGCCACCCGGCTGGACATCGCGCGGCACTGGGCCGGGACGCATCCCTGGCAGCCCCGACCGCGCCCCTCGCAGATGGAGCGCGCGGCGTTCGTCGAGACATTCGGCGGCATCTACGAGCATTCGCCCTGGATCGCCGAGCGGGTCTGGGACGGCGAGATGGGCGCCATCCACGACACCGCCGCCGGGCTGGCGGCGCGCATGGCGCAGGTGTTCCGCAGCGCCTCGGACGAGGAGCGGCTGGCCGTGCTGCTGGCGCACCCGGACCTGGCCGGCAAGCTGGCCGCGGCCAAGCGCCTGACCGCCGACAGCACCGCCGAACAGGCCAGCGCCGGGCTGGACAGCCTGACCGATGCCGAGCGGGCCGAGTTCGACCGCCTGAACACCGCCTATGTGGAAAAGCACGGCTTCCCCTTCATCATCGCGGTGCGCGACCACGACAAGCCGGGGATCATGGCCGCCATGCGCCGGCGCATCAACAACGACACCGCCACCGAGCGCGTCGAGGCCGAGCGCCAGGTCAGCCGCATCGGCGCGCTGCGCCTGCAGCAGATGCTGGGCAGCAACTGAGCCCGACCCCGGCCGCCGCCATGGCGGGCCGGGACCGCCACAGACGGACCGGGGCAAAGCGATCCCGGCGCAACGGAGACCTGAGATGACCGCCAAGACCCCGACCTATGCCGGGCCTTTCGCCGGCCTGCCGCCGCAGACCGACCTGACCACGGACACCGCCACCTTCACCGAGGCCTATGCCGTCATCCCCGCCAGCACGATGCGCGACATCGTCACCAGCTTCCTGCCGGGCTGGACGGGGATGCGGATGTGGATGATCGCCCGGCCGCTCTCGGGCTTCGCCGAGACCTTCAGCCAGTATATCGTCGAATTGCAGCCGCAGGGCGGCTCGGACCGGCCCGAGGACGATGCGGGCGTGCAGGCGGCGATCTTCGTCACCGAAGGCGCCATCACGCTGACCATCGACGGCCAGGCGCATGAGCTGCAGCCCGGCGGCTTCGCCTATATCCCGGCCGGCCTGGCCTGGTCGGTCAGGAACGGCGCCGAGACCGCGCGCTTCCACTGGTGGCGCAAGCGCTGGCAGGCCGTCGAGGGGCTGGAGAAGCCCGACGTCATCGTCGCCAACGAACGCGACATCGCCCCGATCCCGATGCCCGATACCCATGACAGCTGGGCCACCACCCGCTTCATGGACCCGACCGATATGCGCCACGACATGCATATCACCATCGTGACCTTCAAGCCGGGCGGCTCGATCCCCTTTGCCGAGACGCATGTGATGGAGCACGGGCTGTTCGTGATCGAGGGCAAGGCGGTCTATCGCCTGAACCGCGACTGGGTCGAGGTCGGGCCCGGCGATTTCATGTGGCTGCGCGCCTTCTGCCCGCAATGCTGCTATGCCGGCGGGCCGGGGAATTTCCGCTATCTGCTTTACAAGGACGTGAACCGCCACGCGCCGATCTGGAAGTGATGCTCCGACGCAGCCGGTATGATGCTCATGCCGGCTGCCGCTTTTTTTCCTGCCAGCGCGTGAGCCGGGGCGCGCGTCCGCACCGCCGAAGCTCCGGCCGTGCTACGGCCGGCTGCGGGACGCGCCGCTTGGCGCGATTTACCGGAACGATTCAGAGGGGGGATTGGTGCGGGTGGTCGGACTCGAACCGACATGCCTTGCGGCGGCGCATTTTGAGTGCGCTGCGTCTACCATTCCACCACACCCGCAACGATCCTCTACAAATCACAAATCCGGACCCCCCTCAAGGCCAATCTCCGCGGCTCGCGGCGGCGGAATTGCCGGGTGGCTCCTAGCGGGAATGATGGTCGCGCATGGTCAGATGCGCGATGCCCGCCGCCGCCAGCGCCAGCAATCCGATGGCCAGCAGCGGAACGCCCGCGGCGCTTGCCGCCCAGATCGTCAGCCCCGCAGCCAGGACCACGGCAAGGATCAGGATCAGGAAATGCGGCAACGGCATGGCACCCTCCATTCTTCTCAATATGGGTGGCAAATGCCCCGGCGAAAAGCCCCGTGCCGCAACCGGCGCGGCAGTTGGGCCTGCTTCGGCCGATTCCGGGCGGGGATGCGTGCCGGCGCTGGAAAATGTTCGCTAAATGTTCTAGTGTGGCGGCATGACCCTGCCACCCCGCAACCCCGACGAGATCCTGCGCGCCCGCGGCGCCGACTCGCGCCCCGCCGGCCGCTTCGAGCCCTATCAGGCCGAGCGCCAGCATGACGGCTGGGACATCCCCGAGGAACAGGCCCTGCTGCGCACCGAGGTCGCGCAGGAGCGGGCGCGCTCGATCATCACTCGCAACACCTCGCCCGACATCCCCTTCGACCGCTCGATCAACCCCTATCGCGGCTGCGAGCATGGCTGCATCTATTGCTTTGCCCGGCCGAGCCACGCCTATCTGGGCCTGTCGCCGGGGCTGGATTTCGAGACGCGCATCACCGCCAAGCCCAATGCCCCCGAACTGCTGGAAGCCGAGATCGGCCGGCGCGGCTATGCGGTGGCGCCCATCGCCTTCGGCACCAATACCGACCCCTACCAGCCCGTCGAGGCGAAGCTGGGCATCATGCGCGGTTGCCTGCAGGTCCTGCATGACTGGAACCATCCGCTGAGCCTGGTGACGCGCGGCGCCACGGTGATGCGCGACCTTGACCTGCTGGGGGCGATGGCGGCCAAGGGACAGGTGATGGCCGGCGTCTCGATCACCACGCTGGACGCGGAGCTGGCGCGGCAGATGGAGCCGCGGGCCCCGGCGCCCTCGACCCGGCTGCGGATGATCCGCGGCCTGGCCGAGGCGGGCGTGCCGGTGCGGGTCATGGTGGCGCCGGTGATCCCGGTGCTGACCGAGCACGAGATGGAGCGCATCATGCAGGCCGCCCGCGATGCCGGGGCCAGCGCCGCCAGCATGATCCAGGTCCGGCTGCCGCTGGAGGTGGCGCCGCTGTTCCGCGACTGGCTGGACCGTCACCATCCCGGCAAGGCGGCGCATGTCATGGCGCGGGTGCAGGCGATGCGCGGCGGGCGCGACAACGATCCGCGTTTCGGCAGCCGGATGCGGGGCGAGGGGGTCGAGGCGGAACTCCTGCGCCAGCGTTTCCGGCTGGCCCGTAAGCGGCTGGGGCTGGTGCGCGAAGCCGAGGTGCTGGATTGCAGCCGCTTCGGCCCGCCGCCCCGGCCGGGGGACCAGTTGCCGCTGTTCTGACTATTCGCCCGGTCCCATGGCTTCGGCGATGCGGGCCGAGATCGCATCGGGGGTGGGGCGCGGTCCGCGCGGCGCCTCGACCAGCGCGTCGCGCATGGCGGCCAGATGTGCGGGCGTGGTGCCGCAGCAGCCGCCGACGATGCGGATGCCCATGTCGCGGGCCAGCACGGCGAATTCCGCCATGACCTCGGGCGTCGCGTCATAGATCAGCCCGCCGTCCTGATAGCGCGGCACGCCGGCATTGGGCTTGGCGATCAGCGGCCGCTCGTTGCCCGAGGCGGCGAAGCCCGCCACCGCCAGCAGCAGCTCGGCCGGGCCGGTGCCGCAATTCGCGCCATAGGCCAGCGGCGGATAGGGCAGCCGGTCGATCAGCGCGGCGAGCTGCGGCGGCGTCACCCCCATCATGCTGCGCCCGCCCGGCTCGAAGCTCATCATGCCGCACCAGGGCATGCGCACGACCTGCGCGGCCCTGGCGGCGGCGCGCATCTCCTCGGCGGCGCTGATCGTCTCGATCCACAGCACATCGGCGCCGCCTTCCTTCAGCGCCTGCGCCTGTTCGGTGAACATGGTGGTGGCCTCGGCCTCGGTCAGCCGGCCCATCGGCGCCATGATCTCGCCGATCGGACCCATCGAGCCGGCGACGAGCACCGCGCGACCGGCCTCGGCCACCGCCTCGCGCGCCAGCCGGGCGGCGGCGCGGTTCAACGCACCGACCCGGGCCTCGGCCTTGGCCAGCCGCAGCCGGCTGGCATTGGCGCCGAAGCTGTTGGTCAGGATGATGTCGGCACCCGAGGCGATCATCTGCCGGTGCAGTTCGCGCACCTTGTCGGGATGGGTTTCGCACCACAGGTCCGGCGCCTGTCCCGGCGCCAGCCCCATGTTGTAGAGATTGGTCCCGGTCGCCCCGTCGGCCAGAAGCCAGGGGTGTTCGCCGAGCATCCTCGACAGCAGGTCAGGCATGGTCTTTCCCGTTTTGCGGCAGGATGAGGGGAATCATAGCCCATCCTGCCGGGAAGTCATTGGAACATTTGCGGGCGCTCAGCGCGAGCGGATCATGCCCATGATGTCCTTGGCGCGCGCGACGATCGGCTCGGCGATGGCCTGCGCCTGACCGGCGCCGCGGCCGAGGATGCGGTCGATCTCGGCCGGGTCGGCCATGAACTCGGTCATCCGCCGGGTGATCGGCGCCAGCACCTCGACCGCGATCTCGGCCAGGGCGGGCTTGAAGCTGCCGAAGCCCTGGCCTTCGAACCGCGCCAGCACCTGGTCGCCGGTCTCGCCCGAAAGCGCGGCGTAGATGTTGACGAGGTTCTTCGCCTCGGGCCGGTCCTTCAGGCCTTCCATCGCCCCGGGCAGCGGGTCGGCATCGGTGCGGGCCTTGCGGATCTTCTGCGCGATGGCGTCGGCATCGTCGGTCAGGTTGATGCGGCTGGCATCCGAGGGATCGGATTTCGACATCTTCTTGCCGCCGTCGCGCAAGCTCATGACGCGGGTCGCCGTGCCCTCGATCAGGGGCTCGGTGATCGGGAAGAAATCGACCCCGTAATCGTGGTTGAACTTGGCGGCGATGTCGCGGGTCAGCTCCAGGTGCTGCTTCTGGTCCTCGCCCACCGGCACGGCGGTGGCGTGATAGGCCAGGATGTCGGCGGCCATCAGCGAGGGATAGGCCAGAAGGCCCAGCGACGAGTTCTCGCTGTTCTTGCCGGCCTTGTCCTTGAACTGGGTCATGCGATACATCCAGCCGACCCGCGCCACGGTGTTGAAAAGCCATGCCAGTTCCGCGTGCTGGGAAACCTGGCTCTGGTTGAACAGGATCGAGACCTCGGGGTCGACGCCCGAAGCCATGAAGGCCGCCGCCACCTCGCGGGTGTTGTGCCTCAGCTTCTCGGGCTCCTGCCAGACGGTGATCGCATGCAGGTCGACGACGCAATAGATCGTCTCGGCCCCCTTGCCCTGATAATCCGCAAAGCGTTTCAGCGCGCCCAGATAGTTCCCCAGCGTCAGCCCGCCCGAGGGCTGGATGCCGGAGAAAATGCGCTTGGCGAAGCTCGTGGTCATGGCACTACCTGCTTGGAAAATCCCGGGGGCTGGCTTACCTCTTGCCCCGTCCGGGCGCAACAGCCCACTGGAAAGGAGCCTAGATGCGACCCGGTTACGATGAATCGCCGCTGAATCCCGTGCCCGCCGTGGTCTGGATGATCGCCCTGCCGATGATCGCCAGCGAGGCGGTGTTCGGGCTGGGCCAGCTTGGCTTCGTCGGCGGCGGCGGGCAGGGGGCCGGCCTCGCCATGCGCCAGATCGCCGTCGAGCGCACCGCCTATATCCCGGAATTCGTGCTGCGGCTGTGGCAGATGAAGCTGTTCCTGCTGGACCAGAGCTGGCGCATCCTGACCTATCCCTTCGTGCATCTGTCGCTGACCCATGCGCTGTTCGTGATCGTCTTCACCCTGGCGCTGGGGAACCTGATCGCGAGCCAGTTCCGCGCCTGGGCGGTGCTGGCGCTGTTCTTCGGCTCGGCCATCGGCGGGGCGCTGGTCTATACGCTGGCCGCGGGGCTTTTGCCGCAATTCCGCTTTCAGCCACTGATCGGCGGCTATCCGGCGGTCTACGGCTTCGTCGGCGCCTTCACCTTCCTGCTTTGGACCCGGCTGGGGCAGGAAAACGCCAACCGCCTGCGCGCCTTCACGCTGATCGGCATGCTGCTGGCCTTCCAGCTGGTCTTCGGCATCCTGTTTCAGGATGGCAGCCTGACCTGGATCGCCGAGATCGCCGGCTTCTGCTGCGGCTTCCTTCTGTCGTTCCTGGTGGTGCCGGGCGGGATCGGGCGCGTGATGCGCCAGATCCGTCAGCGCTGACGGCGGAAGCCCGCGCGCAGGTCCGAGGGCCGGAAGGCGCCCAGCACCAGCGCCGCGGCGCCATAGGTCGCCATGCCGGTCAGCACCAGCGCGGCCAACGCCAGATAGCGGGTTCCGGACTGCTCCAATGCGTCGCCCAACGCCAGCATCAGCCCCCAGATCACCGCGCCCATCACCGCGGATGCGGCGCAGATGCGGGGCAGGCGGTGGCGGAAGCGGTCGTCGAACTCGGCCGCCTCGCCAAAGGCTTTCGTGCCGCGCCAAAGCTGCGCCGCCATGGTCCAGCCGGCGATGGTGGTGCCCCAGGCGGCGGCGGAAAAACCGATGAAGGGCGCCAGCCCCAGCGCCGCCACCGCATTCACCACCATGGACCAGACCGCGAAGCGGAACGGGGTGCGGGTATCCTCGCGGGCGAAATACAGCGGCTGCAGCACCTTTTGCAGCACGAAGGCCGGCAGGCCCAGGCCGTAGATCGCCAGCGCCACGGCGGTCGGCCCGACATCGGCGGTCAGGAAGGCGCCGCGCCGGAACAGCACCGAGATCAGCGGATAGGCCATCACCACCAGCGCCACGGCGGCCGGAACGGTCAGGAACAGCGCGAATTCGGCGGCGCGGTTATAGGCATGGCGGCCGCCGCCGGTATCGTCGTTCTTGAGCCGGCGCGAGATGTCGGGCAGCAGCACGATGCCGATGGCGATGCCCACCACGCCCAGCGGCAGCTGATACAGCCGGTCGGCATTGGTCAGCCAGGCGATGGCGCCGTCGAAGAACGAGCCGACCTGCCGCCCGACCAGCAGGTTGACCTGCACCACGCCGCCGGCCAGCACCGCCGGCGCGGCGACGGCCAGCAGCCGCCGCATGTCCGGTGTCAGCCGCGGCCGGCGCAGGCGCAGCGGGAAGCCCATGCGCTTCGCCGCCCACCAGACGGTGAAAAGCTGCGCGATGCCCGAGATGGGCGTGGACCAGGCCATGGCCAGCCCCATGTCCCAGCCCCGCCAATCGGCCAGCAGCATGGCGGCGATCAGCACGAAATTCATCAGCACCGGCGCGGCGGCGGCGGCCATGAAGCGGCCGCCGGCGTTCAGCAGCCCCGAAAGCAGCGCCGTCAGCGAGATGAACAGGATATAGGGAAAGCAGATGCGGCCATAGATCACCGCAAGCTCGAAACGCTCGTCGCCCTGAAAGCCCGCCGCCTGCAGCAGCACCAGCCAGGGCATGACCAGATGCGCGACCAGCGAGACGATCAGCACCACCGAGAACAGCCCCGAAAAGGCCTCTTCGGCAAAGCCGCGCGGGTTCTCGTCGCTTTCCAGCCGCTTGGCGAACATCGGCACGAAGGCGGTGTTGAAGGCACCCTCGGCGAAGAAGCGGCGGAACATGTTGGGCAGGGTGAAGGCGACGATATAGGCCTGCGCCACCGGGCCGGTGCCCAGATAGGCCGCGATCATCACGTCGCGGACGAAGCCCACGACGCGGCTGCCCAGCGTCCACGCCCCCACCGAGAGGAAGCCCCGGATTAGTCTGATCGGTTGCATCTTTGGTCCCTCAGAACGTCCCGCCCAGCGGTCGCTCGGCCTTTTCGGCCCGTTCGGCGCCGTCCTTGATCGCCTGGCGCAGCTTCTTTTCCAGCGACTCGCGGCGGCCGGCCTGGTGCAGCTTCAGTCCGAACATGTCCTTGACATAGAAGGTGTCCACCACCTGCGCCCCGAAGGTGGCGATCACCGCGCTGGCGATCTGGATATGGTTGTCGGCCAGGGTCCGCGTCAGGTCGTAAAGCAGCCCGGGGCGGTCGCGGGTATCGACCTCGATGACGGTGTAGACGTCGCTGCCCTCGTTGTCGAAGGTGATATGGGTCGGGAAGCGGAAGGCGGCCTCGCGCTTCCTGGGCTTGTCGCGGCCGGCCAGCGCCTCGCGCGCGACGATCTCGCCCTTCAGGGTGCGCTGGATCATGGCGCGCAGCCGCGGCAGCCGGTCGGTGGCATAGGGATGGCCATCGGCATCCTGCAGCCAGAACACCGCCGTGGCGAAACCGTCCTTGGTGGTATAGGTGCGGGCATCGACGATATTCGCCCCGACCAGCGCCAGCGCCCCGGCCATGCGCGAGAAGATGCCGGGATGGTCGGCCAGCACGAAGGCGGCGCGGGTCGCGTCGCGGTCGGTGTCGGGATGCAGGTCGGTGCGGATCTCGTCATCGCCCAGATCCTTCAGCATCTCGGCAAAGACGTAATGCGTGTCGGTCGGCAGGCCCGGCCAGTAGTTGTCGTAATGCCGGCCCAGTTCCGCCTTGATCGCCCGGGGCTCCCAGCCCTTGGCGGTCAGCAGGTGCCGCAGCGAGCGCTTGGCCTCGCCGGTGCGCTTGTCGCGGTTCAGCTCTTCAAGACCGTTCTCCAGCGCCGCCGTGGTTTCCTGGTGCAGCTTGCGCAGCAGCATCGACTTCCAGTTGTTCCAGGTGCCGGGGCCGACGCCGCGGATGTCGCAGACCGTCAGCACCAGCAGCATGTCGAGCCGCCGGATCGTCTTCACCGCCTTGGCGAAGTCGCGCAGCGTGCGCGGATCGGCGATGTCGCGTTTCTGCGCCACGTCCGACATCAGCAGGTGGTTGCGGATCAGCCATTCGATGGTCTCGATCTCGTCCGCCGGCAGGCCGAAGCGGGTGCAGATGCGCCGCGCCAGCCGGGCGCCCAGGATCGAATGGTCCTCGGCCCGGCCCTTGCCGATGTCGTGCAGCAGCACGGCAAGGTAGATCACCCGCCGGTTCATCTTGCCCCGCATGATCTTGCTGACCACCGGCAGATCCTCGGCATCCTCGCCGCGCTCGATGGCGGCCAGGGCGGCGACGCATTGGATCAGGTGCTCGTCCACGGTGTAATGGTGATAGACGTTGAACTGCATCATCGCCACCACCGGCGCGAATTCCGGGATGAAGGCCGCAAGCACCCCAAGCTCGTTCATCCGTCTGAGCGAGCGTTCCGGGTTGCCGTGCTTTAGCAGCAGGTCCAGAAAGAGCCGCACCGCCTCGGGGTCCGAGCGCATGCGGTCGTCGATCGTCTCGAGATTCGCCGCCACGGCGCGCATGGCGTCGGGATGGATCAGGATGCCGGTGCGCAGCGCCTCCTCGAACAGCCGCAGGATGTTCAGCGGGTCGGACAGGAACTGCTTTTCGTCGACATAGGTCAGCCGGCCGCGATCCACGCGGAACCCGGCGCGGACCCGGCGGCGGCGCTGGAACAGCAGGTTCATGATCGGCGCCTTGTAGAGGTGCCGCGCCTCCAGCGCGACCAGAAAGACGCGGGTCAGTTCGCCCACCTTGGTGGCATGCAGGAAATAGTCCTGCATGAAGATCTCGACCGCGCGGCGGCCTCCCAGGTCGCGATAGCCCATGCGCTTGGCCACCTCGACCTGCATGTCGAAGGTCAACTGGTCCTGCGGCCGGCCGGCGATCAGGTGCAGGTGGCAGCGCACCGCCCAAAGGAAATCCTCGGCCTGCCAGAAGGTCAGGTGCTCCTCGCGGGTGAAGAAGCCCAGATCGACCAGTTCCACGGCGCGGTCGACGCGATGGATGTATTTCGCGATCCAGTAGAGGGTCTGCAGGTCGCGCAACCCCCCCTTGCCCTCCTTGACATTGGGTTCCAGCACATAGCGCTGACCGCCTTGGCGGCGGTGGCGCTCGGCGCGTTCGGCGAGCTTCGCCTCGATGAATTCGGGGACGGTGTTGTCGAACAGATCGGCCCACAGCCGGTCGCGCAGGGTCTCGGCGGTGGCGGCATGGCCGCAGACCAGCCTGTGCTCCAGCAGGCTGGTGCGGATGGTGATGTCGCCGGCCCCCAGCCGCAGACAGTCATCGACCGAGCGCGTGGCCTGGCCGATCTTCATCTTCAGGTCCCAGAGCATGTAGAGCATGGATTCCACCACGCTCTCGACCCAGCCCGAGATTTTCCACGGCGTCAGGAACAACAGGTCCACGTCGGATTGCGGCGCCATCTCGGCGCGGCCGTAGCCGCCGATGGCCAGCACCGCCAGCCGCTCGGCATCGGTGGGGGTGGTCACCGGATGCAGGATGGTGGTGGCGACGTGATGCACGGCGGCGACCGTGGCGTCGGTCAGGCTGGCGATGGCGCGCACCGTCTCGCGCGCCGCGCGGGGGTGGGACATGAAGCCCGCGGCGATGTCGGCCATGGCGGCGGCGCGGGCCGCGGCCAGGATTGCCACCGTCCGGGCGCGGATCTCGCGCGGCTCCGCGACGTCGGCCAGCGCCTCGGACAGCGCGGGCAGGAAGCTTTCAGGGCTGAACAGCGAATGCGCCCCGGGCAGGGCCGGGGCGCTTTGCGGCAGGGCGTCGGTATCCTTGGCGCTCAAGATCAGAAACCGAAGCCGCCGAAGCTGCGCGGTGCCGGATCCAGCACCACCACCTGATTGTTGCGCACGGTGGCCACAGCCAGCGCCCGCTCGTTGGTGCCGTCGCGCTTCAGGCGGAACGCGCCCGAGATCCCGGCGAAGCCCGAATTCTGCGTCAGCCCCGAGGTGGTCAGCGCATTGCGCTTGCCGGCGCGCACCAGGGCGGCGATGGCCGAGACGCCGTCATAGGCCAGCGAGCCCAGCTCATGCGGGGCCTCGCCATGGGCGGCGCGATAGCGCTGGTCGAACTGCGCCTTCATGGTGGTGTCGGGAATGGCGAACCAGCCGCCCTGCACGCCGCGCAGCTGCAGCCGGGCCGAGGGCTGGTCCCAGCGCGTCAGCCCCATCATCTGCACCGTGGCCGAGCTGACGCCGGCCTTGACCAGCTGGTCGGTCAGATAGGGCAGCACCGCGCCCTGGTTCGCGGTCAGGAACACCGCATCGACATTGCCCGACAGCGCCGCCGAGGCGACGTTCGGCACGATGCCGTCGATGCCCTGCTTGGACAGCGGATGCACCGCCGTACCGGCCAGGGTGGCGCCGTTCTTCTGAACGGCGCGCTGGATGGCGCGGGCGCCGACCTGACCGGCGGCATCGTCCTCGGCCACCATCAGGATGCGGCGCTTGCCGTTCCTGACGCCGTATTTCACCAGCCGGTCGGCGACATTGTCGAAGGTATTGCCCAGCACGAAGACATTGCCGCCGGCGATGTCGGTATTGTTCGAGAAGGACAGCACGTTCACGCCGCGCGGCGCCATGGCATTGCCGACGGCATTGGCGCTGTCGGCGAAAAGCGGGCCCAGGATGATCTTGGCGCCCTCGTCCGCGGCGCGGTTGGCCATGGCGACGGCGGCGCCGGGCTCGGAGCCGGCGTCATAGACCCGCAGGTCGATGGTCGCGCCGCGCGCATCGGCTGCCGCCATCTTGGCCGAATTGGCCAGCGACCGCGCCAGCCAGTCCAGATCCGCGCTGCCGGTGCCGCCCGGCACCAGAAGCGCCACCGGGACCGGCTGCGACGGGTCGATGTTCTGGCCGGTCTGCGGGCCCGAGGCCCCCATCTCGATGGGCTGGCAGGCGGCAAGCGTCACGGCGGCAAGGACAGCTCCGACGCGCGCCAGCGGACGGCGCAGGTCGAAGGCGCCGCGGATCGTTTTCAGGACGGTCATGGCGTGATTCCCTGTTGGATCGAGGCTGGGGGTTTGATGAGGGCAGGTTATTGGCATATTCCGGACATGGCAACTTGCCCCGGCAGAGAGAAAGGGATCCGCGATGGAGGATGGCGCCAGCACAACCGGGACGGGCGCACGACCGGTTTCCCTGACCGTCTCGGCCGTCCCGCCCGAGCCGGGTCTCTACCTGGTCGCGACCCCGATCGGGGCGGCGCGCGACATCACGCTCCGGGCGCTCGACGTGCTGAACACGGCCGATATGCTGGCCGCCGAGGATACCCGCAACCTCCGGCACCTGCTGGATATTCACGGCATTCCGGTCCGGGGCCGGCGCCTCGTCGCCTATCACGACCACAATGCCGACCGGGCGCGGCCGGCGATCCTTGCGGCGCTGGGCGAGGGGAAATCGGTGGCCTATGCCTCGGATGCCGGCACGCCGCTGGTCGCCGATCCCGGCTACCGGCTTGCGCGGGATGCTGCCGAGGCAGGATTTGTCGTCAGGGCGCTGCCCGGACCTTCGGCGGCGCTGGCGGCGCTGTCGGTCTCGGGCCTGCCCAGCGACCGTTTCCTGTTCGTGGGCTTTCCGCCGGCAGCGGCAGGCGCGCGTCGAAAATGGATCGCGAGCTGGCAAAAGATCGATGCGACGGTGATCGTCTTCGAAAGCCCAAGACGCGTTAAGCAATTGTTGGAAAACCTGTGCGAGAGTGAGGCGAATCGGACTACGGTGATCTGCAGGGAGCTGACGAAGAAATTCGAAGAGGTGATGCGGGGCAGTGCGGCCGAGCTGGCCGAAAGAATCCCTGAGGAAGGATTGCGTGGCGAGGTTGTGATGCTGTTCGGGCGTCCCGAACCCGTTGTCGCGGACGAGGGCAGCTTGCGTGCGGCGCTGGAAGGGTTGCTGGGCGCATTGCCCGTGAAGGCGGCGGCGGCAGAGGTCGCCGCGCGGTTCGGTTTGCCCCGGCGCGAGGTCTATGCGCTGGCGGTCGAGATGAAGAGGGAACGGGAATGAAGTTCGAAAGAATCTCCGAGGGAACCCCTGTCTCGGCCACGGGCATCCGGGCACGACGCGGGGCCGTCGCCTGGTCGGCTGGCCGGTTCGCCGAGGAATCGGTGGCGCGGGAATATCGCCGGCGCGGCTATGAAGTTCTGGCCGAGCGCTGGCACGGCCGGGGCGGCGAAATCGACCTCATCCTGCGCAAGGACGAGGAATATGCCTTTGTCGAGGTCAAGACATCGCGTTGTCATGCCCGCGCGGCCGAGCGGATCAGCGGCCGGCAGATCGCCCGGATCTGCCAGGCTGCGCTGGAATATTGCGGGCGCCTGCCGGCCGGGCTGCTGACCGTGATGCGGTTCGATGCCGCACTGGTCGATCAACTCGGCCGGGTCGAGATCATCGAGAATGCCTTTGGCATGAACTGACCGCGGCGGCTTGCAAACCCGGCCCGCGCGCGCGACAAGATCGCTCGAAACAGGCTGGGGATGATGACATGAGTCTTTATGTGGCCCTGCAGATGGACCCGATCGAGCAGGTCTCGATCGACGGTGACAGCACTTTCCGGCTGGGGCTGGAGGCCGAGGCCCGCGGCCACAGGCTGTTCCAGTACACCGCCGACCGGCTGAGCTATTGCGAGGGAAGGGTCACGGCCCGCGGCCGTCCCGTTGCGTTGCGGCGCGAGCAGGGCAACCATGTGACGTTCGGCGACTGGGCCGAGGTCGACCTGTCGGAATTCGACGTGGTCTGGCTGCGGCAGGATCCGCCCTTCGACATGGGTTACATCACCACCACGCATTTGCTGGAGCGGGTGCATCCTGCGACCTATGTGGTCAACGATCCGTTCTGGGTACGCAACAGCCCGGAGAAGCTTCTGGTGCTGGATTTCCCCGAGCTGACGCCGCCGACGCTGATCACCCGCGATCTGGCACAAATCCGCGCCTTTCGAGAGCGGCATGGCGATTTCATCCTCAAGCCGCTTTACGGCAATGGCGGGGTCGGCATCTTTCACATGCGGCCCGACGATCCGAACCTGTCCTCGCTGGTCGAGACCTTTCTTGCCAACAGTCGCGAGCCGATCATCGCGCAGAAATACCTGCCCGCGGTGGTCAGGGGCGACAAGCGCATCATTCTGGTCGATGGCGAGCCCGTCGGCGCCATCAACCGTGTGCCGGCGGCGGGCGAGGCGCGCTCTAATATGCATGTCGGCGGGCGGCCGGAGAAGATCGGCCTCACCGAGCGCGAATACGAGATCTGCGCCCGCATCGGCCCGGTTCTGCGCGAAAAGGGGCTGCTGTTCACCGGTATCGACGTGATCGACGGCTGGCTGACCGAGATCAATGTCACCTCGCCCACCGGCATCCAGGAACTCGAGCGGTTCGATGGCATCAACGCAGCGGCGCTGATCTGGGAGGCGATCGAGCGGCGGTTGGCTGAGCGAGGCTGACGGCCGGGTTCGTCCGGACCGACACACGGCGTGCGGCGGACAGGACTATCGGGCAGGTGAAGTCTCGATTGCGAATGGTTCCGTGGCTGGACGTCGTCTTGCAGCATTCCCAGCACCCTGCGGGGGCGCTGATATTTGCCGGTTGAAGGATGGCGAGCCTGCAGCACCGGTTGGCAATATGCGGGTGCGGATCAGAGCCGGGCTGTCAGATCATCCGGAAATGGCGGCCGGTTTCGCACCGGTGGCGACATCCGGTCCGTATCGCGGTGCTTCCGGCATTTTGCACAACGAAGGAGACCGCACCCGGTTCGCCGGAGGCTGATTGACGCTGGTTCCGCGACCATGGCGCCGGTTTCCGTCGAGGTGGGTTTCGATTGGCGGGATGTCCCGATCGCTCGAGCAGACGGCCGCTGTTGAACCCACCCGCCTCTTCCGGCGTGCGGTGCTTCACCGCGATGACCCTGCGCCACGTCCCGCGCGCGGGGCGACCTCGGCCTTGGACGCGGACGTTCGTCGGCCAAGGCTTTGTGATCGCTGTTGTCGGCGCTGCCGACTGGGGACTCGATGCTCGCTGCGGGCAGGCGTTCGGTGCATATCGACAGATGCTGTCTGATGCGACAGCCTTTGGTGCCCATGCCCATGCCCATGCCCATGCTCTTGCCCGGTCGGCGGTGAACCGCCTCTTTAGGGCATCGGGCGCAAAGCCGGCATGTGCCGAGGTGCCGGCATGGCGGCCGGCAATCGTCCGGGCATCGGCGGCGATGACGGGCCAGAACCGGCCCGCCACAGGTTCGAGGGCTGCCTCCGGACGGGCAGGGAACCTTCCGAGTTTCGACAGGTGAAGCCGCTGCATGAGTCGCGTCGATGACCGGCTTCATCACCTCGACCGGCGGCCGAGCCTCGCCATGGCAAGGTCGATCCCCGCACGCCGTTGGCGCAAGGGGCGTGATCGAGGTCGGCGCCGCGCGAAGACTCTCGTTTCCCTGGCGCTGTTCTGGGCTCTCATGAAGGCATCCTGCGCAGGGATCTGGGTTCCGCGCCCCTCCGCAGGCGCGGGAAGCCGTCGAGCTCCAGCGCAAGGCGGCCATAACGCCGGCAAGGCAAGACGTCGCCTGAACCCAGCCCAAAGACGCGCGGCCTCTGACCTGCCGCCGACGCACCGGCGGGCACGCCCTCAATCCGGCCGGCCGAAGGGCAAGCGGTAGGACAGCGCCTCGGCCAGGTGCGGCTGGCGGATGACCGGGGAGCCGTCCAGGTCGGCGATGGTACGGGCGCTGCGCAGGATGCGGTGATAGCCGCGCGGTGTCAGGCCCAGCCGCTCGGCCGCCAGCACCAGCAGCGTCCGGCATTCGCTGTCGAGCGGCGCGATCTCCTCGAGCAGCCGGCCCGAGGCGTCGGCATTCACCCGTGCCGCCGGGTGGCCGGCGAAGCGCCGGGCCTGCACGGCGCGCGCCTCGGCGACGCGGGCCGCAACGCTGGCCGAGCTTTCGCCGGTCGCCGGCAGGCCCAGATCCTCGATGGCGACCTGCGGCACCTCGATGCGCAGGTCGAAGCGGTCCATCATCGGCCCCGAGATCCGCCCCAGGTAGTCGGACCCGCAGCGCGGCGCCTTGGAACAGGCACGGGCGGCGTCGGCGATCTCGCCGCAGCGGCAGGGATTGGCGGCGGCAACCAGCAGGAAACGCGCCGGGTAGCGGATATGGGCGTTGGCGCGCGAGACATGGATCTCGCCCGTCTCGATGGGTTCGCGCAGGGCGTCGATGACCCGGCGCTCGAATTCCGGCAGTTCGTCGAGGAAGAGCACGCCGTTATGCGCGAGGCTCGCCTGGCCGGGCCGGGCGTTGCGGCCGCCGCCGACCATCGCCGCCATCGAGGCGGTGTGATGCGGCTGGCGGAAGGGAGCCATGCGCGAGATGCCGCCCTCGGCCAAGAGCCCGGCGACGGAATGGATGATCGAGGTCTCCAGCGCCTCGGGCGGGGTCAGCGGCGGCAGGATGCCGGGCAGGCGGGTCGCCAGCATCGACTTGCTGGCGCCGGGCGGGCCGACCATCAGCAGGTGATGCCGGCCGGCGGCGGCGATTTCCAGCGCGCGGCGGGCGCGTTCCTGGCCCTTGACCTCGGAAAGGTCGGCCTCGAACACGGTTTCGGCCAGTTCGCCTGGCGCGGCGCGGGCCAGGGGCGCGCGGTCGGTCAGGTGGTCGACCGCCTCGCGCAGGGTGCGCGGCGCAAAGACCGGCACCGCGCCGACCCAGGCCGCCTCGGCCCCGCAG
The DNA here is from genome assembly GCF_030388245.1 of Paracoccus sp. TOH. Taxonomy (NCBI): domain Bacteria; kingdom Pseudomonadati; phylum Pseudomonadota; class Alphaproteobacteria; order Rhodobacterales; family Paracoccaceae; genus Paracoccus; species Paracoccus sp. TOH. The sequence continues at coordinate 982,283 of NZ_CP098361.1, forward strand.
GCGCGCGGCACCAGCAACGCCCGGCCGTCCTCGGCGGCGGCCATGGCGGCGGGCAGGGCGCCTGCCACCGGCGAGAGCCGGCCGTCCAGCGCCAGTTCTCCCAGCGCCACCACCCGCTCCAGCGCCTCGGCCGGCACGATCTCCAGCGCGGCCAGCACGGCAAGCGCGATGGGCAGATCGAAATGCGAGCCCTCCTTGGGCAGATCGGCTGGGGACATGTTCACCGTCACCCGCCGCGACGGCATGGCGATGGAAAGCGCCCCGAAGGCGGCCTTGACTCGTTCGCGCGCTTCGCTGACCGACTTGTCGGGCAGGCCGACGATGCCGAATCCCGGCAGGCCCGGCGAGACCGAACATTGCACCTCGACCAGCCGCGCCTCGACCCCGTCGAAGGCCACGGTATAGGCAATCGCCGCCATCACCTCTCTCCACGTCACACCGGGTTCTGGTTAACCCGCGGTTGCTTAAAGATCGGTTAACGGGTGCAGCTTGCTTGTTCCGCGGCCCGCTTCCGCCTATGTGCAGGACGAGCGTCACGGCAGAGGAAGCGACCATGCAAGGCAGCCGCATATTGCTGATCGTCGGCGGTGGCATCGCCGCCTTCAAGATCCCCGAGCTGATCCGCATGATCCGGCGCGAGGGCGGCGCGGTCGTGCCGGTTCTGACGCGGGCGGGGGGGCAATTCGTCACACCGCTGACGCTGTCGGCGCTGGCCGAGGCGCCCTGCCATACCGAACTGTTCGACCTGACCCGCGAATCCGAGATGGGGCATATCCAGCTGTCGCGCGCCGCCGATCTGGTGGTGGTTGCGCCGGCGACCGCCGACCTGCTGGCGCGGATGGCGGCGGGGATGGCGGACGACCTGGCCTCGACCCTGCTTTTGGCGACCGACAAGCCGGTGTTGGCGGCGCCGGCGATGAACGTGCGCATGTGGCAGCACCCGGCGACGCAGCGCAACCTGGACATGCTGGAAAACGACGGCATCCGCTTCGTCGGCCCGGACGATGGCGACATGGCCTGCGGCGAATATGGCCCCGGCCGCATGGCCGAACCCGGGGCGATCCTGCAGGCGATCCGCGCGGCGCTGGGACGGGACAAGCCGCTGCGCCTGCCGCCCGAGGCGGTGGTCTCGCTGCCTGCGCGGGTGCTGAGCGGGCGGCATGTCATCGTGACCTCGGGCCCGACGCATGAGCCGATCGACCCGGTGCGCTATATCGCCAACCGCTCCAGCGGGGCGCAGGGCGCGGCCATTGCCGCGGCGCTGCGCGATCTGGGCGCGCGGGTCAGTTTCATTACCGGCCCGGCCGAGGTGCCGCCGCCCGATGGCGTCGCGGTGGTCGCCGTCGAGACCGCGCGCGAGATGCGCGCTGCGGTCGAGGCCGCCTTACCTGCCGATGCCGCGGTGATGGCGGCGGCGGTCGCCGACTGGCATGTCGCCAATGCCCGGCCGGGCAAGATCAAGAAGGACGGCTCGGGCGCGCTGCCCGAGCTGCAATTCGCCGAGAATCCCGATATTCTGGCCTGGATCAGCCAGCTTGGCCGCGAGCGTCCGTCGCTGGTGGTGGGCTTCGCCGCCGAGACCGACGACGTGCTGGACAACGCCGCCCGCAAGCGCAAGCGCAAGGGCTGCGACTGGATCGTCGCCAATGACGTCAGTCCGGCGACCGGCATCATGGGCGGGACCGAGAACGCGGTGACGCTGATTTCCGAGGCCGGTGCGGAAAGCTGGCCGCGACTCTCCAAGGACGAGGTGGCGCACCGGCTGGCCGCGCGCATCGCCGATGCGCTGAACGCCGGCGACGGCATGGCGGAGGGCTTGGCATGAACCGGGTCTATCTGGACTGGAACGCCACCGCGCCGTTGCGCCCCGAGGCGCGCGAGGCGATGCTGGCCGCGACCGAGATCGTCGGCAACCCGTCTTCGGTCCATGCCGAGGGGCGGGCGGCGAAATCCGCACTCGAGCGGGCGCGCGAGGAGATCGCCTCGGCCCTGGGCGCCGAGGGGGCGGACGTGATTTTCACTTCGGGCGCCACCGAGGCGGCGGCGCTGGTGTTGCAGGGCCGCGGGCTGGCCTGCGCGGCGGTGGAACATGCCGCGGTAACGGCCTGGTGCGACAATTCGCTGCAGACCGAGCCCTCGGGCCGCGTGATTGTCCCCGATCCGGCCCGCGCGGCGCTGCAACTGGCCAATTCCGAGACCGGCGTCATCCAGGATCTGCCCCAGGGGCTGGCAGCGAGCGACCTGACCCAGGCCTTCGGCAAGATCGCCTTCGCCTTCAACTGGCTGGGGATCGAGGCCGGTTTCGTCTCGGCCCACAAGCTCGGCGGACCACGCGGCATCGGCGCGCTGGTGGTCCAGCGCGGCACCGAGGTCGAGGCGCGTATCCGGGGCGGCGGGCAGGAACAGGGCCGCCGGGCCGGGACCGAGAACCTGATCGGCATCATGGGCTTTGCGGCGGCGGCGAAAGCGGCGCAGAATGATCTGGATCAAGGAATCGGGGAAAAAGTGTCGGAAATCCGCGATTCCCTGATGGCCGCTCTGGAATCCGGGGCGGAAATGGTTACATTCCCGGGGCGCGAATCCCGCCGCCTGCCGAATACATTGTCGATCCTGACGCCGGGATGGCGCGGAGAGACGCAGGTGATGCAGATGGACCTCGCCGGATTTGCCGTATCGGCAGGCTCGGCCTGTTCCTCGGGCAAGGTCCGGCCAAGCTCTGTCCTGACGGCTATGGGAATCGCGCCGGAACGGGCGGGCGATGCGATCCGCGTCTCGATCGGGCCGACCACGGACCCCCGGGACGTGCAGCGTTTCGCGGATGCCTGGCTGGCGGCGCGCGACCGCTGGCGGCAAAGGAATGATCAGCGGGCGACCGCGGGAAGGGTGTGAGATGTCTGTTGAGACCGGCGAGGCCATCGAAGTCCGCGAGGGGGTAGACCGCGAGACTGTCGAGACCGTTCAAAGCATGGGGTCCTACAAATACGGCTGGGACACCGAGATCGAGATGGAATACGCCCCCAAGGGCGTGAACGAGGACATCGTCCGGCTGATCTCGAAGAAGAACGAGGAACCGGAATGGATGACCGAGTGGCGGCTGCAGGCCTTCCGCCGCTGGCAGACCATGACCGAGCCGAAATGGGCGATGCTGCATTATCCCGAGATCGACTATCAGGAGCAGTATTACTACGCCCGGCCGAAAAGCATGCAGGTCAAGCCGAAATCGCTGGACGAGGTCGATCCCAAGCTGCTGGCCACCTATGAGAAACTGGGCATCCCGCTGAAGGAGCAGATGATCCTGGCCGGGATCGAGGGTGCCGAGGGCGCGCCGGCCGAAGGCCGCAAGGTCGCGGTCGATGCGGTCTTCGACAGTGTCAGCGTCGGCACCACCTTCAAGGACGAGCTGGCCAAGGCCGGGGTGATCTTCTGCTCGATCTCGGAGGCGATCCGCGAGCATCCCGAGCTGGTGAAGAAATACCTGGGCTCGGTCGTGCCGCAATCGGACAACTTCTTCGCCACGCTGAACTCGGCGGTCTTTTCGGACGGAAGTTTCGTCTATGTCCCGCCCGGGGTGCGCTGCCCGATGGAGCTGTCGACCTATTTCCGCATCAATGCCGAGAATACCGGCCAGTTCGAGCGCACGCTGATCATTGCCGACAAGGGTTCTTACGTCAGCTACCTGGAGGGCTGCACCGCGCCCAAGCGCGACGTGGCCCAGCTTCACGCCGCCGTGGTGGAAATCGTCATCCTTGAGGATGCCGAGGTGAAATATTCGACCGTGCAGAACTGGTTCCCCGGCGACGAGGAAGGCAAGGGCGGCATCTACAACTTCGTCACCAAGCGCGCCGATTGCCGCGAGGCCCGGGCCAAGGTGATGTGGACCCAGGTCGAGACCGGCTCGGCCATCACCTGGAAATACCCGTCCTGCATCCTGCGCGGCGACGAGAGCCAGGGCGAGTTCTATTCCATCGCCATCGCCAACAACCACCAGCAGGCGGATACCGGGACCAAGATGATCCATCTTGGCAAGAACACCCGCTCGCGCATTGTTTCCAAAGGCATTTCCGCTGGTCAGGCGCAGAACACCTATCGCGGCCTGGTGTCGATGCACCCGCGCGCCAAGAACAGCCGCAACTATACGCAATGCGACAGCCTGCTGATCGGCGACAAATGCGGCGCCCATACCGTGCCCTATATCGAGGTGAAGAACACCTCTTCGCGGGTCGAGCACGAAGCGACGACCAGCAAGGTGGACGACGACCAGCTCTTCTATTGCCGCCAGCGCGGCATGGATGAGGAGGAGGCGGTGGCGCTGGTGGTGAACGGCTTCTGCCGCGAGGTCCTGCAGGCCTTGCCGATGGAATTCGCCATGGAGGCGCAGTCGCTGGTCGCCATCTCGCTGGAAGGGTCGGTCGGATGATCGTCACCACCACCCCCGGCATCGAGGGCCGCCGCATCAGCGCCTATCACGGCGTGGTGACGGGCGAGACCATCATCGGCGCCAACATCTTCCGCGACATTTTCGCCGGGATCCGCGACATCGTGGGCGGCCGCTCGGGCGCCTATGAATCCGCGCTGGCCTCGGCCCGCGAAACCGCCTTGTCCGAGATGCAGGACCGCGCGACCGCCCTGGGCGGCAATGCCGTGGTCGGCGTCGATCTGGACTATGAAGTCATCAACAACATGCTGATGGTGTCGGCCTCCGGCACCGCCGTGACCGTCGAATAGGAACCGAACATGCTGGAAATCAAGAATCTGCACGTCAAGCTTGAGGACGAGGACAAGCAGATCCTCAAAGGCGTCGATCTGACCGTCCCGGCTGGCCAGGTCCATGCCATCATGGGGCCGAACGGCTCGGGCAAGTCGACGCTGTCCTATGTGCTCTCGGGCCGCGACGGCTATGAGGTGACCGAGGGCGAGGCGACCCTGGACGGCGAGAGCCTGCTGGAGATGGAGCCCGAGGAACGCGCCGCCGCCGGCCTGTTCCTGGCCTTCCAGTATCCGGTCGAGATCCCCGGCGTCGGCAACATGACCTTCCTGCGCACCGCCGTGAACGCGCAGCGCAAGGCGCGCGGCGAGGAGGAGCTGTCCTCGGCCGAGTTCCTGAAGCTGATCCGCGAAAAGGCCCGCACGCTGAAGATCGACGCCGAGATGCTGAAGCGCCCGGTCAATGTCGGCTTCTCGGGCGGCGAGAAGAAGCGCAACGAGATCCTGCAGATGGCCATGCTGGAGCCGAGCATGTGCATTCTGGACGAGACCGATTCCGGCCTCGACGTCGATGCGATGCGGCTGGTGGCCGAGGGCGTGAACGCGCTGCGTTCGCCCGACCGCGCGTTCCTGGTGATCACGCATTACCAGCGGCTGCTGGACCATATCCGGCCGGACGTGGTGCATATCATGGCCGACGGCCGCATCGTGCGCACCGGCGGGCCCGAACTGGCGCTGGAGGTCGAGCAGAACGGTTACGGCGATCTTCTGGCGGAGGTCGGGTGATGGCGGACACCGCTGTTCTTGCCGCGCAGATCCCCGCGGTCGAGGGCAAGGCCCGTCCCGGCGAGGCCGCCCTGGCGATGCGCCTGGATGCGCTGGACCTGCCGCATGGCGGCTTTACCCGCGCCGCGCGCGAGGATGCGGCGCGGCGGCTGCAGGCCATGGGCCTGCCCGGCGCCCGCGACGAATACTGGCGCTATACCGATCCTGCGCCCTTCAACGCCGCCCGGCCGCAGCCGCTTGAACTGGCTGCCGATGCCACGACCCTGTTCACCGGCATCGACCGGCTGAACATCGTCTTCGTGGACGGGCGTTTCGACGCCGCCGCCTCGGACGCGCTGGAAGCCGAGGGGGTCGAGATCGAAAGTCTCGCCGCCGCCGAGGCGCGGGCCGATCACTGGGCGACCGGGGTTTATGGCCGGTTGGAAGCTGCCGGGCAGGTGCCGGTCAAGCGTCCCTTCGCGACGCTGAACACGCTGGCCGCCGCCGAGGGGGTGCTGATCCGCGTCACCGGCAAGCCGTCGCGGCCGGTGCACATCACCTATCGCCGCTCGGCGGCCGATGCGGATGTCCTTCTGCATCACGTCGTCAAGCTCGAGGCCGGGGCCGAACTGATGCTGCTGGAAACCGGCGCGATCGGCGCGCGCTCGAACGTGGTGATCGAGGCCGATCTGGGCCAGGGCGCCCGCTTCCACCATATCAGCGCCAAGCGCGCCAATGATCCCAAGCTGGGGTTGGGCCATATCTTCGCCCGCGTTGCCGCCGAGGCGCTGTTCAAGTCCTTCACCCTGTCGGTCAACGGGTCGGTGATGCGCAACGAAGCGGTGATCGAGATCGCCGGCGACGACGCCGTGGCGCATATCGCCGCCGCGGTGCTGGGCGACGGCGATATCGGCCGCTTCCACCATGACGACACCGTCTTCATCATCCATGCCGCCGAGCGGTGCGAAAGCCGGCAGGTGTTCAAGAAGGTGCTGAAGAACGGTGCCGAGGGCATCTTCCAGGGCAAGATCCTGGTCAAGCCCGGGGCGCAGAAGACCGACGGCTACCAGATCAGCCAGGGGCTGCTTCTGGACGAGGGCAGCCAGTTTCTCGCCAAGCCGGAACTGGAAATCTATGCCGACGACGTGAAATGCTCGCACGGCTCGACGACCGGTGCGCTGGACGAGACGGCGCTGTTCTACCTGCGCTCGCGCGGGGTGCCGAAAGAGCGCGCCGTCGTGCTGCTGGTGCTGTCCTTCCTCGCCGACGCGCTGGACGAGATCGAGGACCAGCGGCTGCGTGACGACATCCTCGGCCGGCTGGAAGACTGGCTGACGGCCCGCGCGGGCAATCCGGGCAAGGCGGATCCGGGCAAGGCATGAGCCGGGCCGGCATCGTCCCGCGCATCCTGGAAAGCTGGTGGGCGCCGGGCAGGGTGGTCCGATCCCTGCGCGGCATGCCCGACCGGGCGCTGATCGTCGTGCTGATGGCGGCGATGCTGGTGTTTCTGATCGCGCAGGCCCCGGGCCATGCCCGGGACGCGCAATTGCAGCCCGAGGTGCCCCTGGGCGCGCGCATGGGCGGGGCGCTGCTGGCGGTGATGTTCATGATGCCGCTGCTGGCCTATGCGGTGGCGGCGCTGGTCGCGGCCCTGTCGCGGCTGACCTCCCGGCCCGTGGCGCCGCAGGATTCGCGGCTGGCGCTGTTCTGGGCGCTTCTGGCGGTGGCGCCGGCGATGCTGCTGGCCGGGCTGACCGCCGGGCTGGTCGGCCCCGGTCCGGCGCTTGGCCTGACGCGGGCGGTGGCGGGTCTGGGCTTTCTCGTGATATGGGGCGCGGGATTGCGCGCATTGGCGGGGAACAGATGAAACTGGGCGATCTTGGCGACCTGACGGTCCTGACCCTGCGCGACCCCGAGGCGGCGCTTGGGGCGTTGCGCGGCCTGGACCTGCCGATGGTGGCGCGCTGGATGGTGCTCTTGCTGGCCGTGACCCTGTCCACGCTGTTGGCCGGGTTGTCGCTGCTGCTGTTTCCCATCGAGGTGGACAACCCCGTCTCGCGCATGCTCTCCGAGCCGATGACGCTGGCCGGCATCCAGCTGGCCGCCATGGTGCTGTCGGCGCTTTGCGTGGCGCAGATCGGCCGCTGGTTCGGCGGCCATGGCAGCTTTGCCGACGCGTTGCTGGTCGTCGGCTGGGTCGAGCTGATCCTGGTCGGGCTGCAGGCGGTGCAGGTGGTGATGATGGCGCTGTTCCCGGCCACGGCCACGCTGCTGTCCATGCTGGCCTTTGGCCTTTTCCTTTATCTTGCCGTGACCATGACCAAGGCGCTGCACGGCTTCACCAGCACCGGCAAGGTGGTGCTGGGCCTGATCGGCAGCATCTTCGTGCTTGGCTTCCTGCTGTCGCTGATCGCGGCGGCATTCGGCATCGTCCCCGAGGTGACACCATGAGTTTCGACGTCGAAAAGGTCCGCGCCGATTTCCCGATCCTGTCGCGGCAGGTGAACGGCCGGCCGCTGGTCTATCTGGACAATGGCGCCTCGGCGCAAAAGCCCCGCGCGGTGATCGACGCCATCACCCGTGCCTATGAGGCGGAATATGCCAATGTCCATCGCGGGCTGCATTTCCTCTCCAATCTCGCGACCGAGAATTACGAGCGCGTCCGCGCCATCATCGCCCGCTTCCTGAACGCCCCGCGCGAGGATGAGGTGATCTTCACATCGGGCGCCACCGAGGGCATCAACCTGGTCTCCTACGGCTGGGCCGGGCCGCGCCTGCAGGCGGGCGACGAGATCGTGCTGTCGGTGCTGGAGCATCACGCCAATATCGTGCCCTGGCATTTCCTGCGCGAGCGCCAGGGTGTGGTGCTGAAATGGGTCGAGCCCGAGCCCGACGGCAGCCTGCCGCCGGAAAAGGTTCTGGCGGCGGTGGGGCCGAAGACAAAGCTGATCGCCGTCACCCATATGTCGAACGTGACTGGCACCGTGGTCGATGTCGGCGCCATCGCGCGGGGGACCGACGTGCCGGTGCTGGCCGATGGCAGCCAGGCCGCCGTGCACATGCCGGTGGACCTGTCAGCGCTTGGCGTCGATTTCTACTGCATCACCGGGCACAAGCTCTATGGCCCCTCGGGGTCGGGCGCGATCTGGATCCGGGCCGAGCGCCAGGCCGAGATGCGCCCCTTCATGGGCGGCGGCGACATGATCCGCACCGTCACCCGCGACAGCGTCGATTATGCCGACCCGCCGCTGCGCTTCGAGGCCGGCACCCCCGGCATCGCCAACCAGATCGGTCTGGGCGCGGCGCTGGAATATCTGATGGCGCTCGGCATGGAGAACATCGCCGCGCATGAGCGCGACCTGCGCGACTATGCCCGCGACCGGCTGCGCAGCCTGAACTGGCTGTCGGTGCAGGGCGATGCGGCTGATAAGGGCGCGATCTTTTCCCTGACCATGCAGGGCGCGCATGCGCATGACATTTCGACCATCCTCGACAAGCGCGGCGTCGCCGTGCGGGCGGGGACGCATTGCGCCATGCCGCTGCTGGATTTCCTCGGCGTCACGGCCACGGCGCGGGCCAGCTTCGCCATGTACAACACCCGCGCCGAGGTCGATGCGCTGGTCGACGGGCTGACCTTCTGCCGCGAGCTTTTTGCCTGAACCCCATTGCAGAGCCACGCGTTTGCGGGTAATCAACGGGGGCTTGCGGTCCCATAGCTCAGCTGGATAGAGCGCTACCCTCCGAAGGTAGAGGCCACACGTTCGAATCGTGTTGGGACCGCCATTCTTCCATTCTCGCCATCGACAGACGACACCCCGCGTTATCGCCGGGGCCGGAACGCTATAAGAAAACCCCGCTCTGGCAGGAGCGGGGTTCGAGCGGCGGCGGGAGGAGGATTGGGGAGGAAATTCCGCTGCCCTGGATGACTGAGAACGCTTCGATCTTTACAGAACAGATCTAGGCGTCGCCCCGCTGGCGATAAATGGGCGTGTTTGCCTATGACGCGGGGTCAACATCGCCGATCTGCCCGGCCGCGGCTGGAGGAAGCCCGGCAAGGCGCCGTGGCGCGGTTGCCGGGTATCCGGTGCCGGTCAGGCTTCAGGCCAGTTCCAGGCTCAGCTGCTTCTCGAAGGCGCCGCGATAGAGCTGCGACAGTTCGGCCAGCGCCGCCGAGTCGCTGCCAAGGGACACGGTTGCGCCGCCGAAGCGCCCGACCTCGGCCAGCGGCACGCCCGCCGCCTGCGCCGCCTCGGTCAGTTTCGCGGCGCTCTCGGCGCTGCAGGCGACCAGATAGCGGGCCTGATCCTCGCCGAAAAGCTGGGCGATCTCGGCGCTGTCCAGCGTGACGCCCAGGCCGGCTGCCTCGGCCAGCTCGAAGGCGGCCAGCGCCAGCCCGCCATCCGCCAGGTCGGTCGCAGAGCTGAGCAGCTTGCCCTGCGCGCGCAGGAACTCGCCGTTGCGGCGCTCGGCCGCCAGGTCGACATGCGGCGCGTCGCCCGCCTCGATGCCGAAAGCCTCGGCCGCCAGCGCGGACTGGCCGAGATGGCCGCGGGTCTCGCCGATGACCAACGCCACGTCGCCCTCGGCCGGCAGCCCGGCGATGAGGTCGGCAAGGTCGGCGATCAGGCCGACGCCGCCGATGGTCGGGGTGGGCAGGATGCCTTTGCCGTCAGTCTCGTTGTAAAGCGAGACGTTGCCCGAGACGATGGGGAAGTCGAGCGCCGCGCAGGCCTCGCCGATGCCCTTGATGGCGCCGACGAACTGACCCATGATCTCGGGCTTTTCGGGGTTGCCGAAGTTCAGGTTGTCGGTGGTGGCCAGCGGCAGGGCGCCGCAGGCGGTCAGGTTGCGATAGGCCTCGGCCACCGCCTGTTTGCCGCCCTCATAGGGGTTGGCCTTGACGTAGCGCGGCGTCACGTCGCTGGTGAAGGCCAGCGCCTTCCGGGTGCCATGCACGCGCACGACGCCGGCGCCAAGGCCGGGGCGGCGGATGGTGTCGGCGCCGACCTGGGTGTCGTACTGTTCCCAGACCCAGCCCTTGTGGGCGTGGTTCGGGCTGCCGATCAGCGATTTCAGCGCTGCGATGGGGGTGATGGCGGGCAGGGCGGGCATCTTGGCCGCTGCCGGGGTCTCGACCCAAGGCCGGTCGTATTCCGGGGCGTTGGAGCTGAGCTTGGACAGCGGCAGGTCGGCCTTGACCTCGTTGCCATGGACGATCAGGAAACGGTCCTCGGCTATGGTCTCGCCGACGATGGCGAAATCCAGGTCCCATTTCTCGAAGATCGCCCGCGCCTCGGCTTCTTTCTCGGGCTTCAGCACCATCAGCATCCGTTCCTGGGATTCGGACAGCATCATCTCATAGGCGGTCATGTTGGTTTCGCGCTGCGGCACGGCGTCGAGCACCAGCTTGATGCCCAAGCCCCCCTTGTCGCCCATCTCGACCGCCGAGCAGGTCAGGCCAGCCGCGCCCATGTCCTGGATCGAGATCACGCTGTCGGTCTGCATCAGCTCCAGGCAGGCCTCCAGCAGGCATTTCTCGGTGAAGGGGTCGCCGACCTGCACGGTCGGGCGCTTTTCCTCGATGGTGTCGTCGAACTCGGCGCTGGCCATGGTGGCGCCGCCGACGCCGTCGCGACCGGTCTTGGCGCCCAGATAGACGACGGGCATACCGACGCCCGAGGCGGCCGAATAGAAGATCTTGTCGCTGTCGGCGAGGCCGGCGGCAAAGGCGTTCACCAGGCAGTTGCCGTCATAGCTGCGGTGGAAGCGCACCTCGCCGCCCACGTTCGGCACGCCGAAGGCATTGCCATAGGCGCCGATGCCCTCGACCACGCCCTTGACCAGATGCGCGGTCTTGGGGTGCTCGGGCCGGCCAAAGGACAGCGCGTCCATGGCGGCGATGGGGCGGGCGCCCATGGTGAAGACGTCGCGCAGGATGCCGCCGACGCCGGTCGCGGCGCCCTGGTGCGGCTCGATATAGCTCGGGTGGTTGTGGCTCTCCATCTTGAAGACCACGGCCTGGCCGTCGCCGATGTCCACGACGCCCGCGTTCTCGCCCGGGCCGCAGATCACCTGCGGGCCCTTGGTGGGCAGGGTGCGCAGCCATTTCTTCGAGGACTTGTAGGAGCAATGCTCGTTCCACATGGCCGAGAAGATGCCGAGTTCGGTGAAGCTCGGCTCTCGCCCGATGATCTCGAGGATGCGCTGGTATTCGTCGGGTTTGAGCCCGTGCGCGGCGATCAGGTCCTCGGTGATCTGCGGTTCGTTCATGTCTGGCGCCCTTTTCCCCGGTTTCCCCGGCCTTTTAAGCGCAGGCGGGGCTTTAGGAAAGGGGCCGCGCGCGGTGCGGGGCAGCGATGGTCCGAAGCGGTTTTGCCGCGCTGCGGCGAAGGTCCGCGAGGCGGGCAAAAAAAAGCCGGGCACGAAGCCCGGCTCAAGTCCAACAGGGAGGTTGAAGGTGATGAGAATTGCTTCAAATCATCGCCTTCGAGATGGGAAATATGTGCAGTCGGCGAACGGTTCAAGGTTCAAATGCCGATTGCGGGACATGGCCGATATGCATTCTGCGAATATCTCTCGCAGCTGCGGCAAAGCCCTGCCCGCAGGGCCGTCATTTGGCCGAGGGCAGGGCGGCCTGATCCTCGCTCTGCTGCTTGCGGATGGCCTGGATCTCCTCCAGCACGAAGTCGCGGAACGCCGTCACCCGGCGCGAGGTGCGCAGCTCTTCGGGGAAGGCCAGGAAGACCGGAACCTCGCCGGATTCGATGCTGGGCAGCACCCGCACCAGATTGGGGAAATCCGAGGTCAGATAATCCGGCAGCACGCCGATGCCGACATGGTTCAGCACGCCCTGCAGCACGCCGAAGTAATTGTTGACCATCAGCGTCGAGGTCATGTTCAGCCCCAGCAGCATCTGCGACAGCACCGCGCCCGAGCTGACCTGCGGGGTCTGCGGATTCTGGCAGATCAGCCGGTGCGGCTTCAGATCCTCGAGCGTGTCGGGCACGCCGGCCTTCTCCAGATATTGCTGCGTCGCATAAAGCCGCATGCGGATGTTCAGCAGCCGGCGCCGGATCAGATCCTGCTGGTTGGGCTCTTTCATGCGGATGGCGACGTCGGCCTCGCGCATGGGCAGGTCCAGCACCCGCTCCTCCAGCATCAGGTCGATCTTCAGGTCCGGATAGCGTTCGTAGAGCTTGGCCAGCCGCGGCACCAGCCACATGGTGCCGAAGCCGGTGGTCGTGGTGACCTTCAGTTCGCCAAAGACGTTCTCCTCGCTGTCGCGGATGCGGGCGGCGGTGGTGTCGAGCTTGCGCACCATGGACGAGGTGGCCTCGAAAAGCAGCTCGCCCTGTTCGGTCAGAATCAAACCGCGCGCGTGACGGTGAAAAAGCGTGGTCGCAAGCGAATCCTCCAGCGCGCGGATCTGGCGGCTGACGGCGGATTGCGACAGATGCAGAACATCGCCCGCATGGGTCAAACTCCCTGCGTCGGCGACAGCATGAAATATTCTTAACTTATCCCAATCCATAACAGTGCTTTCTTGCGGCATCAGCCATGCAATCAGTGCAACCCTTATCACAGAAGATAAGGTGAACAACCCTGCAAAACGCGAAGGAAACCCTTTATCCGGCAGCCTTGCTGACCCATTATGCCGCCATGCCAGTCGGCCGGCTGCGGCAGGCTGGGGAAGCGGGCGGAAATCCTCTTTGGCCGGGTGATTCGGCCGGGCGGCGCGTCACGCATTTTTGACCCATATGGTCGCCCGGGATCCGATCTTCCAGATCCACCCGCCGGCGCCGCGACCTTCTGCCGCAATCCGCCGGCTCAGCGCCGCGCGGCGGCGGTTCCGCGCCGCCTTCTCCTGACATAAATCATGGCGTTCTGTCCCGCTGCGTCCTAAAAAGGCGCGTCGCGAGCAGGAGGCTAGTCATGGCAGTAGGCGTATTCGATTCGGGTCTGGGCGGTCTGACGGTCCTGGGCGCCGTCGCTGCCCGGCTGCCGGACCTGCCGCTGGTCTATCTGGGCGACAATGCCCATACCCCCTATGGCGTGCGCGATGCCGATGACATTTTCGACCTGACCTGCGCCGGGGTCGAGCGGCTTTGGGACGAGGGTTGCGACCTGGTGATCCTGGCCTGCAATACCGCCTCGGCCGCGGCGCTCAAGCGCATGCAGGAAACCTGGCTGCCCGCTGACAAGCGCGTGCTGGGGGTGTTCGTGCCGATGATCGAGGCGCTGACCGAGCGGCGCTGGGGCGACAATTCGCCGCCGCGCGAGGTGGCGGTGAAGCATGTGGCGCTGTTCGCCACCCCGGCCACCGTCGCCAGCCGCGCCTTCCAGCGCGAATTGGCCTTCCGCGCCATCGGTGTCGATGTCGAGGCGCAGCCCTGCGGCGGCGTCGTCGATGCCATCGAGATGGGCGACGAGATCCTGGCCGAGGCGCTGGTGACCAGCCATGTCGAGGCGCTGCTGCGCCGCATGCCGCATCCCGAGGCGGCGATCCTGGGCTGCACGCATTATCCGCTGGTGCAGGCCGCTTTCCAGAAGGCGCTGGGGCCGCAGGTCAAGGTCTATTCCCAGCCCGATCTGGTCGCCGAAAGCCTGGCCGACTATCTTGATCGCCATCCCGAGATGCCCGGCCGCGGCACGGTCTCGCGCTTCCTGACCACTGGCGATGCCGAGCGGGTCTCGGGCAAGGCCACACAATTCCTCCGCCAGCCGATCAGGTTCGAAAGCGCCTGAGGTTATAACAGTAAAATCATGAAATCGCTCAAGAAAAAACGTAGAATCCAGATTCTTGCCGCAGCGGCCATCGCCCTGGTGCTGGCGGTCGGGCTGATCGGCTACGGGTTCCGCGACGGGATCAACCTTTATCGCGCGCCCAGCCAGATGGTCGAGAACCCGCCCGAGGCCGGCGAGGTCTTCCGCCTGGGCGGGCTGGTCGAGGACGGCAGCCTGGTCCGCGGCGCCAGCGAAACGGTCAGCTTCCGCGTCACCGATGGCGGCGCCTCGATCCCGGTGCGCTTTACCGGCGTGCTGCCCGACCTGTTCGCCGAAGGGCAGGGCATGATCGGCACCGGCCGGATGGAGGGCGACACTTTCATCGCCACCGAAATCCTGGCCAAGCATGACGAGAACTACATGCCGCGCGAGGTCATCGACTCGCTCAAGGAACAGGGCGTCTACGAGGACCCGAATTCCTGATGCAACGCGCGCCGGCTTAACGGGCCGTTAACCGCGCTGCCCCAGCCTTGGCCCGTTTTTGCAAACGGGGGCTGGTCATGAAGACGGTGGAACAGATCGCGGCCGAGATCGTCGCGCGTGAGGGGGGCTACGTCAACGACCCCGACGATCCGGGGGGGGCGACGAATTTCGGCGTGACGCTGGCGACGCTGCGGCGGCTGGGCATCGACAGGACCGGCGACGGCCGCGTTGACATCCGCGACGTCAAGGCGCTGACCCGCGCCGATGCCGAGCGCATCTTCGTCGAGCATTATTTCCGCCGGCCGCGCCTGGCGGAGCTGCCCGCCTCGGTGCAGGCGTCGGTCTTCGACATGTATGTCAATGCCGGCAGCAATGCGGTGAAGATCCTGCAGCGGCTGGTGACGCGCATGGGCTTCGCCGCGACCGATGACGGGCTGGTCGGGCCGCGCACCATCCTGGCGGCGCGGCAGGCCGAGGCGGCGGCGCCGGGCCATTTCGGCGACGCCTACGGCATCGCGCGGCGTAATTATTACTATTCGCTGGGCGATGCGCGCCCGGCCAGCCGCAAATATGCCCGCACGCGGTCGGGCGGCAAGGGCGGCTGGATCCTGCGGGCCGAGGCGTTCGTCTCGCCCCGCTATCACCTGACGCTGGCCGAACATCGGGCAAGGGTGGCGGCATGGGGGTGATCGACCGTTTCCTGGGTGCCGGCGCCGCCGTCACCAGCGTCGCCAATGCCGCCACCGGCATGGCCGAGGTCTTCCGCGAGAACGCCACCCGTCGCATGGAGCTGGACGAGCAGGCCTATGCCCGCGCCATCGCCCAGCACGGTGCCGAATTTGCCGCCGCGCCGCGGGGCTGGTTCGACGGCATGATGAACGGGCTGAACCGGCTGCCGCGGCCGCTGATGACGCTGGGAACGCTGGCGCTGTTCGGCTATGCCATGGCCGAGCCCGAGGGCTTCGGGCTGCGGATGCAGAA
Source organism: Paracoccus sp. TOH (assembly GCF_030388245.1). Classification (NCBI taxonomy): domain Bacteria; kingdom Pseudomonadati; phylum Pseudomonadota; class Alphaproteobacteria; order Rhodobacterales; family Paracoccaceae; genus Paracoccus; species Paracoccus sp. TOH. Next base: position 997,940 of record NZ_CP098361.1, read on the forward strand.
CCTGAACCTGGTGCCCGAGCCGCTGTGGTGGCTGCTGGGCGCCGTCATCAGCTTCTATTTCGGCGCGCGCGAAGCGCATTACTTCCGCAGCCGGCCGATCATTGCCAAGCCGGCGCAGGCGCCGCTGATCCCGCGGGCGGCGGAAGCGGGCGATCCCTTCGCTGACAACCCCGCCCTGCGCGACTGGGCCGAGGCGGAAGCGGCGAAATAGCGAGGCTGTGACAATCTGGTGGGCGCGGGGGGCTGGCTTGCCGCCCGCGCCGCGGCTATTCTACGGGCCAGCCATCCGGAGGAAGTCCATGATCGCCGAACTCGGCCATTTCGCCCTGATCCTGGCCTTTGCCGTGTCCCTGTTCCAGATGACCGTGCCGATGATCGGCGCCGCCAAGGGCTGGAGCGGCTGGATCGACAGCGCCCGGCCCGCTGCGCTGGCGCAGTTCGGACTGATCGGCATCGCCTTCGCGGCGCTGACCATGGCCTTCGTGACCTCGGATTTCTCGGTGGCGCTGGTCTACGAGAATTCGCATACCGCCAAGCCCATGCTCTACAAGATCAGCGGCGTCTGGGGCAATCACGAGGGCTCGATGCTGCTCTGGGTGCTGATCCTGTCGTTGTTCGGCGCGGCGGCGGCCAGCTTCGACGCCAACCTGCCGCCCCGGCTGCGGGCGCGGGTGTTGTCGGTGCAGGCGGCGATCGGCGCCGCCTTCCTGGCCTTCATCCTGTTCACCTCGAATCCGTTCCTGCGCATGGCCAGCCCGCCCTTCAACGGGCGCGATCTGAATCCGCTGCTGCAGGATCCCGGCCTCGCCTTCCATCCGCCCTTCCTCTATCTCGGCTATGTCGGGCTCAGCATGGCCTTCAGCTTTGCCGTCGCGGCGCTGATCGAGGGCCGGGTCGATGCCGCCTGGGCGCGCTGGGTCAGGCCCTGGACGCTGGCGGCCTGGGTCTTCCTGACCATCGGCATCGCGCTTGGGTCCTGGTGGGCCTATTACGAGCTCGGCTGGGGCGGCTTCTGGTTCTGGGATCCGGTGGAAAACGCCAGCTTCATGCCCTGGCTGATCGCCGCCGCACTGCTGCATTCCGCCATCGTGGTGGAAAAGCGCGAAGTGCTGAAAAGCTGGACCATCCTGTTGGCGATCCTGGCCTTCGGCTTTTCGCTGATCGGCACCTTCATCGTGCGCTCGGGCGTCATCACCTCGGTCCACAGCTTCGCCAGCGACCCCGAGCGCGGCGTGTTCATCCTGGCGATCCTGGCCTTCTTCGTCGGCGGCGCGTTGCTGCTGTTTTCCGTGCGCGCCGCCTCGATGCAGGCGCGCGGCGCCTTCGCCCCGGTCTCGCGCGAGGGGGCGCTGGTGCTGAACAACATCCTGCTGGCGGTTTCGGCCTTCGTGGTCTTCATCGGCACGGTCTGGCCGCTGGTGGCCGAGATGGCCTGGGGCAAGAAGCTGTCCGTCGGCGCGCCCTTCTTCGAGAAGGCCTTCACCCCCTTCATGGTGGCGCTGGCGATCATCCTGCCGCTGGGCGCGATCCTGCCCTGGAAGCGCGGCCGGCTGAAGCGCGTGCTTTATCCGCTGCGCGGCGCGCTGCTGCTTGCCGCCGCCGTCATGGCGCTGGTCTATGCCGTCTCGACCGGGCATTCGGCGCTGGCGGTGATCGGCGCCGGGCTGGGCGCCTGGCTGGTCGGTGGCGCGGTGGTCGATCTGTGGCTGCGCACTGGAAATTCCGGCCTTTCCCGCCTGCGCCGCCTGCCGCGCGCCGATTGGGGCAAGGCGGTGGCGCATGCCGGGCTGGGCGTCACCTTCATCGGCATCAGCCTGCTGATGGCCTGGCAGGTCGAGGATATCCGCGTGGCGCAGGTCGGTCAGACCTTCACCGTCGCCGGCTATGACATCACGCTAGAGGCGGTCGAGGAACGCCCCGGCCCGAACTACGACGCGACCATCGCCACGATGAAGGTCAGCCGCGACGGCCGGCAGGTCGCGCTGCTGCATCCCGAAAAGCGGGTCTATCCGGTGCAGGCCATGCCGACGACCGAGGCGGCGATCCAGAACGGGCTGTTCCGCGATCTCTACCTGGTGATCGGTGACGAGCAGAAGAATGGCGGCTGGGCGGTGCGCAGCTATATCAAGCCCTTTGCCAGCTGGATCTGGCTGGGCTCGGCGCTGATGGCGCTTGGCGGCTGCATCAGCCTGTCGGACCGGCGCTATCGCGTCGCCGCCGGGGCGCGGCAGGCGCGCGTCGCGGCCCAGCCGGCGGAGTAACAGGTCATGCGCGCGCTGCTTCTTTGCCTGTCGCTGCTGCTCGCCTTGCCGGCCGCCCTGCCGGTCTGGGCGGTGCAGCCCGACGAGGTGCTGACCGACCCGGCGCTGGAGGCGCGGGCGCGCGAGATCTCGAAGATCCTGCGCTGCCCGGTCTGCGCGGGCGAAACCATCGACGAATCCAATGCGCCGATCAGCCGCGACCTGCGGCTTTACCTGCGCGAACGGCTGGTTGCAGGCGACAGCGATGCCCAGGCGGTGCAGGCCGTCACCGACCGTTTCGGCGAATATGTCCTGTTCCAGCCGCCGGCGCGCGGGGTGAACTGGCTGCTCTACCTGGCCGGGCCGGTGATGGCCGTCCTGGCGCTGCTGGTGGGCTGGCGCTTCGTGCGCTCGCGCAACCTGGCCGAGGAAGGCCCGGCGCGCCTGTCGGAGGAGGAAAGGGCCCGGCTGGACCGGATCATGCGCGACTGACGCAGGGTCGGACCTTTCCCCTTGGCCGGTGCTTGGGCAGGATGGCCGAAAGCATCGGGGGGCAGGAATGAGCTTTCAGACCATCGAATTCACCCATCGGGACGGCATCGCGCGGTTGGCGCTGAACCGACCCGACACGGTCAATGCGCTCAACCGCACCATGCGGGCCGAGATCGTGGCCGCGATGATGAACCTGCCGCAGGACACCCGCTGCGTGGTGCTGACCGGGAACGGCCGCGGGTTCTGCTCGGGCCAGGACCTGACCGACGCCACCGCCGGCTTCGACGTCGAGGAGATCCTGCGCGAGGAATACGAGCCGATGCTGGCCGCCATCTCGGACGCGCCGGTGCCGGTGATCGCGGCGGTGAACGGCATCGCCGCCGGGGCGGGGGCCAATCTGGCGCTGGCCGCCGATGTGGTCGTCGCCACCGAAAGCGCCAGTTTCGTGCAGGCCTTCAGCCGCATCGGGTTGATCCCGGATGCCGGTGGCACCTTCATCGTGCCGCGTTCGGTGGGCGTGCCGCGCGCCATGGGGATGATGCTGTTCGCCGACCGTATCCCGGCGGCCCGGGCGGCGGAATGGGGGTTGATCTGGGAATCGGTGCCGGACGCGGAATTCGCGGCCGTGGTGGCGGCGCGGGCGAAAACCCTGGCCGAGGGGCCGACGGCGGCGTTCCTGGCGATTCGCCAGGCGCTGCGCGCATCGGGCGGCAACGACATGACGGCGCAACTGCGGCTCGAGGCGCGGCTGCAGGGCCAGATGGCGCGGACCGAGGACTTCGCTGAGGGCGTCGCCGCCTTCCTGCAGAAGCGCGCGGCCCGGTTCAAGGGGCGCTGACCGGCACCAAACGATGCGGCCCTTTGATGCGGTTTCAGCCGATGCGGCGGAAGCGCGGCGCCGACTGGCTGTTGTCGAAGAAGGGCACCGAGGCCGGCGGCAGCAGCGGGCCGTTGCCGGCCTGGGCGACCAGGCTGGCCAGTTCGGCCAGCACCACCTCGGTGATGAAGGGCAGGTCCAGCGCCCGCGCCTCGGGCAAGGGCACCCAATGCAGGTGCGAAAGCTCGTCGCAGGCGGCGCCGAAATCGTTGCGGTCGCCATGCAGGCGTTCGGCATCGAGCAACAGGAAACGCGCGTCGAAGCGGCGCGGCCGGCCGGGTGGGGTGATTGCCCGGAACAGGAAGATCAGCGTCGAGGGATCGGGGGCGAGGCCGGCGCCGGCGTAATGGTCCCAGCCCTGGGGGGCGGGGCCGGGATGGCCGGTCAGCAGGCCGGTCTCCTCGGCCAGTTCGCGCAGTGCGGCGGCGGCCAGCGCATCGGGGGTGACGGTCGTGCCGGGCAGCGGATCGACCGCCAACCGGGCCGCCGTCTCGGCCGAAAGCGCGCCGCCCAGCCGCGCGCTGGCATCGGCGGCATCCACGGCGCCGCCGGGAAAGACGTATTTCGACGGCATGAACACCGCCGAGGCGCCGCGCTGGCCCATCAGCACCGAAGGGCCACCGGGGGCGCTGCGGTCCAGCACCAGGACGGTGGCCGCATCGCGGACCGGCATCTCGGCCGGCTTGCTTTCGTGCAGGGCCGCGGCCGCGCCGCTCACGAGGCGCGGGCCTCGGCCGGGGCCGGCTGCTGGCCGAAGCCATGCATCCGCCGCGCCCATTGGAAGCCGATGAAGCCGCCCTTGATCAGCGGCAGCAGCAGCAGCGACAGGATCACCGCGCCCAGGCTGAAGCCGATCAGCATCGCCATGGCCGAGGGGCGATACATCATGTAGATCGCCAGCAGCAGCGGCGCCCCCAGATGCGAAACCAGCAGGATGGTCAGATAGGCCGGCCCGTCATCGGCGCGCTGGTGGTGCAGCGCCTCGCCGCAATGGGCGCAGGACGGGTTCACGGTCAGGTAACCCTTGAACAGCCGGCCATGGCCGCAGGCCGGACAGCGCCCGACCGCCGTGCGCAGCATGGCTTGCTTGATCGGTCGTTCGGCTTCGGTCGCGGGGGAAGAGGCGTGGGACATTCGCGCGTTCCTTTCCTTTCCTGTTCCCATCCTATCTAGGGCATGGCCGCCTTGAAGAAAAGCGCGGCTTCGGTCGGAAGCGACAAAGCGTCGCAGGCCGGAACGCGGGGCCGGCCCGGCACCGGCTTGGGCATCAGGCGTGGGCCATCTGCGGCGCGACGACGATGCGGTTGCGGCCCGAGGATTTCGCGTTCAGCAGCGCGCGGTCGGCGCAGGCCAGCAGGGTTTCCGGCTCGGCCGGCCATCCGCAGCCGGGGCCGGCCTGTCCGACCGCCACACCGACCGAGACGGTGACGCCCAGCGCGGCGCTGTCGCAGCCGGGCGGCAGGCAGACCGGCTCGGCCATCACCGCCTGGCGCAGCGCCTCGGCCACGCGGCGGGCGCTGCGGGCCGGGCAGTCGGGCAGCGCCACCAGGAATTCCTCGCCGCCGATGCGGGCCAGCAGCGCATCCGCGGGCAGGGCCGAGGCGAGGCGGGTCGCCACCTCGCCCAGCACCGCATCGCCGGCGGGATGGCCGTAGACGTCGTTCACCTGCTTGAAGCGGTCGATGTCCAGCAGCATCACCGCAAAGTCGCGGCCCGCCTCCTGCGCCTCGGCCGCCAGCTCGGCCAGGCGGGGCAGGGCATAGCGGCGATTGTGCAGCCCGGTCAGCGGGTCGGTCATCGCCCAGCGCATGTTGCGCCGGGTCTCGTGCCGGCGACGGTCGGCCTCGCGCTTGCGCGCGAGCTGCGCTTCCAGCCGCATCGCCGCCTCGGGCGCCGTCCCGGGGCTGGCCAGGCTCCAGGCCAGCACGTCGCCCGCGCCGAGATCCAGCGCCACCGGCGCCATCTCGGCCCGCTCGGGGCGCAGGGCGACGACGAAGGCGGCATCGCGCGAATGCGGGCGCGAGCGCAGTTCCGAAAGCAGCCGCAGCCCGTCGCCCGGCTGCTGCACATCCGCCGCGATCAGGTAGAGATCGGCCACCCGATCCGAGGCCGCCTCGGCCAGCGCGCGCTCGGGCTCGGCGATGGCGATGGCGAAGCCGACCCGGCCCTGCAGGGCATGGCGCCAGCCCAGCGCCGTGGCCGGGCTGTCGGCGACGAAGACGGCGCGCGGCCGGTCGTCATGGGCAAAGCCCGCCGCCGCTTCGGCCAGGCCGGACACCGGGGCTTCCAGCGCCCCGGTCTCTGCCCCCGGCTCGTGCCGCATCAGCCCGCGGATGCGGGCCAGCAGGGTGAGGTCGGCGTCGTTCGGCTCGATCAGGCCCGAGGCGCCGGCGCTCAGCGCCGCGACCCGGTCCTCGCCCCGCGCCTGGACCAGCACCGGCGTTTCGGCCCCCTGCGGCAGGGCGCGCAGCGCCGCGCAAAGCGCCGGCCCGTCCATGTCGGGCAGGTTGGCGCCGATCAGCACGATGCGGGGATGGATCAGCCGCGCCATGCGCAGCGCGTCCTGGCCCGAGGCGGCGGTCGCCACCTCGTGGCAGGCCGAGGCCAGCCGCACCTTCATGGTGATGCGGTTCGTCGGCACGCCGTCAACGACCAGAATCCGCCCCGCCATGCTTGCGCCCGCTTTACACCTGCTGCCCTGGCCCGCATCTTGCGCAGGAATGGTTAACAAATCCTTTCCGGCGCTGCAGAAATCGCTGCCGGCCTTCACGAAAGCGAGAGCGGAATGACACCGAGAGAAGCGCGCGACATCGCGGATTCGGGCTTTGCCCATATCGCGGCCGAGCCCGACCTGGTGGCGGCGCTGCTGGCGCAGTCGGGCAGCGACGTGGCCGGGTTGCGCGCCATGGCGGTGCGGCCGGAATTCGCCCTTTTCGTGCTGGACTTCCTGCTGGAGCAGGACCAGCGCGTGCTGGATTTCGTCCAGGCTGCGGGGTTGCGCCCCGAGCGGGTGCAGATGGCCCGCGCGGTGCTGGGCGGCGGCGATCCGTGGTAGCGCGCCGGGTCCGGGATCGGCGGGATGGCTCCTATCGGTAAAGCTGCGCATTGCGGGCGCCGCGCCGATGCATGCCAATGGCGCACCGGCAAGCCGCCGGCCGATTTTCAGGAGATCCTTATGAGACGCATTCTTGTCCCGACCCTGACGCTGGCGCTGCTTGGCGGCGCGGCGCTGGCGCAGACCGCGCCGAACCCCGACATGGCGGTCGCGGCGGCGAAGAACCAGCTGGGCGTGCTGGAATATTGCCAGGCCGAGGGGCATATCGACGGCAAGGCGGCCGAGACCCAGGGCAAGATCATGGCCATGCTGCCGGCCGCCCAGGACGCCGCAGCGGTCGAGGCCGCCTATGAGAAGGGCAAGACCGGCACGGTCAGCGCCATGGGCGTCGAGCAATCGCTGGCCGACGCAGCCAAGGCGCAGGGCGCCGAGGTGGCCGCGCTCTGCACCCAGATCGCCGCGGCGGTCGAGCAGGCTGCGGCGCAGCTGCCCCAGTAACGCCCCCTTCAACGCTCCGCTTGGCGGACGGCGCCCCCGACCTTTGCGGGGGCGCTTTTCATGCCGGTCAGGCGACCTCGGCGAAGACCTTGTCGAGTGCCTGTTCCAGCTTTCCGAACATCTCGTCCATCTGCGCCTCGGTCAGGATGAAGGGCGGGCACAGCACCACCGATTGGCCCAGAGGCCGGCAGATCAACCCCAGGTCGGTGCAGGTGTTGGCGATGCGCTCGCTGACCGACAGCTTCGCGTCGAAGGGGGTCTTGGTGGGCTTGTCCCGGACCGCCTCCAGCGCCCACATGAAGCCGACGCCGCGATACTCGCCGATATTCGGCTTTTCGGCCAGGCGGCGCAGGTTCTCCTCGAAACGCGGGGCGAGGCGGTTGACGTTCTCGGCCAGCCCCTCGTTCATCACCACGTCGATGGCCTTCAGCGCGATGGCGCAGCCGACCGGATGGCCCGAGGCGGTGAAGCCGTGCGGGAATTCCTCGATGGCCTCGACGGCGGCTTCGACGCGGCCGGCCAGGTCGGGGCCAAGGATCACCGCGCCCATCGGGAAGAAGCCCGCCGTCAGGTTCTTCGAGGAAATGATCGCATCGGGGATGAAGTCATAGGTCTCGCAGCCCCAGGTCTGGCCGGTGCGTCCGAAGCCGCAGATCACCTCGTCCGAGATCAGCGGGATGCCGTGTTTTCTCAGGATCGGCTGGATGGCCTGGAAATAGCCGCGCGCCGGGGGAATGACGCCGCCGGCGCCCATCACCGGCTCGGCGAAGAAGCCGGCGATGGTGTCGGCGCCCTCGCGGGCGATGGTGTCCTCGAGCTCGCGCGCCAGGCGGGCGACGAACTGCGCTTCGGTCTCGCCCGCTTCGCCAAAGCGCCAGTAATGCGGGCAGGTCAGGTGGATGAAACCGGGCAGCGGCAGGCCGAACACCTCGTTATAGGGCTTGCCCGTCATGCTGGCCGAGACGGCGGTGACGCCGTGATAGGCGTTCCAGCGCGTCAGGATCTTGCGGCGCTGCGGCTTGCCTTCGGCCCGGTGCAGGAACCACAGCATCTTGACCATGGTGTCGTTCGCCTCGGAGCCGGAATTGGTGTAGAACACCTTGCCCGAGGCGAAGGGCGAGACCTCGACCAGCTTTTCCGACAGCATCACCGTCTGGTCGGACATGCGGCCGAAAAAAGCATGATAGCCGGGGAAACGCTCGTACTGCGCCTTGGCGGCCTCGATCAGCCCGCGATGGTCGAAGCCCGCCACCATGTTCCACAGGCCGGAATTGGCGTCCAGGTAGCGCCTGCCATGCACGTCGAAGACATAGGGCCCCTCGCCATGCGTCACCACGACCGTGCCCCGCTGGTGCACCGAGGGCATGTCGGTAAAGCCGTAGAGCGAATATTCCTCGGCCCGGGCTTCCCAGCTTTGCGGTTGGTTCATTGCCGCCTCCATGATCATCCTTGCGGTCGAGGCTAGCCGGCCACCCCGGCCCGTTCAATGGGGCCCCGCGCCGCGGGGGAAGGGGTCCAGACCTTCCGCCCGGTTGCCGCATCCGGGGACGGGGCGCAATATGGTCGGGACGAACCCCGCCAAGGAGGATGCCATGCGCAAGCCGCTTCTGGCCCTGTCGCTGCTTTCGCTGCTTTCGCTGCTTGCGCCGCTGCCGACGCTGGCCGAGGGGCTGATGATCGCGCCGGTGAAATTGCTCGACACCTCGCACGAGGCCCGGGACCAAAGCGCGGATCACGACCGCCGGCAGGCGCTGCTGGCCTCGGTGCTGGCCGAGGAGATGGCGGGCACGCCGGTCGCCCCCGGCGAGGTGGCCGCGGCATGCCCGCGCGAGACCGCGGATTGCCTGGTCACGCTGCTGCGCGACCAGGGCGGCGATCGCGGGCTGTTCGTGGTGGTGCAGAAATCCAGCACGCTGATCCTGCAGATCTTCGCCTCGCTGGTGGACCTGAAGGACGAGAGGCTGATCCTGCACAAGGAACTGAACTTCCGCGGCGACAATGATGAGGCGTGGCGCCGCGCCGGCCGGTTCCTGGCGCGTCAGCTGCGCGAGGCGGGCTAAGGCTGAGGCGCAACCAGGCCGATCTCGCGCAGGGCGGCCTCGATGGCGGCGGGGCCGGTGCGGCGCATCTCGGCCAGCAGCGCGTCGAAATCCCGGCGCAGCCGGGCCTTTTCCTCGCCCCGGCAATCGTTCCAGGGCCGGCCCTGCAGCGCCATGTGCAAGACGTAATAGCCGATGAAATGCGGTCGTTCCCCGGCCAGCAACAGGGCGCGATAGGCCGCGTGCGCGCCCATGGCCCGCAGCGCCCGCGCATCCGCGACCCCGGCCGCGACCAGCGCCCGGGCGGTGGCGGGGCCGATATTCGGCAGTTCGGTCAGGTCGGTCATTCCTTGCGCCCCGCTTTCCAAAGCCCCTGTCTTGCTGTATCAGCGCCGCAACTCCAAGGACAGCACGGCATGACGGACCAAGCCAATACCCCGGCGGCGAAGAAGCTTTTCATCAAGACCTATGGCTGCCAGATGAACGTCTATGACAGCCAGCGCATGGCCGAGGCCATGGGCGCCGAGGGCTATGTCCTGACCGAGAACCAGGCCGAGGCGGACATGGTGCTGCTGAACACCTGCCATATTCGCGAAAAGGCCGCCGAGAAGCTGTATTCCGACCTCGGCCGGCTGAAGCCCTTGAAGGCCGAGCGGCCGGACCTGAAGATCGGCGTCGCCGGCTGCGTGGCCCAGGCCGAGGGCGCCGAGATCCAGCGCCGCATGCCCATCGTTGATCTGGTGGTCGGCCCGCAGGCTTATCACCGCCTGCCGGCCATGGCCCGCGCCGGGCGCGGCGTCGATACCGAATTCCCGGCCGAGGACAAGTTCGAGCACCTGCCGAAACCCGCCGCCACTCGCCGCGCCCCCGCCGCCTTCCTGACCGTGCAGGAGGGCTGCGACAAGTTCTGCGCCTTCTGCGTGGTGCCCTATACGCGCGGGGCCGAAGTCTCGCGCCCGGTGTCGCGCATCCTCTCCGAGGCGCGCGATCTCGTCGCCCGCGGCGTGCGCGAGATCACGCTGCTGGGCCAGAACGTCAATGGCTGGCACGGCGAGGGGCCCGAAGGGGCCGAATGGGGCTTCGGCCGGCTGATCCGGGCGATTGCGGAAATCGACGGGCTGGACCGCATCCGCTATACCACCAGCCACCCGAACGACATGTCGGGCGACCTGATCGCGGCGCATCGCGACGAGCCGAAGCTGATGCCCTATCTGCACCTGCCGGTGCAGTCGGGCAGCGACCGCATCCTCAAGGCGATGAACCGCAAGCATACGGTGGACCAGTATCTGCGGCTGATCGACCGCATCCGCGAGGCGCGGCCCGACATCATGCTGACCAGCGATTTCATCGTCGGCTTCCCCGGCGAGACCGAGCAGGACCACCGCGACACCTTGTCGCTGGTGCGGGCGGTGAATTTCGGCACCGCCTTCAGCTTCAAGTATTCGCCGCGCCCCGGCACCCCGGCCTATGAGCGGCCCGAGATCGACGGCGACACCGCCGATGCCCGCCTGCACGAGCTGCAGGCGCTGCTGACCAGCCAGCAGAAGGCGGCGCAGCAGGGCATGGTCGGGCGCGAGCTGGGCGTGCTGTTTGAGAAGCCCGGCCGGCTGCCCGGCCAGATGGTGGGCAAGTCGGACTATCTGCACGCGGTCTTCGTCGAGGCGCCGCAGGCCGCGGTCGGCGATCTGGTCCGGGTGCGCATCACCCACAGCGCCCCGAATTCGCTGGCGGGCGAGCTGGTGGCCTGACCCCCCGCCCCAAGGGGCGGTTGCGGGGATGGGCCGGGGGCTATTTCGCGCCCAGCCGCTCCAGTTCCGGGAACTCGTGCCAGGGCACGTCGCTGCGGTTGCAGATCGGATGATCCAGCGTCCCGCCGGCCGGCTTGCCGTCGCGCAGCGGGATGCCGATATTGTGCACGCCGGTATAGATGCCCGAGACGTTCTTGCTGTCCGCCCGGACGCAGACCCCTTGCACGCCGTCGCCGAAGCTCGCCACGTTCGAGATCTCGGCATTGCGGATCGAGGCCGGGTCATAGGCCAGCCGGGCGGCGCCAGCGGCCAGTTCGGCCCGCAGCGCCGCGCTGGGCGGGGTCGAGCGGGCGATGATTTCGCCGTATTCGTCGCGGACGCCGCAGGCGGCCAGCAGCAAGAGGCTGCCCGCAAAGATCAAGCCGAGTTTCATGTCATGCCCCTTGGTCGAATGCCGTCTTTGGTAGCGAGGCTAACGGTGCCGCACCGCGAAGGAAAGACCAAGCTTTCCGGCCGGCGCGCGGCCCTGGGGCAGATTCTTCGCCCCGGCATCTTGACGACGGGATGGGCAGGGGCCATGCCGCTGGCATGGGACTCGTCATCGATATTCCGGCCATCGCGGCCAATTGGAAGGCGCTTGCGGCCAGGGCCCCCGGCGCGCGGGCGGCGGCGGTCGTCAAGGCCGATGCCTATGGTCTGGGCGCGGCGCGCGTCGCGCCCGCGCTCTACGAGGCGGGGGCGCGGGATTTCTTCGTCGCCCTGGCGGCCGAGGGGCGGGCGATCCGGCCGCTGCTGCCCGAGGACGCGCGCGTCTTCGTGCTGTCGGGCCATATGGAGGGCGAGGATCTGGCCGGGCTGATTCCGCTGCTGAACAGTCCCGAGCAATTCTTCCGCGACCGGGCGCTGCGGCCGCGCGGGCCGTTCGGCATCCAGCTTGACAGCGGCATGAACCGGCTGGGCTTCGAGCCCGGCGAATGGGCCGCCGTGCGGGCCGAGGCGCTGGCCGCCGGGCCGCAGCTGGTCATGTCGCATCTGGCCTGCGCCGACGAGCCGGACCATCCGGCCAATGCCCAGCAGCTTGCCGCCTTCCGGGCGATGACCGAGGGCGTGACCGCGCCGCGCTCGCTGGCGGCGACCGGCGGCATCCTGCTGGGGCCGGATTATCATTTCGATCTGGTGCGCCCCGGCATCGGCCTTTACGGCGGCGAGCCCTTCGCCGAGGCCCGGCCGGTGGTGACGCTGTCGCTGCCGGTGATCCAGACGCGCGAGGTGAAGCCCGGCGAATCCGTGGGCTACGGCTACAGCTGGACCGCCGGGCGTCCGGCCCGCGTCGCCACCGTGGCGGCGGGCTATGCCGACGGTCTGGCGCGGGCGCTGGCGCGCGAGGGCCGGCTGCGCCTCTGGGCGGGCGGACGGGCCTGCCCGGTGATCGGCCGCATCTCGATGGACCTGATCACCGTGGATGTGACCGATCTGCCCGACGTTCCCCCGGCGCTGGAGATCCTGAACGCCCGGCAGGGGGTCGACGACCTGGCGGCGCTGGCCGGCACCATCGGCTACGAGATCCTGACCTTGCTGGGCCGGCGCTACGAGCGTCGCTGGCTGTGAACCCGGTCCGGCTGATCGGGCGGGCGGCCATCGGCCTGACCCGCGCGACCGGGCGGGTGACGCTGTTCGCCGGCCGTGGCCTGGCGCGGCTGGGTCAGCACCCTTCGGAACTGGCGCGGCAGATCCTGCATATCGGCTGGCTGTCCTTGCCGGTGGTGGGGCTGACGGCGCTGTTCACCGGGGCGGCGCTGGCCTTGCAGATCCATTCCGGCGGCCAGCGCTTCCAGGCCGGCGACGTGGTGCCGGCCATCGTCGCCATCGGCATGGCGCGCGAGCTTGGCCCGGTGCTGGGCGGGCTGATGGTCGCCGCCCGCGTCGCCTCGGCCATCGCAGCCGAGCTTGGCACCATGCGCGTGACCGAGCAGATCGACGCCCTGGTGACGCTTTCGACCGATCCGGTCGGTTGGCTGGTCTCGCCCCGGCTTTGGGCGGCGATCCTGTGCCTGCCGGTGCTGGTGGGCGTGGGCGACGTGATCGGCATCATGGGCGGCTGGCTGATCGGCGTGCAGGCGCTGGGATTCAATTCGGCCACCTACCTGTCGAATTCCTGGGCCTATCTGGAAAGCTGGGACGTGGTCTCGGGCCTGCTCAAGGGCACGGTCTTCGGCCTGATCGTGGCGCTGTCGGGCTGCTGGTTCGGCATGACCGCCGGCGGCGGCGCGGCCGGGGTGGGGCGGGCGACGACCAATGCCGTGGTCGCGGCCTCGGTCGGCATCCTGGCCGCCAATTTCGCCCTGACCGGGCTGTTCTTCTGATGCTGGCGGTGCGCGGCCTGTCCAAGAGTTTCGGCGCCAAGCCGGTGCTCGATGGCGTCGACCTGGACCTGGCCGAGGGCGAGAGCCTGGTGGTGATCGGCGGCTCGGGCACCGGCAAGTCGGTGCTTTTGCGCTGCATCCTAGGGCTCGAGACGCCGGATGCCGGCACGATCCTGTGGCAGGGCCGGCCGCTGGCCGGGCAGCGGCGCGCCTTCATGGATCATTTCGGCATGCTGTTCCAGAACGCGGCGCTGTTCGACAGCCTGCCGATCTGGCGCAATGTCGCCTTTCGCCTGCTGCGGTCGATGCCGAAGACCCGCGCCCGCGCCATCGCCGTCGAAAAGCTGGCCCGCGTCGGCCTTGGCCCCGAGGTGGCGGATCTTTACCCGGCGGAACTCTCGGGCGGGATGCGCAAGCGCGCCGGCCTGGCCCGCGCCATCGCCGCCGACCCGCGGGTGATCTTCTTCGACGAGCCGACGACCGGGCTGGACCCGATCCGCGCCGCGGCGATCAACGCGCTGATCCGCGGCATCGTGGACGAGACCGGCGCCACCGCCATCACCATCACCCATGACATGTCATCGGTGCGCGCCATCGCCGACCGGGTGGCGCTGCTGGATCGCGGGCGGCTGCGCTGGCAGGGGCCGGTGGCCGGGATGGACGCGGCCGAGGACGACTATCTGCGCGATTTCATCGCCGGCCGCGCCCGGCCCATGGCGCGCGGGCCCGGCGCATGACGGCCGTTTTTCCGCCGACAGCTTGGCAAAACCGCAACAGCCGGTCTGCCCCCCTTGTGCGAATCCCGCGCAGTTGCAACCATGGGTTACCGAAAATCCGAACCCGGAGTGAAATTTGGGTCTGACCCCCACGCCCCCCGAGACCGCGACCCCCGGCGAAACCCTGCTGGAATTCCATGACAACAGGCTGCTGATCGACCTTTGCGGCCCGCATGACCGTCACCTCGCCCGGATCGAGGAGGCGCTGAAGGTGCATATCCTGCGACGCGGCAACCTGTTGTCGGTCGTCGGCCCGGTCGATGCCCAGGCCGAGGCGGCGCAGGTGCTGCGCGCGCTTTACGCCAGGCTGGAACAGGGCCGCCCGGTCGAGATGGCCGAGGTCGAGGCGGCGCTGCGCATGGGCGCCGAGACGGTGGCCGACGGCCCCAGCCCGGCCGAGCAGCTGGAAATGTTCCAGACCGGCCCGATCGAGCTGCGCACCCGCAAGAAGACCGTCGAGCCGCGCACCGAGGCGCAAAAGGATTATGTCCGGGCGCTGTTCGCCAACGAACTGGCCTTCGGCATCGGCCCGGCCGGCACCGGCAAGACCTATCTGGCGGTGGCGGTGGGCGTCACCATGCTGATCGGCGGCCATGTCGACAAGATCATCCTGTCGCGCCCGGCCGTCGAGGCCGGCGAGCGGTTGGGCTTCCTGCCCGGCGACATGAAGGAGAAGGTCGATCCTTACATGCAGCCGCTCTACGACGCGCTGAACGACTTCCTGCCCAGCAAGCAGATGCAGAAGCTGATGGAGGAAAAGCGCATCGAGATCGCGCCTCTGGCCTTCATGCGCGGCCGCACCCTGGCCAATGCCTTCGTGGTACTGGACGAGGCGCAGAACGCCACCACCATGCAGATGAAGATGTTCCTGACCCGTCTGGGCGAAGGCTCGCGCATGGTCATCACCGGCGACCGCACCCAGATCGACCTGCCGCGCGGCGTGCATTCCGGCCTGACCGACGCCGAGAAGATCCTCAAGGACATCAAGGGCATCAGCTTCAGCTACTTCACCGCCAAGGACGTGGTGCGCCACCATCTGGTCGCCCGCATCATCGAGGCTTACGATTCCGAGGCCGAAGCGGCGCTGGCGCGCGGCGAAGTCTTCGACGAGCGCGGCCAGCGCATCCCGCGCCGCGAGCCGCGGCTGGCAAGCGGGGGGCCGGGCGATGCCTGACAGCCGGGGCGCCGCCGAGGAGGCGCTGGAGATCGTCGATATCGTGCTGGAGGATGACCGCTGGGAGGATGCGGGCCTGCCCGCCATGGCCGAGCGCGCCGCCCGCGCCGTGGGCGAATGGCTGGACCTGGGCGAGTTCCAGGTGGTGGTCATGGGCTGCGACGATGATCGGATCGCGACACTGAACGCCGAGTTCCGCGGCAAGCCCAAGCCGACCAACGTGCTAAGCTGGCCGGCGGTGGAATTCGACCCCCGGCCGCCGGGCACGCGTCCGGACCTGCCGGGCATCGAGGAACTGGGCGACATCGCCATCTCCTACGACACCTGCCAGCGCGAGGCCGAGGCGCAGGGCAAGCCCTTTGCCGACCACGCCACGCATCTTCTGGTCCATGCCATTCTGCATCTGGCAGGCTATGACCATATAGACGACCAGGACGCAGAAACCATGGAGGATGCCGAGCGTTCGATCCTTGGCAAGCTGGGCATCCCCGACCCCTATCTGGAACATGAGACATGAGTAACGACCGAAGTCCCGACACGCCGGTTTCCGCCGACCCCGCCTCATGGGCGGATGGCATAGGCGGGGACGGGCGTGACCTGCCGCTATCGCGCGGCTTTCTCGGGCGCATCCTGGGCGCCTTTGCCGCCGGGGACGAGGCCGATACCGCCGCCGAGCGCCAGGAAAAGGCCCCGGCCATGGCGCCGGCCGGGGTTCCGGGCATGGTCAATCTGCGCCGGATGCGGGTCGATGACGTGGCCATCCCCAAGGCCGAAATCGCCGCCGCCCCGGTGAACGCCACCCTGCCCGAACTGGTCGAGATGTTCCGCGAGCATGGCTTTTCCCGCATCCCGGTGTTCCGTGGCACGCTGGACAGTCCGTTGGGGCTGATCCATCTGAAGGATCTGGCGCTGAAATACGGCTTCGGCGCCCAGGTTCCGGTGAAGTTCGCGCTGCGCCCGATGCTGCGGCCGCTGCTTTACGTCCCGCCCTCGATGCCCATCGGCGTGCTGCTGCAGCAGATGCAGCAGAAACGCACCCATATGGCGCTGGTGATCGACGAATATGGCGGCGTGGACGGGCTGGTGACCATCGAAGACCTGATCGAGCAGGTCATCGGTGAGATCGAGGACGAGCATGACGAGATCGAGGGCGGGCTCTGCATCGCCGAAAAGCCCGGCCAATGGTTGATCCAGGCCCGCGCCCCGCTGGAGGATGTCGAGGCCGAGACCGGCCTGCGCCTTGCCTCGGACGAGGAGGAGGACGAGATCGACACGCTGGGCGGGCTGATCTTCATGCTGACCGGCCGGGTGCCGGTGCGCGGCGAGGTGATCCCGCATGAAAGCGGCGCCGAGTTCGAAATCGTCGACGCCGATCCGCGCCGCATCAAGCGCGTGCGGCTGCGGCTGACGCGGGCGACGGCCACGCCGCTGCCGGGGGCCGCGGATTAAAGCGCGGCGAAGGCCGGGGCATGGGCGATGCGGCTGCCGGCGGGCAGCTGCGGCCCCAGCGCCATCAGATGCGGCCCGGCATAGGGCGAATCCAGTTCGGCCGGCGTGAAGCCGAAGCGGCCGTAATAGCCCGGATCGCCCAGGACGACGATGGCATGGTCGTCGAATGCGGCAAGCGCGGCCCGGACCAGCGCCTCGCCGATCCCGCGCGATTGCACGGCGGGATGCACGGCCAGCGGCGCCAGCGCCAAGGCCGGCGTTTCGGCCTGAAGCGGCGACAGGGCGACATGGCCGATGACGGTGCCTTCCGCCTCGGCGACCAGCGACAGGGCAAGGCTGTCCTCGGCCCGCAGCGCCTCGACCAGGCGCGCTTCGGTCTCGCCGTCGAAGGCGCGGGTCAGCAGCGCGGCGATGGCGGCGCGGTCATGTGACCCCTCGGCGCGAATGCGGGGCGCGGGCTCGGCGCGGGTGAAGTCGCGTTCGATGCCGTGGCTTTCCCGCCCCCAGCGGCTGTCGCGCAGCCGGTCGCGATGCGCCTGAAACGCGGTATCGTCGGCATATAGCTCGTTCAACTCCCAGACCAGCGGATCGTCGGCCTGGGCAAGGTCGAAGCGCAGATTGCCGGGTTCGGCCCGGCTCAGCTCGACATGTTCGGTCAGCAGGTCCAGGGCCAGAAGCATCTGCGCGGCGTCCTTGCAGATCAACCGGCCGGAAAGCGAGACCAGCGGCTGTTCCAGCCGGATCTTCTCGCCGCCCCGGGCGATCGGGGGGGCGTGATTGTGGTTATGTCCGCAGGCGCAACTCATGGCGAATTCCTTGGTTTCTATCACTTGGGGCAGCGACGGACGGTCCGGTTGCGGAGACGCCAGCGCCAAGGCGCCGCATCCCGTTCCCAAAACCCGTTCGCTGCGATGACCCTATCGGGCGGCATCGGGCGGGTTTTGTCAATTTGTGCGGCACATTTTGTTGCGATTGCGGCGTCGGACCCGCCCAGCACCCGATCACTTGCCGATTCGCCATGTCAATCAGCGAGCTTGGGCGATCTGCTGCCCGAGCTGGTCTTTGCCAAAGACCGGCGCGCGCTTCGTTGACTTATCCATATGCTGACCAAGACGATCACCGCGCCGATGAATTGCAGCGAGGCCAAGGCCTGGCCAAGAACCGCCCAGCCGAGCAGTATGGCGGTAAGCGGGCTCAGGAAGCCCAGAGACGACACAGCGGTCGTGTCGAGTCTTGCAACGCCGCGAAACCACAGGACGTAGGTGAGCGCGGTGAAGACCACGAGATAGGCGCTTCCAATCGCATTGGCCATCGTGAAAGCCGGCATCGGCGGGGCCGTCAGCAGCACCACCGGCATCAGCAACAAGCCGCCCGCCGAAAGCTGCCATGCGGTGAGTGTCAGCGCCGAGACCGGCGGTTGCCATTTGCGCGTGAGGACGGTTCCGAAAGCCATGGAGAAGGCACCGGCGACCGCCGCGGCAATTCCCATCGGGTCGAGAGCCGCTTCGCTGCGCAGTACAAGGAGTGCGACGCCGGCAATGCCGGCGACGGCCGCTGTTATCGCGAGAGGCCTTATCCGCGTGCCCAATATGGCGGCGGCGACGAAGATCACGATCAGCGGCTGAACCGCCCCGACTGTCGCGGCGATTCCCCCAGGCAAGCGATAGGCTGCGACAAAGAGCAGAGCCCAGAAGATTGAAAAGTTGAGCGCGCCAAGGACGAATGAACGCAAAAGCCAGATTCCGGCTGGCAATTGCCGCACGACAAGAAGAAGCAGCACCCCTGCAGGCAATGCGCGGATCGCAGCGACCGCCAGCGGAGACATGTCTGGCAGCAGTTCTGTCGCCACGATGTAGGTACTGCCCCACACGGCCGGCGCAGTTGCGGTCAGGAAAACATCCGAAGTCTTTGTCATGGCTGGACCCTTGGCCATACGCCTAAACAGTGGTGACGAAGCGCGCGACGGGCATGCGCGGTTTCTGGGGCTAGTTCTCCCGGGTGCCGTGTCCGATGGCGACCAAGAGCAACGGGGTCTCCCCTTCCTCGAGCATGAAGGCGCGCGCCAACCGTTCGGCGTCGAATCCTCCCATGGCATGAGGCGAGGCCGTATGCTTCAGCCGCAAAGATCAGAAAGGCCGCGCCAAGTGTCGCCGAGCGGATCGCTTCATCGCGCTGCATCATGGCATTGCCGTCATAGGATTGTTTGACCGCTGCGATCCAGTTTTCGACGACGGATGACGGCAGGAAACCGGCTTCGACGGCAGGCAGCAAACGCTCGCCAAGTTCCCGATGCGACGGGGCCTGCCCACAGATGATGAAGGTTACGGCGGATTCCTCAATCTTGGCCTGACCGAACGCCACCGCCTTCAGCCGTGCTTTCGCCGCGGCCGACCGGACCGCGATCATCCGCCAGTTCTGCAGGTTGTAGGCAGTAGGCGCGCGGGTCGCGAGTTCCGCAAGGTCGTGGATCTGCTTGTCGGAGACGTTGCCGTCCGGGGCGAAGCGACCAGCGGAAACGCGACGGGTGATGGCGGCGATGACGGCGTCGTTCATATCGGTCCTTTCTGCAGCCGATTTCCTTACGCCTTCGTTAGGATGTTTCTGAAAAGTTGATAATCTTCTATCCAGTTTGGATACTGTATACTTATGGTGCATAATAATGGATCACATGGTTGCCCTGCACGTGTTCCGCGCCGTCGTGGAACATGCTTCCTTCGCCGAGGCCGCCCGTCGCATGGGCTTGTCCCCGGCGGCCGTCAGCAAGAATGTCAGGGAGCTGGAAGAACACCTGAAGATCAGGCTCATCAACCGCACCACGCGCAGCATGAGCCTAACCGAGGCCGGTCAGCGGTATTTCGAGCAGGTCGCGCGTATTCTCGACGACCTCGCCGAAGCGGACCAATCGCTTGGGCCGCTGCAGCGCAAGCCCAGCGGATTGCTTCGCGTCAGCGCACCGCTGACGTTCACTCTCACTCGGCTCTCGGCAGGGATCATAGGCTTCCTGAGGGAATACCCCGATCT
Source organism: Paracoccus sp. TOH (assembly GCF_030388245.1). NCBI lineage: Bacteria > Pseudomonadati > Pseudomonadota > Alphaproteobacteria > Rhodobacterales > Paracoccaceae > Paracoccus > Paracoccus sp. TOH. Next base: position 1,017,672 of record NZ_CP098361.1, read on the forward strand.
CGTTCTGGATCTTCAACTCGACGATCGGCGCGTCGATGTCGTGAAGGAGGGGTTCGATCTGGCCATTCGCGGCAGCGATCGTCTTGAGGATTCCAGCCTTGTCGCCAGGAAACTCATGACACTCCATCACGTCGTCTGCGCATCGCCCGATTACTTCGAGCGCCACGGCAAGCCGCTTGTGCCGCAGGATTTGAAAGCACATGACCCGACATTCCCCAAGTGGCCTGCCGCTTGACTTCAAGATCGCCTGATTTTGCTCGCTGGGCAAGCGTTTTTCGCCCCGAGCGGTGTCTGTCGTCGCGCAAACGGCCGAAGTCGGGTGGATCAAGCCTCGAACCCGCAGCATTCTGGCCCGGCAGAGCCGCTTTTCCGCGCGGCAGACGGACCTGTCCTGCCGCTTTCGTTCAGCTTGGGCATGGATCGTGGTCATGCGCATGACGGAGGCGTTCGAAGACGGCGGATGGCGGCAAGGACGGCCCGCACCATCGGGCCGGTGACGGCGACCTCGGCCAACTGGAAGGTAATGGCGCGGGCGTGGCGGACGACGCGGGCGCCGATCTTGATCAGCTTGAGTTGCAGGCTGGTCAACGACCAGTCCGCCATGGCCTCGGGCAGTTCGATGCAGCGCAGGAAGGTTGCCAGGTTGTAGGCCAGCGCGTGCAGTTGCAGCCGCACCTCGTTGTGCCGGAACTTCCGGCATGACAGCCGCGTCCAGCGAAAGGCATATTTGCCTTCCTTGATGTGCTGCTCTGCGGTGCCGCGCTGGTTGTAGAACCTCACCACCCAGTCTGGCTCCATCGGCAGGTTGGTGACGATGAAGCCGACTTTGGGGAACAGCTCGCCCGGATGCCATTCGATCTTGGCGATGACGCGGCGCGGCTTGTCCCAGGACGCCGCCTGATACTCGAAGTCCTCGAAGAACCGTTTGACCTTGGTCAGCGAAGGCCGTCCCACGGGCCGTGTCAGCCGATGCGCGATCTTCTCGCGCAAGACGGCGTTGGCGGGCAGACGGATGGCGTAGAAGAACCTGGCTTCTTCCAGCCGCATATAGATCGCGGGGATCGCGTAGGCAGCGTCGGCCCGGAAGAAGCGTCCACCAAGGTCGCGGCCAGCATATCGGGCAATGACGGGATCAAGGACATCCCGCCAGCCATCGGCGCTGTGGACATTGCCGTTACGCAGGGCGCAGCGCTCCAGCATGCCAAACTGGTTGAACAAGAAGATGGGGTGATAGCAGGTGCAGTCGAAATGCCCGTTCCAGGCAGCACCTTCCTGATCGCCGTGGGTGGGGCTGACCGAGCTGTCCATGTCCAGCACGATGTATTTCAACCCGTTGCGGTCATGAAACCGGTCGATCCATTGGCCGTTCAGATCGGCCAGCGCCGCCCGGTTCGCGGCCAGAGCCAGCGTCTCGGTCTCGAACCGTCCCATCTGCGATGCCGAAGCAGCTTGCGCCTCGACGGCCCTGCCGCCAACGACCTGACGCATCACGGGATCGAGGGCCAAGCGGTCGGCATCGTTCACATCCTCGTATCCGGCCAGTCGTCCGAACACCGATTGCCGGAACAATCCGTCAAGCCGATGGAGCGTGTTCTTCCCGGTGCGGCTGTCTCGCAGCGCCTCCGACGCCAGATTGGACAGGCCGAGCACGTCATCAAGCTCGCGCATCACCAGCAGGCCACCGTCTGAACTGATCTGCGCACCACGGAACTCCAGACGCACACGGCGGTCGAAATCAACCCGATCTCCCCGCGCCAAGCCCGCACCCTCCAGGTGATCCATGAAACGCGCCCCTCGCAGCCGTCAACGCCATGATTTATATGCGAAATATCACGATTACGACAGCGAAATCAGCGACTTACTTGGAGAATGTGGGATGACTGCATCCGGTTCACTCTGTCGGACCATGCGCATGAATGGGAGTTCGCCAAAGGCGGGGAGATGGAGCGGGTGCCGATCAACGGTCGGTACAAGGTGACAAGCGGGCTTGCCGTTCGCGATGCCCTGCTGGCGGGTTTTGGGTTGAGCCTCATTCCTCGGCAGTATGTCGCGGACGATATTGCCACCGGCCGTCTGGCCACCGCCATGGACGATTGGACGCCGGTGCAGACCGCCATCTACGCCGTTTATCCGTCGCGCCGCTACCTTCTGCCCAAGGTCCGCGCCTTCATTGAATTCCTGGTTCAAGCAACGCAGGATGAAGCATAGCTTTCCAGGCAAGCCCAGCATACCGTTGGCTGCCGAAATAACGGCATCCAACGGCTGTCATTTTCGGCTCAGCGACGTGGAGCCGGCGGAATCAGGCGCATCCTACCACGCCGCCGAACCCGCAATCTGCCGAGTCGCGACATTGAAGCGGTTGAACAGATTGATGGTGGAAATCCGAAGCACCAGAGCGGCAGCCTCCCGCTCTCCGAAATGCACATGAACCTCAGCCTAGATCCCGTCTGAAACCAGGGCCTCCCGGTCGGCAATTCGGGTCATGGCCTCCGCCAGGCCCAACGCGGCCCGTTCTGCGTCAGAGAAAAAGGGGGCGTCCCGCCAGGCTGCAACCGCAAATAGCCGTTCTTCGCCGATCCCGGACTGCTGGCCATGCCTGGCCGCGCTGTGAACGCAAAACTGCGCCATTGATCTGGCTTACCCGCAGATGCGTAAGGTGAATGACCCCGGCATCAACACCGGCGCTGTGTGGATGGCCCACCAGTTGCTGAATCGCTTTCATCGCGTTCACCGGACCCGTCAGGTGGGCTGTCGGGTTTTCCATGCGTACTTTCATTGGTCGCTCCTGTCCTTGGCACGGATCCATTCCGTCCTAGGGGTGACGGTGCCGGCGAGGCGGATGTGACCAATGGCCGGGACGCAGGGTCAGGCTCGTCGCCGGACCTTTTTTCGACAGGCTGTCACATCTGTCGAAGGCCAGGCGTCATCTTCATGAGGACACCAGACGGTAAGGGGCATATGAGCGACGAAAATGACCTCGTGCGGCATTTCGAGCAGCATCGCGACTACCTGCGATTTGTTGCCCGTCGTATCCTCGGCTCGGACGGCCAGGCGGATGATGCTGTGCAAGACGCCTGGCTGCGGATAGCGCATTCGGATGTTTCGGAAGTCCATAGCCTGCGCAATTGGCTCACGACGATCGTCGCACGGCTTTGCCTCGTCCTTCACGACCTGTTCGCGGTGCAGTTCGATCACATTGCGCCGATAATCGGACGGTCACCGGCAGCAACCCGTCAGCTCGCAAGTCGGGCCCGGCGGCGTCTCACAGGGGCTCCAACCGAGATCGGCGCTAGCGGGCCCGGCGCCGAGAAATCGTTACCGCCTTCGTCGCCGCGTCACGCAACGGGGACTTCAAAGGGTTGATGGCCCTTCTCGATCCCGATGTCGTGCTTGATGCTGATGAAGTCACCATAGCTGCGGCAGCGAAAGCTGGCGGTGGACGCGCGCCGTTGGAGCCGGAATCCGGAGCGTGTTCGATTTGGGAGCAGTAGCTTTGGTCAATAACGAACCCGTCCTGATCTTCGCCCCCGAAGGATCGACAAAGGTAATCTGTGGACAGCACGCCGCTGTCAATGCTCGATCAAAAATACAAAGATCCTAAGCGCTTCCATGATTTTCCCTCTCGTGCTGTGACGACGGGCAGCGATTGGTGTAGGGTCGATATACTGCCGTTCTGAGAGGTAAGATGCTTGACAGGAACGAATATGATCTCCGCACCCGTGCCATCGCGCGCTTCATCGGGCCCTATATCACGATCGTGACCATCATCGTCATCTATCGCGTACCGACAATGACATCGGCCCTGGCCGGATACTTCGAAAACGACGCCATGGTGTGGATGTCGGGCGGCATCTTACTTGGAAGCGGCCTTGCGATCTTCGCATTTCACCAGCTTTGGCGCGGCCTCGCAGCCATCCTGGTTTCGCTCTTCGGGTGGTTTCTGGCAATTCGCGGAGCCATGCTCATGGCGGTGCCAGAGCTGATTGAGCAGGGCGTTGCGGCCTCCACCCCGCATTCGAGTATCATGAGAGGCGGGTTCGCGTTGCTCACCGCGATCGGCCTTTACCTCACCTATTTCGGCTGCGTCGCCAAGCCGAAAGAGCCTTCAAAGGAACAGAAGCAATGAAGTGCCAGATTCGGCCTGAACATCCGGGAGATACGCGGGATATCCGCCAGGTGACGGAGGCCGCGTTCAAGGGCGCCGAACACAGCTCCGGGACCGAAGGAGCGATCATCGACGCCCTGCGGGCAAGCAATGCTCTCACCATTTCCCTTGTCGCGACAGCCGAAGGCGACATAGTCGGACATATCGTTTTCTCGCCGGTCACGATCAATGGCACCGAGATTGGCTGGTTCGGTCTCGGCCCCGTTTCCGTCAGGCCCGAGTTTCAAGGGAACGGCATTGGCGGAATGCTGATCCGGGCGGGTCTGGATCAGTTGAAAGCTGCTGGGGCCAGCGGCTGCGTCGTCCTTGGCGACCCCGCCTATTATCGGCGATTTGGGTTCGAGCAAAACCCCGCCGTGCGATACGAGGGGGTTCCTCCGAAATACTTCATGAAACTGTCTCTCGACGGTTCCGAAGTATCTGGAAGCGTTGCCTTCCACGATGGATTTTCGGCGTCCTGAATGCGGTGCAGAAGCCAGCTGCGTTAAGAGGTCGCCGGTGCGTACAGTTGCGGAGAAAATGGGACTGAAAGCGGGTTCCCGAGCCTATTTCATCGGCGCGCCGGCTGATGTGCACGCCGCAATGAAGTTGCCGGAACTGGATGTCCCAGCCTCCCTGGACGGGAGGTTTGATCACGTCCATCTCTTCGTTCTGACGGCATCGGACCTGAACGAGCAGTTTCCTGTCCTCAAAACCCATGTCGCGCCCAAAGGGCGGCTCTGGGTATCCTGGCCGAAGGGTAACAGGAACGGCACGGACCTTAACATCCGCGAAGTGATCCGGATCGGATATCAACACGGCATGGTGGAGAGCACGGCCCCGGCCGCAAGGCCGAATACGACAACATTGCGGGTACACGCCGCGTTCTAGAAGCCGCACGAGAGGCGGGGATCGCAGTAGCCGTTCATCTCAGCACGGATTCGGTCCTGCAAGAAGGGGCGCCCCTTTTGCAATGTGAACGAGACGGCCCCCTACCCCCGAACCCCGGCCGGGGCCTATTCGCAAGGCAAGGCCAACGCGGAGCAGATCGCCCGAGCTCTCGCGTCCGACGCGTTCCGCGTTGTCGTGCTTCGCCCGCGTTTCGTCTGGGGTCGCGACGATGGAACTGCTCTCCCGAGACTGACTAGCACCGTCCGGTCGGGTAAATTTGCGTGGATATCGGGTGGCAGTTACCTCAGCTCGACCATGCATATCGATAATCTCTGCCATGCCGTGGACGTGGCCCTGATCCGCGGGAAAAGCGGAGAAATCTATCATATCAGCGATGGCCCGGCGCGACCATTCCGCGAGACCGCAACGGGATTTCTGGCGACCCAGGGCCTTCATCCGCCCGAAAAATCGGTGCCGCGCGGCTTACTGAAAGTCATGGCGCGGATCGGGGACGGTTAGTTCCGGATCAGCGGCGGAAGGATACGCGGGCCGCTCAGCTTTCAGGAATATGCCACCAGCGCGGTCGAGATCACGCTCGACATTGCCAAGGCGGAGAGAGAGCTTGGTTACATCCCTCCGGTAAGTTGGCAACAAGGGCTGGAGGAATTGACGCGGCTCCATCGCGCGATGGACGCCGCCCCAGCGGCGTGACCCACTCCCACGAGCGTCACAAGACGCCTACCGCATCCCGGGCCAGTGATCGCGTCGAGAACGCCAGGTTCGTTGAACGCGGCCTGGCAGCGGCGCCCGTCATGCCGTTGCCAAGCGCACGGGCGGCGACCGCGGTCCTGAAGTAGGAACGTTCGAACATGAAGCGCTGCAGATCCGCCGAGACGGTCCGGTCCTGCGTCGCGACGATGCCGTAGCTGGGCTTGTGGCGCCAAGCGGCTGCCGGCAATACGGCCCCGAAGGATGAAACAGCCGTCGCTGTCTGCGCCGCGGCAAGGAAGGCGGCGTCAGCCTCGGAAAGATCGGCGGCAACGTCGTTGTGAAGCGCAGTCGGCTCGACGATCATATAGCCGCCGCCAACGTCCTTGATGTGGCTTGCCATCGGGAACCTGGCATTGAGAGCCGCGATGCTTTCCCCGGCGTCGGGCTGGAACGCGGCGACGTAGACGAGCGCCTTGACGTTCGGATCTGCGCCGGCGACCGAAATGACGGCGCCGCCGTAGCTGTGGCCGACGAGAACGACCGGACGATCCTGCATGGCAAGCACGCGTTTTGTGGCGGCGACGTCCTTGTCGAACCCGGTCAGCGGCATCTGCACGATGCTGACGCGATATCCTTCTCCAGCCAGGCGGTCGTGGACCGGCCGCCAGGTCGAACCGTCCATGACGGCGCCGTGGACCAGAACAATGCCGGGCTTTTCGGCCGCGGCAAGCGGCGCCGGCGCGGCGGTCGCCAGGGTCATCGCCATCGCAGCGACGAGTTTCCGTTTGGGCACAGTCAGTCTCCTGTGGGGACGTTGGGTCTTGGGCCACAAGGCCCGGAACAACCTTTGCCGGACCGGGCAGGCGGTCCGGCAAAGGACTGGATCAGGCGCGGACGAAAGCCAGCAGATCGGCGTTGATCAGTTCGGGGTGGGTCGAGAACATCCCATGCGACAGGCCGTCATAGGTCTTGAGCGTGCCGTTCGTCAGCAGCTTGATCGCCTTGTGAGCCGCGTTGTCGATCGGAACCACCTGATCATCGGTCCCGTGCATGACCAGAACCGGCAAGGATATCGCCTTCAGATCCTCGGTGAAGTCAGTCTCCGAAAAAGCCGTGATGCAATCGTATTGTGCCTTGACGCCGCCCGCTATGCCCTGGCGCCACCAATTGTCGATGAGCCCCTGGCTGACCTTGGCGCCCTCACGGTTGAAACCGTAGAACGGCCCCGAGGGAACATCGATGAAGAACTGCGCCCGGTTCGCGGCCAGAGCCTTGCGGAAGCCGTCGAACACCTCCATCGGCAGACCATCCGGATTGGCCTCGGTCTTCAGCATGATCGGCGGCACGCCGTTGATCACGACCGCCTTTGCGACCCGGCCGGGCTCGGCGCGGGCGACATAACGCACGACCTCGCCACCGCCCGTCGAGTGGCCGACATGCACGGCGTTCTTGAGATCGAGCGCGCGGGCCAGCTCGGCCACGTCGGCGGCGTAGGTGTCCATCTCGTTGCCCGTGTCGGTCTGGTCGGACCGGCCATGCCCGCGGCGGTCATGGGCGACCACGCGATAGCCCTGCGACAGGAAGAACAGCATCTGGCTGTCCCAGTCGTCGGCGCTGAGCGGCCAACCGTGATGGAAGACGATCGGCTGGGCATCCTTCGGCCCCCAGTCCTTGTAGAAGATCCGCGTGCCGTCGGAGGTGGTCATGGTGGACATAGTCGTTGCTCCATTGTGGGTGGGGTGAATAGGCGTCGCGGCCGGTTGTTCGGCCGCCCCGGCAAGGACAGGTGCGAGGAAAGGCAATGCCGCCGCCCCTGCGCCGACGGCGAGAACATGCCGCCGGGAAAGGAAACCCGCGCTCCCGCGCCGATGGTTGGATGGGGTGGTCACAATTGGCTCCTTGTTGCATGCTGCTTCCGAGCGCCAGCGCGGGCGGGCGCAGCCCCTTGAAAAGGCCTTGATCTGCGGAATTGGTGGACGGCTCGCACGATTTGACGATGAACGGTCATCGGGGAACGGTCATCGGGCCGCGCGCGCCACAGCGCGAAGAGCCAGGTGCGCGGCTTCCGCTGAAGACGCCGGGTTTTGTCCGGTGATCAACTGGCCGTCCCGGACGACGTGCACGTTCCAATCGTCAGCGGCGGAAAAGTCCCCGCCGATCTGCTTGAGCGCGTCCTCGACCAGGAACGGGACCACGTCGGTCAGACCGACCGCGGCCTCTTCGGAATTGGTGAAGCCAGTCACCCTCTTGCCGGAGACGAGCGGCTTCCCGTCGCGGCCCTTCACATGGCGCAGGACACCCGGCGCGTGGCAGACCAGGGCAACAGGTTTGCCCGCGCCATAAGCGCTTTCGATCAGAGTGATCGAATTGCGATCCTCGGTCAGGTCCCAGAGTGGGCCATGACCGCCGGGATAGAAGAAGATGTCAAAGTCGACCTCAGAGATTTCCGACAGTTTTGCGGTGCTTGCCAGCGCCGCCAGCGCCTCGGGATCAGCTAGGAAGCGACGTGTGTCGTCGGTCTGGAAGTCCCGCTCGTTGCTCTTCGGATCAAGCGGTGGCTGCCCGCCTTTCGGAGAGACAAGGATGATTTCCGCGCCGGCGTCCTTGAAGACGTAATAGGGCGCCGCAAGCTCTTCGAGCCAGAAGCCGGTTTTCTTGCCGGTGTTTCCGAGTTTGTCGTGCGATGTCAGTACTATGATAGCTCTCATCGGGTCATTCCTTTCTACATTGCTTGGATGTTCAGGGACGCCTCCCTCTCGCCCTGTCCGTTCCTGGTTCGGACGCAGGCGGATGTGAGTGGTACTGCGGCTCGCCATTGATGCCCGCCACGGCGCGAGGCGTGGTCAGCCGCCGGCAGCGCTATAGTTCACAGGCACCCAATCGAACTCGTTGTTGCCGGCTCGAACATGGCTGATGCCCGGGAACGGCAGGTTTGCACCGGCAACCCGGTACCGTGCTCGGCGACATGGATCAGGGCCTCGCGCCGCGTGACGGTCGCGACGGGCGAGTACACGTCGAAGTCGATGGCGGTGTTCGGCTCGTCGAACTGAACGGCGTCTCCGTGGATGATGTCGCCCCAAACGACGAACGTGTCGCCCCTGCTCTCGACGACGATCGAGCTGTGACGGGTTGTGTGAGCCGGGCGCAAGATCGAGCCGAAGCCAGGGATGGGGCTGGCATTGTCGGTGAACACGCGAAGGCGGCCAGCGGCAACATACGGCTTCAGCGACGCAACGGCCTCGTGGAACGAACGCTGTGCAGCCGCCGTATTGGGAAGGATCACCGTGGTGGCAACCGCGATGCCGAGCGATGCCAGAAGGGTTCCGATCTGTTTCATTTCAAGTTTCCGACTGGACGTGAGTTCAACGACAATCTGGGATCACGCACTGCTATCTGCTAGGGTGATTTGTTTGATTGGCCCTATCGCAAAAGGTGATGAATGGATCGTCGCGACATTGCCGACCTGCTTATCTTTCAAGCCGTTGTCGAGGCGGGCAGTTTCACCCGAGCTGCGTCACGTATGGGGCGTGCGCAATCCGGTCTCAGTCAGGCTGTCGGCGCTCTGGAGGCGCGGCTCGGGATTACCTTGCTTGCGCGGTCGACGCGTAGCGTCCGACCGACCGAGGTCGGGCAGCGCCTGCTCCAACAGGTCGCTCCCGCCCTGCGCCAGATCGAGAGCGGATTGTCGGAAATTCGCCAGGAGCGTGGCCAGCCATCAGGCACATTGCGGCTGACGGCGATGGAGTATCCGGCCCGCGCGATCCTTGTACCAGCACTGTCTCGATTCCTGGCGCGCCATCCCGGCGTAAAGGTCGACCTTCATGTCAGCGACCGGTTCACAGACGTCGTCAAGGGAGGTTTCGATGCCGGCATCCGTTTCGGCACCCATCTTGAAAAGGACATGGTCGCCGTTCCGGTCGGTCCCGACATGAAGGCGGCGATAGTCGCGGCTCCTGCCTACTATGCCCGGCGGGGTTACCCCAACCGGCTTGATGATCTTGCCGCGCACGACTGCCTTAACTACCGCACCGCCAGCCATGGCGATCTATTCCGCTGGATGTTCCACCAGAGGGAACGAACCATCGAGATTCCGGTCCAAGGGCCGGCAGACTTCAACGACGCGCCGGTTATGATCGAGGCTGCATTGGCCGGATTGGGCCTGGCGTATACCTTCGAATCGCATGTCGCCGAGCACTTGTCCTCCGGACGGCTGGAGCCATGCCTGGCTGAATTTTGTCCCATTTGGTCGGGCTACCACCTTTACTATCCGAGCAGGAGCCAGAAATCGGCGGCACTTTCGGCATTGGTGGAGCTCTTGCGGTATCGTCGCCAGCGATAGGACGTCAAAACAGAATGTCTCTTTGCAGCGCTTGTTGCGTTCCTTTCAGAAGGGAGCGGTGCGGTATCGTGTCCTAATGGTGCTGATCGGCCCCCACTGAGTGGTCCGGATGGAATGTTAGTGCCTTGACGGTCTGATCGCCAGCGCGTTCGGCGCTGCTGGTCGGGGTTGTAGGGCCGACCGCGCGGACATGGCCGGTACAAAGACTTCCGGCGCTGGCGGCTTGTATCCAAGCGATCCGTGCGGCCGCACGGTGTTGTAATGCCGCCGCCAGCTCTCGATGACGATCCTGGCTTCGGCGAGGGAGTAGAAGATTTCACCAGCGAGCAATTCGTCCCGAAGGCGGGCATTGAAGCTCTCGATGAAGCCGTTCTCCCAGGGTGATCCCGGCGTGATGTAGGCCGTTTTCGCTCCCACGGCGGCAATCCATTCCTGTACCGTTCTGGCAATGAACTCAGGTCCGTTGTCCGAGCGGATGTGGCCAGGTACGCCCCGCAGAATGAACAAATCGGAGAGAACATCGATCACGTCGATTGATTTGAGCCGCCGGTCGGTCTGGATCGCCAGACATTTATGGGTGAACTCGTCGATGATGTTGAGCATCCTGTACTTTCTGCCCTCGTGGGTGCGATCTTCGACAAAATCATAGCTCCAGACGTGGTTTGGGTATACCGCCCGCAGACGGATGCAGGAGCCATCATTCAGCCAGAGACGGCCGCGCTTGGGTTGTTGCTGCGGTACTTTCAGCCCCTCTTTCCGCCATATCCGCTCCACCCGCTTGTCGTTGACCGCCCAGCCAGCGGTGGATCGCAGAAGCTCTGCGATCTTCCGGTAGCCATAGCGGCCATAGGTGCGAGCCAGTTCGACAATGTCCGCCGTCAACCGTTCCTCGTCCCCACGCCCCATGGGAAGGCCGCCGCGCTCTCGACGCTGCTCAGCATGGGCACGGAACTCGCCACCGACGACAATGATCGCCTCATTGCCGCTATTCGCGGCGGCGCGCTGGACACCGTCAATCAGGCCGGTCAGCAGATCATCCAGCGTCAGTTGCAGGTCGCACCGACCCTGACCATCCGGCCCGGCTTTCCGGTCCGCGTCATCGTCACGCACGATCTCGTGCTCGAACCCTACAGGAGCTGATCCATGACCAAGCTGAAGCTAGAGCCCATCGCCGACGACAAACCCGTCAAGATCGCGCTGGAGATGCCGGCGGCGCTCCACCGCAATCTCATCGAATATGGCCGCCTGCTCGCCGAAGGCAGCGCGGCCATCGAGCCGGCCAAGCTGATTGTGCCGATGCTCGAACGCTTCATCGCCACCGATCGCGGGTTCGCCAAGGCCGGGCGCAAGACGGGCTAAAGCCATTAGGGGGCGGCGGCTACGCTCTCACTGCTCTCAACGCTGACCTTCGCGGGGTGCCTTCTGCGCATGGGCGCGAATACGGCACGCTATACGCCGCCGATCGCCCTCCAGAGTCCGCCATACGCCAAGGAGATCGCAGTCACGTTGCTGGCCGCCTCCCGGCAAACCCTGGACGCGGTGCTGAAGGAGCGAGGCGCGCTATGGCGACCCAGAAAGTTGGAGCGACCGACAATGAAGATATGTAGGGCCACACCACGTAGACCGCGGACGACGGGGGGCGGAAATGAGCCAATCGCCTCCACTAACCAAGCGCACCATCCGCCGGCATCAGCTCTGCGAGATCGTCCCGCTCTCCCGCGCACGCGCCAGAGACAGGTTGGCCGAGCCGTATCGGCCGAGCGTCAATGTCTCGCGGCGCCCGTTTATGCGGTAGCCGTAACGGAACACGATGGCCCCCGAGGGTTGAACGGCGACGTACATACCGTCACGGTCGGCGACCTTGTGCAATTTATCTTTTGGTTTCAGTGCCTTGATGGCGGAATCAGTCAGCATTGGACCCTCCGAAGTCGTTCAAAAAACGCTAGAGAGCCATCATTTATACCGTCAGGCCAAAACCGGCCTCCATGAGCGGCAAATTTTCCTGTGATTTCAAAGTGGTAATGGAGGGCCGCAGCGTAAAATCGGCGGCTTTTGGATAGGCCTGAATCATTCCCACTCGATCGTGCCGGGCGGCTTCGAGGTGATGTCATAGGTGCAGCGGTTGATGCCCTTAACCTCGTTGATGATCCGGGTCGCGGTCTCGCCCAGGAATTCGTGGCTGAACGGATAGTAATCCGCCGTCATCCCGTCGACCGAGGTGACGGCCCGCAGCGCGCAGGCATAGTCATAGGTACGCCCGTCGCCCATCACGCCGACGGTGCGCACCGGCAGGATGGCCACGAAGGCCTGCCAGATCTCGTCGTAAAGCCCGTGCTTGCGGATCTGGTCGATAAAGACCGCATCGGCCTTGCGCAGGATCTCGAGCTTGTCGCGGGTGATCTCGCCCGGGCAGCGGATGGCGAGGCCCGGGCCGGGGAAGGGATGACGGCCGATGAACTTCTCCGGCAGGCCCAGCTCGCGGCCCAAGGCGCGCACCTCGTCCTTGAAGAGCTCGCGCAGGGGCTCGACGAGCTTCAGCCCCATCTTCTCGGGCAGGCCGCCGACATTGTGATGGCTCTTGATGGTGACCGAGGGGCCGCCCGAAAAGCTGACCGATTCGATCACGTCCGGGTAAAGCGTGCCCTGGGCCAGGAATTCCGCACCCTCGATCCCGCTCGCATATTTCTGGAACACATCGATGAACAGCTTGCCGATGGTCTTGCGCTTGACCTCGGGGTCACCGACACCCTCCAGCGCCGACAGGAACAGCTCGCTTTCGTCGGCATGGATCAGCGGGATGTTGTAGCTGTCGCGGAACATGGTCACGACTTCCTCGGCCTCGTTCAGCCGCAGAAGCCCGTGATCGACGAAGACGCAGGTCAGCTGGTCGCCGATCGCCTCGTGGATCAGCACCGCCGCGACCGAGCTGTCGACACCGCCGGACAGGCCGCAGATCACGCGCTTGTCGCCCACCTGCTCGCGGATCTTGCGGATCGCCTCCTGACGATAGGAGGCCATGGTCCAATCGCCGGCAAAACCTGCCATACGGACGAAATTCTCCAGCATCCGGCGGCCGTTCGGGGTGTGATGCACCTCGGGATGGAACTGCACGGCGAAAAACTTGCGGGCCTCGTCGGCGATCATGGCGTAAGGGGCGTTGGGCGAGGTGCCGATGACCTCGAAACCGGGCGCGAGTTGCGTCACCCGGTCGCCATGGCTCATCCAGACCTCCTCGCGGCCGGTGTCGAACAGGCCGGCGAAGATGCCGTCGCCCTTGTGACCCTCGGCCGGCGCGATGAAGGCGCGGCCATATTCGGCGTGATGGCCCGATTCGACGCGGCCGCCCAGTTGCTCCATCATCACCTGCTGGCCGTAGCAGATGCCGAAGATCGGCACCCGCAGCTCGAACAGGCTCTGCGGCGCGCGCGGCGAATCCGCCTCGGTGACCGAGGCGGGTCCGCCCGACAGGATCACGGCCTGCGGCGCGAAGTCTTTCAGGAAGGCGTCGTCGACCGCGTTGAACGGGTGGATTTCGCAATAGACGTTCAACTCGCGCAGGCGCCGCGCAATCAGCTGCGTGACCTGGGAGCCGAAATCGATGATGAGAAGGCGCTGATGCTGGGTCATGGCAAGGCTTTAGGCTGCGGCATGGCGCTGCGCAAGGGGCAGGCGGGGCGAGGATGGCGCGGTCGCATGGGTATTTGGACAACGAAGAAGATGCGGACCCCGGCAGAGCTGAAGCGAGGAAGGCGAGGGGAGGCTCCTCGCGGCTTCTTCGTTGCCCAAATACCCACCCGGCGGTGCCGCCAGGCGGGTCAACGCCAGAGAATGCCCAAGGCTTCGGCCGGGTCCGGTTCCGACCAGATCTCCGCCCCCAGCGCGATGAAATCGGTGATCGGTGCCAGCTGCCCGATCAGCGCCGGGGTCAGGGCGCCCTCGGCGACCACCGGGATCTCGATCACCTCGGACCACCACTGGAACAGCTCCAGGGGGGCCGTCTCGCCCTGGCCGAGCGCGGAGGCGCCGCAGGGTCCGAAGCCGACGTAATCTGCGCCGGCCTCGGCCGCGTTCATGCCGTCATGGCGCGAGGTGCCGCAGAAGGCGCCGACGATGGCGTCCTGGCCCAGTTCCTTGCGGGCATGGCGCACGCCCCGGGCGCCGTTGCTCAGATGCACCCCGTCCAGCCCGTGGCGCTGCGCCAGCTGCACATGGTCCTCGATCACCACCGCCACGTCGCGGGCATGGGCGATCTCGCGCGCGAGATCGGCGATGCGGCCCAACTCCTCCTCGGTGCCGGCGCCGGGGATACGCAGGCAGGCGATGGGAAAGCGGTCCATGACCTCGGCCAGCATCGGCCCCAGTGTCGAGGCGGCCGCGCCGACCGGGGTGATCAGGTAGAGTTGCGGCGTATTGGGCTGGTCTGTCATGGCGCTGTCATTCCTCGTGTTCCGTCTGCAGATAGCGCAGCGCCGCGCGCCTTGCCAGTAGGTCTGCGGAAGGTTATGGCCGCGCGCATGGAACCCGCGATCATTCTTGTCCGCCCGCAGATGGGCGAAAACATCGGCGCAGCCGCGCGCGCCATGCTGAATTTCGGCCTGTCCGACATGCGGCTGGTGGCGCCCCGCGACGGCTGGCCCAATCCCCGGGCCGTGGCCATGGCCTCGGGCGCGGCCGGTCGGGTTCTGGATCGGGCGCAGGTTTTCGCGACCCTGGCCGAGGCGATGGCGGATGTCGATCACGCCTATGCCACCACCGCGCGGGGGCGTGAGCTGACCAAGCCGGTCCTGACCCCGGCGACGGCCATGGCCGATGCGCGCGAGCGGGTGGCGCAGGGCGGCCGGGTCGCGGTGATCTTCGGCCCCGAGCGCGCGGGCCTGGAAAACGACGATGTGGCGCGCGCCAACGCCATCATCACGGTGCCGGTCAATCCCGACTTCCCCTCGCTGAACCTGGCGCAGGCGGTGCTGCTGACCGGCTATGAATGGGCGCGGGACAACCTGCCGGCCCAGCCTGCCCCGCAGGGCCGCCGTCCCGATGGCGAGGCGCCCGCGACGCGGCTCGAGATCGAGCGTCTCGCCGATCACTGGGAGGAGCGGCTGGCCGAGGCGGGCTTCTTCTTTCCGCCCGAGAAGGCGCCGGCGATGCAGCTCACGCTGCGCAACCTGTGGTCGCGGCTGCCGCTGACCCGCGCCGACACGCGCATCTTCCACGGCATGTTGCGGCAATTGATCCGCCGCGGTTGATTGATTTCCGGGCGCGCGCGGGCCAAGGTCGCGCCCGATCGAGAAGGAAGCTGACATGGCAAGACGTCCCGTCTTTCAGGAAGTCACCGAGACGCCGCCGCAGGGCACCCCGCCCGCCGGCGGCATGATCGACGCCGGCAACAAGGGCGCGCGCGGTGCGATCCGTCTTTGGTTGATCCTGCTGTTTGTCATGGTCGCGGCGATGATCGCGCTTGGCGGTGCGACCCGGCTGACCGGATCGGGCCTGTCGATCACCGAATGGAAGCCGGTGACCGGGACGATCCCGCCGCTGGACCAGGCCGCCTGGCAGGCCGAGTTCGACAAGTACCGGCAGATCCCGCAGTTCCAGCTGGTCAATTCCGACATGGACCTGGCGAACTTCAAGCGCATCTACTGGTGGGAATGGTCGCACCGGCTGCTTGGGCGGCTGATCGGCGCGGTCTGGGCGCTGGGTTTTCTGTTTTTCCTGGCAACCAAGCGCATCCCCGCGGGCTGGACGCCGCGGCTGCTGGCGCTGGGGGTGCTCGGCGGCGCCCAGGGCGCCATCGGCTGGTGGATGGTGCATTCGGGACTGTCGGGCGAGATGGTGCGGGTGGCCTCCTATCGGCTGGCCACGCATCTGGGGCTGGCCTTCGCCATCCTGGGCCTGATCGCCTGGTATGCCTCGGCGCTGTCGCGCTCGGAGGCGGCGCTGCTGCGTGCCCGGCGGGCGGGTGAGGCGAAGCTTTTCTCGATGACCACCGGGCTGATGCATCTGGCCTTCCTGCAGATCCTGCTGGGTGCGCTGGTCGCGGGGATCGACGCCGGCCGCATGTATACCGGCTGGCCGACCATGGGCGGCGAATGGATTCCCGCGGCGATCTGGGACGCGGCGCTGGGTTGGCGCAATTTCTTCGAAAACCCGGCGCTGGTGCAGTTCATCCACCGCATGACCGGCTATCTGCTGGCGATGTTCGCCGTGGTGGTGTTCCTGCGCGCCCGGCGCTCGCCGCATCCGGTGACGCGCGGCGCCTATGTCGCGATGCTGGTCGCCCTGGCCGTGCAGGTGCTTCTGGGCATCATGAACGTGCTGCACGCCTCGCCGCTGCCTTTGGCACTGGCGCATCAGATCGGTGCCGTGGCACTGTTCACCCTGATCCTGCGCGCGCGTCACCATGCGCGCTATCCTTATGAAACCTCGGTCCGGGGGACTGTCCGATGAGCGCCTTCGACGAACTTCTTGCCTTCCAGCGCCAGACCGAGGCGCTGTCTTCGGTCGCCGAACGTCTCGGCTGGGATCAGGAAACCGTGATGCCGCGCGGCGCGACCGAGCAGCGCGCCGAGGAAATGGCGGCGATGGAAGCGGTGCTGCACGAGCGGCGCACCGATCCGCGGCTGGGCGAATGGCTGGACCGGGCCGAGCCCGAGGATGCCGAGGATGCCCGCATCATCGAGTTGATCGCGCGCGATCATCGCCGCGCCTCGCGCATCCCGGCCCGGCTGGCCACGGAACTGGCGCGGCAGACCTCGCTGGCGCAGGGCATCTGGGCCGAGGCCCGGGCCAAGGACGCGCCCGGGGATTTCCTGCCGGTGCTGAACGACATCCTGATGCTCAAGCGCGAGGAAGCCTCGGCGCTGGCCGATGGCGGCGATCTCTATGACGCGCTGCTGGACGATTACGAGCCCGGCACCACCCAGGCCGAGATCGCGGCGCTGTTCGACGCCATGCGGCCGCGACTGGTGGCCCTGCGCGAGGACGTGCTGGGCGCCGCATTCCAGCCGCAGCCGCTGACCGGGCATTTCCCGCAGGAGACGCAGCTGCGCCTGGCGCGGACCTGCGCCACGGCCTTCGGCTATGACTGGACGCGCGGCCGCATGGACATCGCCGTGCACCCGTTCAGCTCGGGGCGTTGGCAGGACAGCCGCATCACCACCCGCGTGGTCGAGACCGACCCGTTCAACTGCCTGTATTCGACCGTCCACGAGGTCGGTCATTCCAGCTATGAGCAGGGTATCGACAGCGATTATGCCTTCACGCCGTTGGGCCGCGGCGTTTCGATGGGCGCGCATGAAAGCCAGAGCCGCATCTACGAGAACCAGCTCGGCCGCGGTCGAGCCTTTACCGGCTGGCTCTACCAGCGCATGTCGGATGCCTTCGGCGGGCTGTCGGTCCCCGATGCCGATGCCTTCTACGCCACCGCGAACCGCGTGACCCCGGGCTTCATCCGCACCGAGGCCGACGAGGTGCAATACAACCTGCACATCATGCTGCGCTTCGATCTGGAGCGCGACCTGATCGCTGGAAGGCTGGATGTCGAGGATCTGGTCGAGGCCTGGAACGCGCGTTTCCTGCGCGATTTCGGGGTGGCGGTGGACCGTCCGGCCAATGGCGTCCTGCAGGACGTGCATTGGGCGGTGGGACTGTTCGGCTATTTCCCCACCTATGCGTTGGGCAATGTCTATGCCGGTTGCCTGCATGCCGCCTTGCGCGCCGCGGTCCCGGATCTGGACGAGGCGCTGGCGCGGGGCGAGGCCGACCCGGCGGTGGAATGGCTGCGCGAGAACATGCAGCGCCATGGCGGGCTCTACGCGCCGCGCGCGCTGATCGAGCGCGCCACCGGCGCCGATGTCAGCGAGAAGCCGCTGCTCGACTACCTGGAAGAGAAATTCTCGGCCATCTACCGGCTTTGATGCCGGGCGTGGGCATTGGGGCAACGAAGAAGCCGGGACTGTTTCTGGACTTCTTCGTTGTCTAAATACCCATCTGCCTTGGCAGCAATCGCAGGCGGATGCCGTTCTTGCCCCGCAGGGTCAGCCGCATGATCGGCACGGGGCGTTCGGCGCCGGGGGCCAGACGATAGGCGCGGACCAGGGCCGACAGGATGAGCGGTCCCTCGATCATGGCGAAGCCGGCGCCGGGGCAGGCGCGCGGACCGGCCGAGAAGGGGATGAAGGCGTCGCGCTGGCAGGCCTTGCCGTTCCCGGTCTCCCAGCGCGCCGGGTCGAATGCGTCGGGATTCTCCCACAGCCGCTCGTGACGGTGCAGGTGCCAGGGCGACAGAACCAGCTGCGCGCCCCGGGGGGCCTTGCGGCCACGCAGGGACTCGGCCCGGCGGCATTGTCGCACGGTCATGGCGACGGGCGGATAAAGCCGCAGCGCCTCGCGGAACACGGCGCGGGCCAGCGGCAGGGTGCGGATCGCGGCGAAATCCGGGGCGAGGTTCCGGCGAGCCTCCTCGGCCAGCCGGTCCTGCCATTCCGGGCTTTCCGCCAGCAGGTAGAGCGCCCAGGCCAGGGCCGAGGCGCCGGTCTCGTGTCCGGCCAGGAAGAAGGTCGCGACCTCGTCGATCATCTCGGTTTCGCTGAACCGCCGGCCGGTTTGCGGATCGGGGGTGGTCATGATCTTGGTGGCGAGGTCGGGCGGTGCGGTGCCGGCCTGGATCTCGGCGGCGCGGGTCGCAACCAGCTGGCGGATCAGGCCGCGGATGCGCCGCGCCGTTTCGCGCACCTGGCGGGTGTGCAGCCGCGCCCAGCGGGGCAGCGCCATCAGCCCGCCCAGATTCACCATCGGCTGCGCGTCCTGGTGTTCGCGGAAGGCCTGAAACACCTGGGCGGCGGTCGCGTCCTCGATCGGGATCGAGAACAGGGTGCGAAAGATCACATCGGCGGCGGCATGGCTGGTCTGCGGCTCGATGTCGATCTCGGCCCCGTCGGCCAGCGGCGCCAGCCGGGCGACGCCGGCCTGCGCCGCGTCCCACATGGCCGGGAAGGCCTCGCGCAGCCGGCCGCCCTCGAAGGCGGGGTCGATGATGCGGCGCTGGTGCAGCCAGGTCTCGCCGTTCGAGATGAAGCTGGAATTGCCGAGCAGCGGTTGCAGCCCCGCCGCCATGCGCGGCGATTTCGGGAAATCCATCGGCCGCTTCTTCAGAATCAGTTCCACCAGCGCCGGGTCGTTGCAGGTGAAGCTGTGGATGAAGGGGCCGCGGAACTCGGCCATCCAGGCGCGATAGAGCCGGTCGGATTGCGCCGACAGGATGTCGCGGCGGAAATCGCGGATGAAGCGCCAGACCGAACCGCGCCCCTGCCGGGCCGGGGGCTTGGGCGGGATCATGTCGCGGTCCAGCGGTTCACGGCGCGCGCGATCCGGCCCGGCGAATGCCCGCGCCCGGCGAAGCGCCGGCCCAGCGTCAAGGGCCCGGCGGTGATGGCGAAGTAATCATAGTCGCCCGGCCGGTCGAAGGCGCAGAGATACTGGAAATGCAGCCGGAACCAGCGCCCGCGCAATTCGCGCCGCTTCGCGGGCGACAGCGTCTGCGTGAAGGCGGCAGAAAGCACCAGCGGATGCCGGCGGCCGGGCGGTTCGGCGCCAGAGACCGCGACCGGATCGCACAGGCCGAATGAGCAGGCATCGCCCGGCGCGGTGACGTCCACCCAGTCCAGTTCGTCGCGCGCCGCCAGATAGCGCAGGTCGGCCCGCAGCCGGTTCGCGCCCGGCAGGAACGACGCCATCGGCACGACATGGCCCAGCGACAGGTAGGAGAGGCGCGGGCCCCCGGCCGGCACCCGGCCCGAGCGGATCAGATCGGCCAGCACCGAGACGCCCAGATAGGCGCCCGAACTGTGGCCGACCACCAGCACCTCGTCCCAATCGCCTGTCAGCACCTCGGCGATGCGGTCGGCGAACTGCACCAGCCGCGCCTCGAGCGCCGGGGGATAGGCGCCGAGGTTCCGGGCGGTGAAGGCATAGTCATGCATCAGGTACCAGGCGAAGATCTTGCCGTCGATGCGCCGCCACAGATGCAGCCCGGTCCAGGTCAGTCCCAGCATCACCGGCAGGCCCAGCCACCAGCCGAGTCCGGTCAGCCGCCCCAGCGCCCAGCCGAGAAGCGCCGCGGCCAGCGCCGCGGCCAGCAGTTGCGCCAGAAGCACCACCACCGGGTAAAGCGCCGCGATCACCGGGCCGCGGCGCAGCCGCATCAGCCGGAACAGCGCGCCCGAGCCGATATAGGCCCAGGCGGTGCGGACAAGCTGGCCATAGGTCGCTAGAATGCCCTGGCCCATCGAGCCCTGCACGATGTCGGCCCAGACCAGCACCTCGATCTCGGTCTCGGCGCGCCGGCCGTCGAAATCGCCGGCGACGCCCCAGCCGAAGCCGTTGCGGTCGCGGCGCGGGCCGAAGCTCAGCCCGTAGCCCGAAATGCGCGCCTGCTCGGCGCCCTCGCGCTTGTAAAGCTCGCGGTAACGGCGCGGCGGGATCGGGTCATAGCCGGGAAGGTAGAGGACGCGGCGGCGAAAGGGGCGGGTCATGTCACGGCGGTTGTTTTGCTGCCGCAGCATAACCCATCCGGGCGAGGGGACAAGTCAGGCCACGCGCCAGCGCGCCTCGAGCTTTTCGATGGCGGCGATGCGTGCCGCGGCCGGCGGGTGCGAAAGCAGCCAGGCCGGTGCGCCGGTCCCGGCCGCGCCCGCCAGCCGGTCGAGCTTGCGGAACAGGCTTTTCTGCGGCTCGGTGCCCAGCCCGGCCTTGACCATCAGGGCGCTGGCGAAGGCGTCGGCCTCGAACTCGTCCTGCCGCGACAGCCGGGCGGCGATGGCGCTGGCGGCGATATTGGCAATCCAGACGCCGATCCCGGGCAGGAAGCGGCCGAGCACCCCGGCCAGCACCATGCGCACCACGTTCTGGCCGGCGAAATCCACCATGCGGCGGCGGGTATGGCCATGGGCGACATGGCCCAGCTCATGCGCGATGACCGAAGCCAGCTCGGCCTCGGTCACCTCGCCGCGGTCCAGCCGGTCGAGGAAGCCGCGGGTCAGGAAGATGCGGCCGTCGGGCGCGGCCAGACCGTTGACGGGCGCCACCTCGTAGACATGCGCCCGGATCGGCGGCAGATCCATGGCCCGGCCCAGCCGCTCCAGCATCGGCGTAAGCCGGGGATGGCGCAGCGGCGTGGACCTGGCGTTCAGCTCGGCCCGCAGCCGCCATGCGGAAAAGAACCACATCGCGGCGGCATAGAGCAGGATCAGCAGGATCGGGGTCAGCTTCAGCATGACCGCAATATGGGGGATGCGGCGGGGTCAGCCAAGAAGGCGCATGGCCTGGGTCAGCCCCTCCAGCGTCAGGGGCTGCATGCGGTCCTCGAAGATCTCGCGGATCATGGCGATGGACCGGGTATGGCCCCAATGCGCGCGCGGCACCGGGTTCAGCCAGACATGATCCGGCCAGGTCTCGCGCAGGCGCTGGAGCCAGATCTCGCCCGATTCGGGATTCCAGTGTTCGTTGGCGCCGCCGGGCACCGCGATCTCATAGGGCGACATCGAGGCGTCGCCGACGAAGATCGCCTTGTAGTCGCGGCCGAAGCGGTTCAGCACCTCCCAGGTCGGCGTGGTCTCGGTCCAGCGGCGGCGGTTGTCCTTCCACAGCGCCTCATAGACGCAGTTGTGGAAATAGAAATGCTCCAGGTGCTTGAACTCGGCGCGGGCGGCCGAGAACAGCTCGTCCACCAGCCGGGAATGGTCGTCCATGCTGCCGCCGGCATCGAGGAACAGCAGCACCTTGACGGCATTGTGCCGTTCGGGCCGGGTCTGCACGTCGATATAGCCGTGCTCGGCGCTGGCGCGGATGGTGCCGGGCAGGTCCAGCTCCTCCAGCGCGCCATGCCGGGCCCATTGCCGCAGCCGCTTCAGCGCCACCTTGATGTTGCGGGTGCCAAGCTCGACCGAATCGTCGAAATCGCGGAACTCGCGCTTGTCCCAGACCTTGGCGGCGCGGCGGTGGCGGCTTTCGGCTTGCCCGATCCGCACGCCCTCGGGGTTGTAGCCATAGGCGCCGAAGGGCGAGGTGCCGGCGGTGCCGATCCACTTGTTGCCGCCCTGGTGCCGGCCCTGCTGCTCGGCCAGCCGCTCGCGCAACCGCTTCATCAGCTCCTCGAAACTGCCGGCGCCTTCGACCGCGGCGCGTTCCTCGGGGGTCAGCAGCTTTTCGGCCAGCTTTTCCAGCCAGTCGCGCGGGATCGAGACCTCGTTCACCAGCGCCTCGATGGGGATCTGGTCGAGGCCCGAGAAGGCTTCGGAGAAGGCGCGGTCGAATCGGTCGATATGCGCCTCGTTCTTGACCAGGGTGGCGCGGGCGAGGTGATAGAAGCCCTCGGGCGTCCAGTCCGACAGCCCGGCCTGCAGCCCCGCCAGCAGGTCCAGATATTCCCGCAGGCTGGCCGGCACCCCATGCCTGCGCAGGCTGTCGAGGAAGGGCCGGAACATCAGCCCATCCGGGTCAGGAATATGGTCAGGAACAGGCCCAGCACGGTCAGCGCCAAGGCATGGGCGGCGGCATATTGCAGCTTGTCGGCGCGGTTGCCGCCGGCTTTCGCGGCGCGCATCCAGCCGATCGCTGCGCCAAGAAGGAATGCGGCGATCACGATCATGGCTCGGGCATAGCCCGGCCCTGCGCGGCTGTCGAGGGGCAGGGCCCGGCAAGCCCCGGCTTTCGCGCGCCCCCTTGAAGGCATGGCGGGCGCGGGTTACGTTCGGAGCAACTTGTTATCGGAGGGCGTGACCATGGCGCCCAGGCGTCCTGCGGGTGCGGACGCGTTCCCGAGAAAAACGGTCGAGCCTTTCGTCACCCGCCCGGCCGAGGACGGGCCGCTCTATGCGGCTTTGGATCTTGGCACCAACAGCTGCCGGATGCTGATTGCCCGTCCCGCGGGCAGTCAGTTCCAGGTGGTGGACAGTTTCTCGAAGCCGGTCCAGCTGGGACACGGGCTCGAGGCATCAGGCAGGCTGTCGCGCCCCTCGATGGCGCGGACGGTGCATGCCTTGCAGGTGTGCCGGCGCAAGCTCGAGGCGCACAAGGTCACGCGCATGCGTCTGGTCGCGACCGAGGCCTGCCGGCGGGCGCGGAACAGCCGCGACTTCCTGCGCATGATCCGGCGCGAGACCGGCCTGCCGGTCGAGATCATCGACGCCGAGGAGGAGGCGCGGCTGGCGGTCATCTCCTGCGCGCCGCTGGTCAGCCAGCGCACCGAGCAGCTTCTGGTGGTCGATATCGGCGGCGGCTCGACCGAGCTGGTCTGGATCGACCTGGAGGATGTCGACCCCGCCGAGCGGTCGCGCGCCATCATGCGGCTGGCCGACGGGTTCGGCGATGCCCGGCCGGGCGGCGCGCGGGTGGTCGACTGGATCAGCGTGCCGCTGGGCGTCGCGACGCTGCGCGACCAGTTCGAGGATGTCGAGGACGATCAGGGCCGTTTCGCGCTGATGTCCTGGCATTTCGAGGAAATGCTGTCGGATTTCGCGCCCTATTCGCTGACTCATGATTTCGCCGAGAATTTCCAGGTCATCGGCACCTCGGGCACGGTGACGACGGTGGCGGCCAGCCATCTTGGCCTGCGCCGCTATGACCGGACCAAGGTGGACGGGCTGACCATGACCTCGGGGCAGATCGACCGGGTGATCCGCGACTATCTGTCGCTGGGCCCCGAGGGGCGGCGGGCCGATCCGCGCATCGGCCGCGAGCGCCATGCGCTGATCATGTCGGGCGCCGCGATCCTGCAGACGCTGATGCGGGTCTGGCCGACGACGCGGCTGTCCGTCGCGGATCGCGGCCTGCGCGAGGGGCTGCTTTACGCGCAGATGGTCAAGGACGGGGTCTTGGCCCCGGATGGTATGAACGGGGTGGCATGAGATGAGCGAAGGCAAGAAGCCGGGCGAGGGGCGTAAAAGCTCGGGCCGCGGCCAGCGCGACCTGCGGGTGCGGGTGAAATCGGCCAAGGGTCGCAAGCTGTCGAGCACGCTCTGGCTCGAGCGGCAGCTGAACGACCCCTATGTCGCGCGGGCCAAGCGCGAGGGTTATCGCGGCCGCGCCGCCTTCAAGATCCTGGAACTGGACGACAAGTATCGTTTCCTGGTGCCGGGCGCGCGGGTGGTCGATCTGGGCTGCGCCCCCGGCGGCTGGTGCCAGGTGGCGGTCGCGCGCGTCAACGCGCTTGGCGAGAAGTCCGGCAAGAAGGTCGGTCGGGTGCTGGGGGTGGATCTGCAGGAGGTCGATCCCATCGCCGGGGCCGAGATCCATCAGCTCGATTTCCTGTCGGAAGGGGCGGACGCGCAGGTCAAGGCCTGGCTGGGCGGGCGTGCCGACGTGGTGATGTCGGACATGGCGGCGGCCTCGTCGGGGCACAAGGGCACCGATCACCTGCGCATCGTGGCGCTGGTCGAGGCGGCGGCGCAGCTGGCCTTCGACGTGCTGGAGCCGGGCGGCACCTTCGTCGCCAAGGTGCTGGCGGGGGGCGCGGAAAACGAGATGCAGGCCATGCTCAAGCGCAATTTCCGCAAGGTGGCGAATGTGAAGCCGCCGGCCAGCCGATCGGATTCCTCCGAGAAATTCGTGGTGGCGCAGGGATATCGCGGCCGGGAGGACGAAGCCGACGCAGAGGAGGCGCCGGCCGATCCGGCCTGAGGCGGCCGCGCCGCGCCAAGCGAGTCGTGGTGGCACCGGATGCGGGAGAAGGGGGCCGCTGGATAGGGCGCTGCCTTGGGCGCCGGGGCCGGGCGTCCGGTCCGAGACTGCGTTGCAGGACTCGTGTCGCGGCTGCTCCGCAACGGGTCGACGCGTCAGGCCATCCGTCCTGGAGGCCGCGGCGGGGTTGACCGTTCCGGCGGCCGGACAGCGGGCGGTCGCGGGCATCGCCGGGGTGCGGTGAAGGCGCGGAGAACCTTGGCCGGGCAGGCCGGTCGGACCGGCCCCATCCCTTTGCGGTCCCGGCTGTTGCGGTGCGGCTTCTGGTGCGAAAAGCTCTCTGGCGAGCTGGACTTGCAGCCCTTCCCACGTTGCGTGTCGGGAATGCGGAGGTGGTGCGGCGGCTCGGGACAGCGGGCGCGCGGTTCTGGGCGCTCGGCCCGATCAGCCGTGATCGGGGCCGCCGCCGCCGCGGGCATTCCGCAACAGCGCACGATAGGCTTCGGGCGTGCGGCCGGTTGCGGCCTGGAAGGCCCGCATGAAATGGCCCAGCCCGGCATAGCCCAGTTCCTCGGCGATCTCGGGGATCGGCCTGGCGCTGTCGCGCAGCGCCTCGGTCGCCGATTGCAGCCGCAGGTCATAGAGCAGGTCCAGCGCGCCGCGCCCCCGGCTCTGACGGCAGGCGCGGTCCAGATGCGCCTGTGTGCAGCCCAGCCGGCGGGCCATTTCTGCCAGGGTCTGGCTGCGCTCGAGTTCCCGCCCGGCGAGGTCCAGGAAGCGCTCGGCCAGCGATCGCGCCCCGGCCGTATCGTCCTCGGCCTGCCGGGACGGGCCCGGCCGGTCCTGAAGCCGGGACAGCGCCACCGCGATCAGGCCCAACTGATGGCGCGTCGCCGCGTCGCCGCCGGGATGGCGCGCCGCCCCTTCGGCCAGGGCGAGGATGGCGGGGTCCAGAAGCCCGGCATCCTCGAGCGCCGGCAAGCCGCAGCGGAAACCTCGCGGCAGCGGCTGGTCGCGGAACCAGTCGGGTGGAATCAGCAGTGCCTGGCCCGCGACATCGGCCGGCGGTTTCAGCGAAAAGGCGGTGCCGGCGGGAATGAAGGCGAGGCGCCCGGCGCTGACCAGATGATTGTGGCGCGGGAACTGCACCGTGACCATGCCCGAGCCGGGTCGAATCAGCACGTGGTCGCCGCGGACGCGCGGCGCGGCCGGCGCGGTCAGGCCGCGCGTGGCGCCGCCCCAATGGAAGCCGGAAAGCGGGATCAGCCGCAGGCCGTCGCCGGGCCGCCCGCGGGGCAGGGCGGCCGGAGCCGGCCGGAACCGCCCGGCCGCACCTGCGACGGTCGGAGCCGGAGCCGGCGGTTTCTGGGCCTGGGCGTTTCCCGGCCGCCGGGAGGATTCCCGCTGCAACCGCGGGTCCTGCTCGGCCGGTTCCATGATCCCCGGCGCGGTGATGCCGGCTGCCCGCAACCGGACCAGCGCGGGATCGGAATCGGTGCTGTCGAAGGCGCGAAAGGCATTGTTCATAAGGGCGCGGCTTTCAGCAAATCCATAAACACAACCTAGACTCCCAACGGGAGTTCCCGAAGGGTTTACACAGCTTATGGTTGCCGAAAGTTTAATATGTCACTTTTGTGTGACGGCTTGATGATCGACCTCGATCCAACGCCAGTCGCGCATCCGGTTGCGAAAGAAGCTGCGCTGCGCCTTGGCATATTGCCGGGTGGCGATGATCGCCCGTTCGACGGCGTCGTCGAGGCCGAGCGCGCCTTGCAGATGCGCCACCAGCTCGGGCGCGCCAATCGCCTTGGCCCAGAGCGCATCGGGATTCCAAGACGGCAGCATCGCCCGCACCTCGTCCAGCGCACCCTGGTCCAGCATCAGGCGAAAGCGCCGGGCGATGCGCTCGGCCAGCCAGTCGCGGTCGGATTGCAGCACCAGCAGATGCGCGGTCTCGGGCGCGATCAGCGGCGCCGGCGTCTCGGCCTGCCATGCGGCGATGCCGCGGCCGGTGGTCTTGAGCACCTCCCAGGCGCGCTGCACGCGCACCGGGTTCATCAGGTCGATGCGCGAGCGGCTCAGCGAATCGAGCCCGGCGATCATCTGCGCCAGCCCGCCGGGCTCGCGCAGAAGCGCATCGGCCCGGGCGCGGATCTCGGGCGGCGTGGGCGGGATCACCGCCAGCCCGCGGGTCAGCGCGTTCAGATAAAGGCCGGTGCCGCCGACCACGATCAGCCGGCCCCGCAATGCCGCGACCTCGGCCAGCCATTCGCCCACGGAATAGAGCCGCCCGGGCGCCACATGGCCGTAAAGCGCGTGAGGCGCGCGGGCCTCGTCCTCGACCGTCGGCCGGGCGGTCAGCACCCGCCAGCAGGACCAGACCTGCAGCGCATCGGCATTGACGATGGTGCCGCCCTGCGCCTCGGCGATCCGCAGCGCCAGGGCGGATTTGCCGCTGGCGGTGGGCCCGGCGATCAGCACATGGCGGTCGGAATCGAGCCCGGCCGGAAGGTCGTGACGCGGGGTCATGGCGACTTGGGAAGGCGGCAGTTGAACATGGTCCCTGTTTGCGACATTTTGCCCGGCAATGAAACAGCCGCGAAAAGGTGAACCCATGTCGGAAAGCGCGTCCAAGATCCCCGGAAAATACTCGCGCGTGATGCTGAAGATTTCGGGGGAGGCGCTGATGGGGGACCAAGGCTACGGCCTGCACCCACCGACCGTCGCCCGCATCGCGCAGGAGGTCAAATCCGTCCATGACATGGGGGTCGAGATCTGCATGGTCATCGGCGGCGGCAATATCTTCCGCGGCTTGCAGGGCAGCGCCCAGGGCATGGAGCGTGCGACCGCCGACTACATGGGGATGCTGGCCACGGTGATGAATGCGCTGGCCATGCAGGCGGCGCTGGAGGCGCTGAAGATCCACACCCGGGTGATCTCGGCCATCCGCATGGACGAGGTGGCCGAACCCTATATCCGCCGCCGCGCCGTCCGCCACCTGGAAAAGAAGCGCGTCTGCATCTTCGCCGCCGGCACCGGCAACCCCTATTTCACCACCGACACCGCCGCCACGCTGCGCGCCAACGAGATGAATTGCGAGGCGATCTTCAAGGGCACCAAGGTCGACGGCGTCTATGACAAGGATCCGAACAAGTTCGCGGATGCCAAGCGCTACGACGCCGTGACCTATGACGAGGTGCTGCAGAAGCATCTGGGGGTGATGGACGCCTCGGCCATCGCGCTGGCGCGCGACAACGATCTGCCGATCATCGTCTTCTCGCTGGACGAGCCGGGCGGTTTCCGGGGGATTCTGGCCGGCAGCGGCACTTATACGCGCGTCCATGGGTAAAATGCCCGTATAGCCTTTGCCATGCGGGCGCCGCTCGGCTAAAAGCGCTGAAAACCACAGCACAGAGGCCATGACCGAGCATGTCCGACGAGATCGAGATCGATACCGACGACCTGGAACGCCGCATGAAGGGCGCGATGGAATCCCTGCGCCATGAATTCGCGTCGCTGCGCACCGGCCGCGCCTCGGCCAGCATGGTCGAGCCGATCATGGTCGACGCCTATGGCTCGCTGACGCCGATCAACCAGATCGGCACGGTGAACGTGCCCGAGCCGCGCATGGTGACGATCAACATCTGGGACAAGGCGCTGGTCGGCAAGGCC
Source organism: Paracoccus sp. TOH (assembly GCF_030388245.1). Classification (NCBI taxonomy): domain Bacteria; kingdom Pseudomonadati; phylum Pseudomonadota; class Alphaproteobacteria; order Rhodobacterales; family Paracoccaceae; genus Paracoccus; species Paracoccus sp. TOH. The sequence continues at coordinate 1,046,102 of NZ_CP098361.1, forward strand.
GAGAAGGCGATCCGCGAATCGGGCCTGGGTATCAACCCGCAGCTCAACGGCACCATCATCATGCTGCCGATCCCCGAGCTGAACGAGGAGCGCCGGCGCGAACTGACTCGCGTCGCCGCGCAATATGCCGAGCACGCCCGCGTCGCCATCCGCAACGTGCGCCGCGACGGCATGGACCAGATCAAGAAGGCCAAGGGCTCGGGCATGTCCGAGGACGATCAGAAGTTCTGGGAAACCGCCGTGCAGGAGCTGACCGACAAGATGATCGCCTCGGTGGACCAGGCGCTCGAGACGAAGCAAGCCGAAATCATGCAGGTCTGACCTGATGGCCGAAACCGCAGCCAGCCTGTCGCAATCCGCCGGGGGGGACCAGCGGCCCCGTCACGTCGCCATCATCATGGATGGCAACGGCCGCTGGGCCAAGAACAAGGGTTGGCCGCGTCTGGTCGGGCATCGCCGCGGCGCCGAGCGCGTCAAGCAGATCGTGCGGGCCTGCCCGGACCTGGGGGTGAACTGGCTGACCGTCTATGCCTTCTCGACCGAGAACTGGAAGCGCTCGACCGAGGAGGTGTTGGGCCTGATGGGCATCTTCGCCCGCTATATCGAGCGCGAGGCCGACGGGCTCTCGGCCGAGGGCGTGCGGATGCGCTTCATCGGCGGGCGCGATCGGCTGGACCCCAAGCTGCAGCGGCTGATGGCCGGGATCGAGACGCGCACCGCCGGCAACGCCCGGCTGAACCTGACGGTGGCGATCAATTACGGCGGCCGGGACGAATTGACCCGGGCGGCGGCGCGCCTGTCCGCACGCATCGCCCGCGGCGAGATCGCCGAGCCGACCGAGGCCGACCTGGCCGATTGCCTGGACACCGCCGGCCATCCCGACCCCGACCTGGTGATCCGCACCAGCGGAGAGACGCGGACCTCGAATTTCCTGCCCTTCCAGGCGGCCTATTCCGAATACGAGTTCACCCAGACGCTCTGGCCGGATTTCACCCCCGATCATCTGGCCGAGATCCTCGACCGCTTCGGCCTGCGCGAGCGGCGCTTCGGCAGCGCATGACCGGGGACGGGCCGCAGCCAAGCCGCCTGCGCGGCGCCTTGCAGCGCGGACGCAACAAATGGGCCGACCTGTGGCCCCGGGTCGTCTCGGGCCTGGTGCTGGCGGTGCTGGGGCTGGTGCTGCTGCTGACCTCGGGACTGTGGCTGCGCTTCGGCGTTGCGGCGGTGATCGGGCTGATGATGTGGGAACTGGCGCGGCTGACCGGCTGGCGCCACCCCGAATTCCACAGCCCGCGCCATCCGGTGCTGATCGGCATTCTGGCCGGGCTGGTCATGCTGGCGATGCTGGTGCTGCCCGGCGACTGGCCGATGGCGCTGGTGCTGGTGCCGATGATCGCCGGCTGGCACGGCACGCATGAGCACGAGCGGCCAGCCTATCTGCTGTTCACGCTGGCCTTCTTCGGCGCCGGTTACGCGCTGGTGGTGATCCGCGAGCTGATGGGCCTGCCGACATTGCTGTGGGTGGTGGGCACGGTGGTGCTTTCGGACGTTCTGGGCTATTTCGTCGGCCGCAAGCTGGGCGGGCCGCGCTTTTGGCCGGCGATCAGTCCCAAGAAGACCTGGAGCGGCACCATCGCCGGCTGGGCGGGCGCGCTGCTGCTGGCGCTGGGGCTGCTGGTCGCCGGGCAGGCGGGCTGGGCGGTGCTGATTGTCGGGCCGCTGGTCGCGGTGGCCGGGCAGTTCGGCGACATTGCCGAAAGCTGGCTCAAGCGCCGGGTCGGGGCCAAGGACAGTTCCGAGCTGATTCCCGGCCATGGCGGAGCGCTGGACCGTTTCGACGCCATGTCGGGGGCGCTGCTGCTGGCGCTGGTGCTGTTGATGGCGAACCTCTTGCCGGTGATCGGAGGCTGAGAAGATGCGCAGCGTATCGGTGCTGGGCGCGACCGGATCGGTCGGTGAAAGCGCATTCGACCTGTTGATGCGGGCCGGCGGACCGGAGGCCTTCCGCACCGTCGCCCTGACCGGCGGCGCCAAGGTCGGCCGTCTGGCCCAGATGGCCCGCGCCCTGCGCGCCGGGATCGCCGTCACCGCCTGGCCCGAGAAACTGCCCGAGCTGCGCGCCGCGCTGGCCGGCAGCGGCATCGAGGCCGCGGCCGGCGTCGACGCCGTGGCCGAGGCCGCCGCGCGCCCGGCCGACTGGACGCTCTCGGCCATCGTCGGCGCCGCCGGCCTGCCGCCGGGGCTGGAGGTGCTGGCCCGCGGCGGCACGCTGGCGCTGGCGAACAAGGAAACCCTGGTCGCCGCCGGCCCGCTGGTCATGGCCCGGGCCCGCGGGACGGGCGCGCGCATCCTGCCGGTCGATTCTGAACATTCCGCGATCTTTCAGGCGCTTCAAGGCGAAAACCTCGATTCTGTCGAGCATGTCACCATTACCGCTTCGGGCGGCGCCTTCCGCGATTGGCCGCTGGAGCGGCTGGCGCAGGCAACGGTGGCCGAGGCCAGCCGGCACCCGAACTGGGACATGGGCCAGCGCATCACCATCGACAGCGCCAGCATGTTCAACAAGGCGCTGGAAGTCATCGAGGCGCACGAGTTCTTCGGCATCGGCATCGACCGTCTGCGGGTGCTGGTGCATCCGCAGTCGATCATCCATGCCATGGTCACGCATCGCGACGGCGGCAGCATCGCGCATCTGGGCGCGCCCGACATGCGCCACGCCATCGGCTATGCGCTGAACTGGCCGGCCCGCGCGGCGCTGCCGGTGCCGGCGCTGGACCTGGCGGCGCTTGGCAGCCTGACCTTTGCCGCGCCGGACGAGGCGCGCTGGCCGGCGCTGCGCCTCGCGCGCGAAGCGATCCAGACCGGCGGCGCCGCCGGCGCGGTGCTGAACGCCGCCAAGGAACAGGCGCTCGATGATTTCATCGCCGGCCGCATCCGCTTCACCGACATGGCCCCTGCGGTGGAACATGCGCTGGACCTGGCGGCGTGCGAGCCGGGCTTCGGGCAAAGCCCCGGCGATCTGGAGACGGTGCTGGCCTGGGACGGTTTCGCCCGTCGGGCGGCGGCACAATGGCGGGGTGCGGCATGAGCGTGATTCTGGACAGTCTGGGCGGGTTCCTGTGGAGCGCCGCCGCCTTCATCGTCGCGCTGTCGATCATCGTGACCGTGCACGAATACGGTCATTACATCATCGGCCGCCTCTCGGGCATCAAGGCCGAGGTGTTTTCGCTGGGCTTCGGCCCGCGCCTGTTCGCCCGCCGCGACCGGCATGGCACGGTCTGGCAGGTGGCGGCGGTTCCGCTGGGCGGCTATGTGCGCTTCCTGGGCGACGCCAATGCGGCCAGCGCCGGTTCGGGCAAGGCTGTCGATCCGGCCCGCGCCCGGCAGACGCTGGGCGGCGCGCCGCTCTGGGCGCGCTTCGCCACCGTGGCGGCGGGGCCGGTGTTCAACTTCATCCTGTCGATCCTGGTCTTCGGTGCCATGGCGATGTGGCAGGGCCTGCCGGTCGAGCAGGTGCAGATCGGTCGGCTGCACGCCACCCCGCCCGGGGTCGAGACGCAGCTTCGGCCCGGCGACCGGGTGATCGCGCTGGACGGCCGGCCCGTGGCCGACTGGCAGGATATCGGCGATCTGGCTGCGGACCTGCCGCCGCGCCCGAGCCATGACTGGACGGTGCTGCGCGACGGGGCCGAACTGACGGTGCCGGGGCCGGACCCGATGCCGCCGCTGATCACCGGCATCGCGCCGCGCAGCCCCGCCGCCGCGGCCGGGCTGAAGGCGGGCGACGTGATCCTGGCGGCGGATGGCAAGCCGATCTCGCGCTTCGACGATCTGCGGCGGCATGTGCTGGACGCCGAGGGGCGGCCAGTGCTGCTGCGGGTCTGGCGCGAGGGCGAGGGCATCGCCGACTATACCCTGGCCGCGCGCCAGCAGGATCTGCCCACCGAGACCGGCTACGAGAAGCGCTGGCTGATCGGCGTGACCGGCGGCGGCACCTATTTCGAACCGGCCACCCGCCCCGCCGGCCCGGGCGAGGCGCTGGGGATCGGCGCGGCGCGGACCTGGGACATCATCGCCTCGTCGGTTTCGGGGCTTTGGGCGATGGTCACCGGGCAGATCGGCAGCTGCAACCTGGGCGGCGCCATCTCGATCGCCGAGACCACCGGGCAGGCGGCCTCGGCGGGCGGCGGCAACTTCATTTGGTGGATCGCGGTGCTGTCCGCCGCCATCGGTTTCCTGAACCTGTTGCCGGTGCCGGTGCTGGATGGCGGGCACCTGATGTTCTACCTTTACGAGGCGGTGGCGGGCCGTCCGCCGTCGAGCCGGGTGGTGGACATTCTGTCGGCGCTCGGCATGGCGGCGGTGCTGTCGCTGATGGTATTCGGCCTCACCAATGATCTTTTCTGCCCCTGAACGGCCCTGACCTTTTGACAGTCCCGCCCGCTTCGCTGTATCCATCGAGGCAAATCCGGTGGGGTCAACCCGCCGGGAAACGCATTACTCGCGAGGGGCGGCGGATGACGGACAGGAAACTCGGCAAGGGCGCGCTGGCGCTGATCTCGGCGCTGGCGATGGCCGGGCCGGTCGCGACGGTGGCGACGCCCGCCGCGGCCTATGTCTTCAGCAATGTGCGGATCGAGGGCAACCAGCGCATCGAGCCGCAGACAATCCTGTCCTATCTGGACCTGCCGCGCGGCCAGGACGTCTCGGGCGGGGCGCTGAACGACGCGCTGCAGCGGCTGCAGGGCTCCGGCCTGTTCGAGACGGTCGAGCTGGTCCCCTCGGGCGGCACGCTGGTGGTGCGGGTGGTGGAATACCCCACCATCAACACCATCGCCTTCGAGGGCAACAAGCGGCTCAAGGACGAGAACCTGGCCGAGATCGTCAAGTCGCAGTCCCGCCGCGTCTATTCCCCCGCCCAGGCCGAGGCCGATGCCGCCGCGATCAGCCAGGTCTACGCCTCGGAAGGGCGGCTGGCCGCCCGCGTCGATCCGCGCATCATCCGGCGCGGCAGCAACCAGGTCGATCTGGTCTTCGAGATCGCCGAGGGCAAGGTCACCGAGATCGAGCGCATCGGCTTCGTCGGCAACCGGGCCTTTTCCGACAAGCGGCTGCGCAACGTCCTGCAGACCAAGCAGGCCGGCATCCTGCGCACCTTCATCAAGCGCGACACCTTCGCGCCCGACCGCCTGCCGGTGGACGAGAAGCTGTTGACCGATTTCTATCGTTCGCGCGGCTATGCCGATTTCAAGGTGCAGGCCGTGGCGCCTGAACTGGCGCGCGAACGCGACGCCTTCTACATCACCTTCCAGATCCAGGAAGGCCCGCGCTATACCTTCGGCACCGTCAACACGGTCAGCGAGATTCCGGGCGTCGACGCGGCGGAATTCGCCGCCCAGAACCGGGTCAAGCGGGGCGCGGTCTATAATCCGACGGTGGTGGACACCACCATCCGCCGGATGGAAGCGCTGGCGCTGCAGAAAGGCCTGAATTTCGTCAGCATCGAGCCGCGCATCACCCGCAACCAGCGCGACCAGACGCTGGACCTGACCTTCGCCCTGACCCGCGGCCAGCGCGTCTTCGTCGAGCGCATCGACATCGAGGGCAACACCACCACCCTGGACGAGGTGATCCGCCGGCAGTTCACCACCGTCGAAGGCGATCCCTTCAACCCGCGCGAGATCCGCAATTCCGCCGAGCGCCTGCGCGCGCTCGGCTATTTCTCGGATGTGCAGGCCGAAAGCCGCCAGGGCTCCTCGCCCGAACAGGTGATCGTCGACGTGAACGTCGAGGAACAGCCGACCGGCAGCCTGGGCTTCGGCGTCAGCTATGGCGTCTCGACCGGCGTCGGCTTCAACCTGTCGCTGTCCGAGAAGAACTTCCTGGGCCGCGGCCAGCAGGTGGACCTGTCCTTCGCCACCGGCTCGGGGACGCAAAGCTCGGGCCTGACCTTCATCGAACCCTATCTGTTCGGCCGCGATCTGAAGGGCCGGGCGCAGGTGTGGTACAACACCACCGACCGGTTGAACTCGGATTACAACACCCGCACCGTCGGCTTTCTGACCGGGCTGGAATTCCCGGTTTCCCAAAACGGCCGGCTGGAGCTGCGCTACAAGCTCAGCAAGGACACGCTCTTCGACGTCGAGCAGTATCACGTCGACGAGGAAAGCGGCGAGCTGGTCGGTTCCTCGCCGATCCTTTATGGCGAGCAGGGCGGCTTCTTCACCTCGGCGCTTGGCTATACCTACAGCTATGACAGCCGCGTTGCCGGGCTGGACCCGCTGACCAGCTACCGGCTGCGTCTCAGCCAGGATTTCGCCGGGCTGGGCGGCGACGTGGAATCGGTCACCACCTCGCTTTATGCCGGGGTGGAAAGCCGGGCCTGGCGCGAGAGCGTGACCATGCTGGCCGAGTTCGAGGCCGGCGCCGTGCACATGCTGGGCGACCAGAACAGCCGGTTCATGAACCGCTTCACCGGCAACGGCAAGATCCGCGGGTTCGAGCCGAACGGCATCGGGCCGCGCGACCTGGCGGCGCCGAACGAGGACGCGCTGGGGGGCAACTATTTCTGGGCGCTGCGCACCGAGTTGCAGTTCCCGCTGGGCCTGCCCGAGGAATATGGCATCACCGGCGGCTTGTTCGCCGATGCCGGTTCGGTCTGGGGTCTCGACAACACCATGGGCGCCTTCGAGACGCCGGTCGACGACGGCATGCATGTGCGCGCCTCGGTCGGTGCTTCGCTGTTCTGGACCACGCCGATCGGCCCCCTGCGCTTCAACTTCGCCAAGGCCCTCAAGAAAGAGGATTACGACGAAGAACAGGCCTTCGACCTGACGATCTCGACCAAGTTCTGATGATGCGCGGTCGGGGCATCGCGGCTTGGGGGCTGGCGGTGCTGCTGGCGGTTCCGACCGGCGTGTCGGCCCAGCAGCCGTCGCCCGAGCCGGTGCCGGCACCCCGGGCGCCGGCGGGGACGGACGACCATGCCGTGCCGCCGATGGTGGTCGAAACCCCGCCCTCCGAGGGCGAGGGGGTGCTGCCGGTCCTGACGCTGGACCAGGAGACGCTTTACGCCCGCTCGAAATGGGGGCAGCGCGTCCAGGGCGAGCTGGAGTTGCGCGGCCGCGAGATCGCGGCTGAGAACGACCGTCTGGCCGACCAGTTCGCCGCCGAGGAGCAGCAGCTGACCGTGTTGCGCCAAACCCTGCCGGCGGACGAATTCCGCAAGCGCGCCGACGAGTTCGACAAGCGGGTGGTCGAGGTGCGGCGCGCCCGCGACGCGGCGGCGCGCGAGCTTCAGGTCAGCGCCGACGAAGAACGGCAGGCCTTCTTCCGCGCCGTCCTGCCGGTGCTGGCGAAGCTGATGCAGGAGCGGGGCGCGGTCGCGGTGCTGGACCAGCGCGCCATCTTCGTCGCCTCGCAATCCATCGACATCACCGAGGCGTTGATCGAGCGTATGGACAGCACCGTCGGCGCCGGTCCCGTCGAGCCCGAAGCCCCGTCCGATCCCGCACCGGCGGACAGGCAGCAGTCCGGTTCGCCGCAACAGCCGGGGCCGGACCTACCGGCGGGCGCGCGCCCCAATGCCGACGAGGGACCGACGCCGCCGGAGCCCGGCACCTCCCGGCAGCCGCAGCCGGATACGCCGTCGGGCAGAGAGGATTCCGCCGCGCAGCCCGGCACGACGCCGGAGCCGCAACAGAATGTCCCGGCGACGAACGATGCCGAAGGTGCGGGCGACTGATTCCGCATGAGGGCGACGGGCGGGACGGGCGGGATGGTTCGTCCGCGCTTGATCGCAGGCTGCAAGGGCAGCCGCCATCCCAGCGCCAGCGGTCCTGGCGACGGCGTGCCGGCGATTGGCGCCGCCCGCCCCCCGACATTTCGGCCTAGCCGACCCGTCGGTCCAGATCGCCGATGCGTTCGGTCAGCAGGGCGAAGAAACCCTCGGCATCCACCTCGCGGATGAAAGTGGCATTCGGGTCGCGGCCGCTGACGCGCCACCAGTCGGCGACGGTCATTCCCAGGGTGTATTCGCCCCGGGTCTCGATCTCGACATTGATGTAGCGGCCGCTGAACAGCTGCGGCTTGAGCAGCCAGGCGATGGTGCAGGGATCGTGCAGCGGCGCGCCCTCGCTGCCGTATTTCTCGCGGTCGTAGCGCTCGAAGAAATCGGTCCAGCTTGCGACGGCCTGGCCGATGCGGCCCATGGCGCGCATGCCCTCGACCCAGGGCCGGCTGGTCAGCGCCCGATGCGTCACGTCCAGCGGCATCACCGTGATCGGGGCGCCGCTGGCAAAGACGATCCGGGCGGCTTCGGGATCGACATAGATGTTGAACTCGGCGGTGGGGGTGACGTTGCCGACCTCGAAATAGGCGCCGCCCATCAGCACGATCTCCTGCACGCGCGGGACGATGTCGGGCGCGCGCTGGAAGGCGGTGGCGATGTTGGTCAGCGGGCCGATGGGCACCAGGGTGATGGTGCCGGGCTGTTCGCGGCGCAGGGTCTCGATCAGGAAATCGACGGCATGACCGGGAGAGAGCGCGATGCCCGGCTCGGGCAGGGTGACGCCGTCGAGCCCGGTCTTGCCATGCACATGCTCGGCGGTGACCAGCGGGCGCGCGAGCGGCGCGTCGCAGCCGGCATAGACCGGCAGGTCCGGGCGGCCGGCCAGTTCGCAGATCACCCGGGCGTTGCGTTCGGTATGGTGCAGCGGCACGTTGCCGGCCACGGCGGTCAGCGCCAGCACCTCGATTTCCGGGCTGGCCAGCGCCAGCAGGATGGCCACCGCGTCGTCCTGGCCCGGGTCGGTGTCGATGATGATCTTGCGGGCCATGAATTCCTCTCATGCTCTTGCGCCGCCAAGGAAACCTTTGGCGACGGCGGATGCAAGCCCCTAGTTCCCGGCCGGCTGCAGATGGGTGATGCCGGCCGCCGCTGCCCGGGCCAGCGCCGGGTCCAGCGACATGCCGACATATTCGCCGCGCCGCCACAGTTCGGCCATGTCGTCGTAATGGCGCGAGAAGGGGTGGCCGGACTGGCCGGTCGAGATGATGAAGACCGAACTGTCGGGATCGGCAAGGTCGTAGACGCCGCGATAGGCCGCGCCGGTCACGTTCAGCCAGGGATTGCGGCCATGGCCCAGGAAACCGGCCTGCGCCACGGTCGCCGCGCCGCCCGAGGTGGGCTGGATCAGGTTCACGATATACGAGAGCCCGCGCATGTCCCCCAGCGCCGGGTGGACGTGGCGGGCGCGGTGCAGGTCGCCCCAGCGCCAGCTGGCCAGGTCGGGACCGAAACGGCTGCCCAGGTCCAGCAGCGCCGCGTCCAGCGCCTGGCGGGCGATCTGCGTGCAGGTCTCGACCGGGGCGGACTGGCGGATGTCGCACCAGGCCGCGGCGCCGTTCCGGTTGCGGAAGACGCGGTCGATGAAACCCGGGTAAAGCTCGGTCAGGTCGTCGGCCAAGGGTCCGAGTTCGTCGCGCACCAGCCGGTCCTGCAGGGCCCGCATCCAGGCGGCATAGATCAGCGGCTCGGGCAGGTGCTCGCTCATGGCGCCGTCCCAGTTCGCCAGCAGCGCCAGCGCGTCCTGGCGCTGCCGCTCGGGCGTGCCCTGGGCGGCGGGCTCGTCGGTGAACCACAGATCGGCGCCGACCAGCGGCAGCAGCGCGCGGGCCACCGGGCTGACGATGTCGTTCTGGGCGGCGATGAAGCTGTCGCGCGAATGCACCTCGCGCGAGTCGATCAGGTGGCGCAGCCGGTCCTGGCGGTAGCCGTCGCCCCAGTCATGGCCCAGCCCGGCCGCGCCGCCGGGCGGTGCGGCGCCGGTGGCCGCGACGATGCCGTTCTGCGGGTCCAGCTCGGTCATTGCCGCCGGGGCCGGGTCCAGCCCCTCCCAGCGGTTTGCGGCGATCCAGCCCGGGGTGGGCATCCGGCCGGCGGTCTGGTGCCCGGCCTTGCGGCGCGGCACGGCGCCGGCCATGACCTGGCCCACGCCCTGGCCGTCGGCCAGCGTCACCACCATGGCCGGCGCGATCAGGTCGCGCAGCGCGCGTGCCGCCGAGGCCCGGTCCGGCGCCCGCATCAGGCCGATCAGCGCCGTCATGCTGCGGTCGTTGCCATAGCCCCCGGTCCAGGACAGCGCCGCGACATGGCCGCCCGGCAGGATGGCGGCCAGGTCGAGATGCGCGGCCGGGATCACCGGCCCGTTCTCGGTCTCGCGCAGGGTGATGGTCCGCGGCTCGCCGCCCCGGACGCGCAGCGTCTCGCGCCGGGTCGCGAATGCGGTCCAGCCCTGCGCGCCGCGATAACGGTTCGGATCGCCGGGCTGCACTTCCTCGACATAAAGATCCTGGTCGTCGATCTGCGCCGGCGTGATGCCCCAGGCCAGCCCGGTATTGCGGCCCGACAGCACGGCCGGGATGCCGGGGATGGTGCCGCCGATCACTCCGCCGGACTGCAGCTCGATTCGCGCCAGATACCACAGGCCCGGCGCGGTCAGCGCGAATTGCGGGTCGTTGGCCAGCAGCGCGCCGCCCGCCGCCGTACGCTCGGCTGCGGCGGCGAAGCCGTTGGCCGAGGCGCCCGCCGCCGGCGCCAGGTAGCCCGCCAGCGTCGCCGTCCAGTCCTGCGGCCCGGCGCCGCGGTCCGGCGCGGCGAAGCGGGCGCCGGGAAACAGCCCGGCATAGGCGGGCAAGGCCGGTTCGCCGCGCATCGCGACCAGGTCCTGCCCGCGATCCGGGGCGGCCAGGGACAGTCGGGCCCGCAGCACCTCGCGTCGCATCTGCACGCTGGAGGAGGCGGCCAGCAGCTTCAGGATCGCCAGCGAATCCGCCGGTTCCCAATAGGCGATATCCTCGGGGTAAAGGAAGAATTCCGGTGCGCCGCGGCCACGCGCGCCCAGGTTGATCTGCCCGATCCAGGCATTGACGCCCTCGGCATAGGCCTGAAGCGCCTCCAGCACCTCGGGATCCTGCGCCTGAAGCGAGGCGCGGGCGTTGCGATACAGGCCCAGGCGCCGCGCCAGGTCGTCGGCGGCCAGCGCGCCCGGGCCATAGATCTCGGCCAGCCGGCCCTGCGCGGCGCGGCGCAGCACCGTCAGCTGGAACAGCCGGTCCTGGGCATGGGCAAGGCCAAGCGCGAAGAACACGTCGCGGTCGGTCTTGCCGAAGACATGCGGCACGTCCTCGGTGGTGCGCACGATCTCGACCGGGGCCGAGATGCCCTCGACCACATAGCTGCCGTCGTAATCGGGCAGCGAGCGGATGGCGAAATACCAGGTCAGTACCACCAGCGCGATGGTCAGAAAGATCAGCCCGACCGTCAGACGCACAAGCCAGCGGAAAAGTGTCACCATGAAAAGGCGCGGTCCCGAGCTTGGGCGCGAGAGGTTGACCCCCGCGCCGGGTGATGAAATTCATCGGGGTGAATAGGGCAGGGCGCGTGCCGGATCAACGCGCCTTTCATCAGCTTGGGGAGAAAGTGATGGCGCGCGTGGCATTTCTGGGACTTGGGGTGATGGGCTTTCCCATGGCGGGCCACCTGGCCGCGGCCGGGCACGAGATGGCGGTCTGGAACCGCAGCCCCGCCAAGGCCGAGGCCTGGGCCGCACGCCACAAGGGCCGCGTGGCCGGCAAGGCCCGCGAGGCGGCCGAGGGGGCGGAATTCGTCATGGCCTGCGTCGGCAATGACGACGACCTGCGCCAGATCTGCCTGGGCGATGCCGGCGCCTTCGCCGGCATGGGCCGGGGCGCCGTCTTCGTGGACCATACCACGGTCTCGGCCGCGGTGACGCGCGAGCTGTCCGCCGTCGCGGCCGAGGCCGGCATCGGCTTCGTGGATGCGCCGGTCTCGGGCGGGCAGGCGGGGGCCGAGAACGGCCAGCTTTCGGTGATGTGCGGCGGCGCGGCGGCCGATTACGACCGCGCCGAGTCGGTGATCGCCGCCTATGCCAAGATCTGCCGGCTGATGGGCCCGTCGGGCGCGGGGCAGCTGACCAAGATGTGCAACCAGATCGCCATTGCCGGGCTGGTGCAGGGCCTGTCGGAATCGCTGCATTTCGCCCAGAAGGCGGGCCTCTCGATCGCATCGGTGGTCGAGGTGATCAGCCAGGGCGCCGCCGGCAGCTGGCAGATGGCGAACCGCCACCAGACCATGGCCGAGGGCCGTTTCGACTTCGGTTTCGCGGTGGACTGGATGCGCAAGGATCTGGGCATCTGCCTGGCGACGGCGGATGAGACCGGCGCCAGCCTGCCGGTGACGGCGCTGGTCGACCAGTTCTACAAGGAGGTGCAGGGCATGGGCGGCGGACGCTGGGACACCTCCTCGCTGATCGCGCGGCTGCGCCGGTAACGCGCTTGCCAAGCGCCGGTGGCTCGGGCTATCAGCCAAGGCGGGGGCGGTAGCTCAGCGGTAGAGCGACACGTTTACACCGTGTTGGTCGGGGGTTCGATCCCCTCCCGCCCCACCAGTCGCGTGCCCGGCGGACATGGCCTTCAGGGTCGATGGTCACTTGTCCGCCGCGACCTTGCCCTTCCAAGCCATGGCGCCGGTTGCGGCTTTTTGCCTCCCTCGCCGCGGTGAACAGGATTTGCAGGGCTCCGGCCGCTGCCGCCCGGCATTTTTGGCTGTCCTGCGGAATGCAATCCGGGGATTGGGGCGGCGCATCGCCGCCCTGCTGATCCGGCGAGCGGATCGCGGGCGGCATCCGTGCCCTTTGCGCGTGGCCAGCACGGTGCTTGCGACGTGCTGCGGAGGCGAGCCCGAAGCCCGCCGCCTTGCGCTGCGGCTCAGCGGCGCAGGGTGACGGTATTCGCCGCGCCGGTGATCACCACCTCGCGCAGGTTCGGCAGCACGGCGTTGGGGATGGTCATGGCCACCGTCACCGTGTCGCTGGCCGGGTTGGGCGGATTGGCGGCGGCGAAGGTGTCGGCCAGGGGCGGCTTGCCGACCAGCCGCAGCCGCAGCACGCCGTTCTCGTCGGGGCGGATCCGGCCGCGCGGCATCGGCACCTCGGTGACCAGCGCCACGTCCCACCAGCCCTTGCTGGCGGCGAGCCCGGTCACGATCAGCATGCGGCCTTCGTAGAGCGGCTCCCACTTCGCCCCGGCGACATGGGCCAGCGGTACGCGGCCGTCCTGCACCGCGGTCGGATAGCCGCCCTCGGGTTCCAGGGTTTGCGGCTGCTGCGAACCGCCGAACCAGCGCATCGGGTTCAGGCTGCTGTCTCCCATGCGGCCGCATCCGGCCAGCACGAGCATCGCACAGGCAAGAGTGCCCAATGTCCTTGTCCGCATGAACGCTGTCCCCGCTTGTCCCATCGCTTTGCCGCAGTGATAGGGCAAGTCGGGCGGGGGTGAAAGCCTCTTTGACCTCGCGGCCGCTGCGCGCTATGCCATCTTCGCCCGCCCGATCGCGGGCATGCGAAAGGACGTCCCATGGCCACCCCCGCCTTTGAAGAGATCGCCGAGAGCTTCGATTTTCTCGAGGATTGGGAAGAGCGCTACCGCCATGTCATCGAACTGGGCAAGGCGATGCCGCCGATGGATCCCGCGCTGCAGGTGCCGGCCACCAAGGTCGAGGGCTGCGCCAGCCAGGTCTGGATCATGCCGCGGATCGAGGCCGGGCATTTCGATTTTCAGGGCGACAGCGACGCATTGATCGTGCGCGGGCTGGTCGCGATCCTGCACGCGCTCTATTCCGGCGTCCCGGTCGGGGAGGTGGCAGCGATCAATGCCAATGCCGAACTGGGCCGGCTGGGCCTGGAGGAGCATCTTTCGGCCCAGCGGTCCAATGGGTTGCGCGCCATGGTCGAACGCATCCAGAAGCTGGCCGCGGCGGCCTGACCTCAGCCGCCACGGCGGTGCGAGATCCAGCCGCCGCCCAAAACGCGGGTGCCCTCGGTGGCGTAGAACACGCAGGCTTGGCCGGGGCTGACGCCTTCTTCCGGAGCCAGCAGCTCGACCTCGGCCCGGCGGTCGCCGGTGGCGCGCAGGATCGCCGGCCGCGGCGGCCGGGTCGAGCGGATGCGGGCGGTGATGGCGATCTCGCCTTCGAAAGGTTCGTCGCCCAGCCAGTTCACCTCGGTCACCGGCACGATCCTGGTCGCCAGCGCCTGCTTGGGGCCGACGACGACCCGCCGGGTGTCGGGCTCCAGCCGCAGGACGTAAAGCGGATCGCCCAGCCCGCCGATGCCAAGGCCGCGGCGCTGGCCGATGGTGTAATGGATCACGCCGCGATGCGCGCCCAGCACATTGCCGTCCATGTCCACGATCTCGCCCGGATCGGCGGAGCCGGGACGCAGCTTCTCGATCACGCTGGCGTAATTGCCGTCCGGCACGAAGCAGATGTCCTGGCTGTCGGGCTTGTCGGCGACCGAAAGCCCGTATTGCGCCGCCAGCGCCCGGGTCTCGGCCTTGCTGGCCAGCCCGCCGAGCGGGAAGCGCAGGAAATCGAGCTGTTCCTGGGTGGTCGAGAACAGGAAATAGCTCTGGTCGCGGGCCGGGTCGGCGGCCATGTGCAATTCGGCGCCCCTTGGGCCGTCGAAGCGGCGGATGTAATGGCCGGTCGCCATGCAATCGGCATCGAGCTCGCGCGCGGTCTGCAGGAGGTCGCGGAACTTCACCCGTTCGTTGCAACGGATGCAGGGCACCGGGGTGGCGCCGGCCAGATAGGCGTCGGCGAATTCCTCGATCACCGATTCGCGGAACCGGTTCTCGTAATCCAGCACATAATGCGGGAAGCCGATGCGCTCGGCCACCCGGCGGGCGTCATGGATATCCTGACCGGCGCAGCAGGCGCCCTTTTTCGCCAGCGCCGCGCCATGGTCGTAAAGCTGCAGCGTCACGCCGATCACGTCGTAGCCCTGTGCGGCCAGCATCGCTGCCACCACGGAACTGTCGACGCCACCGGACATGGCGACCACCACGCGCGTCCGGGCCGGAGGCTTGGCGAAGCCCAGTGAATTCATGGTCAGGTCCGGCGCATCGTGGCGCAGAGGGGTGCTTGGCGCTGTCATGGATCGTCCTTGTCGCGGGCGCGCCATCGGTCGCGCGGCCGCAGTTCCATACATTTATAGGAAAAATGCGGCAATTCTCAAGGGCGGGCGCCGAGAAACCCGGCGCGACTTCACCGCGACTTAAGAAGTTTGCGGCAGAACGGGGCAAGGAAGACAGGGACTTGCCGATGTTCTTGAAGAAAACCCCCGGGCCTCGGACCGCGATTCTGCCTGACGGCAGCGTGCTGACCCTGGCCGATCTGCCCGACCCGCAGGTGCGCTGGGTGGCGAGCCGCAAGGCGGCGGTGGTCGATGCGGTGCATTACGGCCTGCTGTCGCGGCAAGAGGCGATTCGCCGCTACGGTTTGACCGAGGAAGAGTTCGACGGCTGGGCCGCCGCCGTGCGCCGGCACGGGCGCAACGCGTTGAAAGTCACCCAACTGCAAAAATTTCGTCAACCGATAGTTGAATAAGACTTAACTGCCTCTCTGGTAACGTGATATTAACCTTTTGTGTAGAAATTTTGCCAATGGGCTGGTTAGCAAGGGGACAAATTATGCGAATCCTTCTGGTCGAGGATGATCCAACCACGGCGCGCAGCATCGAGCTGATGCTGACCCACGCCAATTACAATGTCTATCGCACCGACATGGGCGAGGAAGGCATCGATCTGGCCAAGCTTTACGACTACGACCTGATCCTGCTGGATCTGGACCTGCCGGACATGCACGGCATGGAAGTGCTGCGGCAGATTCGCATGTCCCGCGTCGATACGCCGATCCTGATCCTGACCGGCTCGGACGACACCGAAAGCAAGCTGCGCGGCTTCGGCTTCGGCGCCGACGATTACATGACCAAGCCCTTCAACCGCGACGAGCTGATCGCCCGCATCCAGGCCATCATCCGCCGCTCCAAGGGCCACAGCCAGTCGGTGATCCGCACCGGCGAGATGGTGGTGAACCTGGATGCGCGCTCGGTCGAGGTGGGCGGCCGCCCGGTCAACCTGACCGGCAAGGAATACCAGATCTTGGAACTGCTCAGCCTGCGCAAGGGCACCACCTTGACCAAGGAAATGTTCCTGAACCACCTCTATGGCGGCATGGACGAGCCCGAGCTGAAGATCATCGACGTCTTCGTCTGCAAGCTGCGCAAGAAGCTGGCTGCGGCGATGCAGGGCGAAAGCCATATCGAGACGGTCTGGGGCAGGGGATATGTCCTGCGCGACCCGGTGGCCGAGACCCAGAACGCCGAGCGCATGGCCTTGCGCGCCTGACCGCCAGACGGCCGGGTGCTGGACAATCCGGCCCCGGCCCCGGTATCACCTTTCCCCGGATCATGGCCCGCAGGGGCCGGCAGACAGGCGGAGGGCAGGATGGCCGGAGAAGACGAGGATCGGGCCGTTCCGGCAGCGGAAGCCGCCTTGCCGCCGGTCTCCAGCCTGGATGCCGGGACGGCGGCTGAGGAACATGCGCGGCTGAGCGCATTGGTGACGCGCGCCAACCTGGCCTATTACCGGGAAGACGCGCCTTTCATCAGCGATGCGGAATACGATGCCGGCAAGCGGCGGCTGGAAGCGATCGAGGCGCGCTTCCCCGGGCTCGCGCATCCGGCCAGCCCGACGGCGCAGGTCGGCGCCGCGCCCGACACGCGCTTCGCCAAGATCCCGCATCGCCTGCCGATGCTGTCGCTGGAAAACGGCTTTACCCCGGGCGATGTCGAGGCCTTCGTGCAGCGGGTGCGCTCTTTCCTGAACCTTGCTGCCGACGCAACGCTGGAACTGACGGCCGAGCCGAAGATCGACGGCCTGTCGCTATCCCTGCGCTACGAGGGCGGGCGGCTGGTCCAGGCCGCCACCCGCGGCGACGGCGCGGTGGGCGAGAACGTGACCGCCAATGCCCGCACCATCGCCGATATTCCCGAGCGTCTCGCCGGCGAGGACTGGCCCGGGGTTCTGGAGATCCGCGGCGAGGTCTACATGTCGCACGCGGATTTCGCGACGCTGAACCAGTCCGACGGCGGCCGGGTCTTCGCCAACCCGCGCAATGCGGCGGCGGGCTCGCTGCGCCAGCTCGACCCGGCAGTGACGGCATCGCGGCCGTTGCGCTTCTTCGCTTATGCCTGGGGCGAGGTCAGCGCGCCCGTCGCCGGCACGCAGATGGAAGCGGTGCGGCGGATGCAGGATTTCGGGTTCCAGACCAATCCGCTGACCCGGATCTGCGCCTCGGTCCAGCAGATGATGGCCGCCTGGGCCGAGATCGAGCAGATGCGCGCGACCTTGGGCTATGACATCGACGGCGTGGTCTACAAGGTCAACGATCTGGCCTATCAGGCGCGACTCGGCATGCGCTCGACGACGCCGCGATGGGCCCTGGCGCACAAGTTCCCGGCCGAGCGGGCCTGGACGCGGCTGGAGGCCATCGACATCCAGGTCGGCCGCACCGGCGCGCTCAGCCCGGTGGCGCGGCTGCATCCGGTGACGGTGGGCGGGGTCGTGGTCTCGAACGCCACCCTGCATAACGAGGATTACATCGCCGGCCGCGGCGCCGATGGCAGCGAGATCCGCGGCGGCAAGGACATCCGCATCGGCGACTGGGTCGAGGTCTATCGCGCCGGGGACGTGATCCCCAAGGTCGCCGATGTCGATCTGGCCAAGCGGCCGCCCGCGGCCGTGCCCTATGCCTTCCCCGAGACCTGCCCGGAATGCGGCTCGCCCGCCATCCGGGAAGAAGGCGACTCGGTCCGCCGCTGCACCGGCGGTCTGATCTGCCCGGCCCAGGCGGTGGAAAAGCTGCGCCATTTCGTCTCGCGCGCCGCCTTCGACATCGAGGGGCTGGGCGCCAAGCTGGTCGAGGAATTGTTCCGCGACGGCTGGATCGCCGAGCCGGCCGACATCTTCACCCTGCAGGACCGCTACGGTCCCGGCCGGCTGACCCAGCTGAAGAACCGCGAGGGCTGGGGCGAGAAAAGCGCCGCCAGCCTGTTCCAGGCCATCGAGAAGCGCCGCGAGATTCCGATGGCGCGGCTGCTGTTCGCGCTTGGCATCCGCCATGTCGGCGAGGTGGCGGCCCAGGATCTGGCCCGCCATTACGGCGGCTGGGAAGCGTTGGAGGCGGCGCTGGATACCGCGCGCCCGGCGGCGCTGGCGCAGCGCCTGGTCGAGGAAGCCACGCAGGCCGAGCGCGAGGCGGCGCTGGCCGAAAGCCGCCGCGCGCGCCCGTCCGAGGCGCGTGCCGCCGTGCTGGCGCAGGTCGAGCTGCCGGCCGATGCCGCCGCGGCCTGGGCCGGCCTGATTGCTGCCGACGGCATCGGCCCGGTGCTGGCCATGTCGCTGTCCGACGCCTTCGCCAATGCGCGCGAGCGGGCGGCGATCGACCGGCTGGTCGGCTTCCTGACCGTGCTGCCTCCTGGAAAGCGCGCCACCGACAGCGCCATCACCGGCAAGACCCTGGTCTTTACCGGAACGCTGGAAAAGATGACCCGGGCCGAGGCCAAGGCGCGGGCCGAGGCGCTTGGCGCCCATGTCGCGGGCTCGGTCTCGGCCAAGACCGATCTGCTGATCGCGGGCCCCGGTGCCGGGTCGAAGGCGAAGAAGGCCGCCGAACTGGGCATCAAGGTCATCGACGAGGACGAATGGCTGGCGATCGCCCAGGGGTGACGGGCCGCCCGCCGGCGCTGTTTCCGCTGTTCGCGGGCGTCGAGACCCTGCCGGGCGTCGGGCCGCGCGCGGCCGAGGCCTTCGCCCAGATGGGCGTGACGCGGCTGCGCGACCTGATCCTGACCCTGCCGCATTCCGGCATCCGCCGCCGCCGCATCGCCCGGCTGGCCGAGGCCCGTCCGCCCGAGATCGTCACCGTGGCAGTCACCGTGCAGCGTCACAGCCCGCCCACGGCCAAGGGGCGGCCCTGGCGGGTGCATTGCTCGGATGGCGGTGCCGATCTGCAGCTGGTGTTCTTCCACCCGCGCCGGGACTGGATCGAAAGCCAGTTGCCCGTGGGCGCGGGGCGGCTGGTCTCGGGCAAGATCGAGCTGTTCGACGGCATGGCGCAGATGGTGCACCCCGACCATATCGGCGCCGAGGGCTCGGACCCGCCGCCGGATTTCGAGCCGGTCTATCCGCTGTCGGGCCGGCTGACGCAGGGCGTGGTGCAAAAGGCGGTGCAAGCGGCGATGGGGCGGTTGCCGCAGGCGGGGGAATGGATCGACGTCTCGGTCGTGGCGCGCGAGGGCTGGCCCGCCTGGGCCGAGGCGCTGGCCCGCGCCCATGCGCCCGAGGGGCCGGCCGGCCTGTCGCCGACCGATCCGGCGCGCGCCCGGCTGGCCTATGACGAGCTTTTCGCGCATCAGATGACCCTGGCGCTGCTGCGCCGCGACCGGCGGCGGCAGGCGGGGCTGGCGACGCAGGGCGGCGGGCATCTGCGGGCCAGGGTTCTGGCCGGGCTGCCCTGGCCGCCGACCGGTGCGCAGGCCCGCGCCGTCGAGGAGATCGCCGCCGACATGGCCGCACCGCGGCGGATGAACCGGCTGCTGCAGGGCGATGTCGGCGCCGGCAAGACGCTGGTCGCGTTCCTGGCGCTGCTGGTCGCGGTCGAGGCGGGCGGGCAGGGCGTGCTGATGGCCCCGACCGAGATCCTGGCCCGCCAGCATTTCCGGGCGCTGGAGCCGCTGGCCCGGCTTGCCGGCATCCGGCTCGAGGCGCTGACCGGCCGCGACAAGGGCGATGCCCGCGCCAATATCCTGACCGACCTGGCCGAGGGGCGCATCGACATCCTGGTCGGCACCCATGCGGTGATCCAGAAGACCGTCGCCTTCCACGACCTGCGGCTGGCCATCGTCGACGAGCAGCACCGGTTCGGCGTCAACCAGCGCATGGAGCTGGGCACCAAGGGCGGGCATCAGCCGCCCGACATGCTGGTGATGACGGCGACGCCGATCCCGCGCTCGCTGGCGCTGGCGCAATTCGGCGACATGGATCTGTCGGTGCTGGACGAAAAGCCCGCCGGGCGGCAGCCGATCCGCACCACGGTGATCTCGGACGGGCGCATGGGCGAGGTGGTCGAGCATCTGGCCCGCGCGCTCGACGCCGGTGCCCGGGCCTATTGGGTCTGCCCGCTGGTCGAGGAAAGCGAGGCGATCGACCTGACCGCCGCCGAGGCGCGCTTCCAGGCGTTGCGGGCGCGGTTCGGAGAGCGGGTGCGGCTGGTCCACGGCCAGATGCCGCCCGAGGAGCGCGACGCCGCCATGGCCGATTTCGCGGCCGGCCGGGCGCGCATCCTGGTCGCGACCACGGTGATCGAGGTCGGCGTGGACGTGCCCGAGGCGACGATCATGGTGATCGAACACGCCGAAAGCTTCGGCCTGGCGCAGTTGCATCAGCTGCGCGGCCGGGTCGGGCGCGGCTCGGGCGCCTCGAGCTGCCTGCTGATGTATCACGAGCCCTTGTCGGAGACCGGCCGGCGGCGGCTGACGATCCTGCGCGAAACCGAGGACGGCTTCCGCATCGCCGAGGAAGACCTGGCGATGCGTGGCGCCGGCGATGTAATCGGTACCGCGCAATCCGGCCTGCCGCGATTCCGCATCGCCGACCTGGAGCGCCAGTCGGGGCTGATGGCGCTGGCGCGCAAGGACGCGCAGAGCTTCCTGGAGCGCGACCCGGCCATGGAGAGCGAGCGCGGCCATGCCGTGCGGCTGCTGCTGTGGCTGATGGAGCAGGACCGGGCCATCCGGCTGATCAGCGCCGGATAGGGATATTCGCATAATGTTCCTAAAAAGTTCTTTACTTCGTTCGCAGTTCATGAGAACAAACCATAAACGAACTGTGGAGAGACCCATGACCCGCGAATCCCTCTCTGACCTGCTCGGCACCATCGCGATTTCGGTGACCGCGATCATCCTGTTTTCGCTGCCCTCGATCCTGGCGGCCTGATCTTACTGCCCCGCGCAATCGACGGCCCTTCGCCTGGGGCCGGACCATTCCCCCGGACGATCATGCGCGCAACTGCCGGTCCCTTGTGGGCCGGCTTTTCTTTTTCCGCCTCCGGCGGGGGTATTGGGGCAACAGAGAACGGTCAGGCCGGCGAGGCGTCGATGGCGCCCAGCAGCGCCTCCCAGGCCAGCAGGATCGAGGCGTGGCGGTTCGGGAATTCCCGGGCGGGCAGCAGCGCCTCGAGTTCCTCGAAGGGCGGCGCCGGGGCGGGGCCGTCGGATTTCAGCATGGCCTGCAATGCGTCGCGGGCGCTTGCGATCTCGTCGCGGGTGCGGCCGAGCGCCGTGCGGCCCAATACCCCGGCCGAGGCCTGGCCCAGGGCACAGGCCCGCACCTCCTGCGCGAATTCGGCGACCCGGCCGTCGTGCATCACCACATGCGCCGTCACCGAGGAGCCGCATTGCGGCGAGCGGCGGTGCGCGCTGCCCGTGGCGTGATCGAGCTTGCCCAGATGCGGAATGTCCGAGGCCAGCGCCAGGATGCGCCGCGAGTAGAGCTGCATCAGGTCGCTGTCGGCCATGGCTTTTCCCTTGCTGCTGTCGGGATTAGATAGGTGCGGCAAACCCGAAAGGAAAGCCGATGTTCGACCCTGCCAGCCTGAAATATGACGCGAACGGGCTGATTCCCGCCATCGCGCAGGATCATCGCAGCGGCGAGGTGCTGATGATGGCCTGGATGAACGCGGAATCGCTGCGCCGGACGCTGGATTCGGGACAGGTGACCTATTGGTCGCGCTCGCGCCAGGGCTTCTGGGCCAAGGGCGAAAGTTCGGGCCATGTGCAGAGGCTGGTCGAACTGCGGCTGGATTGCGACCGCGACTGTCTGCTGCTGCTGGTCGACCAGCATGGGCCGGCCTGCCACACCAACCGGCGCAGTTGCTTCTATACCGCGATCCGCGACGGGCGCGAGGTGGAGATCATGGCGCCGTCAGAAGCCTAGCTGGCGGCGGATCTGCGCGGCGCTGATGCCCTCGTCGCGGAACAGCTTCAGCGCCCGGGCATCGTCGCGTTTGGCCAGTCGCTTGCCGTCTGCGTCCCGGATCAGCCGGTGATGGTGGTAGCGTGGCGTCGAAAGTTCTAGCAATTTCTGAAGAATGATATGGATCCACGTTGAATCCAAAAGATCTTTTCCACGCGTCACCAGGGTGATGCCTTGGGCGGCGTCGTCCACCACCACCGCAAGGTGGTAACTGGTGCCCATGCCGCGCCGGGCCAGCACCACATCGCCGACCCCGGCGATGAAGTCCTGCGCGCTTAGCCGGTGCGGCAGGCCGGGGGCGATGTTCTCGTCCAGAAAGGCGATCTCGTCGAGGCCCAGATGCTCCAGCGCGCGGGCGGCGTTCAGGCGGATGGCCTCCTCTGGCCCGGCCTCGGCCATGCGGCGGTGGCGGCAGGTGCCGGGATAGACCGGGCCGTCCGGGCCGACCACCTGCGCCGCGTCCTCTTGCGGTGCCGCGAGCGCGGCGCGGATGTCGGCGCGGCGGCACCGACAGGGATAGGTCAGCCCCATTGCCGCCAGCCGGTCCAGGGCCACCTGATAGGCCGGCAGGCGTTCGGACTGGCGCATGACCGGTCGCGGCCAGTCAAGGCCCAGCCAGCGCAGATCCTCGGCGATCAGCACCTCGTATTCCGGGCGGCAGCGGCTTTGGTCGATATCCTCGATGCGCAGCAGGAACTGGCCGGGATCGGCCAGCCGCGCCGCGGTCAGCGCCGCGAAGGCATGGCCCAGATGCAGGGGGCCGGTCGGCGAGGGGGCGAACCGGGTCCGGTTCAAGCCTGCCCCGCAAGCCATTGCTGAAAATCGGCTTTCGCGCGGTCTGTATAGGCCGGGTAGCGGTCCTTGCGGCCCTTGCGGCCGCCCCGCATCGCGTCGAGCGGCGGATAGAGGCCGAAATTCACGTTCATCGGTTGGAAGGTCTTGGCATCCGCGCCGCCGGTGATGTGGTTGACCAGCGCCCCCATCGAGGTGGTGGCGGGCGGCGGCGGCAGGTCGCGCCCCAGCGCCTCGGCCGCGGCCATGCGGCCGGCGAGCAGGCCCATGGCGGCGGATTCGACATAGCCCTCGACCCCAGTCACCTGGCCGGCGAAGCGCAGGTTCGGCCGCGCGCGCAGCCGCAGCCGGTCGTCGATCAGCCGCGGCGAGTTCAGGAAGCTGTTGCGGTGAATGCCGCCCAGACGCGCGAAACTGGCGTTCTGCAATCCTGGAATCTTCCTGAAAACATCGGTTTGCGAACCATATTTCATCTTGGTCTGGAAGCCGACGATATTATAGAGCGTCCCCAGCGCATTGTCGCGGCGCAGTTGCACCACAGCATAGGGCTTTTCGGTGGGGTTGTGCGCATTGGTCAGGCCCACGGGTTTCATCGGTCCGTGGCGCAGGGTTTCACGGCCGCGCTCGGCCATGACCTCGATCGGCAGGCAGCCATCGAAATAGCCGGCCGTCTCGCCCTCGTGGAACTCGGTCTTTTCCGCCGCCAGCAGCGCGTCGATGAAGCCTTCGTAATCGGCGCGGGTCATCGGGCAGTTGATATAGGCGGTCCGCTCTTCCTCGGTCTCGCCCTTGTCGTAGCGGCTTTGCCGCCAGCAGATCGACATGTCGATGCTTTCGGCATGGACGATGGGGGCGATGGCGTCGAAGAAGGCCAGCGAGCCTTCCCCGGTCAGGCTGCGGATCGACTGGCCGAGCGCCGCGGAGGTCAGCGGGCCGGTGGCGACGATCCAGCGGCCCTCGGCGGGCAGCGCGGTCACCTCGCCCGGCGCGAAGCTGACCAGCGGCTCGTCGCGCAGCGCCTGGGTCACGGCCTGCGAGAAGGCGTCGCGGTCGACGGCCAGCGCCCCGCCGGCGGGCAGGCGATGGCGCTCGGCCATGGCCATGATCAACCCATCGGCCGCCCGCATCTCCCAATGCAGTTGGCCGACGGCGTTCATGCGGTCGTCGTCCGAGCGGAAGCTGTTCGAGCAGACCATCTCGGCGCAGTCGCCGGTGCGGTGGGCGAAGGTCGCGACCTGGGGCCGCATCTCGTGCAGCACCACCGGCACGCCGGCGCGGGCGATCTGCCAGGCGGCCTCGGATCCGGCAAGGCCGGCGCCGATGATATGGATCGGTTCCATGCGTTTCCCCTTCGCGTCAGGCGCGATGTCCTAGCAACCGCCGGGCCTTCAGGCAAGAGAAAGGGCGGCGCCCGCAAGGGTGCCGCCCGTCGTGATTCGCTGCTTGGACCCGCGATCAGGCCTCGGCGGCTTCGCCTTCGGCAGCAGTCTCCTCGTTATCGGCCGAGCGCAGGCCCGAGGGCGCGGCGATGTTGGCGATGACGAAATTGCGGTCGATGGTCGGCTTCACGCCGGCCGGCAGCACCACGTCCTCGATGTGGATGGTGTCGCCGATCTGCTTGCCGGTCAGGTCCACGGTGATCTGCTCGGGGATGTCCGAGGCGGTCACGACCAGCTCGACCTCGGGGCGCACCACGACCAGCGTGCCGCCGCGCTTGAGGCCGGGGGCGGCGTCGTGGTTTTCGAAGTTCACGTGGATGAACAGGTTCACGCGGGTGTTGCGGTGCAGGCGCATGAAGTCGATATGCGTCGGCAGATCCTTGACCACGTCGCGCTGGACGCCGCGGCAGACGACGCGCACGTCGTCCTGGCCCTCGACCTTCAGGTTCCACAGCGTGGACATGAAGCGGCCGGCGCGCAGCTTGGTCAGCAGCGAGTTGAACTCGATTTGGATCGGCTGCGGCTCTTTGCCGTCGCCATAAACGATGCCGGGCACCTTGCCTTCGCGGCGAGCTTGGCGGGCGGCCCCCTTGCCTGTCCCCGCGCGTGCCTCGGCCACCAGATCCGGGATCTCTTTGGCCATGATGGTATTCCTTTGGTTGTGGTTTGCGGCCATCCTCCAAGGGTGCATGGCCGAAGACGGGCCTATAGCGCGACGTCATTCGGTTGTGAAGTGGAAAAAGCCTAGCATGCGACACGAAAAACCCTTGCCAGAAGCACGGAGAGGTAGCAAAGCAGTTCAAGTCGTGCCGGGGTTCGCGAGTTGCACCGTATACATTCACTGGACTATCTGAAGCTGGGTCTGGCCGTTCTGGTTGCCTTTGGCCATACCTACTGGCTGCAGGTCAACATGACGCCCTATCTCTACATGGTCGGGAACGGGCTGATGCGGGCCATGGTGCCGACCTTCTGCATCGTGGCCGGCTATTTCCTCTATTCGGCGGTGGCCCGCGACAAGGGCGGCAAGTGGCTGTGGCGGGTGACGGCGCTTTACGGTTTCTGGATGGCGGTCTATCTGCCTTTCTGGCTGAACGAGGTGCACGGTCCGGTCTCGCTGGTCAAGACCCTGGCCTGGGGCTATTTCCACCTGTGGTTCATGGCCGGCATCCTGGTCGCCGGGGCGGTGATCCTGTTGCTGCGCGGCTTTGCCCGCAGGATCGCGCCGGCCTATGAATATCGTATCCTGATGGCGGCGGCGGTGGTCTGCGCGCTGATCGGCGTGGTGCTGCAATATGTCAGCCTGTCGGGGATCATGCATATCGGCGTGAAGAAGTTCTCGAACGGCCTGTTCATGTGCTTTCCCTTCGTCGCCATCGGCTATCTCTGCGGGCGGCGGGTGGCGCGGCTGGGAATGCCGGGCCTTCCGGGGCGCTGGCTGGTTCTGGCCCTGACCGCCATCGGGCTGGGGCTGTTGATGGCCGAGGCGTGGCTGGTCCAGGCCTGGCGCAGCGATCAGGTGATGCTGGACATTCCCGCCAGTTCCTATGTCGCGGCGCCGGCGCTGTTCATCGCCACCCTGGGCACGGCCATGCCGGCGCCGCCGCTTCGGCTCGACCCGATTTCGGCTTCGATCTATTTCATGCATGTGCTGGCGCTGCATCTGGCGCGCTCGCTGGGCTTTCAGGATCTGGGCGAGCTGATGCTGTTCGCGGTCGGGTTGCCGACCCTGGCGGCGCTGCTGCTGCAGCGGCTGCCGATTCCCGGCTTCGGCAAGCCGAAACATCGCTACGACGCGCAGCGCGGCCCCCGCGCCTGAGCGTGGCGGCGGGCGCCGCTCAGGCCCAGGGTTGCAGGAAATCCGGCGGGATCAGCAAGTTCTGCCGCCCCAGCGCCGTCACGTCGCGTTCGCCGCACAGCGCCATGGTCACGTCCAGCTCGTTGCGGATGATCTCCAGCGCCCGGGTCACTCCGGCCTCGCCCATGGCGCCGAGCCCGTAGATATAGGCGCGGCCGATATGGGCGGCATGCGCCCCCAGCGCCAGCGCCTTCAGCACGTCCTGGCCCGAGCGGATGCCGCTGTCGAGATGGATCTCGACCTGGTCGCCGACCGCCTGCACGATCTCGGGTAGCATGCGGATCGCGCTGACCGCGCCGTCCAGTTGCCGGCCGCCGTGGTTGCTGACGATGATCGCATCGGCGCCGAAGCCGGCGGCCATGCGGGCGTCCTCGGGGTCGTTGATGCCCTTCAGGATCAGCTTGCCGCCCCAGAGGTCGCGGATGCGGGCGATCTTGTCCCAATCGAGCTGCGGGTCGAACTGCTCGGCCGTCCAGCTCGACAGCGACGAGGTGTCGCCCACGCCCTTGGCATGGCCGACGATATTGCCGAAGAAGCGGCGCTTGGTCCGCAGCATCCCGATGCCCCAGCGCCATTTCGTCGCCAGGTCCAGCAGGACCGGCAGCGTCAGCTTCGGCGGCGCCGACAGGCCGTTCTTCAGATCCTTGTGGCGCTGGCCGAGGATCTGCAGGTCCAGCGTCAGCACCAGTGCCGAGCACCGGGCGCGCCGGGCCCGCTCGATGATCGCCTCGAGGAATTCCTGGTCGCGCATCACATAGAGCTGGAACCAGAACGGCGCCTGCACCGCCTCGGCCACATCCTCGAGCGAGCAGATCGACATGGTGGACAGCGTGTAGGGCACGCCGAAATCCCGCGCCGCCCGCGCCGCCTTGATCTCGCCGTCGGCGCATTGCATGCCGGTCATCCCGACCGGGGCCAGTGCCACCGGCATGGCCACCTCTTGGCCGATCA
This sequence comes from Paracoccus sp. TOH, assembly GCF_030388245.1. Lineage (NCBI taxonomy): Bacteria > Pseudomonadati > Pseudomonadota > Alphaproteobacteria > Rhodobacterales > Paracoccaceae > Paracoccus > Paracoccus sp. TOH. Next base: position 1,073,096 of record NZ_CP098361.1, read on the forward strand.
TCGTGCTTTTGGTGGTGCGGCCGGTCATGTCCACCGCGACCCGCTGGCGCAGCTTGATGCGCTGGAAATCCGTGCAGTTCTCGCGGAAGGTGCTTTCGGTATAGCTGCCGCTTTCCGCGTAGTCGTAGAACATGCGCGGCGCGCGCCGACGATAGAGCGTCTTCAGATCGTCGATGCAGGTGATGGCCGGCATTGGGGTCTCCTCAGTTCGGCGCGGCTTCGGGCGCGCAATCGGCATCGTCCGGGGCGCAGTCGTCCAGCGGGCGTTCGGACAGCGCCCTGGCGCGGGCGCGCAGCGCCTCGGCCCGGCGGCGCAGCTCGGCATCGTTGGCGACCTGACCCGATCCGGCGCGGCCCGCCAGACCCTGCGCCCGCGCATCCAGCGCCGCCGTGGCGGCCTCGGGGTCGTTGGCGGCATCCGCGGCATGGCCGGGCAGGCTGGGCGGCGCCAGCAGCCGGTCGGTGGGCATGAGCGCGGGATAGTCGCTGGTGTCGTCGCCGCATGCGGCCAGCGCCGCCAGCGCCAGCGCGCCGCAAATCTTCGCCAGGCTCATCCCGTCCCCCTGAACTTTCACGGCCGGACCATAGGGCGGGGCGAGCCCCGGGGGCAAGATGCGCTCTTTCCTTGCGCGGCGGCGCCTCCTAGAAGGCGGCATGGCAAGAACCCAGGGCTCACGGGCAGAGATCACCGGACCGCTGATCCGCGACACGGCGCGCACGCTGTTCGCGCGCCACGGCTATGCGGCGGTCTCGATGCGGCAGATCGCGGCCGAGGTCGGCGTGCAGGTCGGCGCGCTCTATGCCTATACCGCCGACAAGCAGGCGTTGCTGGTCGACCTGCTGCGGGTGCATATGGAGGAGCTGCTGGCCGCCTGGCACGACGATCCGGCGCGTCCGGCGCTGGAGCGGCTGGAGGCTTTCCTGCGCTTTCACATCCAGACCAGCCTGCAGCGGCCCGAAGCGGTGTTCCTGTCCTATATGGAATTGCGCAACCTGACGCCGGACAACCGCGCCGAGATCGCCGGCCTGCGCCGCCGCTACGAGGACGCGCTGGAGGCGATCCTGATCGCCGGCGAGGCCGAGGGCTCGATGACGGTGCCCGATACGCGGCTGGCCACCATGGCGCTGATCGCCATGCTGACCGGCGTCACCAACTGGTACCGCGAGGGCGGGCGGCTGGACCAGGAGCGCGTGGTCGCGGTCTATTGGGATCTGGTGCGTGGCGCCGTCGGTGCGAATCCCCTTTTCAACCGGCGGTCCTGATCCGATATAGGATGGCATGAGCCTGCCGCCGCAATTCCTTGATGAGATCCGCGCCCGCGTGCCTTTGTCGCGCGTGATCGGCCGCAAGGTGGTCTGGGATCTGCGCCGTTCGAATCAGGCCAAGGGCGACTGGTGGGCGCCCTGTCCCTTCCACGGCGAAAAGACAGCTTCGTTTCATGTCGATGACCAGAAGGGCTTCTATTACTGCTTCGGCTGCCATGCCAAGGGCGACGCGCTGACCTTTCTGCGCGAGGCCGAGGGGCTGGGGTTCATCGAAGCGGTCGAGCTGCTGGCCGCCGAGGCCGGGCTGCCGATGCCCGAACGCGACCCGCGCCAGGTGCAGCGCGCCGACCGGCGCACGGAACTGGTCGAGGTCATGGAACAGGCGGTGCGCTGGTTCCGCATGCAGCTTGGCATGGCCGCGGCCGAGCAGGCGCGCGCCTATCTGGCGCAGCGCGGCCTGGACGAGGCCGCCTGCGAACGCTTCGGCATCGGTTTCGCCCCCGACCAGCGGCAGGGCCTGTTCAACGCCCTGCGCGCCAAGGGCATCGCCGAGGCGCTGATCGTCGAGTCCGGGCTGGCGGCCAAGCCCGACAACGGCGGCGCGGCCTTCGACCGCTTCCGCGGCCGCATCATTTTCCCGATCCGCGACGGGCGCGGGCGCTGCATCGCCTTCGGCGGCCGGGCGATGGACCCGAACGCGCGGGCGAAATACCTGAACTCTCCCGAAACGCCGCTCTTCGACAAGGGCCGCAACCTCTACAATGTCGGCCCGGCGCGGGCGGCGGTGGCCAAGGGCAGGCCGCTGGTGGTGGCCGAGGGCTATATGGACGTGATCGCCCTGGTCCGCGCCGGCTTCGAGGGCGCGGTGGCGCCGCTGGGCACCGCCGTCACCGAGGACCAGTTGCGGCTGATGTGGCGCATCTCGCCCGAGCCGGTGATCGCGCTGGACGGCGACGATGCCGGTCTGCGTGCCGCGATGCGGCTGATCGACCTGGCGCTGCCGATGACCGGGCCGGGGCAGGCGCTGCGCTTCGCTTTCCTGCCGCAGGGCCAGGATCCCGACGACCTGATCCGCGCCCGCGGCGCCGCGGCCATGGCTGCGGTGCTGGAGGAGGCGCGGCCGCTGGTCGACCTGCTCTGGCGGCGCGAGACCGACGGCCGGGTCTTCGACAGCCCCGAGCGCCGCGCGGCGCTGGACAAGGCGCTTGGCGAGGCGGTGGCAAAGATCCCCGACAAGGATACCCGCGACCATTACCATTCGGTGCTGCGCAACCTGAAATGGGAGCTGTTCGGCAATCGCCGCCGCGACCCGGCCCAGGCGCGCCCGCCGCGCGAGGGCTGGCAGGGCCAGGGCCGCAATCCGCGCTTCCAGCCCGTCGCGCCGGCGGCGCCGACCCGCGCCTCGCGCCTGTCCGCGCCCGATGCGGACGAGCATGAGGCCGAGTTTTTGATCGAGGCCATGGTGCTGGCGATCTGCGCCACCCATCCCGGCCTGATCGCCCCGGTGGAATCGCGCCTCGAGCGGCTGGAGCCGCATGACGCCGACCGCGCGGCGCTGATCCACGACCTGCTTTCGGGCACGCAGTCGCAGGCGGGCCAGCGCGCCCTTGAAAGCATCCTGGCCGACCCCCATGTGAGGGCGGCTCCGGCCATCCTGCGCCCGCATGACGGCGATGCCGCCGCGGAAATCCTGGCCAATGCCCTGGACCGGATCGAGGCGCGCCGCGCCGCGCGCGAGGAAATCGCCCGCGCCGAGGCCGAGATCGAGGGGCTGGCCGATGAGGGGTTGACCTGGCGCATGGCGCAATCCGCCCGCGCCCGGCAACTGGCCGACCACCCCTCGCTGGCCGACCTGTCGGATCTGGGCGAGGACAGCGACGCCTATCGGGCCATTCTCGACGCGGCGCTGAAGAACGAGATCTGGCGCAAGCCGCGCCGCTGACGGATGCGGGAAGGCCAGCGCCGAATCACCCCGGCCGCGCCGGGTCGCGGATTTGAATCCCCTCCGCGATTCGGATAGAAGCGGCCGATAGCCGATCCCGATTCGCCGATTCGCGAATCACCGCTTCAAGGGAGCCAGCATGGCAGCCAACGACGACGACCAGAAGCCCGACACCAAGGACGACGATCACTCGCTGGACATGTCGCAGGCCGCGGTCAAGCGCATGATCGCCGAAGGGCGCGAGCGCGGCTTCATCACCTACGACCAGCTCAATGCCGTCCTGCCGCCCGAGCAGGTCAGCTCGGACCAGATCGAGGACGTGATGTCGATGCTGTCCGAGATGGACATCCGCGTGGTCGAGACCGACGAGGAGGCCGACGAGGCCGAGCAGGGCGGCGAGCTGGCCACCACCGGCTCGGGTTCGGGTTCGCGCGAAATCGCCGTCGCCACCGCCGAGACCGAGAAGCTGGACCGCACCGACGACCCGGTGCGCATGTATCTGCGCGAGATGGGCTCGGTCGAGCTGCTGTCGCGCGAGGGCGAGATCGCCATCGCCAAGCGCATCGAGGCCGGCCGCAACACCATGATCGCGGGCCTCTGCGAAAGCCCGCTGACCTTCAAGGCCATCACCCTCTGGCGGCAGGAGCTGCTGGACGAGGAGATCCTGCTGCGCGACGTCATCGACCTTGAGACCACCTTCGGCCGTTCGATGGACGAGGAGGGCGAGGAAGAGGAAGAGGTGGTCGACGCCGACAGCCCGCGTCCCGCCGCCGGCAATGCCGCGCGCGAGGAGGAGGAGCTGGACGCCGACGGCAACCCGATGGGCCGGGGCGAGGATGACGAGGACGAGGATGACGGCCAGAACCTGTCGCTGGCCGCGATGGAAGCCTCGCTGAAGCCCAAGGTGCTGGAGACGCTGGAAGCGATCGCCCGCGGCTACGAAGAGCTGGCGCATATGCAGGACAACCGCATGTCCGCAACGCTGAACGAGGACGGCACCTTCTCGGCCGCGCAGGAATCGGCCTATCAGGTGCTGCGCTCGCGCATCGTCGGGCTGGTCAATGAACTGCATCTGCACAATGCCCGGATCGAGGCGCTGGTCGACCAGATCTATGGCATCAACCGCCGGATCGTCACCATCGACTCGGGCATGGTCAAGCTGGCCGATGCCGCCCGCATCAACCGCCGCGAATTCATCGACGCCTATCGCGGCAGCGAACTGGACCCGACCTGGGTCGAGCGGATGATGGAGAACAAGGGCCGCGGCTGGCAGGCGCTGTTCGACCGCTCGCGCACTCAGGTCGAGCAGCTGCGCGGCGACATGGCCATGGTCGGCCAGCATGTCGGCGTCGATATCGAGGAATTCCGCCGCATCGTCAGCCAGGTCCAGCGCGGCGAAAAGGAATCGCGCCAGGCCAAGAAGGAAATGGTCGAGGCGAACCTGCGGCTGGTGATCTCGATTGCCAAGAAATACACGAACCGGGGCCTGCAGTTCCTTGATCTTATTCAGGAAGGCAATATCGGCCTGATGAAGGCCGTGGACAAGTTCGAGTATCGCCGCGGCTACAAGTTCTCGACCTATGCGACCTGGTGGATCCGGCAGGCGATCACGCGATCCATCGCCGATCAGGCCCGCACCATCCGCATCCCGGTGCACATGATCGAGACGATCAACAAGCTGGTGCGCACCGGCCGCCAGATGCTGCACGAGATCGGCCGCGAACCGACGCCCGAGGAACTGGCCGAAAAGCTGCAGATGCCGCTGGAAAAGGTCCGCAAGGTGATGAAGATCGCCAAGGAGCCGATCAGCCTTGAAACCCCGATCGGGGACGAGGAGGACAGCCAGCTCGGCGATTTCATCGAGGACAAGAATGCCGTGCTGCCGCTGGACAGCGCCATTCAGGAAAACCTCAAGGAAACCACCACCCGCGTGCTGGCGTCGCTGACCCCGCGCGAGGAGCGGGTGCTGCGCATGCGCTTCGGCATCGGCATGAACACCGACCATACGCTGGAGGAAGTCGGTCAGCAGTTCAGCGTCACCCGCGAGCGCATCCGCCAGATCGAGGCCAAGGCGCTGCGCAAGCTCAAGCATCCCAGCCGGTCGCGCAAGCTGCGCTCCTTCCTGGATCAGTAAACCGGCAAGGGCAGGAAATCGAAAAGGCCGCGCCCCAGGGCGCGGCCTTTTCCCGTCGGGCTCAGCCGTGCGTCTCGATCCAGTCCGCGAAGGCGTCGACGAAGCCCTGCAGGAATTTCGCCGTGGTCTCGTCGGTGATGGTGCCGTTGGCGGCATAGGCTTCGGGCTTCCATTGCACATAGGCCTCGGGCGCGCTCATCACCACCATGCCCATGCCCAGCATGTCGGCCCTAAGCCGGATCTGCCCCACGGCGGCGCCGATGGCGCCGGGCGAGGTGCCGGTGACCGCGGCCGGCTTGTCCTTCCAGGAATTCTCGCCATAGGGGCGGGTCGCCCAGTCCAGCGCGTTCTTGATGACGCCCGGATAGCTGCGGTTGTATTCCGGCGTGATCGCCAGCACCGCGTCGGAATGTTCGATCCGGTCCTTGAGCCGCAGCACCGGGACCGGCGGCTCGGCCCAGAGTTCCTCGTTGTAATGCGGCAGGTCGCCGATATGCAGCAGGTGGAATTCCAGCCGGCCTTCGGCCAGTTTCTGCAGCGCCTGCATCAGCTTGTGATTGAGCGAGTCCTTGCGGAGCGATCCCACCATGACGGCAACGGTCTTGGCCATGCCCGATCTCCTTTTGCGGTTTGCGGATGCAAGCTAGGGTGGCGACCACCAGGATGAAAGGGGCGCCGTCCCTTGCATTGTGGGGGAAAAAGGTGAACAGTCGGCGCCACGAAAATGCAGGCACAAAGCGGAGAGGCGGAAATGCCCGGCTGGGAAGCAGCAAAAATCCAGGCATGGCTGGCGGATTCGGCTAATCTTCAGATCATCCTGGTCGCGGTGCTGGCCGTGCTGGTCATGTGCCTTGTTGCCCTGCACCGAACGCGGCGTTCGGCAGAGGCGGCCGTCGCGGGCGCTGCGGAACGCGAGTCCGGATGGCAGGCCCGCCTTGCCGCCGAATCGGAGCAGTTGCGCGCCCAGCTTCTGGCGGCGAGCCGGCTGGAAACCCGCAACGAGACCCTCGGCGCGCGGCTTCAGGAACTGGTCGAGGAGCGCGACGGCCTGGCGGATGCGCTGCACCGCGAGCGCCAGCTGGTCTCGCGTCTGGAACGCGAGCTGGCCGAGACCCGGCTGGCGGCGCAGAAGGACCGCGAGGCGGCCGAGCGCGACATCGCCACCCTGCGCGAGCTGCGCGAGGAGATGAGCGGCCAGTTCCGGCTGCTGGCCAACGAGACGCTGAAATCCCAGGGCAGCGAGATGCAAAAGGCGCATGGCGAGCAGCTTTCGGCGCTGCTGACCCCGTTCCGCGACCAGGTGCATCGCTTCCAGACCGAGCTGCAGGCCCGCAACAAGACCACCGACGAGGAACGTGCGCGGCTGCGCGAGCAGATCGAATACCTGCACAAGCGCTCCGAGGACATCTCGCGCGAGGCGGTGGCGCTGACCCGGGCGCTGAAGGGCGACAGCCAGAAGCGCGGCGCCTGGGGCGAGATGATCCTGGAACGCATCCTGGAGGATTCCGGCCTGATCGCCGGCACGCATTACGAGACGCAGGCCAGCCATCGCGACGGTGACGGCAAGCTGTGGCGGCCCGACGTGATCGTGAAGATGCCGCAGAAGAAACTTCTGGTGATCGACAGCAAGGTCTCGCTGAACGCCTATGAGGAGGCGGTGAATGCCGAGGACATGGCGACCCGCGACGCGGCGCTGCGCCGGCATGTCGCCTCGGTCCGCGCCCATGTCGCCGGACTGGCCGCCAAGGGTTACCAGGCGCTGGACGAGGGTTCGGTCGATTACGTGCTGATGTTCATCCCCGTCGAGGGCGCCTTCTCCGAGGCGCTGCGCGTCGATCCCGATCTGGCGCGGCACGCGATGGAGAACCGGGTGGGGCTGGCGACGCCGACCACCCTGATGCTGACCCTGCGCACCGTCGATCACATCTGGACGGTCGAGCGGCGCGAATCGAACGCCATGGCCATCGCCGCCCGTGCCGGCCAGCTTTACGACAAGCTGCACGGTTTCGTCGGCGCCGTCGAGGAAGTCGGGACGGCGCTGGACCGGGCGCAGAAAAGCCACGCCACCGCCATGGACCGGCTGACCCGCGGCCCCGGCAACGTGATCCGCCAGGCCGAGATGCTGCGCGAACTGGGCGCGCGCACCCAGAAGCGGCTGGCGCTGGATCATGACGGCTTCGAGTCGCTGGAAGCACCGGGCGAGGCGGCGGAATGAGCGCCACCCGTTTCGTGATCCCGACTCGCGGCCCGGCCTGCCACGATTTCAGCCATGAGGTCGCGGGCTGGCTGCGCGCCATCGGCGCCGGCGACGGGGTGCTGACGCTGTTCGTGCGCCATACCTCCTGCTCGCTGCTGATCCAGGAGAATGCCGATCCGGACGTGCAGCGCGACCTGCTCAACTGGCTCGACCGGATCGCGCCGCCGGCCGATCATCCGTCGATGCGCTATCTGACCCACCGCGCCGAGGGACCGGACGACATGCCGGCGCATCTCAAGGCGGCGGTGCTGCCGGTCAGCCTGTCGATCCCGGTCTTTGCCGGCCGCATGGAGCTGGGCACCTGGCAGGGCATCTATCTGGTCGAGCACCGCGCCAGCCCGCATCGGCGCGAGGTGGCGGCGCGGTTCCAGCCCGGCTGAACCGGCGCGGCGGGGCGCAGGAAAGCCCTTTCCCTTGCGCGCCGGATGTGGAAACCTGCGGCCTTGACCGGGGCGGAAACCGGGCGGATTCAGACGGCAAGGGCAAGGGATGGCGGCAGGCAACCGATCGCAAGCGGCTCAGGGGCTGACCCTGATTGCACCGCCTCTGGCCTATGCGGTGCTGATCCTGGCCGCGCCGCTGCTGACCATCCTGGCCTATTCTTTCTTCAAGGACGGCTACCTGACGGTGATCCGCGAATTCACGCTGGAGAATTACCGCGCCGTCTGGTCCGATCCGATCTTTCACAAGATCATGCTGCGTTCGCTGGGGGTCGCCGCGCTGGTGACGCTGGTGACGGTGGTGCTGGCCTTTCCGGTGGCCTATTTCCTGTCCTTTGCGGTCGATCCGCGCAAGAAGTCCATGTGGCTGTTCCTAATCACCATTCCGTTCTGGACCAGCTACCTGATCCGGGTGTTCCTGTGGAAGGTGATCCTGGGCTATAACGGCGTCATCAATTCGGGGCTGAAATCGCTGGGCATCATCGAGCAGCCGCTGACCTTCATCCTTTATAACGTGAACTCGATGGTCATCACGCTGGCCCATGCCTATGCGCCCTTCGCCATCCTGCCGATCTTCATCGCGCTGGAAAAGATCGACCGCTCGCTTCTGGAAGCCGGGCGCGACCTCGGCGAAAGCCGGGCGATGACCTTCTGGCGCGTCACCCTGCCGCTGGCCATGCCCGGGGTGGTGGCGGCGGCGCTGATCGTCTTCATCCCGACCATCGGCGATTATGTCACCCCGGCGCTGATCGGCGGCGGCAAGATCCCGATGATCGCCAACATGATCCAAAGCCAGATGCTCGACCAGGACAACCGGCCGATGGGCTCGGCCTTGGCGGTCACCGCCATGCTGATCGTCGCGCTGCTCAGCCTGATCTTCGTCGCCATGAACCGGCGTTTCCTGAAGGTGCGGCAATGAAGGGCGGCGGGCTTCGCGTCTATGCGGTCATCTATCTGCTGTTCCTTTACGCGCCGATCCTGCTTCTGCCGGTCTTCGCCTTCAATTCGGGCACCATTATCGCCTTCCCGCTGAAGGAGTTCACCACCGAATGGTTCGCGCAGATGTGGGGCAACGCCTCGCTGCGCCGGGCGCTGACCAATTCGCTGACCATCGCCGTCAGCGCCTCGATCCTGGCCACCTGCCTGGGCATTTTCGCCGCCCGCGCTTCGACCCGCTTTGAATTTCCCGGCAAGGGCCCGATCATGGGGCTGATCATGCTGCCGCTGGTGCTGCCCGAGATCATCGTCTCGATCTCGCTTCTGGTGGTGCTCCTGTCGTTGGGGGTCACGCTCAGCGTGCTGACGGTGATCGTCGGCCATACGCTGATCTGCATGCCCTATGCCACGGTGATCCTGTCCACCGCCTTCAACTCGCTCGACCGCTCGCTGGAAGAAGCGGCCTATGACCTGGGCGAGACCCGCTGGAGCGCCTTCCGGCTGGTGATCCTGCCGCTGGTCATGCCGGGCATCATCTCGTCCCTGCTGATGAGCTTCACCATCAGTCTGGACGAGTTCATCATCGCCTTCTTCCTGGCCGGGAACGAGCCGACGCTGCCCACCTATATCTTCAGCCAGTTGCGCTTTCCCAAGCAGATCCCGATGATCATGGCGCTGGGGACGGTGCTGGTGGTCCTGTCGATCCTGCTTCTGACCATCGCCGAATATTTCCGCCGCCGCGGCATCGCGAAAACCGGCGCCAAGGATACCGGAGGTTTCCTGTGACGACCCAAAACCCGGGCCCGAAAAGCACCGCCGCCCATCGCGCCGCCATGGCCGGCGCGAAGCCGATGATCGAGATCCGTGCGGTGCAGAAGCATTACGGCGACTATCACGCCCTGCGCGGCATCGACCTGAGCATCCGGGCGGGCGAGTTCTTTTCGCTGCTGGGGCCGTCGGGCTGCGGCAAGACCACGCTCTTGCGCACCATCGCCGGGTTCGAGGACATTTCCTCGGGCGCGGTGCTGATCGACGGGCAGGACATGCAGGACGTGCCGGCGAACCGGCGGCCGACGAACATGGTGTTCCAGTCCTATGCCATCTTCCCGCATCTGAGCGTGGCCGAGAATGTCGGCTTCGGGTTGCGCCGCGACCCGCGCTCGCGCGCCGAGAAGGCCGCGGCGGTCGAGGAGGCGCTGGAGATGGTGGGCCTGAAAGGCTATGGCAACCGCGCCAGCCATGCGCTGTCGGGCGGCCAGCGCCAGCGGGTGGCGCTGGCGCGGGCGCTGATCCTGAAGCCCAAGGTGCTGCTGCTCGACGAACCGCTTTCGGCGCTGGACCGCAAGATGCGCGAGCAGATGCAGGTCGAGCTGATCAAGCTGCAGCGCCAGGTCGGCATCACCTTCGTGCTGGTCACCCATGACCAGGAGGAGGCGCTGGTCATGTCGGACCGCATCGCGGTGATGTTCGAGGGCCAGATCGCCCAGATGGACGGGCCCGAGGCGCTTTATGCCCGCCCGACCAGCCGCCGGGTGGCGAATTTCATCGGCGTGATGAACTTCCTGCCGGCCCGGGTGCTGGGCGAGATGGGCGACGCCGTGCAGATCGAGGCGCCGGGCCTGGGCCGGGTCGATATTCCCATGGCCAATGTCAGCCGCGCCGATCCGGGCGACGACGGCCCTTCGGTCGGCTTCCGGCCCGAGGCGGTGTCGCTGGTGGCGCCCGGCGCGCAGGGCAGCAACCGGGTGGCCGAGGGCGTGGTGGACGAGGTCGTCTATTACGGCGACATGACCTATTACGACGTGCGGCTGGACGGCTCGGCCGGTTTCGACGGCAAGGCCCGCCCGGTCCGCATCGCCATGCGCAACGTCTTCGGCCGCGAGGTCCAGGATGTCGGCACCCGCGCGAATGTGAGCTGGTCCCCGGGCTCTCTGGTGCTTTTCCGCTGATCGGCGCGAAACCCGCCGCGACATTCCGCCGAGCCGATTTGCGGCCCGGCGGCGCTCGTGCCACAGTCCCCGCACAATGCAACAGACGGAGATCGACATGATCGCACGTTCCGCGAAATTCCGCACCGCCATCCTGTCCGCGCTGACGGTGGCCGGCCTGAGCGCCGGCGCCATCGCACAGGAAGCCGCCGCCCCCGAGACGGCGGCGCCGGCCGAGGGTGCGCCCGCGGCCACCGCCCAGGCACCGGCGGCCGCCCCTGCCGCGGCCCCCGCCGCGCAGGACAGCGGCGCCGCCTATGAAAGCGCGCGCAACCAGCTGGGCGTCCTGAGCTATTGCCAGGAAAAGGGCTATATCGACGGCAAGGCGGTCGAGACCCAGACCAAGCTGCTGGCGATGATCCCGGCCGGCGACACCGCCAAGGGCGATGCGGCCGAGGCGAAGGGCAAGGAAGGCACGGTTTCCGCCATGGGCGTCGAGCGCACCCTGGCCGATGCCGCGAAAGAGAAGAACACCAGCGAGGACGCGCTTTGCAAGCAGATGGACGCGCTGCTGCAGCAGCTCGCCTCGCAGGTTCCGGCCTGAGCCGGATCTGACGGGAACGGCAGGGGTCCAGTCGCTCGGACCCCTGCCGCTGGCCGGCCCTTCCGGGGCCGGCCATTTTCGTCAGAGCGGCGGCAGCGCCGCCTGAACCTTCCTGGGCAGCTTGCCGCGCACCAGGCGATAGGAATGGCGGATGCGATGCGCCAGCTCGTCGGGCGCCGAATCGAGCGGCAGGGCGACCCAACTGCGATGCAGATAGGCGGCGCGCTCGGCCACGCCGGTCTCGAACAGGAACTCGGCCGTCTCGGCGCTGTCGGTCTTGACCGAGACATGCGTGCCCGCCGTGCCGGTCACCGCGAAGGTCTTGCCGCCGATCTTCCAGCAATCATGGCCGCCGCCCCAGGGATCCGACCACTCGGCCCCGGGCTGCGCGGCGCAGATCTCGTTGACCAGTTCGCGGCTCATGGCCCGAGTTTTGCAGCCTCTCTTGGCATAGGCAAGACAATGCGTTATGGCGAGCGCATGAAGGCAAGAACCGCCACCATCCGCTGCATCATTACCGGCTGAAATTTCAGGCGGGCGGTTCACGGTGACCAGTTGACGCCCGCAAAGGGGAAGTCATGGTCGAGATCAGGCTGACGAATACCAGGACGCGGCGGAAAGAGGTTTTCCGACCCATCGACCCGCAGAACCTGCGGCTGTACCTGTGCGGGCCGACGGTCTATGACCGCGCGCATATGGGCAATGCCCGGCCGGTGGTGGTGATCGACGTGCTGGTGCGCCTGCTGCACCATCTTCACGGCGCGGAGCGCGTCACCTATGTGCGCAACTTCACCGACGTGGATGACAAGATCAACGCCGCCGCCCTGGCCCGCAAGCAGGCCGGCGCCGCCGGTTCGCTGGAGGAACTGATCCGCGAGCGCACGCATGAGACCATCGGCTGGTATCATGCCGACATGGATGCGCTGGGGGCGCTGCGCCCCGATCATGAGCCGCGCGCCACCGACTATATCGCCGAGATGATCGCCATGATCGAGACCCTGATCGCCGGCGGGCATGCCTATGCGCGTGACGGCCATGTGCTGTTCCGGGTGCGCAGCTATGCCGATTACGGCAAGCTCTCGGGCCGCTCCGTCGATGACATGATCGCCGGCGCCCGCGTCGAGGTGGCGCCCTTCAAGGAAGACCCGATGGATTTCGTGCTGTGGAAGCCGTCCGACGACGAGCTGCCCGGCTGGGACAGCCCCTGGGGCCACGGCCGTCCGGGCTGGCATATCGAATGCTCGGCCATGTCCTACGAGCTTCTGGGCGAGAGCTTCGACATCCATGCCGGCGGCATCGACCTGCAATTCCCGCATCACGAGAACGAGATCGCGCAAAGCTGCTGCGCCCATCCGCACGGGCGCTTCGCCAATATCTGGCTGCATAACGAGATGCTGCAGGTCGAAGGCCGGAAGATGTCCAAGTCGCTCGGCAATTTCTTCACCGTGCGCGATCTTCTGGATCAGGGCATCCCGGGCGAGGTGATCCGCTTCGTGCTGCTGTCCACGCATTACCGCAAGCCGATGGACTGGACGACCGAGAAGGCGCGCGAGGCCGAGGCGGTGCTGCGCAAGTGGCACGGCCTTGTCGCGGGCATCGAACCCGCGCCAAGCCCGGCCCCCACCGTGCTGGCCGCGCTTGCCGACGACCTGAATACCGCGGGGGCGATCGCGGCGCTGCACGAGATGGCGGGGCAGGGCGATGCGCCCGGCCTGCTCGCCGGCGCCCGGATGCTGGGGCTGCTGACCGACGATCTGGGCGGCTGGATCGCCGCAGGCCCGGACCTGTCGCCTTGGGCCGAGCGCATGAACGCGCTGCGGGCCGAGGCCAAGGCCCGCAAGGATTTCTCGGCCGTCGATGCGCTCAAGCAATGCCTGGTTTCCGCCGGGGTCGAGGTCCGCATGGGGCCGGCCGGGGTCGAACTTCTGCCCGGCCCGGATTTCGACGCGGCGAAACTGCCCGAATAACCGCATATCAGCCAGCCGAAGGGGCCGCCCCGATGACGCGCCAGCGCCTTTACCTTTACGACACCACGCTCCGCGACGGGCAGCAGACCCAGGGCGTGCAGTTTTCCGCCGCCGAGAAGGCCGAGATCGCGCAGATGCTGGACCAGTTGGGCGTGGATTACATCGAGGGCGGCTGGCCCGGCGCCAATCCGACCGACAGCGATTTCTTCGCCCAGGCGCCCGCGACCCGCGCCACCATGACCGCCTTTGGCATGACCAAGCGCGCGGGCCGCTCGGCCGATAACGACGACGTGCTGGCGGCGGTGACGAATGCCGGCACCCGCGCCGTCTGCCTGGTCGGCAAGACGCATCCCTTCCATGTCCGCGAGGCGCTGGGGATCTCGCTGGCGGAGAATCTCGACAATATCCGCGCCTCGGTCGCGCATCTGGTCGGCTTGGGCCGCGAGGCGCTGTTCGATGCCGAGCATTTCTTCGACGGCCATGCCGAGGATCCCGATTACGCGCTGGCCTGCCTGCGCGCGGCGCTGGAGGCGGGCGCGCGCTGGCTGGTGCTTTGCGACACCAATGGCGGCACCCTGCCCGAGCGGGTGGGGCAGGTGACCCGCGCCGTGATCGCCGGTGGCATCCCGGGCGAGCGGCTGGGCATCCATTGCCATGACGACACCGGCAATGCGGTGGCCTGCACCTTGGCCGCCGTCGATGCCGGGGCGCGGCAGGTGCAGGGCACGCTGAACGGTCTGGGCGAGCGTTGCGGCAATGCCAGCCTGACCAGCATCATCCCCACCCTGTTGCTGAAGGCGCCCTATCGTTCGGTGCTGCAGACCGGCGTCTCGGCCGAGGGGCTGGCCGGGCTGACCCGCATCTCGCGCCGGCTGGACGAGATCCTGAACCGCGCGCCCAGCCGTGCCGCGCCCTATGTCGGCACATCCGCCTTTGCCCACAAGGCCGGGCTGCATGCCAGCGCCATCCTGAAGAATCCCGCCACCTACGAACATGTCGAGCCGGCGACGGTGGGCAACGAGCGCATCATCCCGATGTCCAACCAGGCCGGGCAATCGAACCTGCGCGCCCGGCTGGGCGAGGCGGGGATCGAGGTCGGCCGCGACGATCCGGCGCTGGCGCGGATCCTCGACCTGGTCAAGGCGCGCGAGGATGCCGGCTATGCCTATGATGGCGCCCAAGCCAGTTTCGAGCTGCTGGCGCTGGCCGAACTGGGTCGGATGCAGCATTACTTCTCGGTCGAGCGCTACCGTGTCACCGTCGAGCGGCGCCGGAACGCGCTGGGGAAACGCATCTCGGTTTCCGAGGCGGTGGTGGTGGTGCAGATCGGCGGCGAGCGCATGCTCTCGGTCAGCGAAAGCATGGACGAGCTGGGTCAGGACCGCGGCCCGGTCAACGCGCTGTGGCGGGCGCTGGCCAAGGATCTGGGCCCCTATCAGGCGGCCATCGACGACATGCATCTGGTGGATTTCCGCGTCCGCATCACCGGCGGTGGCACCGAGGCGGCGACCCGGGTCATCATCGACAGCGCCGACGGCCAGGGCCATCGCTGGTCCACGGTCGGCGTGTCGCCCAATATCGTCGATGCCAGTTTCGAGGCGCTGGTCGACGCGATCCGCTGGAAGCTGATCCGCGACCGGGTGGCCCCGGCATGAGCCTGCAGGATTGCGCCGAGGCGCTGCGAGCGCATGATCCCGACCGTTTCGGCATCTGCCTGCTGGCGCCGGCCGGGGCCCGGCCGAAGCTCATGACGCTTTATGCGCTGAACCTTGAGCTGGCGCGGGCGCCGCTGGCCTCGGCCGAGCCGCTGATCGCCGAGATGCGCCTGCAATGGTGGATCGAACGGCTGGAGGATATCGGCGCCGGCAAGCCGCAAGCGCATGAGTTGCTGACGCCGCTGGCCGAGGCCTGGGGGCCGCGCGCCGCCGCTTTCGCCGTGCTGGCGGAAGCGCGGCGCCGGGATGCGGCGCGCGAGCCGCTGGACGGGCCGGATGCCGTCGCTGCCTATGTGCGGGACACGGCGGTGCCGCTGACCGTGTTTGCCGCCGAGGCCCTGGCGGGCACCGCCGGGGGCTTCGCGCCCCCGGACCCCCGCGGGGTATTTTCCAAACGGAGAAACACGGGCGCGGCGCGCGTCATCGCCGCCCAGGCCGAGGGGGTGGGGCTTGCGCATTGGCTGGCCGCGCTGCCGGCGCTGCAGGGGCTCGGGCTCGGTCTTTGGGATCCGTCGGCCGAGGCGTTGGGGCGGATCGCTGACCAGGCCGGCGCGCGGCTGGCCGAGGCCAAGGCGCAGCGCCGCCATATGCCGCGCCGGCTGGCGCCGGCGCTGTTTCCGGGCGCCGGCATCCGGGCGGTTTTGCAGGCGGCGCCGCGGGGGATCGAGGCGCTGGCCGGCGTTGCGCCCTCGGAATTCCGCCGCCGCCTGGCGCTTGGCGGTTTCGCGCTGACGCAGCGCTGGTGGAGATGAAAAGGGCGGCCCCCCGGGCCGCCCTGCGTCATTCGGGTGGCGCGGAAGTCAGCCGCGCAGGATCGACCGCCCGGCATACTCGGCGGTGGCGCCCAGCATTTCCTCGATGCGGATCAGCTGGTTGTATTTCGCCAGCCGGTCCGAGCGCGCCAGCGAGCCGGTCTTGATCTGGCCGCAATTGGTCGCCACGGCCAGATCGGCGATGGTCGCGTCCTCGGTCTCGCCCGAGCGGTGCGACATCACCGAGGTATAGCGCGCCCGGTCGGCCATGCGCACCGCGTCCAGCGTCTCGGTCAGGGTGCCGATCTGGTTCACCTTGACCAAGAGCGAGTTGCCGCAGCCCCGGGCGATGCCCTCGGCCAGACGGGCCGGGTTGGTCACGAAGAGGTCGTCGCCCACCAGCTGCACCCGGTCGCCCAGCGTGTCGGTCAGCAGTTTCCAGCCGTCCCAGTCGTCCTCGGCGCAGCCGTCCTCGATCGACAGGATCGGGTAGTCGTTGCAGAGCGCTTCCAGGTAGGCGACGTTCTCGGCCGGGCTCAGCGACTTGCCCTCGCCGGCCATCTCGTATTTGCCGCCCTTGAAATACTCGGTCGAGGCGCAGTCCAGCGCCAGCATGATGTCGTCGCCGGGCTGGTAGCCGGCCTTCTCGATGGCCCTGAGGATGAAGTCCAGCGCGTCGCGGGTCGAGCTGAGATTCGGCGCGAAGCCGCCCTCGTCGCCGACGCCGGTGGCGAGGCCCGCGGCGGAGAGTTCCTTCTTCAGCGTGTGGAATACTTCCGAACCCATGCGCACGGCTTCGCGGATGTTCTCCGCCGCCACCGGCATGATCATGAATTCCTGGATGTCGATCGGGTTGTCGGCATGTTCGCCGCCGTTGATGATGTTCATCATCGGCACCGGCAGCACGCGGGCGCCGGCGCCGCCGACATAGCGGTAGAGCGGCTGCGAGCAGGCCTCGGCCGCGGCCTTGGCCACCGCCAGCGACACGCCGAGGATGGCATTGGCGCCCAGCCGGCCCTTGTTCGGGGTGCCGTCCAGCTCGATCATCATGCGGTCGATGGCGACCTGTTCGGTCGCGTCCTCGCCGATCAGGTTCTCGGCGATCTCGCCGTTGACGGCGGCGACGGCTTCCAGCACGCCCTTGCCCAGGTAGCGCGCCTTGTCGCCGTCGCGTTTCTCGACCGCCTCATGCGCGCCGGTCGAGGCGCCCGAGGGCACCGCCGCCCGGCCCATGGTGCCGTCTTCCAGCGTCACATCGACCTCGACCGTCGGATTGCCCCGGCTGTCCAGAATCTCGCGCGCGAAAATGTCGATGATGGCCGTCATGTCTGCGTCCCTCTTCCTGACGAGTGTTGGCCGCTGTTTAGCCGACGGGGGCCGGACGGGAAAGCGTCATTCTGCCCCGGCCACCCCGTCCTGGCCGGGAATGCGCGAGGTGATGCGCGCCGGATGATAGCCGCAGGGCACCTCCTCATGCGCATCGACCGCCAGGTCGGCCCAGACCGGCAGATGGTCCGAGGCCTGCCGTGCGGTGTCGTTGTCGAGGACGCCGCAACCCAGCACCTCGATGCTGCGCGAGACGGCGAAGCGGTCGTAGCGCAGGCGCGGGAAGGGGGCGGGCCAGCTTGGGCCGGGGGTGACGACGCGCAGCGCCTCCAGCGCCTCGAGCCCGCGCGAATCGTGCCATTCGTTGAAATCGCCGGTCAGCGCCAGCCGGTCGTGGCCGATGCGCCGGGCTTGGGCGATGATGCGCGACAGCTGCGCGCGGCGCGACGAGCGGATCAGCCCCAGATGCACCGCCACCACCGTCAGGCCGGGCAGGCGCAGCACCAGCGCGCCGCGCGGCTCGATCCCCGGCAGCGGCAGGCGGCGGATCTCGGCCTTGTCGCGCAGTTCCGGCCGCAACAGGATGGTCTGGCCGTGCCAGCCCAGCGAATTCTCGCCGGTGCCGACGAACGGCGCGGGCACCATGCCGGTGGTCTTTTCGATCAGCTTGCGCGGCAGCGCCTCGGGTCGGGCGCCGAAGCGGAAATCGACCTCTTGCAGGGCGATCACGTCGGCGCCCAGCTCGGCGATGACGGAGAGATTGCGTTCGGGTGCATGCGGGCCGGTCATGCCGCGGCACTTGTGCAGGTTGTAGCTGGCCAGTCTCAGTTGGTCGGGGTTTTTCGACATGGGGCCTTTCGCTGCCGCTCAGGTGCCGCAGAAGGTGCGGCGGACGATTTCGTCTGGCGCGGGGGCCAGCGCATAGGGCTGCCAATCCGACCGGTCCTCGAAAGGCGCGCGCAGCGCCGCGTCGAGCGCGTGGAAGGGCGCGTAATCGCCCTCGCGCCCGGCGGCGATGGCTTCCTCGATGCGGTGGTTGCGCGGAATGCGGCGCGGATTGGCGCGCGCCATGACCTGCGCGGCATCGGGCAGGTCGCGGATGCGCGCCTGCCAGCCCTCGGCCCAGGCGTCGAACTGCTCGGGCGCGGCGAATGCGCCGCGGGCGCTGCCATCCGCCAGCCCGGCGAAGGTGCGGGTGAAATCCGCCTCCTCGGCCGCCATCAGCGTCAGCAGCCGCTCGATCAGCGCCCGGTCCTCGGGGCGCGGCGCGGCAATGCCCAGCTTGGCGGCGAAGCGTTTCAGCCATTCGGCCTGATACAGGTTCGGGAAGCTGTGGACGATGCGCGTCGCCTCGGCCACCGCCGCGTCGTCATTGCCCATCAGCGGCACCAGGCAGCTGGCGAATTGCGCCAGGTTCCAGACGGCGATGTTCGGCTGCTCGTTCCAGGCATAGCGGCCGTGGGCGTCGATCGAGCTGAACACCTTGTCGGGCCGGTAGCCGTCCATGAAGGCGCAGGGGCCATAGTCGATGGTCTCGCCCGAGATCGACATGTTGTCGGTGTTCATCACCCCATGGATGAAGCCGAGTGCCATCCAGCCGGCGATGGTCGCCGCCTGCCGCTCGACCACGCGCTGCAGCAGCTCTCCGGGCCCCGAGGCATCGGGATAGTGCCGGGCGATGACGTGATCGGTCAGCAGCTGCAGCCGCTCGCGGTCGCCGCGGGCGGCGTAGAACTCGAAGGTGCCGACGCGGATATGGCTGGCGGCGACGCGGGTCAGCACCGCGCCGGGCAGCAGCGTCTCGCGGATCACCGTCTCGCCGGTGGTGACGGCGGCCAGCGCCCGCGTGGTCGGGATGCCGAAGGCCGCCATGAACTCGCTGACCAGGTATTCGCGCAGCACCGGTCCCAGCCAGGCCCGGCCGTCGCCCCGGCGCGAGAAGGGCGTCGGCCCGGCGCCCTTCAGCTGGATGTCGAAACGCGTGCCGTCCGGCGCCACCACCTCGCCCAGCAGCACCGCGCGCCCGTCGCCCAGCTGCGGCACGAAGCCGCCGAACTGGTGGCCGGCATAGGCCTGGGCGATGGGCTCGGCCCCCTCGGGCAGGGCGTTGCCGGCCAGCATCGCCACGCCCTGGGGGCTGGCGAGCCAGTCGGCATCCAGGCCCAGCCGCTCGGCCAGCGGCCGGTTCAGCGCCACCAGCTTCGGGTCGCGCACCGGCGTCGGTCGGGTGCGGGTGAAGAAACCTTCCGGCAGTCGGGCATAGCTATTGTCGAAGCGGATCATCGCGGCCCTCCATTTCGACATTATCTAACCGCGATTGCCGGAATGTTAAGGGCGTATCGGGCTCAATGCGTCACGCTGCCCGAGAACAGGTTCACGATGATGACACCCGCGACGATCATGGTCAGCCCGACCACGGCCGCGAAATCCAGTCTCTGGCCGAAGACGAACAGCCCGATCAGCGACACCAGCACGATCCCCAGCCCGCTCCAGATCGCATAGGCGATGCCCAGCGGCATGGCCCTGAGCGCCAGCGACAGGAAATAGAACGAAGCCGCGTAGCACAGCCCCATCAGCAGCGTCGGCACCAGCCGGGTGAACTGTTCGCTGCGTTGCAGGAAGGTGGTGCCGACAACCTCCAGGGTGATGGCGGTGAAAAGCGTGGCATAGGTCAGGACCGGCATGGCGTCTCCACTGGTTCGTCGCCGGCCCATCTAGCCAGAGGCACGAGGGAAAGTCACGCCGTCCCGGCAGCGTGCCCTTGAACCGAATGGCCCAAGCGCGTATCCCACCCCTGCCTCATTTCCGCCGCAAGGATGCCGCCCCGTGAAATTTCTCGATCTCGCCAAGGTCTATGTCCGCTCGGGCGGCGGGGGCGCAGGCTGCGTGTCCTTCCGCCGCGAGAAATTCATCGAATATGGCGGGCCGGACGGCGGTGATGGCGGTCGCGGCGGCGATGTCTGGGCCGAGGCGGTGGATGGGCTGAACACGCTGATCGACTTCCGCTTCCAACAGCATTTCTTCGCCAGGTCCGGCGGCCACGGCATGGGCGCACAGCGCACCGGCGCCTCGGGCGACGACATCGTGCTGCGCGTCCCGGTCGGCACCGAGATCCTCGAGGAGGATCAGGAAACCGCGATCGCCGATCTGACCGCGCCCGGACAGCGGGTGCTGCTGGCCAGGGGCGGCAATGGCGGCTTCGGCAACCTGCATTTCAAATCCTCGACCAACCGCGCGCCGCGCCACGCCAATCCCGGCCAGCCGGGGGTCGAGCGCACGCTGTGGCTGCGGCTGAAGCTGATCGCCGATGCCGGGCTGGTCGGCCTGCCCAATGCCGGGAAATCCACCTTCCTGTCTGCGGTCTCGAACGCCCGGCCCAAGATCGCCGACTATCCCTTCACCACGCTGCACCCGAATCTGGGCGTGGTGGGTGTGGACGGGCATGAATTCGTCATGGCCGACATTCCCGGCCTGATCGAGGGCGCGTCCGAGGGCAGGGGACTCGGCGACCAGTTCCTGGGCCATGTCGAACGCTCGCGCGTGCTCTTGCACCTGGTCGACGGCACCGCCGAGGACGTGGCGCAGGACGCCCGCACCATCCTGACCGAGCTGGAAGCCTATTCCCCGGCGCTGGCGGACAAGCCGCGGGTGACGGCGCTGAACAAGATCGACGCGCTCGACCCCGAGACGCTGGCCGAGCGCCAGGCGGCGCTCGAGGCCGAGATCGGCGGCCCGGTGCTCTTGATGTCCGGCGTCTCGCGCGAAGGCGTGACCGAGGTGCTGCGCGCGCTCTGGTCGCGCATCGCGCCCTCGCGCAAGCCGGCCGAGGATCGGGAAGACAAGCCGTGGCAGCCGTGACGCCTGAACTCGGCCGCGCGCAGCGGCTGGTGGTCAAGATCGGCTCGGCGCTTCTGGTGGACGGCGCCGGGCTGCGTGCCGAATGGCTGCGCGGGCTCTGCGACGACGTGGCCCAGGCGCGGGCGCGGGGCACGGATGTGGTGCTGGTCTCCTCGGGCGCCATCGCGCTCGGGCGGCAGGTGCTGGGCCTGCCCGCCGGCCCCCTGCGGGTCGAGCAGTCGCAGGCCGCCGCCGCCGTCGGCCAGATCAGGCTGGCCCGCGCCTATGAGGAGGCGCTGGCGCCGCATGGCGTCAAGACCGCGCAGCTGCTGGTGACGCTGGATGACACCACCGACCGGCGCCGCTACCTGAACAGCCGCGCCACCATGCAGACGCTGCTGGGTCTCGGCGTGGTGCCGATCGTGAACGAGAATGACACGGTGGCCACCGACGAGATCCGTTTCGGCGACAATGACCGGCTGGCGGCGCAGATCGCGGTGACCTGTGGCGCCGACCAGCTGCTGCTGCTTTCCGACGTGGACGGGCTCTACACCGCCAATCCCAAGACCGACCCCTCGGCACGCCACCTGCCGGTGGTCGAACAGATCACCCCCCAGATCGAGGCCATGGGCGGCGATCCGATCTCGGGCGTCAGCAAGGGCGGCATGAAGACCAAGCTGCTGGCGGCCCGCACGGCGGTGGCGGGCGGCTGCGCCATGGCGATTGCCGAGGGTTCGGTGCTGAACCCGCTTTCCGCCGTGAAGAACGGCGCCCGGGCGACCTGGTTCCTGCCCGATACCG